>NZ_SPHX01000004.1:0-545847 GCF_004535805.1 Cellulomonas sp. HD19AZ1
GACCGGCCGCTACCTCATCGACGGCACCACCACCTGGCACACCATCAACGGCACCGCCACCACAACCACCACCAGCACCCCCCTCACCATCGAAGAACGCACCTCCCACCTCGTCGCCACCCACTGCCACACCCAGCCCAAGCTCGCCGACTGCTGAGCCCTGACGCCCCACGGACGCACGGCGGCGCTCGCCGTGCCCGTGTGCGCGGGCAGCGCCCACCTCTGTGACGCATCGCGTGCGGGTGCCCGTGCGGCTCCGGCGCGAACCGCGCGTGTCTCCGTGGCGCCAGGTGGCGGGATCGCACCCCTTCCGCCTCACAGGCACCGAGCCGTCCACACCGTCGACGCGCATCACCGTCGTCCACAGATGCCCCGCATCCCGTCCACGGCCCGGCCCGGCACCGCGAGGATCGGGACATGCCGAGACTTCCCCTCCGCGCCCGGCGGACCGCCGCCGCAGCCGCCCTGCTCACCGCGCTCATGACCACGTTGCTCGCCTGCACCGCCCCATCCCCGTCGCCCACCGGCAACTCACCTTCCCGGGCCAGGGCGGCCGAGTCGACGACACCGCCCACGACCGCCGCGCCGAGCGCCGCCGCGACCCCGACATCCATCGCGGTCAGCGAGGAGCCGGACGTGCAGGCAGCCGTCGCAGCCGGCGCCGAGTTCTTCGACGTGTTCGCGACGGCCCTCAACGACGGTGACAGCACCGCCCTGCGCCGTTGGGCGGGGCCGGGCTGCGGCTGGTGCGAGAGCATCGCGCAGCAGGTCGACGCCGAGCTGCAGACCGACGGCTCCACGGGGGCGGAGGCTGCGGCGATGGTCCGTCACAGGTTCGACGCCGTCACCACACGTGGCGGGCGCGAAGCGCCGGGTGAGTACGTCGTCGAGGTCGGCGCGGACCACGTCGTCACCACGACCTGGGAGGAGGCTCCGGAGATGTGGCAGATCCACATCGGGGAGCCCGAGCGCCTCGTCCTGGCGCTGGCGCTCACCCCGCGCGACGACGGCTGGCAGGTCGATGGCGTACGTGTCGTCGAGGGTGGTTGAGGCACGAGGCCGCGGCGTCGTCGCGTACCTGACCCACGGGCTGCTGAGCGGATCCCGCAGACCCGGCTCAACCGGACGCCCCGAGGCGCCGATGCAGCGGCATGCCTGCCGACCGCGCACCCTCGGACCGGCACCCCGCGTTCGCCGAACACGCACCTTCGGACCGGCGCCCCGCGTTCGGCGACCGCACCCCGCCGACGGCGCGGCACCCGCGGACGGCCCCGACACGGCGCCCACGCCCCCGACGACGACGCTCGGTCAACCCCACCCGCGGCCTCACCGCGCTGGCGACCGTGCTCGTCGTCGCGTGGATCGGCCTCGGACGCCCCAACACCGTGGACGCTCTGACGGCTGCGCTCCCCTGGCAGCAGGTCACCACCACGACCACGGCACCGCCAGCACAAGCACCGGCGTCGGCACCGGCGGCGGCACCCGTCGACACGACCGACCTGACCACCCCACCCGCGGACGTCGAGGGCCCGTTCCGCGTGGTCCGCGTCGTCGACGGCGACACGTTGATCGTCGCCAAGCCCGACCGCGAGACGCGGGTGCGGCTCATCGGCATCGACACCCCGGAGTCCGTCGCACCCGACCGGCCCGTCGAGTGCTTCGGGCCCGAGGCGTCGGCGCGCACCACCGAGCTGCTGGCCGGGCAGACCGTCACGCTGCGCGGCGACCCGACGCAGGACGGGGTCGACCAGTACGGGCGCGAGCTCGACTACGTGTGGCTGCCTGACGGCCGGCTGCTCAACCACGTGCTGGTCGCCGAGGGGTACGCGGTCGAGCACACCTACGCCGCGCCGTACGCGTACCAGCAGCACCTGCGCGCCGCGCAGCAGCAGGCGCAGGACGCCGGCGCGGGTCTGTGGTCAGCGACCACCTGCGGCGGCGTCACCGGCTGACGGCAGCGGCCCCGGCTCCGCGCCCGACCTACCCGCCGCACTCGGCCCACCCACCGCACCCACAGCACCCGCCCGACCCGTCACATCCGGCCCACCCGACCCCAGCAGACGGTGCGCGAGCATCGTCGACCCGGCGATCGCGGCGGGCATCGTCGCGACCGCACCGCCGGGTACGAGGAAGCACAGCTGCGTCGCCGCGCCGAACCCGAGAGCGACCGTGCGCTGCGCACGCAGCAGCCGGTTGCGCTCGGCACGCGACAGGCCGCGGGCGACGAGCGCGCGCGACGTGAGCTCGTGGGCCAGCACCCAACCCGTGAGCAGGACGCCGGCGACCCACCCGGTCACCGTGCCGATCACGGGGACCAGGCCGAGAGCGCCGGCCAGCACCGCAACCACGAGCCCCCGCGCCATGAGGGCGAACCCGTCGACGGCGCCCCGCCAGAAGCCCGTGTCACCGTCGGGCACGGCACCCGTCTCGTCCTGCTCGACGGCTCGCCAGATGCGGTCGTAGAACGGCTCACCGACCGTCAGCGTCAACGCCGTGAACGTCACGACCACCAGCACGACGGCGGCAGCGAGCACCACGGCCTGCGCGACAAGCTCCGCCACGCGCTCCCAGAACGGGGTCCAGTCGTCGGCGAACGGCGTCAACCAGTCGCCGACGCGCCCCAGGTTCAGCACGAGCACGCCGATCGCGACGACCATCACGACGCCGACCAGCGCCGCGGGCACGAGCCCGAGCGCCATCGTCGACGTCCGTCGCCGCCAGAACCCCCACCCGCGCAGCAGCAGCCGGGCACCGTCGAGGAAGTCACTCATGGTGGCGGCAGCGTACGACGCCCCGGACGACGCGGCCCGACAGGGACGGAACGCGCCGCCCGCGCCCCCACCGGCCCCACCCACACGGTGACCCCGCCATCGGTCGCACGACGACCGACGCGAGCACCACCGATGACGGGGTCGCCGGACGCGGCACCGCTCGACGCCCTCCCCGTCGCACGCGGGACCGCTCGTCACCGTCATCCGTCGCGAGCCGGACCGTCCGAGACCGTCATCCGTCGCGCGGGTGCACCGCGACGAGCGACCGATGACGGGGTCGGTGAGGTCGCTCGTGCGGAGGCCGCGCCGGTGGCTCGTCAGCGCGGCCAGCTCCGTCAGGGGGTCGGGTCGTCGCCCGTCGGGTCGGACGGGTAGACCCGCCGGGTGCCGGTGTCCTGCGTGTCTCCGGGCTCGGGGTCGCCGTCCGGGCCGTGCGCACCGGGCAGCGGCTGGTTCTCGGGGTCGTCCGTCTCGGGACGCTGGCTCGCCGGGTGGACGGTGTCCTCGCTCATGCCCCCACGCTCACGCCGCGGCCGGCGGCACGCCAGCCGACGGGACGAACCCGCCGGTGGCGAGCCAGCCCACCGGGTCCGCCCCCGCTGGACAGCCGACCGAGAATGCCCAGACGGACAATCGCCCAACAAAGCGTCGAACAATGAACGCCGCGAAACGCGGGTGAATTCGCACGGAAACGCCCGTCTGCCCTGGTGAGCGGAGCATCATGGCCCCACCGGTGCCGCGACGGCGCAGCACCGGGGACGCGGCGCAGCGCGTCGCGTCATCCGGCGATCCAGGGGGCGGATCCGCATGACCACATCGACGACCCGACTGCCAGACGACTTCGCACGACCTCGCGGCACGCGACGCGAGGGCGACACGTACCTCGGGGGCGACACCCGACCCGACGGGGACGCCCGACCCGACGGGGACGCCCGACCCGCCGGCGACACGTGCCCCCGGGGCGACACCCGACCCGACAGCGACACCCGACCCGACACCCGGCCCGGAGAGCGCACCCGTCCCGACGACGGCGCACCGCTCGACCCGGGCGTGCGGCGCTGGCTCGAGGACGCGTACCGCGCGGACCTGGGCGCCGTGCGCGTCCGCACGGGTGCCCGGGCGGCGCGCGCCGCGACCGCCGCCGGCGGGGCCGCGGCCTCGCGCGGCACCGACGTCTTCCTGCCCGACACGCTCCGGCCGTTCACGCGCGCGTGGGAGCACGTGCTCGCGCACGAGGTCGCGCACACGCTGCAGGACCCGCACCGGCGGCGGGCGAACGACGAGCACGAGGCCGAGACGTGGGCGCGGCTCGCGCTCGCGGGCGGCCGGCTGCCGCACGACGCGACGGTGCGCACGCCGACCGGCCCGGGCAGCTCTCCGCACCCCACCCGGCGCCCCGCCCTGCGGGCCTTCAACGCGTGGGAGCACCGCCTGCTGGGCGACCTGGGGACGGACGCCCTGGTGACGGTCGCGACGCGGGGTCCGGGGTGGCGCGAGGTGGTGGAGCGGCAGGTGCGGTACCTGCTGCTGTGGCAGGGCGGCGCGCACACGGCGACGGCGGCGCAGATCGCGGCGGTGGACCCGTCGTTGACGGTGGTGACGCTGCGCAGCGGCCTGCTGGCGACGCTCGGCGAGCTGAACGCGGTGGGCGGGGACTTCGCGGCGGACCCGACGGCGATCGACGGGCTGCCGGACGGCACGACCGGCGGGTTCCTGCAGCAGGTGCGGCAGGAGAGCGCGAACCGGCTGCTGCACCTGCTGGGCGACGGTCACGTGGTGCAGTTCCAGGGGGCGATCGCACCGTACGCGGGAGACTCGACGCTCGAGCTGCTGAAGGAGTCGCGCGCGATCGACGAGTTCACGGCGGGCCTGGGGGTGGACCACTACTTCGGGCTGCTGGCGCGCAACGCGTGCCACTTCGCACCGTTCTCGTGGCACCGGTGGCGGGCGTTCCACGCGCGGGCGCGCGACCTCGCGGAGCAGGCGTTCGCGGCGGGCGACCCGGCGCGCAAGCACGACCTGACCGACCGCGCGTGGGTGACCCAGGCGTACGCGGACCACTTCGTGGAGGACTCGTTCGCGGCCGGCCACCTGACCAACAAGACGTTGATCATGCAGTGGTTCTCGCGGTGGGCGGCGGACCAGATCGTGCTGCCGGTGCCGGACTGGGACATGGTGCGCCGCGTGACGGTGGACCTGCAGCCGGCGCTGCACGGTGCGGAGCTGTACGACGTGCTGGCGGACCTGACGTCGCACGACCCGCAGACCGTCGAGGAGCAGCCCGACTACCGGGCGCGGGTCGTCGCGAGCCGTGTCGCACCGGCGGGCGTGCCGGTGGAGGTCGCGTACCGGCAGTACCTGTCGTTCCTCGACGCGGCCGTGGTGCAGCTGTCGTCGAACGTCGTGCACAACCACTACAACGAGGCGTCGTTGACGGTCACGAGCCTGGACGGCGGCCGGTTCCGGGTCTTCGGCGACGAGAAGCTGCTGGACTTCGGCGACGCGGTCGCGCACCCCTCGGCCGCCGTGCACCTGTCGCAGAGCGCGATCCGGGACCTGCTGGAGCGCGGCACCACCACGACCACGCCCGACGACGTGCTGCGCCGCCTGCCCACCGGCGTCGCGACCCCCGCCGGGGACCGCACGCTCGAGGCGTGGCACGACGACGCGCTGCGGCGCACGGTCGAGCGCGACATGTTCGACTCGCTGTGGTCGCGGCTCAAGGAGTTCGTCACGATCGTCAGCCCGCGCATGGGCCTGATCTCGCGCGACCAGCGCACGTCGGGCCTCGTGACGGCGTGGCAGACGAGCCTGCCGGGCAGCGGGTACACCGACGTGCAGCCGCTGTTCGACGGGACGCGCGCGTTCGCGGCGTCGAACGGTCACGTGTACCGGCTGGACCCGGGCGACGGGCACGTGCTCGCGCACAACTCGCTGCCGGGCCGCGGCAACCACGAGACGCGGATCGCGTCCGACGGGGCACGCGTGTACGCGGGCATCGACGGGTACGTCGTCGGCATGGAGGCCGACGGGCTGGGCACGCGGTGGCAGACGTCGCTGCCGGGCTCGGGGTACGCGGTGACGAGCGTGATGGTCGCGCAGGACGGCGCGGTGTACGCGGCGTCGAACGGGCACGTGTACCGCCTCGAACCGGGCACCGGGCACGTGCTGGCCCACAACCCGCTGCCGGGCCGCGGGCGCGAGGAGGTGCGCCTGACGCTCACGCGCGGCACGCTCGTGGCCGGCACCAACGGGTACGTCGTGGGCCTGGCACCGGGCGACCTGGCGACGCGCTGGCAGACGAGCCTGCCCGGTGCGGGGTGGGACGTCGTCGACGTCGCGGGCGTGGAGGCGGGCGTGCTCGTCGGATCCAACGGGCACGTGTACGTGCTGGACCCCGGTGACGGGCGCGTGCTGGCCCACAACGGCCTGTCGGGGCTCGGGTACCACCGGGTCGACGTCGCGTCCGCGGGCGGGACGGCGTTCGTGGGGACGACGGGCCGTGTGCTCGGGCTCGCGCTCGACGGCCTGGCGCGGCGGTGGGACCGGGACCTGTCGATCGCGACGGGCAAGGTCGTGCGGGTGCTCGCGCAGAACGGCTGGGTGTTCGCGGCCGTCAACGGGTACCTGTACCAGCTCGACCCCGCGTCGGGGGCGGTGCTGTACACGAACGACCTGTCGGGCCGCGGGTTCCACGACGTGCAGCTCGCGTCCGACGGGGTCACCGTCTACTGCGGCATCGACGGGTACGTCGTCGGGGTGCGGCCCGACCCGCGCTGACGCGTCCGTCCCCGTCGTCGTGCGCGGCGGCGGGGACGGGCCCCGTCAGGCCGAGCCGACCCCGGCCCGTGCGCGGCGGCGCGCCGTCACGGCGTAGATCCCGACGACGACGGCCACGAGCCCGGCCGTCGCGGCGAGCTGCGCCCGCGCGGCGGCGTCGGTGAGCATGAGCACGACGACGCCCGCGAGCGCGGCGAGCGTCGCCCACGTGAGCCACGGGTACCCCCACATGCGCAGCGGCAGCCCCGCGGGGCCTGCGGCGGCGGCCAGGCGCGGGCGGAGCCGCAGCTGCGACACCACGACGAACACCCACACGACCAGCAGCGACGCGCCGACGGCGTTGAGCAGGATGCCGAGCAGCGCGTCGGGCAGCAGCCAGTTCAGCGCGACGGCGACGAGCCCGAGCGCGACCGACACGAGCACGGCGACCCACGGCACGTCGCGCCGCGACACGCGCCGCAGCACGGCCGGGCCGTCGCCGCGACCGGCGAGCGAGAACGCCATGCGCGACGTCGCGTAGATGTTCGCGTTGAACGCGGACAGCAGCGCGAGCACGACGACGACCTCCATGAGCCGCGCGGCGCCCGGCAGGCCCGCGAGGTCGAGGACGGCGACGAACGGCCCGTCGGCGAGCTGCGGCGAGTCCCACGGCAGCACGAGGACCATGACGGCGACGGAGCCGACGTAGAACGCGAGGATGCGCCACACGATGGAGCGCGTGGCGCGTGCGACGGCGCGCTGCGGGTCGGCGGCCTCGGCGGACGCGATGGTGACGATCTCGATGCCGCCGAACGCGAACAGCACGACGAGCAGCCCGGCCGCGACCCCCGCGACGCCCGTGGGCGCGAACCCGCCGTGGCCCAGCAGGTTCGACGTGCCGACGGGCGACGTGCCGGGCAGCGCGCCGAGCACGAGCAGCACGCCGACCACGAGGAACCCGACGATCGCGGCGACCTTGAGCGCGGCGAACCAGAACTCGAACTCGCCGAACTGCCGCACGCCCGCGAGGTTGACCACGGCGAACACGGCGACGACGACGAGCGCGACGCCCCACTGCGGGACGTCGGGGAACCAGCCGGTGACGATGCGCGCGACGCCCGTGATCTCGGCGCCCAGCACCATGACGATCGTGAACCAGTAGACCCACCCGAGCGTGAACCCGGCCCACCGGCCGAGCGCCTGCTCGGCGTACACGGAGAACGAGCCGGACGCGGGCGACGCGGCGGCCATCTCGGCGAGCATCCGCATGATCATGACGACGAGCACGCCCGCGACGGCGTACGACACGAGGACGGCGGGCCCGGCGGTCGCGATGCCGACGCCGCTGCCGAGGAACAGCCCGGCGCCGATGGCCGAGCCGAGGCCCATCATCGTGAGGTGCCGCGTGCGCAGCCCGTGCCCGAGCGCGCGGTCGGCGGCGGCACCGGGGGCATCCGACGCGACAGGGGCGTCGGCGGCGGGGCCTGCGGCTGACGGGGCAACGGGGTCGGTGCCGGGCACGCCGGCGCTGCCGGACGGGGTGGGGGTCATCGCGCGGGGCCTTCGGTGGTGCGGTCGGTGCGACCGGCCGGCCGCACCGGCGCCCACGGTAGCCCCGCGGTCAGCGCTCCGCGGCGCGCGCGACCGCCCGGGTCGCGGCGGCGAGCGTGCCCGCGAGCACCAGCAGCAGCGCGACGACCAGCAGCGGCCACCACACGGGGCGGGCCTGCGGCGTGAACCACTCGGCGGGCAGGCCGGAGTACCCCGCGTCGAGCGCGCGGTGGGCGGCCAGCAGCGGGGCGGCGGCGTGCACGGCCCACGCGACGAGCACGACCCCGGCAGACACGGCCGCCTGCCGCGCCGTCGTGAACGACAACCCGTGGCCCCGCAGGACCGCGCGCGCCACCGGCAGGGCGGTCAGCAGCAGCGCGGCGACGACGAGCCAGGACACCCACACGCCCACGCCGGCGAGCGCGGCCGTGAGGCCGTCGGGACGGTCGAGCCACAGGTCGACGGCATGGGGCCCGACCGGCTGCACGGGCGACGGGAACCCCTGCCGCGCCGGCGTGTCCCACGCGGAGGTCGGCATCGCGCCGGTGGGCCACACGGGCACGGCGACCATCCACCCCGCCGAGGACCGCACGAGCTCCCGGGCACGCATCGCCGCGACGACGACCGCCCCCAGCGCGCCGAACACCGTCCCGACCGCGACCACGGTCTCGACGACGAGGGCGGGCGGACGCCGGGCACCGGTCGGGGCGGGCAGGTCGAGGACGGCCACAGCAGCTCCTGACGTCAGAGGACGGTCCCGGCGTCATCGTCACCCGCCGCGTCAGTCATGACCGACGCACCGGCACCTCACCCGTCCGGGTCAGGCCTGACCGACACCCGTCACCCGTCCGCCGCCCCCTCCGCCGCCCCGCGTCGCCGACGGACAGGGGTACGGCACGACGGACACGCGCACGCGGCTGTCCGTCGTCCGTGGCACTGTCCGTCGGCGAGGGGCGAGCCGTCAGCGAGGGGTGCGGGCCTTCGGCGAGGGCGCTGTCCGTCGGCGGCCGGCCCGCGCGTCAGCGCAGCGCGGACGTCGCGGCGTCGAACTGCACCATCGCGGCGTCGGTGAGCGGCTCGGCGAACATCGCGTGGGCCACGTCGGTGCCGACGGTGACGGCCTCGAGGCCGTCGGCGGCGAGCTCGGGGACCACCGCGGCGTCGCGGACGCTCGCGACCAGCACGCCGGTGCCCGTGCCGGCGAGCGCGCGGGCCATGGTGCGCAGGTCGGCGCGGCCGTCGCGGCCGGCCTCGGTCATGCGGCCCAGGTACGGCGCGATGAGGCGCGCGCCGGCGGCGGCGGCCAGCACGGCCTGGTTGGGGTGGTAGACGACCGTGAGCAGCACGGGCACCCCGGCGGCCGACAGGCGCCGCGTCGCGACGAGCCCCGGCCCGGTGGCGGGCACCTTGACGACGAGCCGGTCGGACAGGTCGCGCAGCGCGTGGCCCTCGCGCTCGATCGCGTCGGCGTCGGCGGCCGTGGTCTGCACGAACACCTCGTCGGCCCCGGAGGCCAGCAGCCAGGACACGAGCGAGGGCACCTCGGACAGCCGCACGCCCGCGCGCTGCAGGATCAGCGGGTTGGTGGTGACGCCGCGGAACAGGCCCGTGGCCAGCAGGGGCGCCAGCGCGTCACGGTCGGCGCTGTCGAGGTACAGGTCCACGTCATTCCTCCACGCCCGCGGCACGGGCGGTCTCGTCGGGCTGGGGCAGGTCGGCGAGCGCGGCGTACCGCGCGCGGACCTGCGGGTCGAGGGGCGTGCCGGGCTCGACGACGTCGACGACGCGGGGCGTCCACGCGTCGCGGACGTCGCGCACGTCGGCGCCCGCGAGCACGGCGGCGGCCTGCGCGGCGGCGCCGCGCGCGGTGGCCTCGGGCGCGTCGCGGGTCTCGACGGGGGTGCCGAGCGCGTCGGCGAGCACCTGCCGGTACGCGCGCGAGCGCGCCCCGCCGCCGGTGACGACGACGGTCCCGTCGGCGGGTGCGCCCGCGGCGCGGATCGCGTCGTGGCCGCGCACGAGGCCCAGCACGACGCCCTCGTAGGCGGCGAGCGCGAGCTCCTCGCGCGTGGTGTCGGAGCGCAGGCCGCCGAGCAGGCCGCGCGCGTGCGGGCGGCTGGGGCTGCGCTCGCCGTCCAGGTACGCGGCGAGCACGGCGCGGTCGGCGCGGCGCGGGGCCGCGAGCGCGAGGCGCGTGAGCTCGTCGTGGTCGACGCCCAGCAGGCGCGCGACCGTGTCGGTGACCTTGGCGCTGTTGAGCGTGCACACCAGCGGCAACCAGCCGCCGGTCGCGTCGGCGACGCCGTCGACCCAGCCGCTCGCGTCGTGCACGGGCTGCGCGGACGTCGTCATGACGACGCCGGACGTGCCGAGGCTGTAGAGCACCTGCCCGGGCCCGAGCCCGATGCCCAGGGCACCCGCGTGCTGGTCCCCCGCGCCGGCGCCGACCACGACGTCGGGCCGCAGGCCCAGCTCGGCGGCCGCGGGCGTGACGGCCCACCCGGCGGTGTGCGACGGGCCCAGCACCTCGGGCAGCACGTCGGCCCACGGCACGCCGGGGCGCACCCACCGGTCGAGGTGGTCGACGAGGTACCGCCCGGTGTGCGCGGCGTAGTACCCGGTGCCGGACGCCTCCGACCGGTCCGTGACGGCGCGGCCGGTGAGCCGGTACGTCAGCCAGTCGTGCGGCAGCAGCACGTGCGCCGCACGGTCCAGCAGGTCGGGCTCGTGCGCGGCGACCCACGCGAGCTTGGTGACCGTGAACGCCGCGGTCGGCACCGAGCCGACGGCGTCCGCCCACGCGGCCAGGCCGAGGTCGGCGACCATCGCGTCGGCCTGCGGGCTCGACGTCGTGTCGTTCCACAGCTTCACGGGCCGCAGCACGCGGTCGTCGCGGTCGAGCAGCACGAGGCCGTGGCACTGCGCGGCGACGCTCACGGCGTCGACGTCGGACGCGCGCAGCCCGGCCGCGGCGAGCGCCGCCGCGAGGGCCCCGGCGAACGCGTGCCACCAGTCGTCGGGGTGCTGCTCGCTGACCGGCGGCGACGTCGGCGGGTGCGGCGCCCTCCCCGCGCCGAGCAGGCGGCCGTCGGCGGCGTCGCGCAGCTCGACCGTGCAGGACTGCGTCGAGGAGTCGACGCCCGCGACGACCCCCATCAGACCCCCTGGACGCCGGGCACGGCGGGTGCGTCGGGCACGTGCTCGATCTTGCCGACGGCGCCGGCCGGGTGCGTGAACAGCACCTCGTCCCAGCCGTACCCGCGGCGCTGCATGAGGACGGCCGCGAGCGCGTCGCCCCACGCCGCGACCGCGAGGGTCGAGCCCATGGCGATGACGCCGCCCGGGTCGACCTCGGGGCCCGCGTCGACGACGACCGTGAGGTCCGCGACCTGCGCGAGCGTGGACGTGGGCGTCGCGGTGAGCGCGACCACCGGCACGCCGCGCTGCTGGACGCGCCGGGACAGGTCGTTGAGCTCGTCCGACTCGCCGCCGCGGGAGATCGTGATGAGCAGGTCGCCGTGCACCACGGACCCCATCGTGCCGTGCAGCGCGTCCATGCCCGGCAGGAACACGGCGGGCGTGCCGCACACCGACAGCAGGTGCGCCATGCGCCGCGCGACCGCGCCGGACGTGCCCGACCCGGTGACGAACACCTTGCCGGTGCAGCCGCCGACGAGGTCGACCGCCGCGACGAACGTGTCGTCGAGCTGGTCGGCGACCTCGGTGACCCCGCGGCCCTCGCGGCGCACGAGCTCGCGCGCGGCCTCCAGGGTCGTGGCCCGTCCGTCCATGGTGGTGCTCGCTTCCTCGTGGTGCTGGGTGGGGGTCGGGGCCGCGTCGACGGACGCAGCGGCGGGATCGTCAGCGGCGCCGGCGGGCGCGCTCACGCGGCGGCCCACGCGGCCGTGCGCAGCGCGTGCGGCGTGCGGTGGTCGGGCGGCACCTGCTCGCCGGTGCTGCGGCCGTGCGACACGACGACGATGTCGTCGGCGACGTCGCAGATCTCCTCCTCCTCGGAGGACACGAGCACGACCGTGAGGCCGCCCTCGTGGGCCAGCGCCCGCACGATGCGGTGGATCTCGGCCTTGACGCCGAGGTCGACGCCCTTGGTGGGCTCGTCGAGCAGCAGGACCCGCGGGTGCTGCGCGATCGCGCGGGCCAGCAGCACCTTCTGCTGGTTGCCGCCCGAGAGGCTGACGACGGGCCCGTGCCGGTCGCCGCGCACGCGCAGCTCGCCGAGCAGCGCGTCGGCCTCGCGCAGCATGCGCGGCTTGTCGAGCAGGCCCGCGCGCCGGTACCGGCGCAGCACGGGCAGCGCGACGTTCATGGGCGAGTCCAGCGCGGGCACGATGCCGTCGGACTTGCGCTCCTCGGTGAGGTAGACGACGCCGGCGCGCTGGGCGCGGGCGGGCGTCGTCGGCCGGTAGGGCCGGCCGTCGAGCGTGACGGTGCCGGACGTGACGGGTGCGAGCCCGACGAGCGCGCGCAGCACCTCGGTGCGTCCGGCGCCGACCAGGCCGTAGAGGCCGAGCACGCGGCCCGGCTCGGCGGTGAGGCTCACGCCGTGCACGCCGGGTGCCACCAGGTCGCGGACCTCGAGCCGGGGCCCGGTCACGCCCTGCGGCACCCAGCGGTGCACGTCGGCCACGACGGGGGCGGCGGCGGCCGCCCCCGTCGTGCCTGCCTCGGCCGGCACGTCACCGTCAGGGGAGCGGCGACGTGCCTCGTCGGCCTCGGCAGCCTCGTCGCCCGCGATCGCGGCGACCACGTCGTGGCGGCTGACCTCGTCGACGCGCGCGTCGATGCGCACGCGTCCGTCGACCAGCGCGACCACGCGGTTGCACACGGCGTACAGCTCGTCGAGCTTGTGGTCGACGAACACGACGCCCATGCCGCCCGCCGCGAGCGAGCGCACCATCTCGAGCAGCCGCTCGACCTGACCGCCCTCGAGGGAGGTGGTCGGCTCGTCGAGCAGCAGGTAGCGGGCCTTGCGGTGGGTGGCGACGGCGATCTCGAGCATCTGCCGGGTCGCCACGGGGTAGTCCCCCAGGCGCCGGTCGACGTCGACGTCGATGCCGAACTGCTCGACGAGCCGCCGCGCGTCGTCCCGCATGGCCTCGCGGCGCAGCAGGCCGGCGCGCGAGCGCTCGGCGCCCAGGTGCACGTTCTGCGCCACCGTGAGGTTGGGCAGCAGCGCGAGCTCCTGGTAGACGGTCGCGATGCCGGCGCCGATCGCCGCGGCAGGCGAGTCGATCGCGCGGTCCGCGCCGTCGACGACGATCCGCCCGCCCTCGGGCGTGGTGGCGCCGGAGATCACGCGCAGCAGCGTGGACTTCCCGGCGCCGTTGTGACCCACGAGCCCGACGACGTCGCCGGGCCGCACGTCGACCGAGACGCCGTGCAGGACCGGCACTCCGGAGTACCGCTTGACGATGCCGCGGACGCCGAGCCCTGCCGTGCCGTGCGTCCCGGTCGACGTGGTGGTCATGTCAGCCGACCTCGCCCGGGCCGGGGGTCTCGCCGACCGTGAACATCTTCAGCGGCTTGAGGATCTCCTTCTCGGGGGTGCCGCCGTCGACCCACGCGCGGATCTGCTCGACGACGTCGGCGCCGTAGACCGCGGGCTCCTGCGCGACGCAGCCGGGGTACTGCTCGGTGAGCGTGGTCTCGGCGGCGCAGAACCCGTAGACCTTGACCTGGCTGTTGGCACCGAGCGCCTGCAGCGCGCCGTAGGACGCGGGGCCGGTCGACGCGAAGATCACGTTGATGTCGGGGTTGCCGGACAGCATCTCGGTGGTGGCGCGCAGCGAGTCGTCGGGCTTGACGTTGCCGTCGACCTTGGCGACGACCTCGGCGTTCGCGTTCGCCTTGATGGCGTCCTCGAAGCCCTGGTCGCGCATCTGCGTGGGCGTCTCGTCGGGCTCGGTGACGAACCCGATCTTCAGCGCCGCGTCGGCGCCGAGGTCCTTGAGCACCTGCTCGGCGGTCTGCCGGCCGCCCGCGACGTTGTCGGCGCCGAGGTACTGCACGATCGACGCGCCCTGCGACTGCAGCGCGTCGGGGTCGATGCCGACGTTGACGGTGAACACGGGCACGCCCGCGTCGTTCGCGGCCTTGACGATCGCGGCGCCCGGCTCGGACTTGACGGCGTTGAGGGCCAGCGCGCAGGGCTTCTTCTGCAGCATGGACTGCGCCTGCGCGAGCTGGTTCGCGTCGTCGTCGTCGGCGATCTGGACCTCGACCTTGAAGCCGTTCTCGGCGCCCGCGTCCTCGAAGCCCTTCTTCATGGCGACGTAGTACGGGTTGGTGAGGTTGGGCAGCGCGACCGCGACGTAGGGGGTGTCGTCGTCGCAGGACGCCGGGCGCGGGATGCCGCCGGCCTCGGCGGACGAGCCGCTCGTGGCGCCGCCGCCGGACGAGCCGCCGCCGGTGCCGGTGTCGACGGCGCCGCACGCGCCGAGCGCGAGGGTGAGGGCGCACAGGCCGGTGGCCAGCGCAGGGATCCGAAGCTTCATCGCTCTCTCTCCTGGGTGTGGTGGGACGGTCGTGCGGCGGGTCGCCGGGACGTCGCGTCGCACGGGACGTGGGTACGTGGGGGTGGGCCGTGGGTGCGGGTGTGGGGCGGCTCAGCCGGTGCGTGCGCCGTCGGCGGCGCGCGCGGGCTGCGGTGCGTCGCTCGTGGCGACGGGGTCCGCGGGCGGGGTGGGTCCGCCGCGGTGCAGGACGCGTCCGAGCAGGTCGCTCAGGGACGACTGCCGGCGGTAGGTGTCGATGATGACGCCGCCGAGGATGATGAGGCCGATGACCAGGGGCTGCCAGTAGCTCTGCACGCCGACGACGTTCATGCCGTTGGAGACCGTGCCGATGAGCACGGCGCCGAGCAGCGCGCCGGGCAGCGAGCCGATGCCGCCGAAGAGGCTGACGCCGCCGACGACGGCCGCGGCGATCGAGTAGAAGAGCTCGTTGCCGGAGCCGGCCGACGGGTAGCCGACCATGAGTCGCGAGGTGACGATGAGGCCGCCCATGCCGGCGCACAGGCCGGACAGCGCGTAGACGAGCATGGTGACGCGGCCGATCGGGATGCCGGACAGGCGCGAGGTCTCGCGGTTGCCGCCGACGGCGTAGATGTGGACGCCCGTGGGGGTGAGCCGCAGCAGGACCGTGAGGACGATCGCGAAGACGACGACGAGCACGACCGGCATGGGCACGCCGAACAGCGAGCCGCGGCCGATGATCGCGAACATCGGGTCGGCGACGTTGACGGAGCTGGCGCCGGTGAGGATGAGGGGGATGCTCGCGGCGACGCCGAAGGCGGCGAACGTGACGATGAACGGCGGCAGCCTGAGGTAGTGGATGAGCGCGCCGTTGACGGTGCCGACGAGCGCGCCGACGGCGAGCGCCGCGAGGGCCGCGACCCACCAGGGTGCGCCGCTGCGCATCGTGAGCGCCGCGATCATGCCGGTGAGCGCGACGTTCGACCCCGTGGACAGGTCGATGCCGCCCGTGAGGAGCACGAACGCCTGGCCCATCGCGAGGAACGCGATGACCGCTCCGTTGAGCAGCAGCAGGTTCGCGTTGTCGAACGTGCGGAACGTCGGGGACATCAGCCCGAAGATCGCCGCCACCAGCACGATGACGGCGAAGATGCCGAGCTCTTCGGGGATCCGGCGTCGTCTCGCCATCGGTCCTGCCTCCTTGCAGATCGCTCATCTGAGCACCGCTCTATGCTCATCTGCCACCGACAGTACGTCCGGCGCCCGGCCTTGTCCACCGGCCCGAAGGTCACGGTTCAGAAACGTTCGAGCGCGCTACAGTGCTCACATGAGCGACACAGACGTGCGCGGCGCCACCGTCGACGACCGCGCCCTGATGGTCCTGGCCGCCCGCCGCTACTACGTCGACGACGCCTCCAAGGTGCAGATCGCCGACGAGCTCGGCGTCTCCCGCTTCAAGGTCGCGCGCCTGCTCGAGCAGGCACGCGCGACCGGCGTCGTCACCATCACCATCCACGCCGACGGCCTGCAGCACCCCGCGCTCGCCGCACGCGTGCGCGACCACCTCGGCCTCACCGACGTCACGGTCGTCGAGGCCGGCGACGACCCCGACGCCGTGCGCCGGCACGTCGGCGAGGCCGCCGCCGAGATCCTCGGGTCCACGCTGCGCGCGGGCGAGGTGCTGGGCCTCGCGTGGGGCCGCACGCTCACCGCCATGAGCGCCGCCATGCCGCCCCTGCCGCGCGTCGACGTCGTGCAGCTCACCGGCGCCATCGGCACCGACCTCGACGAGTCCCCCGTCGAGGTCGTGCGGCGCGTCGCGCTGCGCTCGGGCGGCACCGCGCGCCCGCTGTTCGCGCCGCTCGTCGTCGACGACCCCCGCACCGCGCAGGCCCTGCGCCGCCAGCCCGACGTCGCCGCCGCCCTGCGCATGTACGACGACGTCACCACCGCCGTCGTGTCCGTCGGCTCGTGGGCCCCGCCGGACTCGCAGCTGCTGCGCACCATCGGCGACGACGAGCGCGACGCGCTGCTCGCCGCGGGCGTGCGCGCCGAGGTCGCGTCGCTGCTCGTCTCCGACGACGGCCACCTCGTCGCACCGCACTTCCAGGACCGCTGCCTGACCATCGGGTTCGAGCAGATGCGCGCGATCCCCCGCATCGTCGCCGCCGCGGGCGGCGCGCAGAAGGCCCTCGCGGTCGCCGCGATCGTCCGCGCCGGGCTGTGCACCGAGCTCGTCACCGACCGCGCGCTCGCCGAGGCGCTGCTCGAGCTGCCGTCCCCCGCGACCGACCGCCCGCGCGCGTGACCCCGGACGGGGCGGGTGCGGGAGCCTTCGACGTCGCCGCCTCGCTGTGGTCGACGCCGCCCGCCGACCTCGACGCCGAGGCCGCGCGCCTGACCGCGGCCGGGCTGCGCCGCTGGCACTGGGACGTCTCCGACGGCGCGTTCGCGGCCCCCGGCGGGTTCGACCCCGCGACCGTCGCGCGCCTGACCGCCGCGACCGGCCTGCCGGGCGAGGCGCACCTCATGGTCACCGACCCGCGCCCCGTGCTCGACGCGTGGGCCGACGTGTGCGGCACGGTGATCGTGCACGCCGAGGCCACCGGCTGGCGCGAGGCGGTCGAGCACGTCCGCGCACGGGGTGCGCGCGGGGGCGTCGCGCTCTCCCCCGGCACGCCGCTCGACGTGCTCGACGACCTGCCGCCCGACGTCGTCGTGCTGGTCATGGCGATCACGCCCGGGCAGGCGGGCAGCACGTTCCTGCCCGGCACGCCCGCGCGGCTCGACGCGCTCGCCGGCCGGCACCCGGGCCTCGGCGTCGACGGCGGCGTCACGCTCGACCACGCGCGCACGTGCGCGCGGCACGGCGCCACCTGGGTCGTCAGCGGCTCCGCGCTGTGCGCGGCCCCCGACCCCGCCGCGTGGCTCGCGCGCGCTCGCACGTCCTGACACGCCCACCCTCGACGGCACCACCGGAGAGCGGCGCCGGGCGCGCCGGGCTCCAGCGCGGTGCACGGGTCCGGCACGCGCCGCATGCATGACGTCATCTACGCATGCAGAATGCTGCGAGCCGGCCTACCTGAGGGCATGAGCGTCTCCCTGACGGTCCGCGACGTGCCCGACGACGTGCGGGACGAGCTCGCCGCGCGGGCGGCACGCAGCGGCCGCTCGCTGCAGGAGTACCTGCGAGCGACCCTCACGGAGCTCGCGTCGCGGCCGTCCGCGGCCGACGCCCTCGCGACCGCGCGAGGCCGCGCCCGCTCCTACCCCGACCTCACCGCGCAGGACGTGCTGGACGACCTCGACGCCGGCCGACGGTGACCGGCCCGCTCGTCGTCGACGCCTCCGCCGTGCTCGCCGTGCTGCTCGACCCGGGCAGGCGTGGCGAGCAGGCCGCCCGGCACGCGCGCGACGCGCGGCTCGTCGCCCCCGACCTCCTGGGGTACGAGCTGCTGAACGTGCTGCGCCGCCGCCGCGCCTCGGGCCGCCTCACCACCCGCCAGGCCGACCTCGCGGTCCGCACGTGGGACGAGCTGCCCGTCGAGCTGTGGGCCCTCGCCCCTCTCCAGGACCGCGTGTGGCGGCTCGCCCACAACCTGTCGGCGTACGACGCCGCGTACGTCGCGCTCGCCGAGCACCTCGACGCACCGCTGCTCACCGGCGACCACCGCCTGGCAGCCGCACCCGGCGTCGGCTGCACCGTCGTCACGGTCTGAGCGCGGCCGCGGCCCAGGCCTGCACGCCCGCACGCCCCGACCGTGACCTCCCGGCAACACGCGTGACACACCGTGCTCGTACCGTCGCGGGACCGGCCGGGCGGGAGCCCGGGACGGGCGCACGGCACGTGCGCGCTCGGCTCCGTCCGCACCCGTGGACACGGCGGTCCCGACGCGTCACGCTGGGCCCGGACCCGACCCCTCGGGCCGCACCCGCAGGTCGAGTCAGGGCGCACGTCGCGAGGAGGGCCGCATGTTCGAGCACGTCGACCCCTTCATCGGCACGGACGCGACCGACCTGCCCGCACCGTCGGGCCTCGCGGCGACGTGGTGGTGGCCCAAGCCGCAGGTCGGCAACACGCACCCGGGCGCGACGTACCCGTTCGGCATGGTCTCGGCGTGCGCGTACTCGGGCGCGTACCCCACGGGGTACGGGCGGTACGACCTGTCGACCGAGGGCCGCCCGCCCGTGCTGCACGACCGGCTCGTGGCCAGCGGGTTCACGCACTTCCAGCAGTCCGGCACGGGTGCGATCCGCAAGTACTACAACTACTTCCGCGTGACGCCCATGCTGTCGCCCCTGGACGACCTCGGGCAGGCGTGGGAGATCGTCGACGAGGTCGCGCAGCCCGGGTACTACGCGGCGACGCTCGCGTCGGGCATCCGCGCCGAGATCACGGTCGGCCCCAAGTCGGCCGTGCACCGGTACACGTTCCCCGCGCACCACGACGCGCGCCTCGTCATCGACTTCTCGCTCGGCGGGCTCGACATCCCGTACGGCCGGACCATCCCGCTGCGCGCGCACCTCGGGTCCGTCGCGCCGGGGTGCGCCGAGGGCGAGGTCGTCGTCGAGGGGGCGCCGCTCGCGGTGCGGGTCGAGTGCGACGCCCAGCACTGGCGGCAGATGCTCTGGTACGACCGGCGGCTCATGCCCGGCGGCACGCGCCTCGACTTCGACCGCATCCGCCCCACGACGCTGCGCCCGTTCGGGCTCATGTGGGCCGGGCCGACCGAGCCGGGGCAGGTCGTCGAGCTGCGGTTCGGGTTCTCGCTGCGGGGCGTCGAGCAGGCCGCGCGCACGCTCGAGCACGAGTGCGGGCCGGGGCCGTCGTCGTTCGACCGCCGACGCGCGACCACGCAGGCCGTGTGGCGCGAGCACCTCGGCAAGGTGCAGGTCGACACGCCGTCGTCGGACCGCGCGACCGTGCTCGGCACCGCGCTGTACCACTCGCTGATCAAGCCGTGCCTCGCGGTCGACGAGTCCCCGTTCTGGCCGACGCCCGGCCCGTTCGCGTTCGACCTGTCGACCATGTGGGACATCTACCGCACGCACCTGCCGCTCATGACGACGCTCGCGCCGGACCGCGCGGTCGAGCTCGCGAACGCGCTGCTGCACATCGCCGAGGAGGAGGGCAACCTGCCCATCGGCTACCGCATGGCGCGCGGTGCGGACCGGTTCAGCCGGCAGGGGTCGGCGCTCGCGCACACGTTCCTCGCCGACCTGTGCGCGCTGGGGCTGCCGGGCGTCGACTGGGACTGGGCCCTGGTGCACATGCACGACGACCTGCGCCGCACGTACGGCGAGGAGTTCCTGCTGCACGGGCGCACGCACCCCATCAGCCACACGCTCGACATCGCGTTCGGGTACTGGTGCTCGGCGATCGTCGCGGGGCGCGTCGGGGACCTCACGCTCGTCGAGCAGTTCGGGCCGCTCGCGGCGCGGTGGGCCAACGCGTTCGACCCGGCGACGGGGCTGCTGCACGACTCGACGTACTACGAGGGCGGCCGGTGGAACTACTCGTTCCGGCTGCTGCACGACATGGCCTCGCGCATCGACCTCGCGGGCGGCGACGACGCGTTCGTCGCGATGCTCGACCGGTTCTTCGGCTTCGGCGCCGACCCCGTCAAGCAGCCCGGTCTGCTGCCGGACGTCGACGAGATGGCCGCCGGGTACGCGCTCGACCGGTTCGAGGGCCTCAACAACGAGCCCGACATGGAGGCCCCCTGGGCGTACATGTACGCGGGGCGCCCCGACCGCACGGCGCAGGTCGTGCACGACGTCGTGCACCAGCAGTTCGGCACCGGCCGCGGCGGCCTGCCGGGCAACGACGACTCCGGCGGCCTGTCGTCCTGGTACGTGTGGGCGACGCTCGGGCTGTTCCCCGTCGCGGGGCAGAACCTGTTCCTGCTGAACGCGCCCGCGTGGCGCGAGGCCCGGCTCGACGTGGGCGGCCGCGCGCTGACGATCGAGACGACGGGGTTCGTCGAGCCCGAGCCGGGCGGCCCCGTGCAGCACGTGCAGTCGGTGCACCTCGACGGCGTGCCGCTCGACCGGCCGTTCCTCACCGGCGGCGAGCTGCACGCGGGCGGTCGGCTGCTGGTCGGCCTGGGCCCGGAGCCGTCGGGCTGGGGCACGCAGCACCGACCACCCAGCGCGCGGGCGCCGCACGTCGACGTCCCGCTCCCCCGCCTGACCCGCCCGTAGCCCGGCCCCGCTCCTCCCGACCGCCCCCCTGACCGCCCCTCCCCTGACCGCGAGAGCGCGATCCAGTCACCCGTCCCGCCCGTACCCGATCCCCTCGTCACCGCGAGAGGTCGATCCAGTCACCCGCCCCCGACCGCCCCTTCCACCGCGAGGGGTCGATCCGGTCACCACCACCCGCGACCCACCCCGAGAGGACGACGCCGATGACCCCCACCGCCGCCGCCCGGCCCGACCGCCGTCTCGTCATCGTCGTGCGCGCCGACCCGGTGATCTGCGGTCACTCGGGCGAGGCCCGCAACCTCGCGGAGGCCGCGCTGCACCGCGGGTTCGACGAGGTCCGCATCGTCACGTGGCCCGTCGACCGGCTGCAGGAGGCGGGTCTGCCGCTCAAGCCGCTCGACGGCGTGCTGCCGTACTCGCCGGGGATCGTCGTCGAACGCCCCGCACCGGTGGGCGACTACAAGGTCCCCGACGGCCGGTACCTCGCGGGCCTCACGGGGCGCCTGGTCGAGCTGTTCACCGACGGCGTGCCGACCGTCGCGATGTCCCTGTACCTGTCCCCGCACGCCACGGCCGTCGCCGACGCCGTCACGGTCGCGCGCCGCACGGGCCTGCCCGTCGACGTCGTCACCGTCGCCGAGGCCGTCGGGTCCGACGTGACGAACGTCGTGCGCGCGTGCGTGCAGGAGGACCGGTTCGGTGCCGCCGCGCACGTGCTCACGCAGTACCTGTCGCACGACGTCGTGCTCGCGGTGTCGCAGTACACCAAGGACCTCGTGGTCACCGAGGCCGCCGCGATCGACGCGCGCCACGGCACCCGGTTCGCCGACGAGTGCCGCGAGCGCGTCGCCGTGTCCTACCCCGCGATCGACGTCGGCACGTACCTCGCACGCGACGAGGACGCGACCGACCGCGCGCTCGCCGCCCGCGGTCTGACGCGCGACGGCTACGTGCTGTTCCTGTCCCGGCTCGCGCACGCCAAGGGCGTCGACGACCTCATCGACGGGTACGCCCGCTCGGGCGCACCGGCGTCGGGGCGTCGCCTGGTCGTCGCGGGCAACGGCCCGCAGGCCGACGAGCTGCGCGCGCACGCCGCCGCCACACCCGTCGCGGACCTCGTCACGTTCCTCGACGACGTGCCCGACGACGAGAAGGGCCACCTCATGGCCGGCTGCACCGCGTTCGTGCTGCCGTCCAAGCCGCGCCCCGAGTTCGTCGAGACGTTCGGCATCGCGCTGGTCGAGAAGATGCTGTCCGGCGGCGGACCCGTCATCACCACCGACACCGGAGGCATCGGCGAGGCCGTCGGCGACACCGCCACGATCGTGCCCGTCGACGACCCCGACGCGATCGCCCGCGCCCTCGACGGCGTCCTCGCGATGGACCGCGCCGACCGCGCCGCCGCCGCCGAGCGGGCGCGCGAGTACGCGCTGCAGTTCGACCGCGGGGTCGTGCTCGACAAGATCCTCGACCGGGTCGACGGCGTGCGGGTGGTCGCGGCGGTGTGAGGGGGGCGGGCGGCGGACGTCCGCGCCGGTCAGCGAGCAGAACGGGACGAATGCCCGCGAGCGTGCGCAGTGCGGGACGCGCGCCGGCGCCCGCCACGCCAGCCCCTACGCTCACGTCCGTGACGACGCTCCCCGCCGAGACCGATGCCGCTCGCACCGACCCGCTCGCCCACGACGCACCCCTGCCCGGTGCCACCGTCCGCCAGGCCGTGCAGCGTGTGACCCGCCGGGCGACGGTCTTCACCGGCCGCGCGAGCCGCAGCGAGCTGTGGTGGGTCGTGCTGCTCAACGCGCTGGTGTGGCTGGGTGCGGGTGCGCTGACCGTGGTCGCGGCACGCATCGGCGACGCGATCCGCCCGTCGCGGTCCAGCGATCTCGGCCTGTCCCCCGGGCCGGTGCTCGGCGTGCTGATCGTCCTCGCGCTGCTGACGCTCTACGTGCTCGTCACGCTCGTGCCGCTCTTCGCGGTCTCGGCCCGCCGCCTGCACGACGCGAACCTGCCCGCGTGGTGGCTGCTGCTCGCCGTGGTCCCCGGGCTGGGTGCGCTCGCGCTGCTGGTGCTGCTGGCGCTGCCGAGCAACCCGGCGGGGGCGCGGTTCGACCGGGCGTCGACCGAGCGGGCCCCGGTGGAAGGGCCCGCGAGCACCTGACCTGCCCTCCGACGGTCGACCACCGTGCCGTCAGCGACGTGTCGGCCGGGTGCACAGCAGAGCCGCTCGCGGGGTTGCCGGCCCCGCTGCCGGGCCCGCGTCAGGGCGGCGACCGGGCCCGTCCCTTCGTGCGGAGACGAGCACCGGAGCTGAACACTTGTCCATCACTCTCACGTGCGGACAGATTGCCCTACGACCATGCCCCCGAACGAGCGAAACTGCGACGGATGACGCACTAGTACTCACAATTCGAGGCCATTCCCCCACCAACGGCGGCTCTCCACCGCTACGGTGCTGCACGTGACAACCACTCGCGCCCAGGGCATGACCTGCGCGGTCGCTGCCATCGGACTGGTGCTCACAGGGTGCGCCACACAACCTGACCGAGACACGTCCCTTCCTGGCGCACAGGAAACCGGGACTGGCATGCCTGACTGTTCTCTCGAGCCGACCGACCACGTCACGGCCGAACTCGCGTCGCACTGCGTCTACAAGGGTTGGCTCGCAAACGACGAGCGCCTGATCGAGGCGTACGGCGCCCCGGACGTCACAAGCAACCTGCCTTTCGCTGGCGATGGAGCCAGTTTCGACTTCAAGGACTGCTCCCCGAGCGACGGACCGATCGACCCGGTCGTCTGCACTTGGACGACAGAAGCCGTCTCAGGCGATGGCACTGAGGGCATCTTTGTGATGCGAATGCACGTCGGCGTCGAGACTGAGGCAGATGGCTATCGCGTCAACAAGATCGAGCTCGAACCGCCCAGTTAATTTGTCGCCAGAACCCGTTCACTCTCAACGTCGGACATCGGTATGCCCATAATGTGTCTAGCTATGCGACGACACCACTAGCATCAGCTCGACGAATCGCTGCGACGACGGGGCGACATCCGGTACGGTTCCAGTACCGTGAACATCACAGCAAGGGGGCAGCGCGAATCGTAGGTGGACCGTGAGAATTGCTGGGCTCGTCGCCGCGGCGGCGATCCTCGCGGGAACTTCAACCGTGGCGAGCGGTGCACCGCTTGCTCCGACCGACCGCGACAGGGATGTCGTGATCGCCGCCAACGGAATCCGGCAAGGGGACGGTCGAGTGTTCTACCCAACCGGAGAGATCGATCCCGATACGCTCGTCATCATTCCGGACGAGGATGGTGTACTGCCCGGCGGCCTGAGTGTCGCTAAGGGCAGGCAGATCCTCGAAGCCGAGGGCGGAGACGGGTTGGCCGCAGCCATCGCAGAGGCGGACGTTGAGCGCGTGTCGCCCATGGCCGCCAGTAACACGTTCATCACAGGATTCCGCCCGGAGTGGAGCGAGTTTCGCCACTTCTCGGGACTCATCGGGACGAACGACAGCGTGGTCGCGAACTACCGCTTCGCTCCGCAGGTCGGAACGCAGCAGTGGGTGTGCGCCAAGGGCCTGGGCTACTACAAGGGATACAATGGCTCCGAGTTTGGGGTGTGGAGCAACTGGTATGACCTTGGCTGCAAGAAGGCGGGCGGGGTTCTCTGGAAGATCACTGCAGTTCCGTGGGGCAACGTCGCCGCCGTCCCGACTGCTCGATTCCAGTCCCAGCATTACCACATGATCGCGAACGGCGAGTGGGGGTTCTGAGCACCGGCTCCTGACGCAGACCCACCGGTAAGGGCGAGGTCCGTCCCACCGGCGACTGGGCACAGCGCCGATCCGGTGATACTCCAGCACCGCGAAGGCCCCGAGTCCCGTAAGGAGCTCGGGGCCTTTGCCGCCCTGGGAGGTCTCAGGCGGTCGCGGCCTGCTCGTCATGAGCGGTGACTGCGGCGGCTCATCCCCGCTCGCGCGGGGGTGAGCCCTCGCTGCTCCCGGTCGCTGAGGTCATGGGCGCGTCCCTTCCCCGCGTGCGGGGGTAACCACTCGTGATCGCGTGCCGGGCTGCAGCCGCCGGTCTCCTATCCGTGTACGGACGCCCTCAGCCCCGACGAGGTCGGCGTCAGGAAGGCGGGGCGACACGTGCGTCAGGCGGGCGGCGCCACGAACTGCCACCCGCGCTCGCGCATCAGCGGCACGAAGCGTGCGACGGCCGCGACGGTCTGGCTGCGGTCGCCGCCGCCGTCGTGCAGCAGGATGACGCCGCCGGGCGCGACGGCCTCCATGCGGCGCACGAGCTCGTCGACGCCGGGCGGCACCCAGTCCTCGACGGCGGTGTGCCAGCCCATCGAGCGCATGCCGAGGCCCGCGGCGACGTCGACGGTCGCGCCCCAGGACCCGAACGGCGCACGCCAGTACGGCACCGGCGCACCGGGCACGGCGGCACGGATCGCGTCGAGCGTGCGTGTCAGGTCGGCGTGCACGACGTCAGGTGACGCGTCGCCCAGGTCGTCGTGCTGCCACGAGTGGTTGCCGAACACGTGGCCGTCGGCGGCGATGCGTGCCACCAGGTCCGGGTGCTCGACGACGCGTTCGCCGACCAGGAAGAACACCGCCGGCACGTCCTCGCGGGCCAGCAGGTCCAGCAGGTCGGTGGTGTCGGGCGGGTTCGGGCCGTCGTCGAACGTCAGGACGATCGTGCGCTCGTCGCCGCCGACGACCTCGATGACGCCGTCGGACCGGACGCCGTCCGCCGGCTGATCCCCGGCGGGAGCCCCGTCGGCGGGCGGCCCGTCGAACCCCTCACCGTCGGCCGCCGCACCGGCGACGCGCCCGGCCCCGCTCACAGCACGCGCGCGAGCTGCTCGAGCGCCGCGAGCGGGTCAGGCCCGTTCGGGAACAGCACGCACGTGGTCGCACCGGCCGCGCCGCGCGCCGCGATGCGCTCGCGCACCTGCTCGACCGACCCCGCGAGGGCGAGCTCGCGCACCCACGCGTCGGGCATGCGAGACGCGAACTCCTCGGGCGAGGCGCTGTCGGCGCGCAGGGCCGCGAGCTCGGCGGCGAACGGCTGCTGCGCGAGGTGCGGCGCCCAGTCGGGCTCGCCGATCCACGCGAGCGCGTGCCGGGCGACGTCGAGCGCACGCGCCTCGTCGTCGTCGACGCACGCCGCGTCGTAGGTGACGACGCGCGGCGGCGTCGGGGCCGCGACGTGCTCGACGGCCGCGCGCACGTACGCGGGCGGGCACGGCTCGGCGAGCACGACGCCCTCGGCGACGCGCCCCGCGGCGGCGAGCGACTTGGGTCCCCGCACGCCGAGCAGGACGTCCGGCACGACCTCGGGCAGCGCCGACGGGTCGAGCGCGACGCCGTCGAGCACGACGGGCGCGTCCGGCGCGGTCGTCACGGTCTCGCCGCGCAGCAGCGCCCGCAGCGCGCGCGTGTACGCCTCGAGGAACGTCAGGGGACGCCCGGGCCACGCGCCGACCTGCCGCATCCAGTCGGGCATGCCGTGCCCGACGCCGATCGTCACGCGCCCGGGGAACAGGCGTGCGAGCGTCGCGGCGTCCATCGCGGCGAACCCGACGTTGCGCGCCGCGGCGGGCAGGATGCCGATGCCGACGTGGAGGCGCTCGGTCGCGGCGAGCACGGCCGCGGCCTGCGCGGCACCGCCGCGGAAGCCGAGGTCCTCGACGACCCACAGCTCGTCGAAGCCCAGGGCCTCGGCGCGGCGGGCGTGCTCCAGCACGAGGTGGGCGGGCAGGTCACGGGGCAGCAGCACCCCGATGTGCGGCGTCGTCATGGACCCATCCTGGCGCACCGCCGACGCCTCGCCGACCTCTCGCCAGCCGGCCGTCGCGCCCCGCGAGACCGGGCTCTCGTCGTTCACCGGTGACATGAGCGACACGCAACCCGGTCTCGCGGAGGGCAGTGTCCGGGGTATGAGAACCGACCGACGACCTCGGCCCGGCCGCTAGGACGGCCCGGACTCGCGGACTTCACCGTCGGCATCTCACCGACCGGACGTCGCATCCCGCGAGACCGGGCTCACGTCGCTCACGCGTGACATGAGCGACCCCAGCCCGGCCTGACGGACCGCGGGGTCCGGGTCGCGAGACCCGGAACCGACCAGCAGCCCCGACCTCAGCCCAGCGCGGCCGACGTCAGCACGACGCGCTCGGCGCCGTCCTGCGTCGCACGGACCTCGAACGACCCGTCGGCGGCGTCAAACGCGAGCGTCGCGCGCTCGTCGCCCGCGGTCCACGCGAACGTGCCGCGCGACCCGTCGACGTCCCACGCGAACTCGCCCGCGAACGCCGCGTGCGAGGAGCGCAGCCGCAGCCCGGTCAGCTGCGCGGCCACGGCGGGGTGCGTGAGCGCCGCCTCGACCTCGGCGGGCGTGTAGTGGTGGCGGTTGACGTCGCGGCCGACGCCCGTGCGGGCCAGCAGGTCCATGTCGTTGACGCCCGCGAGCAGGCCCACGTAGTAGACCTGCGGGATCCCGGGCACGAACAGCTGCAGCAGCCGTGCGAGCACGTAGCGGCGGTCGTCGCGGGCCAGCGCGTCGTAGAACGTGCAGTTGACCTGGTAGAGGTCGAGGTTCGACGCGGCCGCGCCCGTGGCCTGGCGCGACGTGCCGCCGCTGTTGTCGTGGATGCGCTCGACGAGCGCGTCGATCTTCTCGGGCGCCAGCAGGCCCGGCTCGCCGGGGCGCAGGTCGGACGTGCCGACGTCGACGATCCCGATGCCGTCGTGCGTGTCGAGGACCGTCACCGAGTTCGCGGGGCGGATGCGCAGCCAGCCCGCGAGCGGCTCGAGCTCGCCCGTGGTCAGCGCGTGCAGCACGAGCGGCGGCAGCGCGAAGTCGTAGACCAGGTCGACCTTGCGCGCGATGTCGATCTGCTGGGTGTGGTGCCCGTGCACCTCGACGAGCACCTGCGCGCCGCGCGCGTGCGCCTGCTCGACGATCCGCTCGGTGTACGCGTCGGTCGCGGGCGTCATGAAGCAGTCGGTGCCCGCCTCCTTGCCGGTGTACCCGACGGCGTCGAGCCGCAGCATCGAGACCCCGCCGGACGTCAGCGCGTCGACGACCGACGTCAGGTACTCCCAGGCCTGCGGCGTGCGCAGGTCGATGTCGACCTGGTCGGGTGTGAACGTGGTCCACACGAGGCGGCGGCGCCCGCCGAGGGTCATGACCGTGAACGGCAGGCCGGGTCGCGGGCGGTAGATGCGCGCGAGGTCCTCCTCGGTGGCGCCGAGCGGGAACACCGACCCCAGCGTGAGGAACATCGGCGCGTGCGGGGACTCCTCGCCGCGCTCGCGCACGTCGACGAACCGCTCGGAGTCGGCCGACACGTGGTTGACGATGACGTCGGCCATGACGGTGCGGCCGTCGGCGAGCGCGCGCACGTCGTCCCACGAGCCGAGCCGCGGGTCGACCTGCGTGTGGTCGCGCGGGTCGAACCCGGCGTCCGCACCGTCGTACGGCGGGTAGAACGGCAGCACGTGGACGCCGCCGAACGCGCCCGCGAGCGGGCCGTCGAGCAGCGCGCGCAGGCCGGGCAGGTCGCCGGCGAGCCGGTCGGCGTAGGTGATCAGCTGGGGGCCGTGGTGGGTCACGGTGCGGGCTCCGTCGTCGTCGGTGACCGGGGTCCGGTCGGGTGGGCCGTCGTGCCCGGCCGGGGGACGGCCGGGCACGACGGGGTTCAGGTCAGGTCGGGGGCGGTCACGCGCTCGCGCAGGCGGGCCAGCCACCGGGCGCGGGCCAGGCGCGCGTCGCGCGACACGGGCGCGTCGGGCACGAGCCCGTCGAACCCGTGGCAGCCGCCGGGCCACACGTGCAGCTCGGCGTCGCCGCCGTCGGCCCACAGCCGCGCGGCGTACGCGACGCACTCGTCGCGGAACGTCTCGGCGGAGCCGACGTCGACGAACGCGGGCGGCAGGCCGCGAAGGTCCGCCGCCCGCGCCGCCGCCGCGTACGGCGGGGTGCCCGTGCCACCGGCACGGTCCCCGAGGTACGCCGCCCACGCGGTCGCGTTGGCGGTCCGGTCCCAGGAGCCCACGCCGGCCATCTGGTGCCCGGAGGCGGTCTCGTTGCGGTCGTCGAGCATGGGGCAGACCAGCAGCTGCCCGGCGAGGGCCGGGCCGCCGCGGTCGCGGACGAGCAGCGCGAGCGCCGCGGCCAGGCCGCCGCCGGCGCTGATGCCCTCGACGACGACGCACGTCGGGTCGAGCCCGAGCACGTCGGCGTCGCCGACGAGCCAGGTGAGCGCCGCGTACGCGTCCTCGACGGCCGCGGGGTACGGGTGCTCGGGCGCGAGCCGGTACTCGACCGACGCGACGGCCCAGCCGGGTGCGACCTGCGCGGCCGCGGCCACGTCGTCCGACACCGTGCCCACCACCAGGCCACCGCCGTGCAGGTGCAGCAGCACGGGCACCGCGTGGTCGACGGGCGGGCGCAGCAGCGCGACGCGCACGGTGCCGCCGCCGGGGCCGGGCGCCTCGTGCCAGGTGAGCTCGAGGCCGGCCTCGGCGGCGACGTCGGCGAGCACGGGCGGCTGCGCGCGCTCGCGCAGCGCCGTGATCTCGTCGGGCCGCAGCGTCGTGACCACGTCGGCCGCGCGCGTCGTGAGCGCGTCGGCGATCGCGGGGTCGAACGGCGGCCGCGCGACGGCGACCTGCGTCATCCCTTCAGCGCTCCCTGCATGAGGGCGGACACGAACTGCCGCTGGAACGCGAGGAACACCAGGAGCGTGGGCGTGAGGATCAGCAGCGACCCCGCGCACAGCAGCGGGATGTCGGTGCCCCACTGGCCCTGGAACGCGCCGAGCGCACCGGCCATGGTCCGCTTGGTCGGGTCGTCGACCAGCACGACCGCGAGCAGGAACTGGTTCCACGTCCACAGGAACATGAGGATCCCGAGCGACGACAGCGCGGGCGTCGACAGCGGCAGGTGGATGCGCGCGAAGAGCTTCCACGTGTTGGCGCCGTCGATGCGGGCGGCCTCCGAGAGGTCCTCGGGCATGTTGACGAAGTGCGCGCGCATCCACATGACCGCGAACGGCATGTACAGGCCGATGAGCGGCAGGATGATCGCCCACCGGGTGTTCAGCAGGCCGACGTCGCGCATCTGGTAGTACAGCGGCACGATCACGGCCTGGAACGGCAGCGTCAGGCCGATGACGAACGTCAGGAAGATGACGCGGTGCCCCGGCGGCCGCAGGTGGCCGAGCGAGAACCCGGCGAGCGTCGCGATGAGCAGCGCGACCGGCACGACGCCGACCTCGATGAGCGCGCTCGACCACAGCAGCGCGCCCATGTTGGCGGCCGTGAACGCGTCGACGAAGTTCGACCAGTACGGGGTCTCGGGCAGGGCGAGCCCCGAGGGGTACGTGCCGGGCTTGTGCAGCGCGGTGATGAACAGGCTGACGAACGGCACGATCGTGACGAGCATCAGGATGATGAGCAGGACGCGGCCGAGCCACGTCTCGCGGCGGGAGACGATCACGGGTCAGTCCTCCCGCGTGAGTCGCTGGATGGGCAGGACCACGGCCAGCACGAGGGCCATGAAGACGACGGCGAGCGCCGAGGCCTGGCCGACCTCGCGGCTGAAGAAGCCGAGGTAGTAGATCTCGAGGCCGGGCACGAGCGTGGAGTTCGCCGGTCCGCCCTGGGTCGAGATGTAGACGATGTCGAACGCGGCGAGCGCGGCGATGATCGTGACGGTCACGCACACGCCGATCTCCTGGCGGACGCTCGGCAGCGTGATCGCGAAGAACTCGCGGACCGCGCCGGCGCCGTCGATGCGCGCGGCCTCGTACAGGGACGGGTCGATCTTGGTCATGCCCGCGAGCAGCAGGAGCATGCACAGGCCGAGCGCGACCCACGCGCCGATGACGCCGACGGCCGGCAGCGCGGTGTCGGTGTCACCGAGCCAGGCGCGCGTCACCGAGCCGAGCCCGATGCCGCGCAGCAGCTCGTTGACCAGGCCGTCGGACGCGAGCAGCCAGGTCCACATGATGCCGGCCGCGACGAGCGGGATGACCTGCGGCAGGAAGAGCACGGTGCGCGACGCGAGGGCGAGGCGGCTCGCCGCGAACTTGCGGATCGTGGCCGCGGTGAGCAGGCCGAGGATCACGGGCACGAAGCTGAAGTAGATGATCAGCTCGAGCGCGTTGAGGATCGAGCCCAGGGTCTCGGAGCTCTGCGTGAGACGGCGGTAGTTGTCGAACCCGACCCACGTCGAGGCCGTGACGCCGTTCCACTTGTAGAAGGAGTACTGCACCGTCAGCGCGAGGGGGCGCAGCACGAAGGCCGCGTAGAACACCGCGGCGGGGACCACGAGGCCGAGGGCGACCCAGCCCCGGCCCAGGCGCCGTGCCCGGAGGGCACGGCGCCTGGCCTCGTGGCTGGTCGACGCCGGGGCGGCGACCTCGCGGAGACCGGTGGTGTCGGTCGTCCGCATCTGCATCATCAGCCGCCGATCTCGCTCTCGTAGTCCTTCTGGACGGCCTCGAGCAGGCCCTTGGCGTCCTGCTCGCCCGCGACGAGCTTCTGCAGGTTCGGGGTCCAGCTCTTGGCGTAGATGGCGCCGGTGGCGTTCGCGATGAACTCCATCGAGCCGTTGTCCTTGGCGATCGTCGCGCCGGCGGCGAGCGTCTGGGCGGTCACGGAGTCACCGTCGACCTCGGGCATGAAGGCGTCCGACGGGCCCATGGGGTGCGAGCCGCCGACCTCGACAGCGATGGTGCGGGCCTCGTCGTTGGTCGCGATCCAGTCGAGGAAGAACGCGGCGCACTGCGGGTGCTCGGCCTTGGCCGAGATGCCGTAGGTGAGCGGCGCGGACATCGCGCCGACCTTGCCGCCGGCCTCGGCGGGCGGGACGAGGAAGAAGCCGACCTTGCCGGGCATCTGGGTGTCGAGGTTCCCGGACTCCCAGTCGCCGTTGAAGATGAACAGGCTCTTGCCGTCGATGAAGCGGCTCATCATCATCGAGTAGTCGAGCGAGTTGACGTCGTCGGCGAAGTAGCCGGCCTCGACCCACTTCTGCAGGTGCTCGGCGGCCTTGAGGTTCGACTCGGTGTCGATGCTCGCGCCGGGCTGCTGGAACGTCCAGGCGTTGATCATGCCCGGGTCGCCGTACGAGGCCATGAGGCCCTGCAGCGGGAACGCGAGACCGCCGGTGGCGCCGCCGTTGAACTGCGCCATGGGCGTGATGCCGGCGTCCTTGGCCTTCTGCATCCACTCGTCGAGCTCGGCGAGCGTCTCGGGCGGGGTCGTCATCCCGATCTGGGCGGCGAGCTCCTTGTTGTAGAAGACGCCGGTCATCGAGTAGTTGAGGCCCTGGGCGTACAGGGGGCCGTTGCCGCGGCGGCCGTCGGCGTCGACGCGCATCTGCTCGAGCTGCGAGGCGGGCCACTCGTCCCAGCCGAGCGCCGTGGCGGCGTCGTCGAGGTCGTAGAGCAGGCCGTCCTTGGCGAGCTCGGACACCTGCGGCAGGCGCATGAGGTCCGGCGGGTTGTCGGCGAGGACGCGGGGCGCGTTCTGGGTGAGGACGGCGAACTGGTCCTCGCGCACGTCGAACTTCACGTTCGGGTACTGCTTCGAGAACTCGTCGAAGAGCTTGCCCGCGAGGGGGAAGCCGGTCTCGACGTAGGCGCTGAGGGTGACGTCGTCGGTGCCGCACGTCCAGTCGGCCTTGTCGGTGGAGCCGCCCGCGGTGCTGGCGGGCTCGTCGGACGTGCCGCCGCCGGGTGCCGAGCACGCGGTGACGGTGAGGATGCCTGCGAGGCACAGGGACGCAGCGGCGACGGCGCGCCGCGGGTGAGCTGTCGTACGAGACACCGGTGTCTCCTCCTTGAGGGGCCGGGACCCGGGCGGGGGGTCCGTGCTAAATCGGCTTAGCACCACGATGTTCGCTACCGCTCGCCGCCGGTGTCAAGCCGGTGCGGGTCACGGATCGGTCACGCGCGGCCGCGCCGCAGGGGACGAGTCGGACAACTGCCCAGGAGACGCCGCCGGGACCGACGGCGGGCCGCGGCGTCGCGCGGCACCCCTAGGATCCTCGGCAGGACCAGGGCCTGGAGGACGACGTGAGCCGCCGACGCGTGACGCTCGCGGACGTCGCACGCACCGCGGGGGTGTCGTCGACGACCGCCTCCCTCGTGCTGTCCGGCCGCGGCTCCGAGCTGCGCATCTCCCCCGCCGTGCAGGACCGCGTGCGCACCGCGTCGAGCGAGCTCGGCTACCGCCCCAACATCGTCTCGATCGGCCTGCGCAAGGGCACGACGCGCACGCTCGGCCTCGTGTCCGACACGGTCGCGACCGGTCAGATGGCCGGCGACATGATCAAGGGCGCCATCGAGGCCGCGCGCGACCTCGGCTTCATGCTGTTCATCGGCGAGACCGAGGGCGACCCCGCGATCGAGAGCGCGCTCATCGACGCGATGCAGGACCGGCAGGTCGACGGCATCATGCTGACCTCGATGTTCACGCGCACGCGCGCCGTGCCCGAGGCGCTCGAGCGCGTGCCCACCGTGCTGCTCAACACGCTGCCCGCGGCCCCCACCCGGGCCCCCGCGGTCGTGCCCGACGAGGTCGCCGCGGGCCGCGCCGCGGCCCGCCTGCTGCTCGACGCCGGCCACCGCGAGATCCACCTCGTCGGCGCCGGACCGGGCCCCGACGATGTGCCGCCCGACACCGTCGCGGGCGTCGAGCGGCTCACCGGCATCCGCGAGGTGCTGTCGGCCGAGGGCCTGGCGCCCGCGTCGGGGCACCTGTGCGACGACTGGGCGCCGCCGCAGGGCTGGACCGCGACGCACGAGCTGCTGCGCCGCCACCCCCGGCCGCGCGCCGTCATCTGCTTCAACGACCGGCTCGCGTTCGGCACCTACCAGGCGCTGCAGGAGGCCGGCCTGCGGATCCCCGACGACGTGTCGGTCGTGTCGTTCGACAACTACCCCATGGCCGACTGGCTGCGCCCCGGCGTGTCGTCGTTCGCGATCCCGCACGAGCAGCTCGGGCGGCGCGCGGTCGAGCTGCTGATCGCGCGGATCACGGGCGGCGCCCAGGCGTCCGACGACGCCGTCGACGGCGAGGGCACCGTGCACCGGCTCGCGATGCCGCTGCGCGCGCGGGGCTCCGTGGCGCCGGTCTGACGCCACGGAGCCCCGCGGTCGCACCCGGGGCTCAGACCTCCCGCGACGCGCGCACGCGCCGCCGGACGAGGACCGTGCCGAGGCCCGTCGCGGCCAGCGCGAGCGCGAGCAGGGCCGCGAGCGGCGCCGGGCCGGTCACCGCCAGCGCGCCGGACGCGCCCGGCGCGCCCGTGCCGGCCGTGCCGGAGCCGGCCGTGCCGTCGGTACCGCCGGTGCCGCCGTCCGTGCCGCCGTCCGTGCCGCCCGGCGTGCCGGGCTCGGTCGGGACGTCCGGGTCGCGGTCCTGCGCGAGCAGCCACTGCAGCGTCGCCGGGTCCTCGAGGGTCGGCGCCGCCGCGAGGTGGAAGTCCGGCAGCCCGAACGCGTCGTCGCCGTACTCGGTCCACCGCACGAGCTCCGCGACCCGCGCGGCGTCGAGCCCGCGGTCCTCGTACGCCGCGACGAGCGCCTCGTAGGACGCACGGGCGCGCGCGACGGGCAGCAGGTGGTCGTTCGTGCCGTGCGTGATCCACATCGGCACCTCCCCCGCCGCGATGCGCGCGAACTCGTCCTCGTCGCCCGGGAACCCGCCGGTCAGCAGGCCGCCCGCGAACAGGTCGGGCCGCTCCGAGAACATCTCCCACATGAGCTGCGACCCGTACGACACGGACGTCGCGTAGACCCGGTCGCGGTCGACCGCGTGCTGCGCGAGGAACGCCTCGACGAGCTCGACGGTCTGCGCGCCCTCGATGGCCTTGCCGAGCCGCTCGTTCTGCGGCGCGAGCACGATCACGCCCTCGTCCGTCCCGGTCCAGGACTCCTGGTTCCAGGCGACCGCGAGCATGTCGGACGCGAGCTGCACGCCGACGTTCTGGCCGTCGTAGCCCATGCCGTGGCCCGGCAGCGCGACGACGAGCGGGTACGTGCGCGACGGGTCGTAGCCGTCGGGCAGGCGGTACGCGTACCGCACGTCGCCCGTGCTGGACGCGAACGTGTCGAGCACGAACCGGTCGACCTCGCGGTCGAGCGGGTCGCCCGTCAGCCGGTGCGCGCGGGTCGGGTCGGCCGCGGCGACGAGCGCACCGTCGGTGCCGGTCACGTCGCCGAGCTGCGTGACCTGCGTGAGCTGGTCGGGGTTGACGCGCACCGAGCACAGGAACGTCGGGCAGCGCGACACGATGACCGTCCAGCCGCCCACCGGGGAGTCCACGAGGTCGAGGACGACGAAGCGCCCCGGGGCCTCGGGCCGGTCGTCGGTCAGCAGCCGCGCGGGGTCGTCGGTCGTCCAGACCGACGCGACCGCGCGGTCCACGAGGTCCGGCAGCGTCTCGATGCCCGCGAACCGGAAGTTGTACCCCGAGTCCTCGACGCGGAAGTCCGCGGGCGTCAGGCCCGACGCGTCGACGTCGGCGCCGTACTCGAGCACGACCTGCGTCACCTGCTGGCCGAACGAGCCGACCTCGGTGACCGCGGTGACGCCCAGCACGGGGCTCGGCGCGGGTGCGCGACGCTGCGCCAGCACCCACTGCAGGATCGCCGGGTCGGCGTACGTCGGCATCGTGGCCGCGTGGTGGTCCGGGACGACGAACGCGTCGTCCGCGTACTCGACGTGCCGCACGGTGTCCGCGGCGGTCGCCTCGTCCATGCCGGCGGCCACGTACGCGGCGCGCAGCAGGTCCCGGCTCGTGGTCGAGAACGTCGGCGGCAGCACCGGGTCGCTCGTGCCGTGCGTGAGGTAGACGGGCACGGGCTGCGCGGCGATCGCCGCGGCCTGCTCCTCGCTCACCGCGAACCCGGACACGATGAGCGCGGCGTCGAACAGCGTCGGGTCCTGCGCCATGGCCGCCCACGCGAGGGTCGAGCCCCACGAGAACGTCGCGGCGTAGACGCGGTCGGCGTCGACCGCGTGGTCGGCGACGAAGGACCGGACGAGCGCCGTCATGGCGTCGGCCTCGAGCGGGTTGCCGACGCGCTCGTTCTGCGGTGCGAGCACGATGACGTCCTCGTCGACGCCGGTCCGCGCGGGCAGGCCCCACGCGGTGACCATGGCGTCCACGGCGAGGTTCACGCGCGGGTTCTCGCCGTCGTAGCCCGAGCCGTAGCCGTGCAGCGCGACGACCAGCGGGTACGTGCGCGCCGGGTCGTAGCCCGCCGGCAGGCGGTACGAGTACGGCAGCGCGTGGCCCTCGTGGTCGTAGACGTCGGACACGTAGCCGTCGACGACCGGGTCGACGGCCGGCGCGGTGACGCGCACGGGCGTCGGGTCGGCCGTGGTGAGCAGCGTGCCGTCGGCGGCGTGCAGGTCGGCGACCTGCGTGACCTGCGTGCGCAGGTCGGTGTTGATCTTCTCGAAGCACAGGCGCGGGCAGGTCGAGCGGATCACGGTGTTGCCGCCGGGGTCCGTCGGGTCGAGCTCGAGGACGACGTAGCGCCCGGGCGTCGACGTGCCCACGGGCAGCCGGCCGACGGCGTCGTTGGTGTAGGCGCGCGTGATCGTGCGCGGCGCGAGGTCGTCGAGCTCCTCGAGGCCCGCGCTGAAGCGGAAGTCGTACGTGCTGTCCTCGACCACGAACGCGGCGGGCGTGACGTCGGCCGGGTCGACGGCGGCCGCGTACTCGACGACGACCGCGGCGACCTTCTGGCCCGAGGCGTAGACCTCGGTGACGGGCGTGACGGACACGATGCCGTCGGGGGCGGGCTCGGGGGCGGCCGCGGCGGGTGCCGCGGTGGCGAGGGTCGCCGCCGCGAGCGCGGCGAGCGCCGCGAGCGCGGTGGTCCGCCGGCGGTGGTCAGGGGTGCGGCCCCGGCTGAGGGGTCTCCACATGCGATGTCTCCTTCGACACGGTGCGGCGCCCCCCGAGCAGCCCTCGTCGGCTGCTGCCTTCTCGGTCCACGTCGTTGCTAGACCGATTTAGCACCACGCTAGCCAGTGCGTCCGCTGAGGGTCAACTGTGAAGCCGGGGCCTCGACGTCAGGCAGCCGCGCGCCGCGCACGCACGCGCAGCACCCACCAGATCGCGCCGCCGAGCGTCATCCCGAACCCGGCCGCCGAGAGCCCGATCACCACGAACACGCCCAGCACGGTCCCCACGACCGACCCGAAGAACGGCCCGAACGGCTTGTCCGCGGCGATCGCGACCCACGCGTCCGACGCGTCCGCGGGCGGCACCGCGACCGTGTACCGCCCCGACTCGGGCGCCGTGAACGCCCCGACCGTCGCGGCCACGCGCCCACCCGCACCGGTCTGCATGCTCACGCCCGGCGACCCGTCGGCCTCGACCACCGCACCCGACGGCGCCATGAGCAGCACGTCCTCCGCGAGCTCGGGGCGCTCGTCGTCGCGCACCGCGTCATGCGGCACCACGAGGTACACCGCGTACCGCTCGCCCGCCGTGAGCACGACCTCCGTCGCACCGGGCGCGTCGGCCGACGCGAGCACCGCCGCCCCCGGCCGGCCGTCGTTCGTCAGCACGTCCGAGCGCACCGCGCCGACGAACCCGCCGATCGTCGCCACGAACGCGACCAGCGCGCCCAGCAGCAGCACGACGCCCACGGCCGTGAGCCACACCGGCCCCGTCACCGACGTGCGCCGCGGGCGCGGCGGCGGTCCGGGCCAGGGGCCCGACGCCGGCTGGTCGGGGGCGGGGTACGGTCCGGGCGCGCTGCTCACCCGCCCGACGCTACCGCCGGTGCCTGCACCGCGGCGCGGTCCGACGGTCCCGACGGCGCCGCCGTCAGATCGACGCCACCCACAGCCCGTCGCGTGCCCGCGTCATCGCGACGTACAGCTCGCGCAGCCGGAACTCCCGCCGCTCGCGGTCCACGTCGTCCAGGCCGTCGGGCTTGTCGGTGAACCACGACGCGTACGGGTCCACGACCAGCACCTGCTTGAACTCCAGGCCCTTCGCGCGCTTCACCGTGCCGACCTTGACGCGGTTCACGGGCACGCCGTCGTACTGCTCGAGGTTGACCACCGGGACGCCCGCGCGCCGCAGCGCCTCGGTCGCGTCGTCGACGCCGCGCCGCGACAGCGACAGCACGCCCACGTCGCCGAAGCTCGTGCCGACCTCCGCGACGACCTCCTGCACGCGCTGCACCATGCGGCGCTGCCGGTCCGCCTCCCCCGCGCACCGCACGTACAGCGGCTTGGGGCCCGTGCGCGGCACCTGCGCGGGCCGGTCGCCGCGCGCCGTCGCGCCCTCGATGTCCGCGAACTCGTCGTCGCGCACCAGCATCGACGCGAACTGCAGGATCTCCCGCGTGTTGCGGTAGTTGACGTCGAGCACCGTGCCGCGACCCGCGACCGAGATGCCCGCCTCGGCGAGCGTGAACCCGCCCGGGTAGATGGTCTGCTGACCGTCGCCCACGAGCGTCAGCCCGTCGGTCTCGTCCCCCACCAGGCCGTGCAGCATGCGCAGCATCACGCACGTGAGGTCCTGCGCCTCGTCGACGACGACGGCCGTGTACCGCTCGGCGGGCGGGCGACGCCGCAGCTCGGCCTCCGCGAGCGCGATCTGGTCCGCGAAGTCGTGCACGCCGCGGTCGCGCAGCTCGGCGTCGTACGCCTCGTACAGCTGCCAGACGACACGCCGCTGCTGCAGCCCGAGCCGGTGCCGGCGGCCCAGCCGCGGCAGGTCCGCGTACTGGTCCCAGCGGGTCAGCCCACGGCCCTTGATGACCGAGGCGACCTCCTCGTGCCAGTAGTCCTGCTCGTGGCGGTCGGTGTCGATGATCGACCCGCCCGCGACCTTGCCCCACGCCGCCGTCCACGCCGCCGCGATCTGCCTGCCGTCGATCCGCACGCGCACGCCCGCCTCGTCGAGGATGCGCTTGGCGGTCTCGTGCACGCCCGCGAACTCGACGCGGTCGACCACGTCGGGCGCCAGCCGCGTGAGCATCTGCCGCAGCACGTCGGGCAGCGTCCGGATGTACGTGGTCACCAGGACCTTGCCCTCGCGGGTGCGTGCCAGGTACGCGGCACGGTGCAGCCCGACGACCGTCTTGCCGGTGCCCGCGGCGCCGCGGATCCGCGCCGGCCCGTTGTACGAGCGGCGCACGACCTTCGCCTGCGCGGGGTGCAGGAACGTCATCCACTCCTCGACGGGCGCCGCGAGCAGCCCCTGCAGCAGGGTGCGGCGGACCTCCTCGTCGTCGTGCAGCGGCGCCACCCCCGCGGGGCCGCGCGGCGCGGGCACGTCGAAGGACTCGCCCGCCGCGTCGTCGGGCACGAGCGCCGGGACGACGACGGGCGCGGCGTCCGGCACGCGCGGCGCCGGGAGCACCGGCTCGGGCAGCGTCGTGCTGACGGGGGCGGGCGCACCGACCTGCCCGAACCAGTCGAGGCACCGCGCGAGCACGCGGTCGACCTGCGCGGGTGCGAGCCGCGCACCGCGGCGCGCGACGAGGCCGAGCACGTCGCGCTCGCCGACGACCCGCACGGGCCCGACGCGCTCGTCGACGCCCTGCCGCCCCGCCAGCACCGCGACGGCGTGCACCTCCCCCGGCGCCAGCCCGATCTCGGCCAGCTCGCCCTCGGTGCGGTACGCGAGGTCCGCGAGCGCCATGAGGTCCTCGGTGACGTCCTCCTGCCCGCGCAGGATCCGGTCGCGGTCGATCGTGACGTCCGCCCACGCCTTGGTGTCGACGACGAACACACCGCCGGGGCCGACGACGACCATGTCGACCTGCGCGCGGCGGCTGCCCGGCCAGCGCCGGTCGGCGAGCAGGTGGTGGCCCGCGGCCGCGAGCGGCGCCAGGGCACGCGCGGTGCGCTGCTCGGTCGCGGACGCGACGCCGTAGCGCGACGCGGTCGCGCGCGCCTCGACGGCGGCCTTCTCGTGGGCGGCGGCGAGGGCGAGCTGACGCTGCGCCTCGAGCGCCGCGGAGTCCCCTGCGGGCATGGGTCGGTGTCCTCCGGTGTCACCCGACCTATCGGCCGGCCGCGGGCCGACCATGAGCGCCCGACCGGGCGACGTGCACCACGTCAGCGGGGCGGGCGGCCGTCCGGCTCGGGCGGCTCGGGCGCCGTGGGCAGCGCGGTCCCGGGGGGTGCGACGACCTCGGGCACGCCCGGGCGGGGCCGGTCGCCGAGCTGCGGGACGACGCCCAGCGCGGGCACGAGCAGCAGCGCGGGGACGAAGAACGCGGGCCCGAGGCCGAGGAGCTCCGAGAGCAGGCCGATCACGACGGCACCCACGAGCGCGCCCGCGTAGTTGAACAGGTTGATGCGCGCGACGACCTCGTCGAGCCGGTCCGGCGCGAGCTCGCCGGCCGCGGAGAACGCGAGCGGCACGAGCGTGCCGGCGCCGACCCCCGCGAGCGCGAACCCCGCGACGGCGGCGACGGGGCTCGGCACGAGCGCCACCACGGCGAGCCCGACGGCGGCCACGACGACGGTCGGCATCGCGACCCGCTCGCGCCCGAACCTGCGGACCAGGGGGTCGCCCGCGAGCCGCGTCACGAGCACCGCGCCCTGGTAGGCGGCGTACCCGAGCGGTGCCACCGACGGCGGGGCGTCGAGCCAGTCGTGCAGGTACACGGTGCTCCAGCTCGAGACCGCCGAGTCGACCACGAACGCGACGGCGACCATCGCGCCGAACAGCCAGATGCCGGCGCGCGGCAGCGGCGCACGCGACGGTGCGCCGCTGCCGGACGCGCCTCGGTCCGACGCGCCGCGGTCGGGCGCGACGCGCCCGGCGGTGGTGCGGACCCCCGCGTCGGTGGTCAGCAGCGCGGGGCGCGCGACCAGCGCGACGGCAGCGGCGACGGCGGCGGCGACGAGCAGCGCGACGACCGCACCCGTCGTCGTGCCGAGGCGCGCGAACCCGGACTGCGCGAGCGCCGCCGCGATGGCAGCCGCGGTGAGGCACGCGAACAGGGTCGACATGAGCGGGCGCCCCACGCGCTGCTGGAGCGCGACGCCCTGCATGTTCCCGGACGCGTCGACCATGCCCAGGCCGAGCGCGAACACCACGAACGCGCCGACCAGCGGCGGCACGGACGTCGCGGTGGTGACGAGGGCGAGGCCCGCGGCCTGCGCGAGGAGCCCCACGACGACGGCCGCACGCGACGAGCGGCCGCGCGCGATGCGCTCGGCGGTCACCGACCCGGCCGCGGCGAGCAGCGCGCCGAGCAGCAGCACGATCGCGATGGCGCCGTCGTCGATGCCCGTGCGCGCCTTGAGCCCCGGCAGCGCGGTCACCACCGTCGCGTACCCGAAGCCCTGCGCGACGTACGTCGCCGCCACCGCCACGCGCGTACGCGTGCTCGTCCCGTGCGTCATGCGTGTGCCCCTCGTCGCGCGTGCTCGACGGCGTGCCCCCTACGGCGTGCCGAGGGCGACCCTACGTCCGCGAGGTGCCCCGCGGGCAGCCCTCGAGCCAACTCCGCCGACCCGCCCGACGGGCGGGACAGGGTCCCGCGTCACACCCGAACCGCTCAGGTCCGGCGGCGCGACGGCCGACGTAGAGGGCATGGGTTCGTCGAGGACCGGCGGCGAGCCGGCGCTGCGTGCCGCGCACGCGCAGGTGGCGCGGATCGTGGGCGCCGTGCCGTCGCGCGTCCGCGACGCCGCACCGGCGCCCACCGGCACCTCCCCGACGACCGGCGCGTTCCCCACGACCGCGACGCCCACGGCCGCGCTGCGCGCGCTCGAGCCGTACGGCTGGGCGGCGCTGCACGGCGTGCACCACCCGGGCCGCCCGCTGGGGTCGATCGAGCATGTGGTCGTCGGGCCCGGCGGTGTCGTGGTGGTGGACGTGCGGAGCTGGCCGGGCCGCCTGCACCTGCACGACGGCGCGCTGCGGCACGACGGCGAGCCGGTGGCCCTCGACCTCGAGCGCGCGCTCGCCGCGGCGGCCGCGGTGACGGCGCTGCTCGCACCCCAGCACCGCTCGGCGGTGCGTGCGGTGGTCTGCGCGCCCGACCGTCACGTGGGGCCGGTCGTCGACGCGTGCGGCGCGACCGTCGTCGGCGTCGACGACCTCGCGGCGCACCTGCGGGCGCTGCCGCCGCGCCTGACGCCCGCCGAGATGGCGGGGCTCCACCAGCTGCTGGACCTGCACCTCGGCGGTGAGCGCTGCCCCGACCAGCTGACGACGTCCGTGCTCGGCACCGACCGGCGGCGGCGTGCGGTGCGCGTGCGGACCGCCGACCACTCGGCGCAGTCGTCGGTGCTGCCGTCGGCTGCGGGGCGCGCCCCGCGGCGACGGACGAGGTCGGCTGCCACGACCCGCGCGGTCGCACGCGCGGCCGCGGTGTGGTGCCTGCCGCTGGCCGTGGCGGTCGCCGTCGCGGTGCGGGTGGGTGCGCTGTGACAGGCCGCCCGCCCCGCGGCGGAACCCCGACCCGCTGACCCGCCGCCCTGCCGCGCACGCGCCGGACCGCCCGACGCCCCGGCGCCCGCGTGCGCGGGTGCCGGGGTGCCCGGGTGCGTGGCGTTCCGGCCGCTCAGCAGCCGGAACGCCGCACGGGGTCGCCGGGACCGGGGCCGCCGGGGCGGGTGCGACGGGCGGAGCCGCGGGGCCCGTCAGGAACGGACGCGGTCACGCACCCGGCCGGACCGGTCGCCGCGGCGCCGCACGAAGCGGCGCGGGCGCGGCACGACCGTGTCGACGACGGCCGACCCCTCGTGCGGGCCCTCGAGCGCGATCGGCTCGGGGGTCGCCACGACGTCGGACATCGGCCCGATCGGTGCGAGCGCGAGCCGGCGGTGCCACCGCACGTACACGGGCACGAGCACGACCACGGCGCCGATCCACGCGAGCGGGTTGCCCCACACGACGCCGTCGAACCCGTACGCCGCACCGAGCACGACGGCTGCGCCGACGCGCATGACGAGCTCGATCACGCCGGTGACCGTGGGCACGAACGTGTGGCCAAGGCCCTGCAGGGCGCCGCGCAGCACGAACAGCACGCCGAGCACGGTGTAGAGCGCGCCCGTGACGTGCAGGAAGTGCGCCGCCATCGTCACGACGCGGTCGGCGCCGTCGCCCACGAACAGCTGGACGAGGTGGCTGCCGGCGGTGATGAGCACGGCACCGAGCACGACCGACGCGACGACCGACATCCACGTGGCCTGCACGACGCCGGTGCGGATGCGGTCGGGCCGCCCGCCGCCGAGGTTCTGCGCGACGAACATCGACACCGCGAGGCCGAGCGAGGACAGCAGCGCGACGGCGAGGCCGTCGACGCGCGCGGCCGTGGTGTACGCGGCGACCGCGTCCGGCCCGAGCTCGTTGAGCCGCACCTGCACGGCGAGCGTGCCGATCGCGATGATCGAGGCCTGGAAGCCCATGGGCAGGCCGAGGCGCAGGTGCTGCGCGAGGTCGTCGCGCGTGACGCGCCAGTCCTCGCGGCGCACGTGCAGCACGGGCACGCGGCGCCACACGTAGAGCAGGCACAGCGCGACGGACGTGCCCTGCGAGACCACCGTCGCGAGCGCCGCGCCGCCGACCCCCGTGCCGAGCCCGGCGACGAGACCGACGACCAGGCCGATGTTGAGCACGCAGCTGATCGTGAGGAAGACGAGCGGCGTGCGGGAGTCGCCGATGGCACGCACGATCGCCGACAGGAAGTTGAAGGACATCATCGTGCTGGCGCCCAGGAAGCTCACGACCGCGAACGTCGTGGCCTGCGGCAGCAGGCTCTCGGGGGTGCGCAGCAGGCGCAGCGCGGGCTCGGCCAGCAGCGGTGCGGCGACGGTCAGCACGAGCGACACGACGGCGGTGAGCACGGCGCCGGACGCGACCGAGCGGCGCACGGCGGCGTGGTCGCCGGCTCCGAACGCCTGCGCGGTGGGGATCGCGAAGCCCGAGGTCATGCCCCAGGCGAACCCGAGCAGCAGGAACAGCAGGCTGCCGGTCGCGCCGACGGCGGCGAGCGCGTCGACGCCGAGCGTGCGGCCGACGACGATCGCGTCGGCGACCTGGTACATCTGCTGGACGACGTTGCCCACGAGGAGCGGGACGGCGAAGAGGGCGATGACGCGCCAGGGGCTGCCGGCGGTCAGGACCTTGGACATGACGGGACTACTTCCGCGCTGGTGGGGACAGGGCCGGCCGCCACCGAGGGCGGCCGTGGAGGGGCGCGGTGGTCGGTCGTGCCGGTCGCGTCAGCACCTCATCGTATCGATACGATCCCGCGTGGCCAGGGGTTAGACGGGCGACGCGGCACCCGTCCGGGCGTCGTCCCCGGCGGCAGGGCAAGCCCGCGCCACGTGCGCACCAACCGCACCCCCGCCACGCGGCGTGCGCACGCCCGGAACGCCCCGAGGCAGCGCTCCCACGGGCCTCCCGACCGCTGACGACCCGGTCCCGGCCCGCCCTCGGCTTGACCGACGTGATCTGCGTCGCGATGCGCACCGCGCAACGCGACAGCCACCCGACGGGCGCGGTCGGGCGTGCACCGTCCGCGCTCGGCGTCAGGCGAGCACGACCCCGCCCTCGGGCGTGATCGCGTCGGCGTCGGCGTCGTCGAACCACCGCCCGCGCTCGCCCAGGTACCGGAACCTGACCGTCGTGCCGGTCGGCACCGTCACCGACACGCTGGCGGTGCCGTTGGACCGCCGCCGCAGCGGGTGCGCGCCGGGCGTCCAGTCGTTGAACGTCCCGACCACGCTCACGGGCCCGTCGAGCTCGGCGGCCGGGAGCGCGAACGTCAGCGTGGAGGTGGCGGTACGGGCGGAGCGGGACTTCTTCAGCACGGGCGGGACCACTTTCCCTCGGGCGGCTCGGGCGGCGACGCGGCGCTGCGCACGCGTGCAGCGTGCCGCACGCGTGTGACCGGCACCGCCCCCGCACGTGACCACCGTGTGACGCCCACCCGTCCGCGCCGACCCGACACCCCCGCCGACACCGACACCGCAGGCGCGGGCGGTGCCCGGGTGGGTGGGGCCAGCGGTGCGTGGGCAGGCGCGGACGGCTGGGACGACCCGTGCGGGGCGAGGGGTCAGCGACCGGCGTCGCGGTCGGCCATGCGGGCCAGCATCGCGTTGTACTCGTCGAGCTCGGCGTCCCCGTCGCGGTCGACCTTGCGGTCCCGGCGGCGGGCGGTGCGCTCGTCGTCGCGGGTCCACTGCACGGCGACGACGATCGCGAGCACGACGGTCGGGATCTCGCCGATCCCCCACGCGACCGACCCGCCGATCTGCTGGTCGGCGAGCGCGGACGGCCCCCAGGGGCGCCCCATGAGCCCGAACCAGTCGGCGACCAGCAGCGACTCGCCGCTCACGAGCGCGACGCCGAAGAACGCGTGGAACGCCATGGTCGCGAACAGCAGCAGCAGGCGCAGCGGGTACGGCGGGCGCGTCGGGCCGGGGTCGACGCCCGCGAGCGCGTTGACGAACAGGTACCCGGTGACCGAGAAGTGCACGATCATCGCGAGGTGGCCGACGTGGTCGCGCAGCGCCCACCCGAACAGCCCCGAGTAGTAGAAGAGCACCATCGAGCCGGCGAAGTTCACGGCTGCGACGAGCGGGTTCGCCAGGAACCGGCCCCAGCGGGAGTGCACGAGCGTGAGGATCCACTCGCGCGGGCCGCGCGAGTCGTCGCCGCGCAGCGTGGCCGCGCGCGACGGCAGGGCCCGCAGCGCGAGCGTCACGGGTGCCGACAGCGCGACGAACAGCGGGATCACCATGACGAGCACCATGTGCTGGATCATGTGCGCGCTGAACAGCACGTGGCCGTAGACGGCGGGCCCGCCCGACGTGGTCCACGCGAACAGCAGCATGCCGAGCACCCACGACGCGGTGCGCAGCCACGGCCACGCGTCGCCGCGGCGGCCCAGGCGCACGACCCAGCGCAGGTAGACGACGAGGCCCGCGACGGCGGCCGCGGCGGCGAGCACGTCCCACCGCCACAGCGTGAGCCAGTGCAGCCCGCTCGGCGCGGGCGGCAGCGGGTTGCCGGTGAGCTGGTAGGCGGGCGACGGGTCGGGGGGCGGCGCGTCGGGCACGGGCGGCGCGGTGGAGCCGAGCGCGACGGCGACGCCCGACACGGCGCCCATGACGGCGATCTCGACGAGCACGAGCCGCCAGAACAGCGCCGTGCCGGTGCGCCCGGGGGCCGGGTCCGCGCCGCCCGCGAGGCGCGGCACGGTGATCCTGCGGTGCAGCAGCCCGAGCAGCCCGAGCAGCGCGGTGAGCGCGACCTTGACGACGAGCAGCACGCCGTACGGGCTCGTGAGGTCGTCGAGGCCCTCGAGCCGCACGACGCTGTTGAGGACCCCGGACACCGCGACCGCGGCGAGGCACCAGCCGGCGATGACGGAGTACCGCCCGACGGCGGCCGACGTGTCGGCGCCGAGCCGCCGCACGAGGATCGCGAGCGCCACGAGCGCGCCGATCCACACGGCGGCGCCCACCAGGTGCAGCACCATCGCCGACACGGCGAGGTCGTGGCTGACGGCGCCGGCGGCGTGCCCGGTCTGCGCGAGCTGCCACAGCGCGACGAGCGACAGCGCGGCGGTCCACGCCGCCCCGGTCGGGGTCGCGACGACGAGCGCGAGCGCGGTCACGACGGCCGCGATGGTCGTGACGGACAGCAGCGTGCGGCCCAGGTCGAGCTGCGTGACGAACAGCGCGATCTCGTCGCCGAACGACGGCGCGGTCGGCTGCGTGCCCGCGACCTGCGCGTACGCGAGCACCACGTGCAGGATCGACAGCACGGTCCACACGCCGGCGGCGACGGCCGCGAGCACGAGGCTGCGCGGGTACGCGTCGCCGACCGCGACGGCGGCACCGCCGCGCGGTGCGCGGGCCGCGTCGGCGCGCCGCGGCAGCACGCACACCGCGAGCACGAGCGCACCGACCGTGACGGATGCCGCGAGCTCGCCGAGCGTCTCGACGACCGGCAGCCCCCACCGCACGAGCGGCCCGGGGTCGCGCAGGACGACCGCGGCCGCCGCACCCGTGAACGTGAGTCCCACGAGCACCGCGACGACCGCGGTCGCGGTCAGCGCGCCCAGCGCGCCGTACCTCACGACCGTCGGCTGCGCGTCCACCGGGTCAGCGTAGGCGCGTGCGGGCGCGGGGGCGGCGGCCACGGGGTCGTCCGTCGTCAGGCGCCGGCGCCGGGCCCGGTGCCGGTCGTGCCGTCCCGCTGCGTGCGGCCGCGCGCGACGAACGCGACGACCGCGCCACCGCCCACGACGACGACCGCGAGCAGCACCCAGACCCAGGCGGGGACGCCGCCGTCGTCGTCGACGGGCGCGGAGATCGGCGTCGCCTCGACCGTGGGCTCGGCGGTGTCCTGCGTCGTCATGGTCGGCTCGGGCGAGGCCTCGTCGGTGGCGTCGGGCGTCGGCTGGGCGTCGGGCGTGGGCTCGGCGGGCGCGGCGGGCGCACCGGCGGCGTCGGTCGCGGTGAAGGAGAAGGCGCCGATGATGGGGTGGCCGTCGGCGGAGGTCACGCGCCACATCACGGAGTACGCGCCGGCGGGCCGCTCGGCCGCGAGCGGCTGCACGACCGACGTGTCGACGAGCTGCGCGGGCCCCTCGGACACGATCGTGCCGTCGGCCGCGGTCACGACGATCTCGGTGCCCAGCTCGAGCGCCGCCTGGTCGAACGTCAGCGTGATCGCGTCGGGGGCCGTCGCGACGGTCGAGCCGTCGGCGGGGTCGGACGAGCGCAGCGCGTTGTGCGCGGCCGCCGGGCCGGCGGTGGCCAGCGCGAGCAGCCCGGTCACGACGAGCGCGAGGGCGACGCGTGCGCGGCGCAGGGGCGCGGCGGGGACGAGACGGACGGTGGACGGCGTGTGCGGACGCATGACCTTCCCGGGGTCGGTGGGGGTGGCGCGGACGTCCGCCGGTGCGGCGTCCGGGTCCATCATGACGTGACGACGCGGGCCCGGTCCCCGCCGCGGGGGTGTGACGCGCGTCCCGCGTGCAGCAGCAGCGCGCCCGCGAGCAGCGCGGTGGCCGTGCCCGCCGCGAGCCGCAGCGCGAGCGCACGGCCCGGCACGGGTTCGGCGCCGCCCGCCTCGGGACCGGCCGCGGCGCCGTCCGCGCGCCCGTCGGGGCCCGCTGCGGCGTCGGCCTCGCGCCCGTCGAGTACCGCGGTGCCCGCACGCTGCCCCTCGCGTGCCGAGGGCGCGCCGGCGACCTCCCCCGCGACGACGTCGTCGGGCGCGGCGGCGACGGCCTCGGCGACGTGGTGCGGCGCGTGCTCGTCGGCGGGGTCGGCACCCGCGGCGGCGAGCGTCGTGGCGTCCAGGCCCGCGGCGGCGAGCGCGGCCAGGTCGTACCCCGCGTCGCGGACGGCCGCGAGGTCGACGCCGGCCGCGGCGAGCGCCGTCAGGTCGACGGCCGCGACGGACTGCGCCCACGTGCGCGGCTCGTCCGGGACGGCGGGCGCGGCGGCGGGCGGCGGGACGGGCGCCGCGCCGTGGTGCGCGGCGTGACCGGCCGGGCGGGCGGGCGCGCCGGGCGGTGCGGTGAGCGCGACGAGCACGGGGTGCAGCCCCACGGCGAGCAACGCGCACCCCGCGACGACGACCACGCGCGCGGCCGCCCGGCGCGGCGACCGGGCGACGAGCACCGCCGGCACGAGCACGAGCGCGGCGACCGCGAGCAGGGCCGCGGCGTCGGGGACGCGGTGGCCGGTCGCGAGCAGGCCGCCGAGCGCACCCGCGAGGACCGCGCCGACCAGCCCGGCGCCGACCACGAGAGGGCGTGCGTCGGCCGGTCCGCGCACCCCGCGGTGCGCGGCGTCGGCCCCGCCGTCGGGGACGACGCCCGGCGGCACCGGGGACGTCGACATGTCGTCGACCGTCGCCCGCGCGTCGTCGTCGGGTCCAGGCCGCGAACCGTTTCAGCAGGTCGCGGGCCCGCCGGTCCCGTGCGCGGTCCGGGCGTCAGCCCCAGACGAGCGCCTGCGCGGGGTCGGCCAGCACGGCGGCGACGTCGGCGAGCACGCGGCTGCCGAGCTCGCCGTCGACGAGCCGGTGGTCGAAGCTCAGCGCGAGCTGCGTGACGTGCCGCGGCTTGACCTTGCCCTTGTGCACCCACGGCTGCTGCCGGATCGCGCCGAACGCGAGGATCGCGGCCTCGCCCGGGTTGAGGATCGGCGTGCCGGTGTCGATGCCGAACACCCCGACGTTGGTGATGGTGATGGTGCCGTCGGACATGTCGGTGGGCGACGTGCGGCCCGCCCGCGCGGTCGCGGTGAGCTCGCCGAGGCCGCGCGCGAGGCCGAGCAGGTCGAGGCGGTGCGCGTCCTTGATGTTGGGGACGACGAGCCCGCGGGGCGTGGCCGCGGCGATGCCGAGGTTCACGTAGTGCTTGAAGACGATCTCCTGCGCGGCCTCGTCCCACGACGCGTTGATCTCGGGGTGCCGGTCGACCGCGAGCAGCAGCGCCTTCGCGGCGATCAGCAGGGGCGTGACGCGCACGTCGGCGAACTCGCGGTCGCCGCGCAGCCGCTCGACGAGCTTCATGGTGCGCGTGACGTCGACCGTGTGGAACACCGTGACGTGCGGGGCCGTGAACGCGCTGGCGACCATGGCCTCGGCGGTGCGCTTGCGCACGGACTTCACGGGCACGCGGGTCTGGCGGCCGTCGGGCGTGACGGTGCCGGACGCGAGCCACGGGCGGTCGTCGCCGGGGTACGTCGCGAGGTCGCGGCCCTCGGCGCGCACCGAGTGGGCCAGCACGTCCTCGCGCGTGACGATCCCCCCGGGCCCGGTCGCGGCGACGGCGTCGAGGTCGACGCCCATGTCGCGCGCGAGCTTGCGCACGGGCGGCTTGGCGAGCGCCCGCCCGGTGCCGGTGCGCGCGGGCGCCGGGGCGGTGGCGGTGGCGGTGGGACGGCCTGGTGCGGCGGACGCGCGGGGTGCCGCGGGGGTCGCCGCACCCGGCCGGGCGCCCGTCGCCGGGGTCACCGGCGCGGGCGCGTTCGTGGGGGTGGTGCCGGCGGGGCCGGCCGGTGCCGCGGTGGTGCGGGGCCGGCGCGCGCTCGTGCCGTCGGCGACGCCGTACCCGACGAGCACGGCGCCGGGCTTCTCGCCCGCCTCGGGCTCGGCGCGGGACGCCTCGACCTCGTCGGCGCCGCCGGGCTCGGCGGACGACCGGTCGGGGTGCGGCTGGTGCGCGCGCACGCCGCCCTGCGTCTCGCCACCGTCGGCCGGGGCGCCGGGCGCGGGGGCGCCGTCGGGGTCGGTGTCGACCTCGATGATCGGCGTCCCGACCTCGACGGTCGTGCCCTCGGTGACGAGCAGCCGCGTGACGACACCCGTCCACGGGCACGGCAGGTCGACCAGCGACTTCGCGGTCTCGATCTCGACGATCGTCTGGTTGACCTCGACGCGGTCGCCGACGGCGACGTGCCACGCGACGATCTCGGCCTCGGTGAGGCCCTCGCCGGCGTCGGGCAGGGGGAACTGCTGGTACGTGGGCACGCGGGGGCTCCGGGTGGTCAGAAGGCGAGGGTGCGGTCGACGGCGTCGAGCAGCCGGTCGAGGCTCGGCAGGTAGTCGTGCTCGAGCTTGGCGACGGGGTACGGGGTGTGGAACCCGCCGACGCGCAGCACGGGGGCCTGCAGGTGGTAGAAGCACTCCTCGGTGATGCGGGCCGCGACCTCGGCGCCGGACCCGTAGAGCACGGGCGCCTCGTGCACGACGACGCAGCGGCCGGTGCGGCGCACGGACTCGGCGACGGTCGCGGTGTCGAGCGGCGAGATGGTGCGCAGGTCGACGACCTCGAGGCTCGTGCCCTCGGCCGCGGCGGCGTCGGCGGCCTTGAGGGCGGTCGCGACCGTGGGGCCGTAGGCGACGACCGTGACGTCGGTGCCGGGGCGCACGACGCGCGCGTGGTCGAGGTCGGACGTGCCGCCGTGCGGTGCGGGCAGCGGCGCGTCGAGGTCGACGTCGCCCTTCTCCCAGTACCGGCCCTTGGGCTCGAGGAAGATCACGGGGTCCGGCGAGGCGATGGCCTGCTGGATCATCGTGAACGCGTCGGCCGGGGTCGACGGGGACACGACGCGCAGGCCCGCGGTGTGCGCGAACAGCGCCTCGGGCGACTCGCTGTGGTGCTCGACCGCGCCGATGCCGCCGCCGAACGGGATGCGGATGACGACGGGCAGCGTGAGGCGGCCCTGCGAGCGGTAGTGCATCTTGGCGAGCTGCGTCGTGATCTGGTCGAACGCGGGGAACACGAAGCCGTCGAACTGGATCTCGCACACGGGACGGTAGCCGCGCAGCGCGAGGCCGATCGCGGTGCCGACAATGCCCGACTCGGCCAGGGGCGTGTCGACGACGCGGTCGTCGCCGAACTCGGCGAACAGGCCGTCGGTCACGCGGAACACGCCGCCGAGGCGGCCGATGTCCTCGCCCATGAGCAGCACGCGCGGGTCGTTCGCGAGCGCGCGCCGCATGCCGAGGTTGAGGGCCTTCGCCATCGGCAGCCGCTGCGTGCCCGTCGGGAACGGCGCGGGTGCCGGCGCCGGGGGCAGGTCGGTGGTGCGGTCGGACGTGACGGTCATCGGTGGCCTCCCGTCTGGTGACCCTCGTGGTCGACGAAGGACTGCTCGTACTGCTCGAACCACGCGCGCTCGGCGTCGACGACGGCGTGCGGCGTGGCGTAGACGTGCTCGAACATCGACGGCCCGGAGGGGCGGCCCATGCCGCGCACGGTCGTGCGCAGGTGCTCGCCGAACGCGTCGGCCTCGCTCGCGAGCTGCGCCTGGAACACCTCGGGGAGCTCGCCCGTGCGGTCGAGGTGCGCACGCAGCCGCTCGATCGGGTCGCGGCGGCGCCAGTGCTCCTCCTGCGCCGACGTGCGGTAGCGCGTCGGGTCGTCGGACGTGGTGTGCGCGCCCATGCGGTAGGTGAACGCCTCGACGAACGTGGGGCCGCCGCCGCTGCGCGCGCGCTCGAGCGCCTGCCGCGTCACGGCGTACGTCGCGAGGACGTCGTTGCCGTCGACGCGGACGGCGGGGACGCCGAAGCCCGGTGCGCGGTGCGCGATCGGGACGGTGGCCTGGCGCGTCGTCGGCTCGGAGATCGCGAACTGGTTGTTCTGGCAGAACAGCACGACGGGTGCGCGGTTGACCGACGCGAAGACGAGCGCCTCGCTGACGTCGCCCTGCGCGGTCGCGCCGTCGCCGAAGTACGTGACGACCGCGGCGTCGCGCTCGGCGTCGCCGGTGCCGACGAGCCCGTCGCGCTGCACGCCCATCGCGTAGCCGGTCGCGTGCAGCGTGTGCGAGCCGATGACGAGCGTGAAGAGGTGGAAGTTGCGCTCGGCAGGGTCCCAGCCGCCGTGGTCGACGCCGCGGAACAGGCGCAGCAGCTGCGTCATCTCCAGGCCGCGGGCCTGCGCGACGCCGTGCTCGCGGTACGACGGGAAGACGTGGTCCTGCGGGCGCAGCGCGTGCCCCGAGCCGACCTGCGCGGCCTCCTGGCCGAGGGACTGCGCGAACAGCGCGAGCTCCCCCTGACGCTGCAGCGCCGTGGCCTCGACGTCGAACCGGCGGGTCAGCACCATGTCGCGGTACATCGCGCGCAGCCGGTCGGCGTCCAGGTCGGCGGCCCACGCGTCGTACTCGGGGTGCTCGACGCGCTCGCCGGCCGGGGTCAGCAGCTGCACGAGCCCGTCGTCGGTGAGCGGGCCGTCGGCCGCGGGTCCGGTCGGGATCACGCGGGTCTCCTTCGCCTCGGGGTCGAACCTACGTCAGCGTAGGCTACGCCTCCGTAGGTTACGAGGGACCGGGACGGACAACGCTCGTCCGACACCTTTGTCGGAACCCCACACCGGCCCCCCGGCCCCGCCGCGCGGCGCCGCTCAGGAGCGCGGGACGCCCCGCTGCGAGCGCAGCAGGTCGTTCTCGCGCAGCACGGGCCAGCGGCTGTACGCGAACACCAGGAACATCACGAGGTTGAGCACGGGCACGAGCCCGACCAGCACCCACCAGCCCGAGTAGCCGGCCTTCTGGATGATGCGGATGTACGCGACGAGGATGACGAGGTAGCACGCCACGACGACCGCGAGTCCCACGCCCGTGGCGAGCCACGCGGTCCACTCGGCGTCCGCGCCCCAGCTGGTCCCCTCGACGGTGGGGACGGGTGTCGGGTCGGTGTCCATGGGCCCCATGGTGCCGCTGACCTCGCTGCGGCGCACCACCCCCGACGGGCGATCCCGCCGTGCCGCGCCTCCGGGGCGCACCATGGAGGGACGCACCACCGCACCTCCGCGGCGGGCGGGACGGAGGAGACGCCATGACGACCCCGGGCCTCACGACCTGGACCGACCCGCGCGACGAGACCGAGGTCGTCGTGCAGCTCGCCGACGGGCGCCTCGCGGGGCGGCGCTTCGCGTCGCGCGCCGAGGCCGAGGCGTGGGCGGGCCCGGGCGAGGAGGTCCTCGAGCTGAACCTCGTGTGCGCGTGCGACCGGTGACCCGCGCGGCAGCCGGAGCCGCCTGACGTCAGCGCGGGGCGTGCTCCGCGGCGACCTCGAGGAAGATGTCGGTCGCCTCCTTCTCGCCGACGCTCACGCGCACGCCGTCCCCCGCGAACGGGCGGACGAGCACACCGGCCTGCGCGCAGCGCTCCGCGAACGTCACGGACCGGTCGCCGAGGCCGAGCCACACGAAGTTCGCCTGGCTGTCGGGCACGTCCCAGCCCTGCGCGCGCAGCCCGTCGAGCAGGCGCTCGCGCTCGGCGACGACGGCCTCGACGCGCGTGAGCAGCTCGCCCTCGGCGCGCAGCGACGCGAGCGCCGCGAGCTGGGCGACGTGCGAGACCCCGAACGGCGTGGACGCGGTACGGATGCCGGCGGCGATGCGCGGGCGCGCGACGGCGTAGCCGACGCGCAGGCCCGCGAGCCCGTACGCCTTGGAGAACGTGCGCAGCACGACGACGTTGGGGTGCTCGGCGAGCAGCGCGACCGCGTCGGGCGCCTGCGCGTCGCGCACGAACTCGACGTACGCCTCGTCGAGGACCACGAGCACGTCACCCGGGACGGCGGCGAGGAAGTCGCGCAGCTCGGCGTCCCGCACGGCCGGGCCGGTGGGGTTGTTGGGGGTGCAGACGAGCACGACGCGCGTGCGGCGCGTGACGGCGGCGGCCATGGCGGGCAGGTCGAGCCGGCCGTCGGCGTGCACGGGCACCCGCACCTGCTGCGCGTGCGCGAGCGTCACGGCGATGGGGTACGCCTCGAACGACCGCCACGGCAGCACGACCTCGTCGCCCGCCTCGCACACGGCCGCGAGCACGTGCCCCAGCACCGCGACCGAGCCGGTGCCCGTGACGACCTGCTCGGGCGTCACGCCCAGGCGGTGCGCGACGGCCTCGGTGAGCTCGGTCGCGAACATGTCGGGGTAGCGGTTGACGTCGACCGCACCGTCCGCGATCGCGGCGACCACCGACGGCAGCGGCGGGTACGGGTTCTCGTTCGACGACAGCTTGAACGCGGCCGCACCGACGGCGGCGCGTGCGCCGGGGACGTAGGCGGGGACGTCGGCGATGGCACGGCGGAGGGGGACGCGGCTCACGGGGCCATGGTGCCACCGGTGGGCCGGGACCCCTGCGGACGTCCCAGCGGACGTCCCCGGTGCCGTGCACGGGTGCGGACGGGCCGGACCTGGCAGGATCGACGCATGGGATTCGTCGCGCGCGTGCTGGTGAACGGGGTCGCCATCTGGCTGGCGACCGTCCTGCTGTCGGGCCTGGAGATCGTGGGCGGGCAGACGACCGCGGAGAAGGTCGGCATCATCCTGCTGATCGCGCTCGTGTTCGGGCTGGTCAACGCGATCGTCAAGCCGATCGTCGCCGTCCTGTCCATCCCGCTGTACATCCTCACGCTGGGGCTCTTCACGCTGGTGGTGAACGCGCTCATGCTCATGCTGACCGCGTGGATCACGGAGCAGACGTCGTGGGGCCTGCGGATCGACAACTTCGGCACGGCCGTGATCGGGGCGCTCATCGTCTCGGTCGTGAGCTTCGTGCTCTCGGGCCTCACGGGTTCGAAGCGCTGACGTCGGCCGGCTCCGGCCGGCGGAGGAACCCCTCGGGCACCGGGACGATCGGCCGCGCCCCGAACCAGTCCTCGAAGCCCTCGGGCGGCGGCACGCGCCGGTCCGGCGTCGGTGCGGGGGTCCGCGCGGGACCGGGGGCCGGCTCGGCCCGGACGGGGGGCGGCTCGCACGCCTCCAGCGGGTCCGTCGTCACGGTGTACTGACGCGTCGTGGCGGCGGCGGGCGTGCCGTCGGCGCCGAGCACGTCGCGCAGCGCGGCGCGGACGGGGTCGTCGGTCGGCAGGTCGCCGATCTCCTCGTCGACCATCGCGGCCGTGCCGACGTAGCCGCTGACCGCGTGCGCCTCGCTGAACGACGGCGCGGGCGGGCCGCCCGTGGCGGCGAGGTCCCGCACGACCGACAGCGTGCCCGGGCCGCCGCGCTCGCCGACGATCCCGTCGAGCAGCGTGACCGCGTCCTCGCGGTGCCGGACCGCGACGACCGCGACGCCGGGCGGCGCGACGGCCGGCACGTCGGGCGAGCCCGCCGTCACGACGAGCCGGACCGCGTACCTGCTCGCGGCCGCGGCCGCGACGGTCGTCGCGACCATGCCGCCCTGGCTGTGCCCGACGAGCGCGACCGGTTCGTCGGCGCCGACCCCCGCCGCGGCCATCGCGTCGAGCACCGCGCCCGTCATGACGTCGGGGACGCCGCCCTCCAGCGCGAGGTTGGTGCCGTTGTCGGTGGGCACGTCGCTCGCGAGGCCCGCGGCGCGTGTGCCGGGGATCGCGACGACCCACGCGACGGACCCGTCGGCGCGCTCGAGCCGCTGCACCGTGACGGTCGCGAGGGGCGTGCCGGGTTCACCGGTCTCGGTGTCCTCGTCGTAGGTCCGTGCGACCAGGTCGACCATCCCCGCGAGACCGTCGGGCGCCGGGAGGTCCGGCGGGTCCGCGCGCGGCACGAGGCGCACGTCCCGCGAGGGCAGCAGACCGGCGACGTGCGCCGTGAAGCGCCGCACCGGGTCCAGGTGCCGCGGGCCGGCGCCCACGAGCGTGCCGAGCGCGCCGCCGAGCAGCTGCAGCACGAGGCCCGCGCGGCCGTCGGCCACGATCCGCTGCGGCGTCCCGGCGAGGCGGGCCGCGAAGTCCACGCGACCCCGCGGCGCGACGGTCCCCCACGGGTCGCGGAGCAGGTCCCGCGCCTCGGCCAGCAGCACGTCGCCGAGCGCGGTGGCGATCGCGACGCCGCCGAGCATGCCCGCGCCCGGCACTCCCGCGGCCGACCCGAACGCCCCGATGAACCCACGCCAGTGCGCCTGCGCGTCGGTCTCCGCGAGGCTGTACGCGTGCGCGGCGTCGACCGTGCGCGACGCGAGCTCCCGCACGTCGTGCGCGAGCGCCGCCGGCCCGTGCAGGGCGCGGCGCAGCGTCGCGAGCGCGTCGTGCAGCACCTGCACCTCGGGCACCGGGGACGCGAGCACCGGCGACCGGACGACCGTCGACCCGAGGCGCTGGTCGGCGGCGTCCAGCCCGTCGGCGGCGGCCCGCAGGTCACGCGCGGAGCCCAGGAGCTCGTCGGCGTCGACCAGAACGCGCCCGTCCCGGCCGATGGTCAACGACCTGCCCTCGCGCACGGCCCCGCTCACCGCCCGGCCAGCGCGCTCGCGAGGCCCACGGGCCGCCCCGGGACGCACTGCATCTCGGCGCGGCGCGCGACCTCCAGCACCCCGTCCGCGGCGTCGAGGGCCTCGTCGCAGCGTCGCAGCGCCGTGAGGAGGTCGCCGCGGCGGCGGTCCGCCGCGTCCGCGGCCGTGCCCGTCCACGTGACCGCGCGCGATCGCAGCACGGCTGCCCGCGCGGACGCGACCTGCGCCCTGACGTCCGCGAGCGCGGACCCGATGACCGACGACGACATGCGCAGGACGCTAGGGACACGGCTGCGCCGGCAGGCCTGTGCTCGCGCGATCTGGGGAGCACCGGCCCACGAGCCCGCCTGGGGTCACGTCGCCGCTCCCCGGGGGACGACGTCGTCCGGGCCGCGCCACGACGGCCCCGCACGGTGCCGGCGGCCGTGCGGCGCCCGCGCCTGCCCGGGCCCGGGCCCGCGCGCTACGGCTGCGCGCGCCACCACGGGCGCTCGGGCCGCGCGAGCGCGAGCGACGTCAGCACCAGCACCACCACGAGCCCCGCGACGCGCCACCCGCTGCCGCCGCCCGACCCGGCGACCGCGCCCGCGACCAGCGCGAGCGCCTGCGCACTCGCCTGCGCGGCGAGGGCCGCACGCAGGTCGGTGCGCAGCACCGCGACCTCGACGCGCGTGCGCCACCCCGTGAGCGCGACGACCGGCGCCAGGCGCAGCACCACGTGGACCAGCAGCACGAGCCCGGCCAGCACGAGCGGCGGCGCGGGGTCGTGCACCACGAGCCACGCCCCCAGCAGGAGCAGCAGCACGGCGGCCGACGGCAGCCGCGGCACCACGGCGGGCGCGACGCCCACCGCGAGCAGCACGACCAGCCCACCGGTACCGGGCGAAAGACCGGGCGCACCCTGCGCGACCAGCACCGCTCCCGCACCCGCGAGCGCGAGCACGACCCGCAGCACGGCGGCCGGCACGGTCGGCCGCGTGCGCACCTCGACCTCGGGCGGCCCGCCGCGGCCGCGCGGGGTGCGTGCGCCGGCGCCGAGCCGGTCCAGCACCCACGCGCCGACGCCCTCGGTGCGCAGCAGCCCGCTCACCCCGGAACCCCCGCCCCGGCGCGCCGCTGCCCGCGGCGCGCGAGCACGCGCAGCGCGACCGCCGCGTCGTCGCGCCACGTCACGAGCTCGACGCCCTGGTCCGCGAGCTCGGCCATCCGGTCGGTCCGCGTGAGGGTCGCGATGCGCAGCGCGAGCCGCTCGCGGTCGTACAGGCCGGACGTGCGCAGCCGCGGCAGCACGTCGACGCCGACGACGCGGTGCCCGGCGGCCCGCCAGCGGGCCGCGACGCGCGCCGACTCGTCGTCGAGGAACGTCGAGAACACGACGACGAGCGCACCCGACGGCAGGCGCGGCGGACGCAGCCGCTCGGCGGGCGCCCCCTCGGGCGCGGTGAGCGCGAGCGCGTGGCGGATCCTGTCGAGCTGCCGCCGCCCGCCGCCCGGCGCCACGGGCCTGCGGCGCACCCCCAGGTCGTCGAGCCCGACGCGGTCGCCGCGGTCGAGGTAGGCGCGCGCGACGGCTGCAGCGGCCTGCCGGGCGCGGTCGAGCGACGTCGCGTCCTGCGGGTGCGGCGCGAGCGAGCCGCGCCACGTGCGGGGGTCGGGCCCGACGTCGTCGCGCGAGTCGACGACGAGCACGACGACCGCCTCGGCGAGCGCGTGCTCGCGCCGCACGTACAGCTCGCGCAGGTCGGGCGAGCGCCGCGCCGTGACGCGCCAGTCGATGCGGCGCAGCCGGTCGCCGGGCGCCCACGGGTGCACGTCCCGCAGGTCGCCGCCCTCGCCGGGGCGGCGCGACGGGTGGGGGCCCGTGAGCCCGCGCAGGCGTGGCGGCAGCGGCACCTCCAGCAGGGGCGCGGTCGCGGGCAGCACAGTCGTGCGACGCGTGACCCGCGGGGTCGGCTCGGCGAGCGACGCGCCGTCGGGCCCGGCGCCCTGCACGTCGGCCGACGCGACCTCCTGCGGGCCCGTGCGGACCGTGCGGGCCACGACCGGCAGCCGCCGCGTGCCGTCGACGCGCACCAGCACGTCGACGCCGTCGCGGCCCTCGCGCCCCACCGCGACGGTCGCCCACGGGCCCGGGCCCTCGACGCGCAGCGTCGCGCGCAGCCGGCCCGCCGTGCCGTCGGCGTCGTCGTCGGTCACGCCCGGTCCCTCGAACGTGGCCGTCACGCCGCCCTGAGGGCGGGCCGCGAGCGCCCGCACCGCGAGCACGAGCGGCGCGACCGCGAGCACCGCGACGTCGGGCCGCGCGAGCAGCACGCCGAGCAGCAGCAGGAGCAGCGCGGCCGCCGACGCGCACGTCGTCGCGAGCGTGGGCGTCCACGGGCCCTGGGGCACGACGACGGGCGCGGCGTCGTCGTCGCGCCAGGTCGGCGGCCGCGCGGGCGGCCGCTCGGGCAGGCTCACGCGCGGCGCGCCGTCGTCGGCCCGGGGACCTGCGCGAGCACCTCCCGCACGACCGCCTCGGGTGCGAGCCCGGCCGCCCACGCCTGCGGCGACAGCGACAGACGGTGCGCGAGCGCGGGCACGGCGACGGCCTTGACGTCCTCGGGGGTCACGTAGTCGCGGCCGTCGAGCACCGCGAGCGCCCGCGCCACCAGCACGAGCGCCTGCGAGCCGCGCGGCGACGCCCCGACCTCGACGGCCGCGTGCGCGCGCGTGCCCGCGGCCAGGTCGACCGCGTAGGCGAGCACGTCGGGGTCGACCGTCACGGCCTCGACGCCCGCCTGCATGGCCAGCAGCGTCGCGACGTCGACCACCTGGCCGACGGGCGCGGCCTCGCGGCGCCGCTCGAGGCGCCGCGCGAGCACGTCGACCTCGGCGTCCCGCCCCGGGTACCCGACGGCCAGGCGCACCATGAACCGGTCGAGCTGCGCCTCTGGCAGGGGGTACGTGCCCTCGTACTCGACGGGGTTGGACGTCGCGACGACGTGGAACGGCGCGGGCAGCGCGTGCGTCGTGCCGTCGACGCTGACCTGCCGCTCGGCCATCGCCTCGAGCAGCGCCGACTGCGTCTTGGGGGCGGTGCGGTTGATCTCGTCGGCCAGCAGCAGGCCCGTGAACACCGGGCCGGGGCGGAACGTGAACTCCGACGTCGCCGGGTCGAACACGCTGGACCCGGTGACGTCGGACGGCAGCAGGTCGGGCGTGCACTGCACGCGGCGGAAGTCCAGGCCGAGCGCGGTCGCGAGGCTGCGCGCCGCGAGCGTCTTGCCGAGGCCCGGGACGTCCTCGAACAGCACGTGCCCGCCCGCGAGCAGCGCCGCGAGCGCGATGCGCAGCGGCTCGGCCATGCCGACGACGGCCGTGGCGACCTCGTCGAGGACGGCGCGGCCGGAGCGCGCCACGTCGGGCACGGGCAGCACGGCGGGGGTCACGGCGGGGGTCTCGGTCATCGTCGGCTCCTCGCGGCGGGCGGGTGGGGGTCGGTGCCGGGCGCGGACGCGCCCGGGGCGGGCGCGCGCTGCGCACCGAGGTCCTCGAGGACCTTCAGGGTGTGGGCCAGGTCGGCCACGGACGGCCGGGGGTGCTGCACCTGCGTGAGCGTGGTGCGGGCCCGCGCGCCGATCAGCGCGAGCACGGCGTCGGCGTCGGCCGGGTCGGACAGGTCCAGTCCGTGCCGCGCGAGCCGCCGCGCCCCGGCCTCGCGCAGGCGGCGCAGCGCGCGCTCCCCCGCGCGGCCGTCGCGGCTCTGCATGGTCCACGCGGTCTCGGCGATCTCGCCGCGCGCGCCGTCGCTGCGCTGCGCCGTGCCGCGCGCCGCGCGGGGCTCGACGCGGGCGTCGAGCCGCTGCAGCACCGCGACGGCCGCGGCCACCGCGAGCCCGACGACGCCCGCCGGGACCGGGTGCGAGCCGAGCGCCCACGTGAGCAGCGCGACCAGCACGCCGACGACCGCGGGGCGCAGGACCGCGCCGCGCGCGTCCGCGAGCGCGTCGCGCAGACGGTCCCGGGCGGGTGGGCGGCTCACGTCGGCGTCCCGTCGTCGGGCGCGCCGGGGCGCGCGTCACCCGGTGCACCGTCGGCCGACCCGTCGCCGCCGGACCCGCCCGCGCCGCCCGGCCGTCCGGCGCCGTCGCCCCGCAGGACGAGCCCCTGCGCGACCGTCTCGAGCAGGTCCCGCGCGCGCCGCACGTCGTCGGACGTCACGGGGTGCGAGCCGAAGCGCGCCGCGAGGTACAGGCCCAGCAGCGCGCGCGTCGCGGCCGGGTCGGCGCGCGTCGCGCCGAGCACCGCGACCGCGAACTCGCTCGCGGTCTGCGCGCGGTCCCGCTCGACGCCGGTGCGCGCGGCGGCCGTCTCGACCGCGACCCACGCCGCGACCACGGCGTCACCGGGCGGCACGTCCTCCTCGAGCGCGCGCGTCGCCGTCGCGACGCCCTCGCGGAGCGCCGCGACGCCCGACTCGGTGAGCTCCCCCGTCTCGCCGTCGCCGAGCGGCTCGTCGTCCTCGTCGTCGCGGCGGTCGAACCGCCAGCCGCGCGCGAGCTGCCGCCCCACCAGCACCAGCACCGTGACCACCGCGAGCAGCGCGACCGCCTGCACGGCGCGCAGCAGCCACGGCAGCCACGCGGGCGGCTCGGGCGTCTCCTGCGTGCCGTCCGCGAGCTCGGGCGCCTCCGTGACCTCGGGCGGCGGGGGCGGCGTGAACGTCGCGACCGGCACGTCCACGCGGCGCGCCTGCAGGTCGAGCGGGCCGGACAGCGCCGCACCGAGCACCCCGACGACCACGAGCAGCGCGGCCAGCGCCGTGACCACGCTCGCGCGGCGGGTGGGCACGGGCAGGACCTCCGGACGACGACGGCGGGGCGGACGTGCCGGTCAGGCTAGCGTCCTGCACCGACGCGGGGGTGGCGTCGCGTCCGGTTGCTAGCCTCGCCCGGTGATGCGGTGGGCCCGGTGAGCGACGTCCTGGACGCGCTGCGTCGTCACCCCGACGTCGAGGCGGAGAACCTGCACGCGGTCGACGCGACCGACCGGCTGCTGCTCGACGAGGCGGCGCCGCTGCTCGTGGGTGCACCCGCCGGGAGCGTCGTGGTGATCGGTGACCGGTACGGCGCGCTGACCCTGGGCGCGGTCGCCCGGCACGGGATCAGCGGCGTGCGCGTGCACCAGGACCGGCTGACGGGTGAGCGTGCGCTGCACGCCAACGCCGAGCGCCTGGGGCTGGGCGGCTTCACGTCGCACGGGCTGACGCCGGACCTCGTGGCGGGTGCGCGGGTCGTGCTGCTGCAGCTGCCACGCGCGCTCGACGCCCTGGACGAGGTCGCGGCGCTGGTCGCCGAGCACGCGCACCCCGGCGTCGTGGTCGTGGCGGGCGGGCGCGTCAAGCACATGACGACGGCCATGAACGACGTGCTCGCGCGGCACCTGGCCCGGGTCGAGGCGCGGCTCGCGCGGCAGAAGTCCCGCGCGATCGTCGCGTCGTCGCCGCGCCCCGCCGCCGAGCAGCCCGCGCGCCGCTGGCCCGAGCGCGCCGAGCACCCCGACCTCGGCCTGGTCGTCTGCGCGCACGGCGGCGCGTTCGCGGGTACCGGCGTCGACATCGGCACGCGCGCGCTGCTGCGGCACCTCGACGCGGTGCCGACGACCACCGGGACGGCCGTCGACCTCGGCTGCGGCACGGGGGTGCTGGCCGTCGCGCTCGCCCGCCTGCGCCCCGGCCTCGACGTCGTGGCGACCGACGAGTCCGCCGCCGCCGTCGCGTCCGCCCGCGCCACCGCCGACGCGAACGACGTCACCGACCGAGTGCGTGTCACGCGCGCCGCCGGCGCCGACGACCTGCCCGACGCGAGCGTCGACCTCGTCCTGCTCAACCCGCCGTTCCACGTCGGCGCGACCATCGCCCCCCAGGTCGCCCACGACCTGTTCGCCCAGGCCGCGCGCGTGCTGCGCCCCGGCGGCGAGCTGTGGGCCGTGTGGAACTCCCACCTGCGGTACCGGCCCGTGCTCGAACGAGTCGTCGGGCCGACGCGGCAGGTCGGGCGGGACCCGAAGTTCACCGTGACGGCGTCGGTGCGTCGCTGAGCTGGGCAACCTTCTCCACAGGCGGGCCATGAACCGCCTGACCACGGAAACGTACGCGGCACACGTAAACAGGAGTCCGCGCAAGGCACCACCATCACCTCGGCTGCCCCCTTGCAGATCGGCGCCGAAGTCACCGAAGCGACCTAGCCGCGGCTTGCTCGAGTGGCAGCTCTGTTGGCGGCAATGTTGCGAATTCTCTTGGTGCGACCGTCTTTCGCGAGCGCCATCAGGACGTCGCGCCGGGGAGAGTTTTCTGCCACCCTGATCTGCAACCAGTTGGACCCGTCAAGAACGGCTGCAACATAAGAGGTGCCTCCATCTTCAAAACCCGCCACCCCGCGTAACAGCAAGATCTCGCGCAACCTCTTCTTTAGGAAGTCCATGGCCGAGGGTGGCGCTACGTCAAGCCATCTCTCTCCTGCCTCAGGCGAAGCCTTGTATATCGCCTCCGCGAGGACATCGCTCACGACGAGGTCGTCCGGCTCGCCGCGCAGCAATGCGCGGAGCCTGTCGTCGTCCACTCCGTTCCGGAGTGCCGATCGATAGAGGTCGAGACGATCGTGCTCATCGCTCCAATCGCGAGCCGGCACTTGACCCACGAGACGAGCAAGAGCATCGAGATCCGCGAACTCCGTACCGCTCACCCCAGCCTCCTGTACGCTCTCATGTATCGCTTCACAGCTTTGCGAATAGCCTTTATGTTGTCCCCGACAACCTGACGTTGGTGGGCGCTCAGCTCTGGCGAGCGGGCGATGGGTTTTCCGTTTTGTCCAATCTTGGTTCTCGGACCACGTCCTTCGACATGCGCGTGTGCTGGCCCGTGGTCCCGGGTCCGGATCGTGACCCGCACACCGCGGTCATTGACGATTGTCCCTGACGATCCCACGGGACACGAGGCCGCGTTGTGGACCAGCTGGTCAGCCTGCGCAGGATCAGCCGTGACGTAGTAGGTGTGCTCACCCGCGACGTGCAGGTTGTGGACGGTCTGGTCCTGGAACCACCCCAGGTCCGTGGTCTGCACGAGCGTACGCACGGCGCCGTCCGACGCGAGCGTCGTGTCGCCGACGACCAGTTCCCCGGCTGCGACCCACCCGGCGTCACGCACCCAGTACGGGTGGTTGTCGGTCGCGACGACAGCCTCGACGTCGCCGTCGAACCGCAGCGCCACGAGGTGCTTGTCCCCCGTCGACGTCAACGGGGTGATGACCGCCTCGGCCGACGTCTGGCCCGTCTGAGGATCACCAGCCAGGACGAGGTCTCCGACCTGCAGGTCCTCGATGGTCGTCAACGACCCGTCGGCCATCCGTACCAACGTGCCCGGGACGAACGAGCACGCACGACCCGCGACCCGTTTGACCGTGTCGACGACGCGCTTCGCCCGCTGGCCCAGCTTGGCCGACACGGACGTCGCCTTGAAGGCCGCACGGACACCCAGGCCCGCGCCCACGAGCGAGGCCGCGGCCGTGACCCCCATCTCCAGGGCCTTGCCCTTGTTGCCGTTCGCCGCGTACGCGACCGCCGACACCGCGGCCGACGCCGCACCGATCGGCCCGGGGATCATCGAGGCGACCTCCCCGACGGCCGCCACGACACCCAGCACCTTGCCCCAGGCGATCGTCCCGCCCAGGTCCGTGCAGTTCACCGGGTCCGCGTTGCAGTAGTCGTACGCGCCGGCCGACCCACCCGGTACCGGGTCGACCTGCAGGAACCGCCCGATCGCCGGGTGGTACAGCCGCACCCCCATCAGCAGCACGCCCGCCGGCGTGTCCGCCGACCGCTGCGCCGCACCCAGCCACCCGTACCGCGCCGGCGGTGCGTTCGACGACGCCGCGCCGCTCATCGGCACCGGGTTCCCGAACTCGTCGAACGACGACAACCGCAGCGCCGACCACGACGCCGCCGACGCACCGTCGTCCACCGGCAGGGTCCCGACCACGTCGCCGTGCAGGTCCACGATCTGCAGCACCCGCCCGCCCGCGGCACCGGTCTGCACGGCGACCTGCCCGTCAGCGCCCTCGACCCACCGGGTCACCTCGTCGGGGCGGGTCGCGTCCTCCACGATCCACCCCGGCTCGTCGCCGTCGCCGTCGTAGTGCACGACCTGCTCGGTCGAGGCCGCCCACTGGTCGTTCACCCACGCCCACGTGCGCTGCGTCGAGAACCGCTGCAACGGGTCCAGCGTCCACGCGGCCTTCTCGGCGCCCGGCACCTCCTGCGTCGCCACCAGGTCGTTGACGAAGTACCCGGTCGTCGCCACACCGGCGCCGTCGGCCGTCGGCATCGCGGTGGTCCGGCCGAACGCGTCGTACGCCCACGCCTGGCCGTTGCCGCCCGACGTCGACACCAGCCGGTCCGCCGAGTCGTACGTCGACGTCGCGGTGGTCGCTCCGGTGGCCCCGGGGCAGGCCGCCCCCGCCGCCGCGGTGGCCGTCGAGAACGACGTGCGGTTCGAGTGCGCGTCGTAGCCGTACCGGCGCGACGTGCACGGTGCGCCCACCGCGCCGACGTCGTCCACCGAGGCCAGGCGGGCGTACCGGTCGTAGCCGTACGTCCGCTCACCCGTGGTCGACGTGTGGCGCACCCACTGGCCCCGGTGGTTCTCGACGACCGAGTCCTGCCAGATCACCGCGCCGTCGGAGTCACGCGTGTACGTCCGGGACACGGGCACCCGCGCCGCGTCGTACCCGAAGGTCATGGTCACGCCGCCCGGCAGCGTCTGGCGTTCCAGCTGGCCGTCCGGCCCCCACGTGGGTACCACGGCACCACCGACCGAGTCGGTGATCCGCGTGACGTACCCGCGCGGGTCGGCCGTCCGGTCGTACTCGTACCCGCGGGTCGTGCCGATCGAGTCGGTGACCTTCACGGGCTGGCCGTACCGGTCGTACTGCGTCGCGGTCCAGCCGCCCTGCGCGTCGGTGTACTTCACGAGCCGGCCGAGCGCGTCGTACTCCTTGGCGACCGCAGCCGTCGGCGTGCCCGCGGCGTCGACCGTCGCGTTGGCCACGACGTCGCCGGTCTGCGGGTCGTACGTCGTGGTCGTCCGGGCCACCGCCGTACCCGCGCCGGCGCCGCCCGAGATCTCGACCGCCGTGACCCGGTCGGCCGCGTCGACGACCGTCCGCGTCTGCCGCGTCTGGCCGTTGGCGGCCTCGGTCGTGAGGGTCGCGGTGCCGAAACGGTTGTACTCGGTGACCCGCTTCTCGGTGAGCTGGCCCGGCATGCGCGTCGCGTCGTGCCCCGTGACGGCGCCCGCGTAGCGCGTGACGCACGGCTGCCCGGCCCACTCCGGCCGGTTGCGGCACGCGGCGTCGGCCGCCGAGCCGTCGGCGGTGTAGAGCACGGAACGCACCGTGCCGGCGTCGGCTCCGGACGAGCCCGGCTTCGACGACGAGAGCACCCGCCCGCGCACGTCGTAGATCGTCGTCGCACGCAGCGGCGCCGGTCCGTCGGCGTCGACCGTGACGCTCGTCGGCTGCTTGTGCACCCAGCCCGACGTCGGCCCCGTGACCGCCGCGCCCGCCTCCAGCGGGTCGTACCCGTAGGTGGTCAGGGCGCCGTCGAGGAAGTCGACCGTGCGCACGTCGGCGCCCAGGGCGACCGTGCCCGACCGCTCACGCGTCGTGAGCTGCGACGCGACGACCGTCGCCGGGCGACCCTCGTCGTAGCCGTACCGCGTCGCCGCGTGCGCGGTGACCGTCGCATTGGGGTCGTTGCCGACCGCGAGCCGCTGGGCGGGACCACGGGTCGCGTGCACCGCCAGGTCGTCCGGCGTGTAGTACGTCCGGGTGTCCAGGACCTGCGCGATCGTCGCCGACGACCCTGTGATCCCCCACGAGCCGAGCTGCGACGACTCGGGGAGCTTCCCGAGCGCGACCAGCCGGTTGGTCGCGTCGAGGGTCCTGACCACGCGTCCCTTGCCGTCGTACTCGGTCGTGTCGACGAAGCCCTCGACCGGGGCTCCCGCACCGGCCGGCGAGGCCGTGTTGACCTCGTTGCCCGAGGCGTTGAGGTAGTGCACGGTCGCGGCACGGTAGCCGTCACGGCCCGGGACGGACGCCGTCGCGGTCGTCACCGTCGGCGGCTCCTGCGGCGGGAACACCGCCGTCGCGTCCGTGGGGCCGTCCTGCTGCGCCCACGTCGCCAGCGCGGCCGGCCCCAGGTCGTACGGCCCCCCGGCGCCGCGCGTCAGCGGCACGCCGTAGACCACGGTCGTCGTGTTGTCCGGACCGGCCTCGGTCCGCGACCCCGGCACGAGGCTCTCGCGCGTCGCCGTGAGCAGCCGGCCGCCGCCCGCGTCGACCCAGTCGCCGGCGCCCGTGCGCTGCGCACCGCCCGGGCCGTAGGTGTACCGGTAGGGCTTCTCGCCGGGCGCCCCCACCGAGGCGAGTCGTCCCGTCGCGTCGTACGTGTACGTCGTGACGAGCGCGGGAGCGATGCGCGGGTCGGACACCTGACGCAGCCGCCCCAGCGAGTCGTAGGCGTAGGCGGCGATCGCCGTGCGCGTGCTGGCCTTGCCCGGCTCCGCGGACCAGAGGTACGCCGCACGCACCTGGTTCGCGACGTCGCCGAACGTCGCGCCCACCGCGGTCGTCGCCGTCGCGTACTCCAGCTCCACGACCTTGCAGCCGGCGGCCGGCACGGCGGCCTCGCAGCCCGACACCCCGGGCTCGCGCGGCGCGATGATGCGCTCGAGCCGGCCCGGCCCCGTCGCCGACGTCGCGTAGACGTACCGCGCCTCGGTCTCCGCGACCGCGCTGGACGACTGCGCGATCGCGTAGTCGCCCGACGACCCCGGGCGCGTGAACAGGCTGAAGGTCCCGTCGAGCTCGGTGAGGCGCCAGCCGTTGCCCTCGGGGCGCAGCGTGAGCGTCTCGGCGCCCGGCTCGGGGAACCACTTCTGCCCGTCGCCGGACGTGAACCAGATCTCGCCACCACCGGTCAGGTGGACCGCCGCGACGTCGTCGTAGGGGCGCGACACGTGCGTGTACGCCGTGCCCGACCACTCGTCGGCGGTCCCGAGCGCCCACTCCTTGCCGAACGGCGACCACGTCTCCCGGATCGAGACGTCGTCGAAGTAGACCGGCTTGGCGGTCGACGTGAAGCCGTTGTAGAGCCGCGCGAACGCCTCCGTCGCCGTCGGCGGGATCGTGACGTCGACGCTGACCCGCTCCCACTGGTCCCGCTTGGTCGGCATCGGGGTGCGCGCGCCGACGAGCGGCGGGTTGCTGTACGTGCCGTCCGCGTTGCGCCAGAAGACGTTGATGCCCAGGCCACGGGGGTTGTCGGGCGTGAGCCCGGTGGCCGCGGGGACGTACACCCACGTCGAGACGCGGTACGTGCGTCCCGCCTGCAGTCCGAGCTTGTTCGAGGAGAACGGGCCGGTGTCCGCGTACAGGGAGGCGTACGAGTCGGCGTTGCCCTTCGAGGTGACCTTGAACGACGACGTGCCGGCGTGGAACCGCGTCGTGTCGACCGCGACCGCCGCGGTGTGCTGACCGATGTCGGTCACCGCCCGCGCCTCGCGCATCGTCTCCGGGAGCCGGTCGCCGTGCAGCTGCACACCCGCACGGGACTCGCGCGAGGACGCGGTGCGCACCACCGACAGCCCGAACTCGTCGACGTCGGTGACGGACAGCGTGTGGTCGCCCGTGAGCAGGTTGACGCTGCCCGGGCCGACGTCGGCCGACGCCGCACCGTCGGCGTCGGGGTCGACCGTGAGGGTCACCCACTGCGTCTCCTGCGGAGCGGTCCCGGCGGCTGACGCCGACACCAGCGCGCGGACCTGCACCGGCCCGCCCTCGTGCCCCAGCGTCGCGCCGACGTCCCACGTCGTGTACGCGTCACCGGTGGGGAGCGCCTGCCACGTCGTGGTCCACACCCGGCCGTCCGACGTGCTGAGGTCCCCGACGGGCACCGCGGCGCGCGTCGTCGAGTCCGGGCCCCGGCGCCACTCGTAGCTGACGTAGGCGTAGCCGTCCGCCGCCTGCACGCGGATCGGCACCCGCCGCACGACCCGCGCCCCCTCCTCGGGGGCCACCACCCCGGCCAGCCCGACGTTGAAGGCGTACTTGCGCACCGGGGACGCGTTCCCCGCCCGGTCGACCGCCCTGACCTGCAGGACGTGCCGCCCGGCGGTCGCGGGCGTGACGGTGAGCGACTGGGCGGTGCCCCCGACCGCGGCCACCTTCTGGTTCGGGTCGGGCGCCTTGTCGAGCGCCCACTGGTACTCGACGATCGAGGCGTCGGCCGCGGACGGTGCCAGACGGAACACGCCCGCGGTGCCCGGTGCGCGCCGCCACCTGTTGTCGTCGGGGTAGTCGGTGGAGGTCACGAGCGGCGCGGTGGGTGCCGTCGTGTCCACGCCGAACGTGAACCTGGCGGACGGCGCGCTCTCGTGCTTCCAGTCGCTGCCGCCGACCATGAAGAAGTACGTCTCCTGGTCGACGAGAGTCCCGGCGGGCACGTCCTTGTAGGCCTGCGCGCCCGAGGTCACGAAGCCCGAGTTGCGGCCGTTGCCCCACCCCCACACGTGCGTGCCGGCGCCGCGGAAGAGGTAGAAGTTCGCGTCGACGTTCTCGCCGTCGGGGTCGCTGACCGTCGCGGAGAGCCGCGGGGTGAGCGTGTTCGTCCAGTAGACGCCGTTGTACGCGGTCGCGTTGCGGGGCGACACGTTGAGCCCCGTCGGCACGTTCGGCGTCGAGTTGTACGTGACCCACACGGACGGGATGTACGCACCGTTGTTCGCCTGGTAGACGCGCTTCCAGCCGTAGTTGTCGCGCTCGTTCTCGGCCTTGATGCCGACGTACCCCTCCTGGCCGCCGCCCGCGGCCCAGTCGCGGGCCATCGACGTGATGTCGGCGTTGATCCAGCCGTCGTCGCACGACGCCGAGTAGCCCCGCGTCTCGGACGACGTGGAGTAGTGGCCGCCCCAGCCTGGCTGGTTGTTCCACGTCGACCCCGGGCCCGCCGCGTACGTGGACCACACCTGCCAGTTGCGGGGCTGGCAGGACCACGAGTGGAACGCGAACAGCTCGAGCCGCGCGGCCAGGACGTTCCGTCCCGCGATGTGGCCGGTCGGGAAGTGGATGAACGAGCGGGCGACGTGCGCGCCGCCGTCGTACGTCCCGATCGACATGTCGGCGTGGCCCGAGCGGTCGTTCGAGTAGCCGGACAGGACGTACGTGTCGAAGCCCCAGTTGAAGTTCACGTCCGGGTCCACGACGACGGGGAACTGCGTCGCGGGGTCCTGCAGGAAGGCGTCCTGCGGCGCGAGAGCGACCTCGAGCGCACCGTCCGCGGCCGGCTCGACCTCCCGCTCCACCTCGACCGTCCCCGCGGCGGGCGGCTCGACGCCGTCCCCGACGACCGGGACGGGCGGCACGTCCGCACCGGGGTCGAGGCGCGCGGTCGACGAACCGGCCGGCTCGTGGTCGCGCGTCATGACCCACGCCGGCATCGGCGACAGCACGGGCGCGTCCGCCTGCTCCGCCGGCCTGTCCTCCGTCACGGGGTAGGCGCGGTCCTGGTCGGCCTCGGCGTCCCACATCAGCGGCACGGCAGACGTCGCCAGGACGTCCTCGCCGCGGACCACCTGCAGGCCGCCGTCGTCCGCCGCCGTGACCCGCGCGTCCCCGCTCGCCGTGACCGTCAGCGGCAGGTCGGGACGCGTCCCCGGCTCCGGACGCTCGTCGATGACGAAGAACTGCTCGAAGCCCGTGCTGGTGGCCTCGAGGACGAGGTCCACGCCCGGGCGGACGTCGGCGTAGACGGCACGACGCCCCTGCAGCTCGGGCTCCGGGAGCGGACCCTCCCAGCGGACCGCCGTGCGGGTCCCCGTCGCGGGGTCCGTCATGGCGACGAGGTCCACGCCGTCGGTGGCGTCGGACGCTCCCGCGAAGGTCAGGTCGCCGCTCTGCGCGACCGGGGCCACGGCACCGTCCTCGCCGCGCTCGAGCGTGAGGTCGACCGCCGCCCAGTCCGCCTCCTGCGTCCCGTCGCCGCCGGTGCGGACCCACACCGGGCCGGAACCGTGACCCGCGGCTCGCGTGCCGTCCGGGAGCACGAAGACCGAGCCGTACTCGGTGCGCTCGGCGAGGACCTCCACCGGGGCGTCCTCGAGCCGCGCGACCGCCGCGGCCGTGGCGGCGTCCGGAGCGGTCAGCGGCCCCGACGTCTCCGACGTCGCCGCGGGCGCGGGACCGGGCGCCGCCGGCTCCGGCGGCTGCGCCGCGACAGGAGCCGCTCCGGAGACGACGAACACCGCGGCGACGGCGAACGCGGTCACCGGGACGTGGGCCGTCCAGGACTCGGGCACTCCGAACGAGGCCAGCAGACCGGCCATGCGCACATCTCTTCCACGCACACCGGTCGCCCTCGCCAGGCCCCGGCCCCCGTCGCGAACGCCTCGCGACCAGCCGCGACGTCGCGGCTAGCGGGAACGTAGCGGCACCCCGGGGGACCGCGGGCGGGAACGGGAGGACGACGTCGCGCGCGTCATCCGAACGGCCCAACGCAGCGCGCGGCGCGGGCGGTCGGCGCGGGGCACCGGCGCCTCTGGGACACTGGCGCCATGCCGCTCGACGACGCCCCCGCGCCCCGCGTCCCCCTCGCCGACGTCACGCCGGCCATCGCCCTCGGCCCGCTCGACGGCCGCTACCGGCCGACGGTCGCGCCGCTGGTCGACCACCTGTCGGAGGCCGCGCTGAACCGCGCGCGCGTCGAGGTCGAGGTCGAGTGGGTCATCCACCTGACGTCGCACGCCGTGGTCCCGGGCGCCCCCGAGCTCGCGCCCGACGAGCAGCGGTACCTGCGGGACGTCGTCGCGACGTTCGGCGCCGCGGAGGTCGCCGAGCTCGCGGAGATCGAGCGCACGACGGTCCACGACGTCAAGGCCGTCGAGTACTTCCTCAAGCGGCGCATCGCCGCGGCGCCGGACGCGCTGCGCGCGGACACCGTGCTGCCGCAGGTCAACGAGCTCGTGCACTTCGCCCTGACCAGCGAGGACGTCAACAACCTGTCGTACGCGCTCATGGTGCGCGGCGCGGTGCGCGAGGTCTGGTTCCCGGCCGCGGTCGCGCTGACGGACGAGGTCGCGGCGCTCGCCGTCGAGCACGCCGAGGTGCCGATGCTCGCGCTCACGCACGGCCAGCCGGCGACGCCGACGACGCTCGGCAAGGAGATCGCGGTGCTCGCGCACCGCCTGCGCCGCCAGCTGCGCCGCATCGAGGGCGACGAGTACCTGGGCAAGCTCAACGGCGCGACCGGCACGTACGGCGCGCACCTCGCGGCCGTGCCGGACGCGGACTGGCAGGTCGTCTCGCGCACGTTCGTCGAGCACCTGGGCCTGACGTGGAACCCGCTCACGACGCAGATCGAGTCGCACGACTGGCAGGCCGAGCTGTACTCCGACGTCGCACGCTTCAACCGGGTGCTGCACAACCTCGCGACCGACGTGTGGACGTACATCAGCCGCGGCGTGTTCACGCAGATCCCCGTCGCGGGGGCCACGGGCTCGTCGACGATGCCGCACAAGGTCAACCCGATCCGGTTCGAGAACGCCGAGGCGAACCTCGAGATCTCGTCGGCGCTGCTCGACACGCTGGCCTCGACGCTCGTCACGAGCCGCCTGCAGCGCGACCTCACGGACTCCACGACGCAGCGCAACATCGGCCCGGCGTTCGGGCACTCGCTGCTCGCGATCGACAACGTGCGCCGCGGCCTGCGGGCGCTCGCGGTGGACCGCGCGCTGCTCGAGCGCGAGCTCGACGCGAACTGGGAGGTGCTGGGCGAGGCCGTGCAGTCGGCCATGCGCGCGGCGTCGGTCGCGGGGGTCCCCGGCATGGAGAACCCGTACGAGCGCCTCAAGGAGCTGACGCGCGGTCACCGCCTCACGGCCGAGGACATGCGGGCCTTCGTGGACGGTCTCGGGCTGCCCGCTGACGTCACCGAGCGGCTGCGTGTCATGTCCCCGGCGGCGTACACCGGGATGGCGGCACGACTGGTCGCCCACCTGGGGTAGCCGGGCCGCCCGGTCTGTCCGGTTCGGGGTCGGATCGTCCCTCGTCTGCGTCACCCGTTCGGATCATTTCTCACCTGTCAGTGGGAGCGATCCCCGTCGAGGCGCTTCGACACCTGGACATCCGCCCGGGATGGGCGCCAGAATCGTCGCCGTCGTCGGAATCCTCCCCTTCATCCGATCCGGCAAGGAAGCCCTCCCGTGACTCTCATGCAGAAGGCGATCACCCCGTCGCTGACGCAGGCGCACCTCACGCAGGGCCACGACCGCATCGCCGGTTACGTGGTCCGCGCGGAGGACGTGGCGTTCGCGACGACCCCGGCCCAGCTCTTCGAGGTGCACGGTCTCGGCTACCCCGGGTCGCCGTTCAGCCCGTACGACCGGTCCATCGACATCCTGCGGTTCGAGTCGTCGCCCCAGCTGCAGTACCGCGACGTCCCGGGCTACATCGTCCCGCTGTGGTGGCTGCGCCACTCGCGCATCCCCCCGGGCGCGGAGCTGATCCGCGTGCACGACGACGGCACGTCGACGCTGCTCGCGCGGTACGGCGACGTCGGCACGGGCTGGACCGTCACGCAGCTCGGCGCACCCCGCCCCTCGCTCGCGTCGCTGTCGCGGTGCGTCGGCCCGGTCGCCAAGTGGCACGGCGCGTACCTCGAGGCCGACGTGGTCGACGGCGGGCACACGGTCGTGCTGGCGCTCGCCAACCCGCCGCTCGCCGAGACGGGGTTCCACCAGTCGCCGTCGGGCCGGTGGTACCGCCGGGTCGCGCGCGAGGACGTCACCGAGCTGTTCGAGCTCGACCTGACGGCCCGGTGGAACGGCCTGTCGGTCCGGGTGGTCGACCAGTGGCAGGACGCGCAGCGGTACGTCGTCGCGCGGATCTCGCACCTGGGCGACGACATCGAGCGCGCGGAGCGGCTGCACCTCGAGCGCGTCGAGGCGGGCGTGTACGAGGCGATCGTCTACGCGGCCGAGCTCACCGACATCCAGACCAACCAGGTCGTCCCGCACACGTGGGCACCCGGGCCGGCGGCGCAGCAGCGGCACTGGGCTCACTCGTGACCTCGGGAACGCGTGAGAACTGGTCCGCGAAACCCCGGACACGGGGCACTCCGCTCCACTAGCATCCATGACATACCAGCACGAACCCGTGCGGCGCTGTGCCCAGCGCCCCGGTCACGGTCAGCGCGACGCCGCCTGACCCCACAGACCGCACCGGGCCTGGTCCTCCCCCCCGACCAGGCCCGGTGCGCTTTCTGCACGCAGCCGGGCTGGCGTCCGCGGCGCCGCACGACGTCACGCAGCCGCACGACGCGGAACGCGGTGACGCGCGGCACGACCGCACGACGCGCGCGGCACGACGCTCGTGCGCGAGCGTCAGCCGCGGGTCGGCACGACCGCGGGAACCTCGATGGCGGCCAGCTCGGCCAGGGCACGCGCGTAACCCGCGGCGTCGCCCGCCCGCGCCGCGGCCCGCGCCGCGACCGTGGGCCCGTGCAGCTGCGCGCGGGCCCGGCGCCGCAGCGAGCGGGCGTGCGCGTCGTCCGGGCTCGCGTCCGGCAGCGCGTCGAGGGCCGCCTCGAGCCCGCCGAGCACGCGCGTGCGCTCCGCGACGACCGCCGGGTCCCACTCGCGGACGCGCCGGTCCGCCTCGAAGTCGTCGGCGGCCCGCTCGACGACGTCGCGCGCGTGCTGCAACGCCGCGTGCTCGGCCGGAGCGTGCTCCGCGACGGACTGCAACGACACCAGCGCGACGCCCGGCAGGGTCCGCACGTCGGGGTCGACGTCGTGCCGCAGCGCCAGGTCGACCACGGTCAGCGGCCGCTGCGCGGTGCGCCGCACCGCGGCGAGCGCCTCGACCCCCAGCACGGCACCCGCCGCGCCCGAGCACGCGACCACCAGGTCCGCCTGCGCGACCTCCGCCAGCAGGTCGGCACCCGCCGGCAGCGCCGTGACGCCGCGCTGCGCCGCGAACTGCCCGGCACGGCCGCTGGGCGAGAACACGCGCACGTCGCGCACGCCGCGCGCCTTGAGCGCCGCGAGGCTCGCACCCGCGTACGAGCCGGTGCCGATGAGCACGCACCGCACGGCCTGCCAGTCGGCCCCGTCCGGTGCCTCCGCCGCCGTCTCGGGCGCGCCCGGCCCGTCGACGGCCGGCACGGCGGCGCCCGTCGCCCCGCCGCGCGGCAGCGTGCGCGCCGCCAGGTCGAGCGCGACACCCACCACCGACCGTCCCGTCGACCCGAGCCCCGTCGCGGCCTCGACCGCGCGCGACGCACGGGACGCGGCCTGGAACAGGGCCTCGAGCGTCGACGTCGTCGTGCCGTCGCGGCGTGCGGTGGTGAGCGCGCGGCGCACCTGCCCGGCGATCTCCCGCTCCCCCACGACCATCGACTCGAGCCCCGACGCGACGGCGAACAGGTGCTCGCTCGCGTCGCCGCCCACCAGGGGACGCAGGTGCTCGACCACGGCGTCGGGCGCGTAGCCGGAGCGCGCGGCCACGGCCTTCGCGACGGCGCGGCGGGCGCGCGGCGTGTGCGCGGTGTCGTCGACGTCCAGGTACAGCTCGAACCGGTTGCACGTCGCGAGCACGACGGCACCGGTCACGGCGGGGGTCGCGGCGACCACCTCCCGGCCGACTGCCTGGACGTCGGACTGCAGACGCTCGAGGACGGCGAGGTCGAGGTCGTGGTGGCTCGCGACGAGGGACAGGAGCACCACGGGGCCCGATTCAATCATCCCGGGAAAAGTCCGGCACAATCGACGGCGTGAGTCTTGCCCCACACCATCCCCTCGTCGACGGCCGCACCACGGATTCCGCGCTCGTGCGCGCCTATTCCGGGACGCGTCCGGAACGGCTGCCGGTGTGGTTCATGCGCCAGGCCGGCCGGTCGCTGCCGGAGTACCGCGAGTCCCGCGCGGGCGTCGCGATGCTCGACGCGTGCCTCGACCCGGACCTGGCTGCCGAGATCACGCTGCAGCCCGTGCGTCGCCACGGCGTCGACGCCGCCGTGTTCTTCTCGGACATCGTCGTCCCGCTCAAGCTCGTGGGCGTCGACGTCGAGATCGTGCCCGGCACCGGCCCCGTCATGGGCTCGCCCGTGCGCACGCTCGACGACGTCGAGCGGCTGCGCGACCTGGGCCCGCTCGACGCCGCACGCCTCGCGCCCGTCGCCGAGGGCGTGGCCCGCACGGTCGCGGCGCTCGGCGGCACGCCGCTCGTCGGCTTCGCGGGCGCGCCGTTCACGCTCGCCGCGTACCTCGTCGAGGGTGGCCCGTCGCGCGACCACCTCGCCGCACGGCGCCTCATGCACGCCGACCCCGCGGCCTGGTCGGCGCTCATGGCGTGGGCCGCCGAGATGTCGGGCGCGTTCCTCGAGGCGCAGGTGCTCGCCGGCGCGAGCGCGGGGCAGCTCTTCGACTCGTGGGCCGGCGCGCTGTCGCTCGCGGACTACACCGCGCACTGCGCGCCCGCGTCGGCGCAGGTGCTGACGCGGGTCCGCGCCCTGGGCGTGCGCACGGTGCACTTCGGCGTCGCGACGGGCGAGCTGCTGGTCGCGATGCGCGACGCGGGTGCCGACGTCATGGGCGTCGACTACCGCGTGCCGCTCGACGAGGCGTCGCGCCGCCTGGGCGGCGGGACCCCGCTGCAGGGCAACGTCGACCCCGCGCTGCTCGCGGCGCCGTGGGACGTGCTCGAGGCGCACGTGCGCGACGTCGTGCGGCGCGGGCGGTCCGCCCCCGGGCACGTCGTGAACCTGGGGCACGGCGTGCCGCCCGAGACGGACCCGACGGTCCTGACGCGCCTGGTCGAGCTGGTCCACGCGCTGTGACCGACGCCGCCGCCCCCGCGCCCGGGTCCGACGCGACGCCGCCCGAGGCCGGGTCCGCGCCCGCCTGGGAGGCGGTCGTGGTCGGGGCCGGCGTCGCGGGCCTGGTGGCGGCGCGCGAGCTCGTGCACGCGGGCCTGCGCACGCTCGTGATCGACGAGCGGGACGCACCCGGCGGGGTCGTGCGGGCGCACGAGGTCGCGGGGCTGACGCTCGACGCGGGCGCCGAGTCGTACGCGACGCGGAACGGCTCGGTGGCGGCGCTGCTGGCCGGCCTGGGCCTCGCGGACGACGTCGTCGCACCGCAGCCGCGCGGCGCGTGGGTGCACCTGACCAGCGGCGACGGCCCGCTGCCGCGCACGGGGCTGCTCGGCGTCCCCGCGCACCCGTGGGCGCCCGACGTGCGGCGCACGCTCGGCACGCCGGGTGCGCTGCGGGCACTGCTCGACCTCGTGCTGCCGGCGCGCGTGGGCGCGCGCGAGACGACCCTCGGCGGGCTGGTGCGGGCGCGCATGGGTGCCGCGGTGGTCGACCGGCTCGTGCACCCGGTGGTGGGTGGCGTGCACGCGGCCGACCCCGACGACCTCGCGGTCGACACCGCCGCGCCCGGGCTGCGCGAGGCGGCCGCGGCGGAGCGCGGGTCGCTCGCGCGCGGCGTGCGACGGCTGCGCGCGGCCGCCCCGGCGGGCACCGCGGTCGAGGGCGTCGCGGGTGGTCTGCACCGGCTGGTGGACGCGCTCGTCGCGGACGTCACCGCGCACGGCGGCGTGGTCCTGACCCGCACGAGCGCGGCGTCGGTCGAGCGCGCGGAGGACGGCACGCTCGTCGTCGGCACGCAGGACCGGCACAAGCCGCCGCGCCCGGCGCGCGAGCTGCGCACGGCGCGGCTGGTGGTCGCCGCGCCGGGTGCGGCACGCCTGCTCGACGGGCTGGACGGCGCGTCCCTGGGCGACGTGCAGCTCGACGCCGGCGCGCCCGTGACGCTCGTGACGCTCGTGCTCGACGCGCCCGTGCTCGACGCGGCGCCGCGCGGCACGGGCGTGCTGGTGGGGCCTGGGGTCGACGACGTCCGCGCGAAGGCGCTCACGCACGCGACGGCCAAGTGGGGCTGGGCCGCGGAGTCGGCGGGCCCGGGTCGGCACGTCGTGCGGCTGTCGTACGGGCGCGCGGCCGGGACGGGCGCCGACCCCGGCGCCGACCACGACGCGGGCGCCCCCCCGGCGGACCTGCCGACGGGCGACGCGCTGGTCGACCTCGCGCTGCGGGACGCGTCGACGCTGCTGGGCGTGCGTCTCGACCGCGGCGCGCTCGCCGGGTCGGCGGTGGTGCGGTGGACGCAGTCGCTGCCGCGCCCGAGCACCGCGCACCGGGAGGCCGTGGCGGCGGTCCGGGCGGCGGTCGCGGGCCTGCCGGGGGTCGCGGTGTGCGGCGCCTGGGCGGCCGGCAACGGCTTGGCGTCGGTCGTGCCGGACGCGCGGGCGGCCGCGCGCTCGCTGGTGGCGGGCGACTCACCCGCCTGACGCCGGGCGGTCGCGGACGCATTTTCGCCAGGGATCTGACGACCTGTCAGAAATACTCACAGGAATGTCGTGCGTCACATTCTGCCGACGCCCGACGCACGGACCTGACGCATTGTCAGAACGATCCGGCAGACGCATTTCGCGGCCACCTGGACCTTCGCCCCTGTTTCGACATCCGCGCACCCGCGGACGACACTGGACACATGCCCCAGGACGTCCGGATAGGCACGCGCGCGAGCGCCCTGGCCCTCACGCAGACGGGCCACGTGGCCGACGCGCTCGCCGCGCTCGGCGACCTCGCGGTCGACACCGTGCGCGTGCGCACGGAGGGCGACCGCACCCGCGCGTCGCTCGCGAGCCTGGGCGGCACGGGCGTGTTCGTGACCGCGCTGCGCGACGCGCTGCTCGACGGCCGCTGCGACGTCGCGGTCCACTCGCTCAAGGACCTGCCCACGGGCCCGGCCGACGGCCTCGTGATCGCCGCGGTGCCCGAGCGCGCCGACGCACGCGACGCGCTGTGCGCGCGCGACGGGCTCACGCTCGCGACGCTGCCCGCCGGTGCCCGCGTCGGCACGGGCTCACCGCGGCGGGCCGCCCAGCTGCGCGCGCTGCGCCCCGACCTCGACGTCGTCGACATCCGCGGCAACGTCGGCACCCGCCTGGGCCGCGTGCGCGGGCTCGACCCGACCACCGTCGCCACCGGCGACCACGGCGCGGCACCGCACCCGGGCGTCGGCACCGACGCGCCGCGCGGCGACCTCGACGCGGTCGTGCTGGCCGCCGCGGGGCTCGGCCGCCTCGGGCGGCTCGACGCCGTGACCGAGTGGTTCGACCCCGCCGTGCTGGCCCCGGCCCCCGGGCAGGGTGCCCTCGCGGTCGAGGTGCGCACCACCGACGCCGAGGCGGCCACGCCGCTCGCGGACGCGCTGCGCGCGCTCGACCACGCCCCGACCCGCCGCGCGGTCGTCGCCGAGCGTGCCGTGCTCGCCCGCCTCGAGGCCGGGTGCGCCGCCCCGATCGGCGCGTGGGGGCGGCTCGACGACGCGACGGGCGAGCTCGTGCTCGACGCGGTCGTCGCGGCGGTCGACGGCGCACGCGTGCTGCGGCTGGGCGCCCGGGGTCCGGGCGACGACGACGCCGCTGCCGACCGCCTGGGCCGCCGGCTCGCCGAGGACCTGCTCGACGCGGGCGCGGCCGACCTCGCACCTCTCGGACCGGTGCGATGACGCCCGGCGCCGCCGGCGCGTTCGACGGGTCCACGTCCGACGCCGCACCGCGCCACGTCGCGACACCCGACGGGACCACGTCCGACGCCGCCGCGCCCGACAGCACCACGCCCGAGGCCGCGACCCCCGACGGCACGACGTCCGAGCGGCCCGCGAGCGCACGCCGCCCCTCGCCGGAGCTCGCGGGGTGGCGCGTGCTGGTGCCGCAGCCTCCGCTCGAGGCGGGCACGGGACCGGGCCGCACGAGCCCGGCGTCGGTCGCCCTGGCGACGGCCGGAGCCGAGCCGCTCGTCGTGCCGCTCGTCCGCACGCTGCCCGTCGACGACCTCACGCCGCTCGACGACGCGCTGCTCGCGCTCGGTGCGGGCTGGTACGGGTGGCTCGCCGTCACGAGCCAGGCGGCGGTCGCCGTGCTCGCCGAGCGTGCCGCGGCGCACGACGACGGTCTGGCGGCGGTCGTCGCACGCGCGGGCGTGCGCGTCGCGGCCGTCGGCCCGGGCACGGCGCGCGCGCTCGAGGCCCTGGGCGTGCCCGTCGACGTCGTCCCGCCCGTGCGCTCGACGGCCGTCGACCTCGTCGCGGCGCTCGTGGCGCTCCCGGACCCGGGCGCCTCCCACGCCGACCCCGCGACCGGTCGCTCGGCCGTCACCGTCGACGCGACCGATGACGGGTTCGCGGCGCTGGGCGACCGGCGGCGCGGGGGGACGGCGGACGCGGGCGACGAGGACCGGGGACCGGCCGGTGGGGCGGACGTGCGCGAGCTGCGCCCGGCCGCGCGGCGGACCGACGACGTCGTGGCCCGGCGCGTGCTGTTCCCCCGCGGGGACCTCGCCGCGCCGACGTTCGCCGACGGGCTCACCGAGGCCGGCTGGCACGTCGACGACCTCGTCGTCTACCGCACGGTCCCCGCCGGTCCGCCGGACCCCGACGTCGCGCGGGCGTGGCACGCCGGCGACGTGCACGCCGCGCTGCTCACGTCGGCCAGCACGGTGCGCGCGCTGCTCGACCACCTCGGGCCCCCGCCGCCCGCGACGCTCGTCGTCGTCATCGGCCCCAGCACCGAGGCCGAGGCCCGGCGCCTGGGGCTGCGCGTCGACGCGGTCGCGGAGCGGCAGACCCTCGCCGGGCTCGTCGCGGCGCTCACCGACGTCGTCACGCGCACCGGCGCTGCGCCCGGCGCACCCGCACCCGACGCCCCCGCCCCTGCCCCGTCGGTCACCCCTGCACCCGCCCCGTCCGCACCCCCCACCCCCGCGGAGGACCCCGCATGACCACCCCCTCACCCGGCCGGCTGCGCCCGCGCCGCCTGCGCCGCACGCCCGCCCTGCGCCGCCTCGCCGCCCAGACGCGCCTGCACCCGGCCGACCTCGTGCTGCCGGTGTTCGTGCGCGAGGGCCTCGACGCGCCCCGCCCGCTCGGCTCGATGCCGGGCGTGCTGCAGCACACGCGCGACTCGCTGCGGCAGGAGGCCGCGCGCGCGGTCGAGGCCGGGCTCGGCGGGATCATGCTGTTCGGCGTGCCGGCGCACCGCGACGCGACGGGCACGGGCGCGACCGACCCCGACGGGATCCTCAACGTCGCCGTGGCCGACGTGGTCGCGGAGGTCGGCGACGACCTCGTGGTGCAGGCCGACCTGTGCCTCGACGAGTTCACCGACCACGGCCACTGCGGCGTGCTCACCCCGAGCGGCGCGGTCGACAACGACGCGACGCTCGAGCGGTACGCGGCGATGGCCGTCGCGCAGGCCGAGGCGGGCGCCCACCTGGTCGGGCTCAGCGGCATGATGGACGGCCAGACGGGTGTCGTCCGGGACGCGCTCGACGCCGCGGGGCACACCGACGTCGCCGTGCTCGCGTACGCCGCGAAGTACGCGTCGGCGTTCTACGGGCCGTTCCGCGAGGCGGTCGAGTCGCAGCTCGACGGCGACCGCCGCAGCTACCAGATGGACCCGGCGAACCGCCGGGAGGCCGCGCGCGAGGTCGCGATCGACGTGGCCGAGGGCGCGGACGTCGTCATGGTGAAGCCCGCGATGTCGTACCTCGACGTGCTCGCCGACGTCGCCGCGACGTCACCGGTGCCCGTCTGGGCGTACCAGGTGTCGGGCGAGTACGCGATGATCGAGGCCGCGGCCGCGCAGGGGTGGATCACCCGCAGGGGTGCCATCACCGAGTCGGTGCTCAGCATCCGCCGCGCGGGCGCCGATGCGATCCTGACCTACTGGGCGACGGAGCTGGCCGGGTGGCTGGCGGAGGAGCGGTGATGACGCAGGTGGACGACGTCGCGGGTGCAGCCGGCCCCGTGGACGGCCCGGCGTGGACGGGCAGCAGCACCGCGGCGTTCGAGCACGCGACCGCCGTCATCCCGGGCGGCGTGAACTCCCCCGTGCGGGCGTACGGCTCGGTGGGCGGCACGCCCCGGTTCCTCGCGTCGGCGGCGGGCGCGCACGTGACCGACGTCGACGGGCGCACGTACGTCGACCTCGTCGGGTCGTGGGGCCCGGCGCTGCTGGGCCACGCGCACCCCGAGGTCGTCGACGCCGTGCAGCGCGCGGCCGCGCGGGGCCTGGGCTTCGGCGCGCCGACGACGACCGAGGTCGAGCTGGTCGACGAGGTGCGCGCACGCGTGCCCGCGGCCGAGCGGGTGCGTCTGGTGTCGACGGGCACCGAGGCGACCATGACCGCGCTGCGGCTGGCGCGCGCGTGGACGGGCCGCGACAAGGTCGTGAAGTTCGCGGGCTGCTACCACGGGCACGTCGACGCGCTGCTCGCGCAGGCGGGGTCGGGCGTCGCGACGCTCGCGCTGCCCGGGTCCGCGGGCGTCACGGCGGCCGTCGCGGCCGAGACGATCGTCGTGCCGTACAACGACCTGGACGCGCTGCGCACGGCGTTCGCCGAGCACGGCGGCTCGATCGCCGCGGTCATCACCGAGGCGGCGCCCGCCAACATGGGCGTCGTCCCGCCGCTGCCCGGGTTCAACCGCGAGCTGCGGCGCCTGACGTCGGAGCACGGCGCGCTGCTCGTGCAGGACGAGGTGCTCACGGGCTTCCGCGTGGGTCCGGCCGGGTGGTGGGGCCTCGAGGGCGCCGCCGAGCAGTGGGCGCCCGACCTGCTGACGTTCGGCAAGGTGATCGGCGGCGGGCTGCCCGTCGCCGCGGTCGGCGGGCGCGCCGACGTCATGGACCAGCTCGCGCCGCTCGGGCCCGTGTACCAGGCGGGCACGCTGTCGGGGAACCCGGTCGCGACGGCCGCGGGGCTGGCGACGCTCCGGCTCGCGGACGGCGACGTGTACGCGCGCGTCGACGCGGCGGCCGCGCGGCTGCGACGCGAGGTCTCGGGCGCGCTCGTGCAGGCCGGCGTGCCGCACGCGATCCAGTGGGCGGGCAGCCTGTTCAGCATCGTGTTCGGCGAGCGCGCCGCCGCCGAGGGCGCGCGCGACTACGCGGGCGTGCAGGCGTCCGAGCACTGGCGGTACGCGCCGTTCTTCCACGCGCTGCTCGACGCGGGCGTGCTCGCGCCGCCGTCGGCGTTCGAGGCGTGGTTCTTGTCCGCGGCGCACGACGACGAGGTGCTGGACCGCGTGGTCGAGGCGCTGCCGGGTGCGGCGCGCGCCGCCGCGGAGGCCACGCGTCCCGAGTGACGCGGACGCGGGCGGCCCGGGATCCGGGCCGCCCGCGCGCGGGTGGCAGGGCCGGCCCGGCTCCGGACAGGTGCGCCGGGCCGGCCCTCCACCGTTCGAGGGTGCCGCGTCAGGCGCGCGGCGCGACCGGAGAGGCCGACTCCGCGTCGACGGCCTGCGGGGCGTGCGACGACGTGCCGGGCGCGTCCGCGTCCTCCGCCGGCCCGTGGGCCGTCGTCGCGGCGCCGCGCCCGGCTGCGAGGTCGAGGCGGTAGGCGCGGACCGACCACGTCACGGCCGCGACCCACACGAGCGCGATGGCCGCGAGCACGAGCCCCTCGGTGGGGGTGTCACCGACGCCGACCCAGTCGGAGCGCAGCAGCGTGCGGGTGTTGGTGAGCACGATGACGCCGCCGACAGCCGAGCCGAGCACGCGGCCGGGGACCTTGCGCACGAGCCACGCGGCGAAGGGCGCCGCGATCAACCCGCCGATGAGCAGCGCGGCGACCCACGTGAAGTCGATGCCCTGCGAGCCGAGCGAGAACAGGAAGCCGAGGCTCGCGGCGAGCGCGACGAGGAACTCGGACGTGTCGATCGAGCCGACGACCTTGCGGGGCTCGAGCCGCCCGGACGCGAGCAGCGCGGGCGTGCCGACGGGGCCCCAGCCGCCACCGCCCGTGGCGTCGACGAACCCGGCGAACACGCCGAGCGGCGCGAGGAACCGCTTGCGCAGCGGCAGGTGCTGGCGGTCGGTGCGCAGGCCCTTGAGCGTGAAACGCACGAGCAGGTAGACGCCGAGCGCGAGCAGCAGCAGGGACATCACGGGCTTGGCGGCGTCGGTCGAGAGGTTCGACAGGAACGTCGCACCGGCGAACGCGCCGACGGCGCCGGGGACGCCGATGCGCAGGACGACCTTCCAGTCGACGTTGCCGAACCGCCAGTGCGAGACGCCGGACGCGAGCGTCGTGCCGATCTCGGCGAGGTGGACGGTGGCGGAGGCCGCGGCCGGGTTGGTGCCGATCGCGAGCAGGAGCGTCGTCGAGGTGACGCCGTAGGCCATGCCGAGGCTGCCGTCGACGAGCTGTGCGGCGAGGCCGACGAGGGCCAGGAGGATCAAGGAGGGCACGGGGACCACCTCGGGGCGGCCGGCGGGGAGGCCGGGAGCGGGTGACGCGCACGGGCGGTTGTCCGTACCTTGCTGATAATTCCGACCTGGTTAGCGGGATTTCAAGGATCGGTCGCATCCTGAGACGCCGTCTCGTGAGCGGACGGCGCGGCGGCACGGCACGGGGCGTAGGGTCGTCCGCCGTGACGACCGCGGGAGTGATCAGGGTCAGCGCCGTGGTGCTGCGGGACGCGACGGGCGCGGTGCTGACGGTGCGCAAGCGCGGCACGTCGCGGTTCATGCTCCCCGGGGGCAAGCCCGAGACCGGCGAGACACCCGCGCAGACCGCGGTGCGCGAGGTGCAGGAGGAGGTCGGCCTCACGCTGCGCGTCGAGACGCTGCGCCCCCTCGGCGTCCTGCGTGCCGCCGCGGCGAACGAGGACGGGTTCGAGGTCGAGGCCGACGTCTTCGAGCACGCGCTCGACGCGCCCGTCGCGGTCGGCGCCGAGATCGCCGAGCTGCGCTGGCTCGACCCCGACGCCCCGCTGCCGCCCGACCTCGCGCCGCTGCTGCGCGACCGCGTGCTGCCCCTGCTGCAGGCCTCGCCCCGACCCTGACGACGCCGGGCGCCCGGCCCGGGGTTGCCGCGCGACCGTCGGGGGTCGCCGCGCCACCGTCAGCGGTTGGCCGTGCGCCGTCTGAGGTCGCCGCGCCACCGTGACGGGGCGGGCGCGCCCGTCAGGGGTTGAGCCAGGCGTCCTCGCGCGCGGCCTGCCGGACCACGAGCTCGGGCAGCTCGCGCTGCACGACGTCGGCGAGCGTGACGCCCTCGAGCACGTCGCGCACGGACGCCCGCAGCGCGACCCAGACGTCGAGCAGCGCCGTGGCCGACCCCTCGTAGGTGAGCCCGGGCGGGCGCACGTCGCGCACGGTGACCAGCGGGCCGTCGACGGCCCGGATGACCTCGGCGAGCGTGATCTCGTCGGCGCCGCGCGCGAGCCGGTACCCACCCGCGCGGCCACGGACGCTCGTCACGACGCCGGCCCGGCGCAGGTCCCCGAGGATCCGCTCGAGGAAGCTCGTGGGGATGCCCTGCCCCTCGGCGAGCACCTCGCTCGAGACCGAGTCGTCCGCCGGCCTGCTGGCCAGCTCGGCGCACGCCCGCACCGCATAGTCCGCCTTCGCCGAGACACGCATGGGGTCGATCATCCCTGAGCGGGGCGTCCGCCGGGCGCGAACACCCTGGCGAAGATACCCCCCAGGGGTATGATTGACGCATGTCCACCGAGACGGCACCCGTCACGCACGACACCCCCGACGCCGACGCGCCCGCGCTCGCACCCCCCGCGGACGCCGCCGTGCACGACCACGTGCACGACCACGTGCACGACCACGCGACCTACGGGTACTCGCCCGCCAAGGCCGAGTACCTGCGCCGCCTGCGCCGCATCGAGGGCCAGGTCCGCGGCATCGCCCGGATGGTCGACGAGGACGTCTACTGCATCGACGTCCTCACGCAGGTCGCCGCCGTCACCAAGGCGCTGCAGGCCGTGAGCATCGGCCTCGTCGAGGACCACCTCGGCCACTGCGTCGTCGACGCGGCGCGGCAGTCCCCCGAGGCGGGCGCCGAGAAGGTCCGCGAGGCCTCCGCCGCGATCGCGCGCCTCGTGCGCAGCTGACCCACCCCACCTCGCGACGGCCCTCACGGGGCCCCCGCGACACGTCCCGCGGCACGGCTCCCCACCCGGGGCCGCGCCACCCACCCGCCGTCCGCGTCGCCCCGGCCGCCCCCGCCCGCTCGCGCAGGCCCCCGCCGCACCGGACACCCGCACCGAAGGAGCACCACCATGGCCACCACCACGTTCCGCGTCGACGGCATGACCTGCGGCAACTGCGTCAAGCACGTCACCGAGGAGCTCACCGCGCTGCCCGGCGTCACCGACGTCACCGTCGAGCTCGTGACCGGCGGGGCCTCCCCCGTCACCGTCACGTCCGACGCACCGCTCGACGACGCCACGGTCGCGGCCGCCGTCGAGGAGGCCGGGTACGCCGTCACGCCCGCGCGGTCGCTGCTGTGAACGCGCCGCGGACCGCCCCCGACGGGGTGGGGGCCGCGGGGATCGACCTCGCGGTCGAGGGCATGACCTGCGCGTCCTGCGTCGCGCGCGTCGAGAAGCGGCTCAACCGCGTGCCCGGCGCGACCGCGACGGTGAACCTCGCGCTCGAGACCGCGCACGTCGAGATCACCCCGACCGACGACGCCCCCGCGCCGACCGTCGACGACCTCGTGGCCGCCGTGCGCGCCGCGGGGTACGACGCGCACCCGGTCCCCGCGCCCGGCGCGGTGCACCACGGGCCCCCGGGCGCGGCGCACGACGGCGCCGGCGACCACGGCGCGCACGACGAGGTCGAGCACGCGCTGTCGGGCATGCAGCACGCCGGCATGGAGCACGACGCCGACGACGACACGTCCGCCCCCGTCGACGCGCGCGGCGCCGACCTGCGCCGCCGCCTGCGGGTCGCGGCCGTGCTCACCGTCCCCGTGGTCGTGCTGAGCATGGTCCCGGCGACGCAGTTCCGCGGCTGGCAGTGGCTCGTCGCGGCGCTCGCGCTGCCGGTCGCGACGTGGGCGGCGTGGCCGTTCCACCGCGCGGCCATCCGCGCGGCGCGGCACGGGTCGTCGACCATGGACACGCTCGTGTCGATCGGCGTGGTCGCCGCGACCGCGTGGTCGCTGTGGGCGCTGCTGCTGGGCGGTGCGGGCGAGCTCGGCATGCGCATGACGCCGACGCTCTTCCCGGCCGCGGGTGCGGGCCACGGCACCGCGATGCCCGAGCTGTACTTCGAGGTCGCGGCCGTGGTCGTGACGTTCCTGCTCACCGGCCGGTACGCCGAGCACCGTTCGCGCCGGCGCGCGGGCGACGCGCTGCGCGCGCTGCTGGACCTCGGCGCCAAGGACGTCGCGGTGCTGGTCGACGGGCCCACGGGCCGCGTCGAGCGACGCGTGCCCGTGGACCGGCTCGCGGTCGGCGACGAGTTCGCGGTGCGCCCGGGCGAGAAGGTCGCGACCGACGGCGTCGTGGTGACGGGGACGAGCGCGGTCGACACGTCGCTGCTCACGGGCGAGCCCGTGCCCGTCGACGTCGGCCCCGGCGACGAGGTCACGGGCGCGACCGTCAACACGTCCGGGCACCTCGTGGTCCGCGCGACGCGCGTCGGCTCCGAGACGCGCCTGGCGCAGATCGGCCGGCTCGTGGCGCGCGCGCAGACCGGCAAGGCGCCCGTGCAGCGGCTCGCCGACCGGATCTCGGCGGTGTTCGTGCCGGTCGTGCTCGTGATCGCGGTCGGCACGCTCGTGGTGTGGCTCGCGACCGGGGGCGGCGTGCAGGCCGCGTTCACGGCGGCCGTCGCGGTGCTGATCATCGCGTGCCCGTGCGCGCTGGGGCTCGCGACGCCCACGGCGCTGCTGGTCGGCACGGGGCGTGGTGCGCAGCTCGGGATCCTCATCAAGGGCCCCGAGATCCTCGAGGAGACGCGGCGCGTCGACACCGTCGTGCTGGACAAGACCGGCACGGTCACGGCCGGGCGCATGGCCCTGGTCGACGTCGTGCCGGCCGCGGGCGAGGACGCCGACGAGGTGCGGCGGCTGGCCGCGGCGGTCGAGCGGCTCGCCGAGCACCCGATCGCCCGCGCGATCGCGGAGGCCGCACCGGAACCGGATCGCCCTGTCACGAGAGCGCGATCCGACAACCCCACCGAGAGCACCGGGCTGGATCGCACTCTCGCGACAGAGCGATCCGACAACCCCACCGAGAGCACCGGGCTGGATCGCACTCTCGCGACAGGGGGATCGGGCGTCGGGGTCGGGGCCGACGGGGTCGCGGTCGGCGCCGACGAGGTGCGCGAGTTCCGCGCCGACGCGGGGCGCGGCGTGAGCGGCGTGGTCCGCACCGCGCACAGCGGCGTCGCACTCGCACGGCGCGTGCTCGTGGGCCGGCGCGGCTGGCTCGAGGAGCAGGGCGTCCGCACGGACGACGTCGCGGCGGCGGTCGACGCGGCCGAGGCCGACGGCGCGACCGCGGTGGTCGCGGCGTGGGACGGCCGGGCGCGCGGCGTGCTGGTGCTGCGCGACCCGGTGAAGCCGACGTCGACCGACGCGGTGCGCGAGCTGCGCGCGCTGGGCCTGCGCCCCGTGCTGCTCACGGGCGACAACCGGGGCGCCGCGCTCGCGACGGCCCGCGCCGTCGGGATCGCCGACGCGGACGTCGTCGCGCAGGTCATGCCGGACGAGAAGGTCGCGGCGGTCGAGCGACTGCAGGCCGGCGGTGCGCGCGTCGCGATGGTCGGCGACGGCGTGAACGACGCCGCGGCGCTCGCGACGGCGGACCTGGGCCTGGCGATGGGCACGGGCACCGACGTCGCGATCGAGGCGGCCGACCTCACGCTCGTGCGCGGCGACCTGGCGTCCGCACCGCAGGCGATCCGGCTGTCGCGGCGCACGCTGCGGGTGATCCGGCAGAACCTGTTCTGGGCGTTCGCGTACAACGTCGCGGCGATCCCGCTCGCGGCGCTGGGCCTGCTCAACCCGATGATCGCGGGTGCGGCGATGGCGTTCTCGTCGGTGCTGGTGGTGTCGAACTCGCTGCGGCTGCGTCGCTTCGCGTGACGTCCACGGCGAGACGTCCCGCGTGACTGACGCGGTGTGACGGATGCGGCCCCCGGCGGTGGTGACACCGTCGGGGGCCGCGGACTATCATCGCTCTATGACGATGACATCTGCTGAGGACGATGAGGGCGTCTGGAGCACCGACGCCGGTCTCACCGCCCCGACGGCCGCACTGTTCCGCGCGCTGGGCGAGCCCGCACGCCTCACCCTGCTGCGCCACCTGTTCACGGGTGAGCACCAGGTCCGCGAGCTCACCGACCACCTCGGGCTCGCGCAGAGCACCGTCAGCGCGCACCTCGCGTGCCTGCGCGACTGCGGGCTCGTCACCGTCCGGCAGCGCGGGCGCGCGTCGATCTACACGATCGCCGACCCCGCGCGCCTCGCCGGGCTCATCGCCGCCGCCGAGTCGCTGCTCGACGCAGGCCCGCACCCCGACGAGTGCGCGCACCTCGCGGGGGCCGACCGGTGAGCCACGGCCACGACCACGCGCACGGCGGCACCGACCACCGCGGGCGCCTCGCCGTCGCGTTCGGGCTCACCGCGACCGTGCTGGTCGCGCAGGCCGTCGGCGCGTACCTCACCGGCAGCCTCGCCCTGCTGGTCGACACCGCGCACATGCTCACCGACACCGCGGGCCTGCTCATGGCGCTCGTCGCGGCGCAGCTCACGCGACGCCCGGCGACCGCGCGGCGCACCTGGGGGTACCGCCGCGCCGAGGTGCTCGCGGCGCTCGCGCAGTCGGCCGTGCTGCTCGCGGTCGGCGTGTACGTGCTGGTCGAGGGCGTGCGTCGCCTCACGGCGCCGCCCGAGGTGCCGTCGACCGAGCTCGTGGTGTTCGGCGTGATCGGCCTCGTGGCCAACGTCGTGTCGCTCACCGTGCTCGCGGGCGGGCGCTCGTCGGGCTTCAACATGCGCGCGGCGTTCCTCGAGGTCCTCAACGACGCGCTGGGGTCGGTCGGCGTGATCGTCGCCGCGATCGTCATCGCGACGACCGGCTGGCAGCAGGCCGACGCGGTCGCGGGCCTGCTCATCGGCGTGCTGATCGTGCCGCGCGCCGCGCGGCTGCTGCGCGAGACGGCGTCGGTGCTGCTCGAGTCGACCCCGCCCGGGCTCGACCTGGACGACGTGCGCGCGCACCTGCTCGAGGTCGACCACGTGCTCGACGTGCACGACCTGCACGCGTCGCTCGTCGCGACGGGCCTGCCGGTGGTCACGGCGCACGTGGTGGTGGACGACTCGTGCTTCGGCGACGGGCACGGCCCGCGGATCCTCGACCAGCTGCAGGAGTGCCTGGCGACGCACTTCGAGGTGTCGGTCGCGCACTCGACGTTCCAGATCGAGCCCGCGTCGCACCGGACGCACGAGTTCCTCGGGCACGCCTGACGGCCGGACGGGTGACGGCCGGAGGTCCCGTGCCGGACGCCGCGGGGCGCTGCTAAAGTGATATCACTTTGATAGCGCGCCGCGGCGCCCGTCCCCCGGAGGTCCCCATGCCCGACACCGCCCCGCCGCAGGAGTCCGTCGGAGGCGACCCCAGCGGCCGTCCCGTCGGCCACGCCGGCGCCCGCGTCGACGTCGCCGAGCGGTCCGCGTGGTCCACCGGCGCCGGCGGGGCCGTCATCGCGCTGCTGTTCGTGCTCGTCGCCGTCGCCGGCGCGATCCTGCTGTTCATGGAGGCCGAGGCCAGCGGCGTCGACGCGCTCGGGTTCCTCGGCGCCCTGTGCGTCGGCGCCGCGGTGCTGCTGCTCAGCGGGCTCGCCGTCATCAGCCCCGGGCAGACCCGCGTCGTGCAGCTCTTCGGCCGCTACGTCGGCACCGTGCGCCGCACCGGACTGGTGCTCACCATCCCCCTGACGACGCGCAAGAACGTCTCGGTGCGCGTGCGCAACTTCGAGACCAACGAGCTCAAGGTCAACGACGCCGACGGCAACCCCATCAACATCGCCGCGATCGTCGTGTGGCAGGTCGCCGACACCGCCACCGCGACATTCGCGGTCGAGGACTACGCCGACTTCGTGCGCGTGCAGTCCGAGTCGGCCCTGCGCCACGTCGCGATGTCCCACCCGTACGACCACGCCGACGACGGCGAGACGTCGCTGCGCGGCGCGACCGACGTCATCTCCGCCGAGATCGCGGCCGAGGTCGCCGCGCGCGTCGTCATCGCGGGCATCGAGGTCATCGAGGCGCGCATCTCCAACCTCGCGTACGCCCCCGAGATCGCGCAGGCCATGCTGCAGCGTCAGCAGGCCGGCGCGATCATCGCGGCCCGCGAGCGCATCGTCGAGGGCGCGGTGTCGATGGTCGAGGGCGCGCTCGGCCGGCTCGAGGTCGACGGCATCGTGCAGCTCGACGACGAGCGGCGCGCCGCGATGGTGTCGAACCTGCTGGTCGTGCTGTGCGGCGAGTCCCGCGCGACACCCGTCGTGAACGCCGGGAGCCTGTACGCGTGACCGGCGACGAGCGCACGGGCGCGGCGGGCGGGGGCGCGGACGACGCGACCACGCCCGCCGCGCCCGCACGCGCCCGCCGCGAGCGCAAGCAGGTGCTGCTGCGCCTCGACCCCGCGGTGCACGACGCGGTCGCGCGGTGGGCCGCCGACGACCTGCGCAGCGTCAACGCGCAGATCGACCTGCTGCTGCGCCGTGCCCTCACCGACGCGGGGCGCATGCCCCACGCGGCGTCCGACCCCCCGCGCCGCGGCCGCCCGCCCCGCACGGGCTGACCGACACCGGCGGACCGACACCGCCGAGTGCGCCACATCGCGACCGAGTGCGGGTGTTGCTTCACCCGCACTCGACGGCGATCTGGCGCACTCGGCGGCGTGGGGCCACGCCGCGGGCGTCAGCGGAAGCGGCGGCCCTCGTCGCGGCGGACCGCGACGACCGCGAGCACCGCGAGCACCACGGTCCACCCGAGCAGCACGGGCACCGCGAGCGCGCTCGCGTCGACGCCGGACGTCACCTGCACGACGAGGTCGCGCGCGGCCCGCGACGGCAGCGCCTGCGACAGTGCGTCGAGCCAGCGCGGGAAGACCTCGGGCGGCATGAACAGGCCGCCGGCGAACGCGAGCGGGAACAGCGTGCACTGGACCACGGCGAGCGCGGCCTTGCTGGACAGCGCGTACCCGATCGCCATGCCGAGCAGCGTGAACGGCACCGCGACGGCCGCGACCATGACGACCGCGCCGAGCGCCTGCAGCGGCGTGAGCGTCGCGGCCGTGAACACGGCGCCGACGACGACGAGCGGCACGAGCGCGAGGTAGCACCACACGAGCCCGTTGAGCACGCGCCCGGCGAGCCGCGGCCCGGGCCGCGCGGGCAGCGCGCGCACGAACGTGTCGAAGGGCTGCGCACGGTCCTCGGCGACGCCCGTGCCGTGCGTGAACAGGCACGACGACATGACGGCGAACGTCGCGAGCTGTGCGACGGCGGCGGTCGAGATCGCCGGGTCGGACGTGATCGCGTCCTGCGGGATGACGAAGAACAGCAGCGCGAGCGTCGGGAACAGCAGGTTGCCGATGACGGCGATCGGCACGCGCACGGTCTCGAGGAACTGGTACCGCGCGTGCAGCCACGCGAGCGACGCCCAGGAGCGCAGCGCGGGCGGGGCGGTGCGAGACGCGACGGGTGCGGTGGTCGTGCTCATCGGGCCACCTCCGTGGCGGTCGGGTCGGTCGCGGCGGCGGACGCCGGGGCGGGGGTCGCGGCGGCGGACGACGCGCCGTGCTCCGCGGACGACGTGAGGGACAGGAACGCCTCCTCGAGGGACGCGCCGCGCACCTCGAGGTCCCGGAACGGCACGGCCCGCTCGACGAGGGTGCGCACGCACGCGTCGGCGTCGGCCGCGACGAGGGTGGCACGCACGCCGCCGCGCGGGTCGGGCGCCTCGGTGACGTCGTGCACGCCGGGCAGCCCGGTGAGCGTGGCTCCGGCCGGTCCGGGCAGCGTGAGGCTGACGCGGCGGACGGAGACGAGGTCGAGCACGCGCGCGAGCGTGTCGTCGGCGACGACCCGTCCTCCGCCGACCACGACGACGCGCTGCGCGAGCGCCTCGATCTCCTCGAGGTAGTGGCTCGTGACGATGACGGTCGCGCCGTCGGCGTGGTAGTCGCGCAGCGCCTGCCACAGCACGTGCCGCGCCTCGACGTCGAGGCCCGTGGTGGGCTCGTCGAGCAGCACGAGCCGCGGGCGGCCGACGAGCGAGAGCCCGACCGCGAGGCGGCGCTTCTGCCCGCCGGACAGCGCACCGGTCTGCCGGTCGGCGAGGTCCTCGAGCGCGAACCGCGCGAGCACCTCCGCGCGCGGCATGGGGTCGGTGAAGTGCCCGGCGACGAAGTCGACGACCTCGCGCACCTTGAGCGTGCCGGGCAGCCCGGTCTCCTGCGGCGTGGTGCCGAGCGACGTGCGGGACGCGGGGTCGCGGGGGTCGCCGCCGAAGAGGCGCACGGTGCCCGCGTCGGGGGTGCGCAGCCCCGCGAGCAGCGAGAGCAGCGTCGTCTTGCCGGCGCCGTTGGGGCCGAGCAGGCCGACGATCTCGCCGTGGTCGACGCGCAGGCTGACGTCGTCGAGCGCCGTCACGTCGCCGAAGCGGCGGGTCACGCGGTCGACGAGGACGGGCGGCGGGGCGGTGTCGGTGGTCATCACTGTGCTCCCTTGAGCAGCTCGGTGAGGGTCTGCGTGTAGCGCTCGAACGCGGTGCGCCCGGCGGGGGTGAGCTCGACGTAGGTGGCGGGCGTGCGCCCGACGTGCGTCTTGGTCTGGCTGACGTACCCGGCGTCCTCGAGGCGCCGCAGGTGCGTGGACAGGTTGCCGGCGGTCATGTCGAGGAGCTTCTGCAGGCGCGGGAAGGCGATGCGGTCGCCGCGGTCGAGCGCGGCGAGCGTGGCGACGACCCGCAGCCGGGACGCCGAGTGGATGACGGGGTCGAGGTCGGCGTCGGTCACGGGTGGCTCCGGCGACGGACCGCGACGACCGCCGCGCCCAGGAGCATGCCGCCGCCGCCGGCGCCGGCCATCACGAGGTACCCGGCGGGCATCCCGACGACGCTCGCGGCCGCGCCGGTGACGACGAGCCAGACGCCGAGCGCGTAGAACGGCCCGACGCGCCAGAGCGTGCCGCCGGCCATGTAGAGCAGGCCGACGACGAGGCACGCGACGCCGTTGGCGACGACCGCGACCACCCGGGGCGGTGCGCCGGCGTTGACGACGCCGGCGACGATCGCGCTCTGCGCGGCGAAGCCGAGGAACCAGGACCAGCCGTACATGGCGCCGACGGTGCGGCTGGTGCCGCGCACGCCGCGCGAGCGCCGCACGAGGTGGACGACGGTGACGACCATGGCGGTGGCCATGAGGAGGCCGAACACGCCGCCGGCGGGGCCGGACGTGGTGCCGGTGGGCGAGCCGCTCGCGGACCACCACTGGACGAGGTAGCCGACGACCCACGCGGCGCCCCAGACGCCGAAGAGCACGCGCTCGTCGACCTCGGAGTCGCGCACGCGGCGCTCCTGCGCGGCGACGATGTCGAGGCCCGCGCGGGGGTCGAGGGGGGCGTCGTCGTCCGCGGGGACGGGCGGGACGGTCACGGTGGGCTCCGATCAGTTTGCGTTGCAAAGCACTTTGCTCGCACGGGGCTGCTCGAGTCAAGTCGGGCGCGCACGGCGAGGCCGGGGCGCGCGCACCGACGGAGCTCGTCGCTCCCAGCCGACCTCCAGCGCACCCCCAGACCCGCCCCGTACGCTGCCGTCGTGCACAGCGACGACGAGCGGGCCCCCGACGCGACGCCGACGACACCCCCGGGCACCGCGACCGGCACGCCCACCGGCACCGCGGCGGGCACGACGACCAGCGAGGTCACCGCGCCCCGCACGCAGCCCGGCACGCACCCCCGCACGGACGTCCGGACCGGCGCGCCCGCACCCGGCGAGCGCGCCGTCCGCCGCCGCCTGACCGCCGAGATCTGGATCGTCCTGGGCCTGTCGCTGGGCAAGTCCGCCGTCTACGCGGTCGTGTCGCTCGTCGCCAAGCTGACCGCGGGCCCGCCGCTCGCGCAGCAGACCGCGACGCTCAACGCGAGCCAGTCGCCGCGGCCCTACCTCGACCTCACGTACCAGCTGCTGTCCATCGTGTTCGTGCTGGTCCCGGTCGCGCTCGCCCTCTACCTGCTGTCGGCGAACGGCCGGTCCGCGACCCGGCGCATCGGCCTCGACGGGCGTCGTCCGCTGCGCGACCTGGGCATCGGCATGGCGCTGGCCGCCGTCATCGGCATCCCCGGCCTGGGGCTCTACGCGGCCGGACGCGCGCTGGGGGTCACGGTCGACGTGCAGGCGGCGGCCCTGAACGCCGCGTGGTGGACCGTGCCGGTGCTGATCCTCGCCGCGCTCCAGAACGCGCTGCTCGAGGAGGTCATCGTCGTCGGCTACCTCGTGGAGCGGCTGCGCGAGCTGCGCTGGGGCACGCCGGCGATCATCGCGGCGAGCGCGCTGCTGCGCGGCTCGTACCACCTGTACCAGGGGTGGGGACCGTTCGTCGGCAACGTCGTCATGGGCGTCGTGTTCGCCGAGTACTACCGCCGACGGCGCCGCGTCATGCCGCTGGTCGTCGCGCACACCGCGCTCGACGTCGCCGCGTTCGTGGGCTACACGCTGCTGCCCGACTCGTGGCTCGCCGTCGTCGGCGTCGGCTGACGCCCCTCCACGGCGGCCGTCAGGCCGCGGCCGAGTCCCGCCCGAGCTCGCGCACGACCGACCGCACGGCGAACCCGCTGACGACGTTGAGCGCGCCGCCCGCGAACGCGAACAGCCCCAGCACGACGCCGAACAGCGCGAGGGACACCTGCGGCCGGGCGACGAGCAGGACCGCGAACAGCGTGCACACGAGCCCGAACGCGAGCGGCCAGTGCCACCCGGCGTCACGCGCCCGCGAGAGGGCGACGGCCGCGATGATCGAGATCACGCCGAGCACCAGCAGCCAGGCGGCGAGCAGGAAGAACAGCACGCGCGCGGTGGGCCCGGGCCACAGCACCACGACGACGCCGACGGCGAGCCCGGCGAGCCCTTCGACGACCCACCAGGTCCACCCCGGCACGCCGCGGTTCGCGACGCCCTGCACGACCGCGACGACGCCGTCGACGACCGCGAAGATGCCGAACAGCCAGACGATGGCCGCGACCGAGGCGGACGGCTGCGCGAGCAGCAGCAGGCCGAGCAGGAGCAGCAGCACGCCGCGCAGCACCGGCAGCCACCAGAGGGTGCGCAGCGTGCGGGTGACCTCGGCGGTGACGTCGTCGACCATGGTGTCCTCCTCGCGGGGCCCGGCCCCGGGGAGGTGGCGCGACCGGCTCGCGACGGCACCCCTGCGCCGACCGTAGCGCGGCGCGAGCGGAGCGGCGCGGGGAGCGCGGCGGGGCGGGCGGTGCGCTCAGGCCTCGCGACGGCGCCCGCCGTACTTGCGGTGCACGGCCTGCTTGCTGACGCCGAGCATCGCGGCGATCGCGACCCAGGACGCGCCGGCGGTGCGCGCACGGCGGACGGCGACGGCCTCGCGTCGTTCGACCTCGCGGCGCAGCCCGGCCAGCGCGCCGAGCGCGCGCAGCGGGTCGTCGTCGTCGGCGTGGCTCACCAGGGCGGACATGTCGACCTCCTCGGTCACGGGTCTCCTCCGGGCGGACGGGGCAGCGCTGTCAACACATGTTGACGACCATCCACCCGGATGTCAACACATGTTGACCCTCCGGGTGGACGTGACACCGCACGACACCGTCCGCAAGGTGGAGGCCCGGGCGAGGCCCGCTGCCTAGACTCGCCAGCATGCCGAGCACGCCGACGCCCGCACCTGACGGTGCCGTCGGCCCGACCACCCCGGACGCGGCCACCCCGCCGACCACGCCACCCGCGGACACCACGCCGACCGCGGCCGTCCGCGCCGTGCGCCCCACCGTCGACGTCCAGGACGTCCGGACGCCCCGCGTGCACCACCCGAGCTCGCTGCTCGGCGCCGCGCTCGCGACCGTCGGCGCCGCGCTCGTGGTCGTGCTCTCCACCTACGCCCAGAACACGACGACCGGCGTCGCCGAGGACGTGCGGGGCTTCGCCGACCTGCTGCGCAACGTGCTGTTCGTGCCCGTCAACGTGCTCGTCGGGTTCACGACCGTCGTCGTGCCGATCGCCGTGCTCACCGAGCTCGCGATCCGCCGGCTCGGGCGCCAGCTGCTGCAGTCCGTGCTCGCCGCGGTCGGCGCCATGCTGCTCGTGTCCGCGCTCTACTGGACGTTCCACACGTTCGGCTCGCAGACCCTCGTGCAGGGCCTGTCGGTGCGGCTGCGCGGCGAGTGGACCCTCACGATCCCCGAGTACTCGGCCATGCTCACGGCGCTGCTCACGGTCGCGGGCCCCCGCACGCGGCGCCGCACCGTGCGCTGGTCCTGGAACCTGCTGTGGGTCGCCACCGGCGTCGTGCTCATCACCGCGGGCGCGTCGCTGCCGGGCATCGCGGTCGCGCTGCTCGTGGGCCGCGTCGCCGGTCTCGGCGTGCAGTACCTCGGCGGGGTCGACCCCGAGCGCGCGTACGGCGCCGCCCTGCTGGCCGGCATCCGGCGCGCCGGCGTCGAGCCCGCGACCGTCGTGCGCGTGCCCGACCCCGCGCTCGAGGCCGACCGCGACGACGCCACCGTGGCCGCCGTGGCCGCGCTGCCCCCCGCCACGCCGGCGCGACGCGCGCTCGCCCGCGCGTCGGCGGACCGGCTCTACCACGTCACCACGACCGACGGGCGCGACCTCGACCTGCTCGTGTTCGACGGCGACCGCCAGGTCGTCGGCATGCTCACGCGGCTGTGGCGGAGCCTGCGCCTGCGCGGCATCGAGGGCCGGTCGGCGCTCTCCCTGCGGCAGGCCACCGAACGCGCCGCGCTGCTCTCCTACGCCGCGACCGCCGCCGGGGTGCGCACACCTCCGCTGCTCAGCGTGTCCGAGGCCGAGGACTCGATGTTCCTGCTGCAGACGGGCACCGACGACGCCGTCCCGCTGTCCGAGCTCGACGGCGACGACGTCGACGACGACGTGCTGCGCGAGATCTGGGCGCAGCTGCGGCTCGCCCACAAGGCCGGGATCGCGCACCGCGCGCTGACCTCCGAGATCATCCTGGTGCAGCGCACGTCCCACCGCCCGCGCGTGTGGATCACCGCGTGGGAGCAGGGCGACGTCGCCGCCAACGAGCTCGCCCGCCGCCTGGACACCACGCAGCTGGTCGCGCTGCTCGCGCTGCGCGTGGGCGCGACGCGCGCGCTCGAGTCCGCCGCCGCGGCCCTGCCCGCGGCCGAGACGGAGTCGATCGGCCCGCTGCTGCAGACCGTCACGCTGCCGCGCCACACGCGCGAGGAGATGCGCGCGCACAAGGAGGTGCTGGCCGAGCTGCGCTCGGCGCTCGTCGCACGCCTGCCCGAGGCCGACGTGCAGCCGCAGCAGCTCGTGCGGTTCGGTGCACGCACCATCCTCACGATCCTGCTCACGGTCGTGGCGGTCTTCGTCGTCCTCACGACGATCAACATCCGCGACATCGGGCCCGTCCTCGCCGAGAGCGACTGGCGGTTCTCGGTGCTCGCGTTCGCGCTCGGCCTGCTCACGCTCGTCGGTGCCGCCCTCGCGTTCGTCGCGTTCTCACCCGTGAAGCTGTCCGTCTGGCGCGCGACCCTCGTGCAGACGGCCGCGACGTTCGTCGCGCTCGCCGCACCCGCGGGCATCGGCCCCGCGGCGCTCAACCTGCGCATGCTCACGCGCCGCGGCGTCAGCGGGACGCTCGCAGGAGCGACCGTCGCGCTCGTGCAGGTCAGCCAGTTCATCACGACGCTGCTGCTGCTCCTCGTGCTGACCGTGACGTCGGGCCTGCACTCCCCCACGTCGTTCTCGGTGCCGCCCGCCGCGCTCGTCGCGCTCGGCGTCGTCGCCGCGGGCGTCGGCATCGCGCTGCTGTTCCCCGGCATCCGCACGTGGGTGCAGCGCACCGTCGGCCCGACCGTGCGCCAGACCCTCCCGCGGCTCATCGAGGTGCTCGGCCAGCCGTGGCGGCTCGTGCTCGCGGTCGGCGGCAACGTCCTCATGACGATGGGCTACGTGCTCGCGTTCGACGCGTGCCTCGCGGCGCTCGGCCAGCAGGCGTCGCTCGTGCAGGTCGCGCTCGTGTACCTCACGGGCAACACCGCGGGGTCGATCGTCCCCACGCCGGGCGGTGTCGGCGCGGTCGACTTCGCGCTGCTCACGGGCCTGTCGACCATCGCGAACATCAACCCCGGCGTCGCGACGACCATCGCGCTGCTGTTCCGCGTGCTCACCTACTGGCTGCGCATCCCGCTCGGATGGATCGCGATGCGGCACCTGCAGCGCACCGGCGAGCTCTGAGCCGCGCGGGCACCGGGCCGACGCCCGGCCCATCGTCTCGTGCCGGGCGGGGCGACGGGCACGGCACCCGCCACGGACGACGCGACCCCCGCACCGGCGGGGCCGGTACGGGGGTCGCGGTGAGTCGTGCGGCGGCCGGTCAGGCCGCGAGCTCGTCCCGCTGCAGCGGGATGGTCGACACCGTGGCCTGGAGGCGGGCCGCGATGGCGGCCCAGCGGGCGACGGGAAGGGTGCGAGCCTCGTGCGGCTCTGCGGCGGATCCGCGCTGGTCCATGGGAGGAACCTCTCGTTCGGTAGCCCGGCTGACCGCGTGGGTCCCGTGGCTTTGCGTCCCCTCCTCGCGGAGGGTTTGCCGTTTCGCTGACAAGTCCGACATTAGACCGCTCACACGCTCGAGCGGTAGTGATCCCAGTCACGCGTCCAGGAGAACGCCCGATTTCACCCGCGCGGCCGGTATCCCGCCGTGCCGAGGGCCCGGCGCGGGGCCCGGCAGGGGGACCTGGACGGCCGTCCGGGTGACGTCCCGACCGACAGCGTCGCCCGTCGCGCCGACACTCCCACGGCCGTCGCAGCCCTCGGTGCGACCGGACGCACGACGCCCCCGCGCACCGCAGCGGTGCACGGGGGCGTCCCGAACGGGAGCGGCGCGGGACGACCGCGCCGCGCGTGGGTCAGCGGAACGCGTCCTTGACGTCGTCGCCGGCCTGCTTGATGTTCGCCGAGGTCTGCTGACCCTTACCCTCGGCCTCGAGACGCTCGTCGTCCGTCAGCTTGCCCCAGGCCTCCTTGGCCTTGCCCGAGGCCTCCTCGGCAGCGTGCTTGATCTTGTCGTCGGCACCCATCGCGGTCTCCCTTCGTCGGTACGACGTCGACGCTAAGCGCCGTCGGGCGACCCCGCATCCGCAGCGTCGCCGGGCCCCGCATCCGCAGCGTCGCCGGGCCCCGCGTCCGGACCGGCGTCGGGCCCCGCGGCCTCGTCCCGCAGCCGCGGCTCGGTGCGCCGACCCGGCGCGAACCCGGCCTTGTCGGCGTAGAACGCGCGGATGACGTCCATGTCCGCGCGCACGTCGCCCGTGAGCTCCAGCGTCGGCCCCAGCCCCGTCGTCATGGTCGTGCGGTCGACGTATCCCAACGTCACCGGCAGGCCCGTCGCGCGCGCGATGCGGTAGAAGCCCGACTTCCAGCCAGACCCCGAGCGCGTGCCCTCGGGCGTCACGACCAGGTAGAACCGCTCACCCGCCCGGATGCGCGCCACGAGGTCGTCGACGAGGCCCGCCGGGTCGCGACGATCCACCGGGATGCCGCCGAGCGCGCGCATCGCGGGCCCCGCCAGACCCCGGAACAGCGTGTGCTTGCCGAGCCACCGGAACGGCAGGCGCGCCTCCCACGCGATCGCGAGCATCAGCACGAAGTCCCAGTTCGACGTGTGCGGCGCGCCAATGAGGATGCCCGACCCGTCGCGCGGCACCCGCTCGGTGCGCAACGTCCAGCGGCTCACCCGCCAGAACAGGCCCGCGGCGGCCGCGCGCACGCTCACGCGTCCGCACCCGACGGCAGGTCGAGGTCCCGGCACAGCAGCAGCAGGGTCATGTCGTCCTTCGAGTCCGGGTCCTGGCACTCCGCCATGACCTCGTCGATGTCCACCGGCACGGTCGGGTCCGGCCGGTCGAACGCCGCGACCAGCCGCTCGATCCCGTCGACCAGCGCGGTCGAGCGCGAGTCGACCAGCCCGTCGCTGTACAGCACCAGCCCCCCGCCGGGCTCGACGTGCAGGTGCGCGACCTGCGGGTCGCCCGAGCCGATGCCCACCGGGCGATCCACCGGCACGTCCTGCAGCACCGCGCCGCCGTCGGCGTCGAGCAGCAGCGGCCGCGGGTGCCCCGCGGCGCCCACGCACGCCTCGCCCGTCGCGGGGTCCACCGTCACGACGACCACGGTCGCCATGTCGTCCGGCATCGTGCGACGCGCGAGCGCGTCGACGTCCCGCAGCACGTCCTGCACCTCGGCACCGCGCAGCAGGTACGCGCGCAGCGCGTTGCGCAGCTGCCCCATGGCCGCGGCCGCCCCCAGGCCGTGCCCCACGACGTCACCCACGACCGCGGCGAGCCGACCGTCGGGCAGCTCGAGCGCGTCGTACCAGTCGCCGCCGACGCGCCCGCCCGCCGCCGGGGCGTACCGCGCGTGCATCTGCCAGCCCGGCACGCGCGGCATGTCCCGCGGCAGCAGCGACAGCTGCACGGCGTGCGCCGCGGCCATCTGCCAGCGGTTCCGCAGGATGATCACCTCGAGCAGCCGGCTGCGCAGGTCGGCCGCGGCGCGCACGTGCGCGGGGGCCCACGGCTCCGACCGGCCGCGCACGACCTCGCGCCAGCGGTCGAACGACTTGCGCGGGCTCAGCCGCACGTGGTCGCCCTCCCGGCGTGCGATCGCCTTGTTCTGCGGGTCGCCGCCCCAGTAGATGTCGCGCACGTGCTCGTGCCGCAGCCACACCACCACCTGCTCGTCCGGCAGGCGCAGCGCCAGCAGCCCCGCGACGTCGGGCAGCACCGCCGCGAGCTCGGGGTCCGAGTCCACCAGGGCCGTGCGCGTCGTCACCGCGTCCGGGCGCGCGAGCACCCAGGCGCGCAGCGCGTCGACGTCGAGGTCGCGCGCGACGTCGCCCGCCGTCGCCGACTGACCGTCCGCGACGACGACGAGGCCGTGCGCCGGCACGACCGACAGCAGCCCCGGGTCGTCGCCCGTGAGCGCCTGCGCGAGCGCCCGGTCGTGGTCCCGCGCGACCGGCAGCACCTGCGCGATCGCCGCCTGCGCCTCGAGCTCGCGCTCGAGCTCGCGGTCGTGCGCGCGCGCCACGAGACGCAGCGACAGCACCGACCCGAGGAACTCCGCCGCCGCGCGCGTGCCGAACGGCACCGGGTGCGGGCCCGCGTAGTGGTGGCACGCGACGAGGCCCCACAGCCGACCGTCGTGCAGCAGCGAGATCGACATCGACGCGTGCACGCCCATGTTGGTCAGGTACTCGAGGTGCACGGGCGACACGCTGCGCAGCACCGACAGCGTGAGGTCCAGCGGCTCGCCCGACGCCGCGTCGAAGGGCGGCACGATCGGCACGGGCGTGTACGCGACGTCGGGGATCGTGCGGATCCAGTTGGTCTCGTACAGCGCGCGGGCCTGCGGCGGGATGTCCGACGCCGGGTAGTGCAGCCCCAGGAACGCGTTGAGGTCGGCCCGCCGCGCCTCGGCGACGACCTCGCCGTTGTGGTCGGCGTCGAAGCGGTACACCATCACGCGGTCGAACCCCGTCAGGGCCCGGACCTCCTGCGCCGCGGCGTCGTACAGGTCCTCGAGCGTCGCGGCGTGGTTGAACCGCTCGAGCGCGCCGCGCACCGCCTGGTACGTGTTCGGGAACGAGAAGGGCCGGGGACCGTCCGCGACCTCGAGCTCCACCGCGAGGAGCGTGCCGCCCCCCAGGGTCAGGCGATGCAGCACCGCGTCCGCCGGGACGGGACCCGCCGGGCCCGCGACCCGCACGTGCACGGGGTTGCGCACCCGCAGGTCGTCCCCCGCGGCCAGGTGCGCCGCGAGCACGTCCGCGGCCTCCGCCCCGAGCACGTCGGCCAGCGGCCGGCCCAGCGCCTCCGTCGCCGCGACGCCCGTGAGGTCGACGACGTTCGCGGACACGTGCCGCACCCGCAGGTCCGGCTCCGACACCGCGAGCAGCACGCCGTGCGGCTGCACCGACCCCGGGATGCGGATCGGCTCGTCCGCGCACGTGTCGAGGTCGACGACGGGCAGACCGGTCACCGTGTCGCCGACGTCCCCGAGCGGACCGGGCCCGGTGGGCGGCGCGCCGGCGTGGTCGGTCATGCTCGCTCCGTCCCCACGGCCGCGCGGCGCGCCCGTCCCGTCGCAGAACGGTAATCCATGCCGACGCCCGCGACGCGACGACCCCAGGTGCCTCACGGTCACCAGCCGCACGACCGGCGCGACCGGTGCCACCCGCGCGCGGGGCGGCCCTGCACCGGGCCGGGACGGTCAGGCGTCGAACGGCGCGTCGAGCCAGCAGGCGGACGGCGGGACCAGCGTCTCGAGCTCCGCGAACAGGTCGTCGGGCAACGGGACGGCCGCCGTCGCGAGCGTCTGCGCGACCCGCTCGGGCCGCGACATCCCGACGATCGTCGCGGCGAACCGCTCGTCACGCAGCGAGAACTGCAGCGCGGCCGTACCGAGGTCCGTGCCGTGCGCGGCGCACACGTCGCGCATGCGCGCGACCGCCGCCAGCACCGCGCCGGGGGCCGGGCGGTACCCGTAGGTCGTCGGACCGCCGTGCTGGTGCGCCAGGATCCCTCCGCCGTACACGGCCGCGTTGAGCACGCCCATGCCGCGCGACCGCGCCTCCGCGACGAGCGCACCCGCGGACCGGTCCACGAGCGTCCAGCGGTTGTGCACCAGCAGCACGTCGAAGACCCCGAGCGCGAGGTAGCGCGCCATCTCCTGCACGCGCCCGCCCGCGAGCCCGATCGCCCCGACCACCCCCTGCTCGCGCAGCTCGACGAGCGCCTCGACGGCACCGCCCGGCCCCGTGAGGTCGTCGAACTCGTGGAACTCCGGGTCGTGCAGGTGCACGAGCGGCAGGTGGTCCATGCCGAGCCGGGCGCGCGACTCGTCGACCGACCGGCGCACGCGCTCGCCCGAGTAGTCCGCACCGTCGGGGTCGACCTTGGTCGCGACGACCACGCCGTCCGGCACGCCGCCCGCCGCCGTCAGCGCCGCACCCACGCGGCGCTCGCTCTCGCCGCCCGAGTAGCCGTTCGACGTGTCGACGAACCGCACGTCCGAGTGCAGCGCCGCCCGCACGGTGCTGATGCCCCGCTCGGGCGACACCTCCTGCCCGAACAGGTCCGGCATGCTGCCCAGTGGTCCCCCGCCCAGCGCCACCGCGCTGACGGTCAGGCCCGTGCCGGGCAGCGGGCGCATCCACCCCGGAGCACCCGGGACGTGGCGTGCGGTCATCGTGGTCCCTCCCCCGGGCGCCGCCGACCCCGACGGCGCGACGTGCGACAGCGGCCGGCTCAGCCCGCCAGGAACGCGCGCATCAGCGGGCCCGCCGTCGTCGAACCGTAGTCGCCCTCGCCGACGAACACCGCGACCGCGAGGTCACCCTGGACTGCGATCATCCACGCGTGGTTGCGCAGGTCGTCGTCCTGCCCGAACTGCGCCGTGCCCGTCTTGGCGATCACGGGCTCGCCCGGCACGTCCGCCAGGAGCCCCGCGCCGCCCTCCGTGACGACGGCCCGCATCATGTCGCGCAGCGCGGCCGCCTCGTCGGCCGTCAGCGGGGTCGCGGCCGGCAGCTCGGGCGCGTCGGCGGACGCCGTGGTCGCCTCGGGCGACGGCGTCGTCCCCTCCGCGGGCGTCACGAGCCGCGGGACGACCGTGCGTCCCGCACCCACGGACGCCGCGACCGTCGCCATGCCGAGCGGCGACGCGAGCACCTGGCCCTGGCCGATCACCGACGCCGCGTGCGCGGTGCCGTCCGCCTCGTCGGGGACCGTGCCGAGGAACGCCGGGAAGCCGAGCGTCGCGGCCGGCTCGAGACCGAGCGAGCGCGCGGCCGCCAGCAGCCCGGCCTGGTCCGCGAGGTCCCGCTGGCCGATGAACGCCGTGTTGCACGAGTTCGCGAACGCCGTGCGGAACGGCACGTCGCCCGTCGCGGCTGCCGGGTAGCCCGGGAAGTTCTGGAACGTGCGGCCGTCCACCGTGACGGTCGGGGGGCACGTCACCGTGGAGTCGGGCGTGAGACCCCCGCGCAGGTACGCCAGCGCGCTGACCACCTTGAACGTCGAGCCCGGCGCGTACTGGCCGACCGTCGCCGTCGACAGGCCCTCGCTGCCCGGACCGCTCGCGGCGGCCAGCACGTCGCCCGTCGACGGCCGCACCGCCACGATCGCCGACGCCGACGCGACGCCCGCGAGCACCGACTCCGCGCGCTGCTGCAGGTCCAGGTCCAGGCTCGTGCGCAGCGGCTCGCCCGCGACCGGGTCGACCTGCAGCAGCACGCGCTGCGCACCCGACTCCTGCGCGACGGCGGCGACCTGCACGCCCGGCGTGCCCCGCAGCTGCGCGTCGTACTGCCGCTGCAGACCCGACAGCCCGACGGTGTCACCCGCGACGACGGCACCGTCGGAGCTCTCGACGATCTCGGCCGTCGCGTCCCCGACCGTGCCGAGGATCGCGCGCGCGAACGTCCGCGTCGGGGCGAGCGGGACCTCGTCGGCGACGACGTTGACGCCCGGCAGCGCCGCGAGCGCCGCGACGTCGTACGACGGGTCGGTGTCCCGCACCACGATCGCCTCGACGAACGCCTTGGGGCCCGCCGACGCGACGCGGGACGCGTACGCGTCGGCATCGATGTCGAGCGCCGCCGCCAGACCGCGTGCGGCGGCGTCGAGCTCGCCCTCCGCGACCCGCGTCTTGTCGACGCCGACGCGGTGGACCGTGCGCGGCTCGACGATCATCGCGTCGCCCTGCCCCAGCACCGGGCCGCGCTCGGCGGCCGTGCGGCGCACGGTCAGGCGCTCGCCGTCGGTGAGGTCGGGTGCGAGGAGCGGCAGCGCCCAGCGCACGCGCCACGGCTGCGCGTCGTCGTCCTCGTCGCGCACGAGCTGCGCGGTCGCGGCGTACGTCCAGTCCTCGTCCGTCCACGGCACGTCCCACGCGACGTCGAGCCGCGCGGTCGCGCTCTGCTCGTCGTCTGCCAGCGTGACGTCGCCGACGTCCACGGTCGCGGTCGCGTCGCCGAGACCCTCGACGACCGCGGCGCGGGTCTCGGCCAGCGCCGCCGGCGCGGGCGCGTCCGCCGCGAGCGGCACGTCGCCGAAGTCGCCCGACGCGAGCGCGGCGGCGAGCGCCTCCGCGGCGGGTCGGGCGTCGGGCGTCCCGGGCGCGCACGCCGCCACCGTCGACGCGAGGAGCGCGACGACCGCCGCACCGCACCACCGCGCCGTCCGCACCCTCGCGGTCCTGGTCCCTGCTCGCACCGTCGTCCGACCTCCCGTCCGTGACCCGCACGCCCCGGCCCGGGGGTTCTCCCGCGCGCCGAGCACGACGCCGTGCCGCGTGCGCAGGGGTCGGACCGAGCCTGGCACCTCCGGGCGCCCGCGACGAGGACTTTCGGAGTGATCTTCACGCCACCTCCTCACGCGGGCGCTCCCGGCCCGACGCCGTGACCTCGCACGACGCGCACGGTCGTCCACCCTGTGACCCCGGGTGTCCACGGGCGGGCCTCCTGTTGCACCTGGACGCACGTCCGGTGAAGCATGCGTGCATGGACGCAGGGGGACGCCCGGAGGGCTCGCGCACGACCGATCCGCCCGACACGGTCGGGCCGCTCCAGGAGCGCCACCGGGAGCAGGCCGCGGCGGTGCTGGCCGCCGCGCTCGCCGACGACCCGGGCTTCACGCACCTGCTGCCGGTGCGCGCCCGCCGCGAGCGCGAGCTGCGCGAGGTGTACCGGCTCACGCTGGCGGACGGGCTGCGGCACGGGCGCGTCCTCACTACCACGCGCGGCGACGAGGTCACGGGCGTGCTCGCGCTCTACGCGCCGGGCGCGTACCCGATGACGGTCGGTCGCTGGGTGCGGCAGGCGGGCCGCGTGCTGCGGATCGCCGCCCACGCGCGCGAGCACTCCCTCGGGATCATCCGGTTCGGGGACCTCACCGCGAAGGGCGTGCGGACCGACGCCTGGTACGTCGAGGCGTTCGGCGTCCGGCCGGACCTGCAGCGCGCCGGCCGTGGGAGCGCGCTCATGCGGACGTTCCTCGCGGACCTCGACGCGGCGGGGCTGCCGTCGTACCTCGAGACGACCAAGGAGGAGAACGTCGGCTACTACGTCGCGCGCGGGTACGTCGACCAGCACGAGCCGGTGCCGCTGGCGCCCGGCGGCCCGTTCATCTACCCGATGAGCCGGCCGGCGCGCCCGACCGGCTGACGCCCGCCGCCCCGCGGCACGCGTGACGCTCCCTGCTCGCGCCGACCCGCGCGAGGTGCGCGGCGGCGTGCCACGTCCCGCGGCGGTCAGGGCACGGGCGGCCCCTGCCGGATCCGTGCGAGCAGCGCGTCGGGGGTCGCGGTCGCGGGGTCCCACAGCGCGTCGACGAACCACGTGGCGCCGGCCTCGGCGAGCGCGGCGACACGCTCGCGCGCGGCGCCGCGGTCGGTGGGCAGCTCGCCGTGCAGCACCACCTCGTACGGGCCCGCGTCGGCGGGGCGGTGCTCGCGCAGCCACGCGACGACGTCGGCGACGTCCTGCGGGTCGAGCTCGTCCATGGCGCGCTCGCCGCGGTGCTGCACGACGACGCCGTCGAACCGGGCGGCGCGCCGCATCGAGCGCTCGGCGGGGAACGCGCCGACGACCCACAGCGGGATGCGCGCGCGGCCGTCGGGGCGCGTGACGGGCGTCGGCACCAGGCGCATGCCCTGCACGGTCAGGTGGTGCCCGTCGACGTCGAACGGCTGCCCCGCGAACGACCGGTCGAGCACGTCGAGCGCGTCGTCGAACCGTTCGGCACGCTCGCGCAGCGTCGTCGCCTCGCCGCTCACGGCGGCCACCGCACCGTCGGTCGGCACGCCGAACCCGACGGGCAGCACGAGCCGCCCGCCCGACAGGTGGTCGACCGTGACGGCCTGCTTGGCGAAGACCCACGGCCGCCGGCGCGGCAGCGCGAACACCAGCGCGCCGAGCGTCACGCGGTGCGTGCGGACCGCGGCCGCGGCCAGCACCGCCCACGGGTCCCACACCTTCATGCCGTCGAGGTCGACGCCGTCCCACGTGAAGTACCCGTCCCACCCGGCGGCCTCGGCCTCGACCGCCATGTCGACCACCTGCTGCGCCGTGCCGAACGTGCCCACGCACCCGAGCCGCATCGTCCACCCCGTCCGTCCGCGACGGGCACCCGGCCGGCCCGTGCTCGCCTGCGCGACGCTAGCCCCCACCACCGACGCCCCGGACGGTCGCCGCCCCGCCGCCCCGCGACGAGACGCACCCCCGCCCGCCGGGCCCTGGTCACCGGCGACGCAACCGCGTTGACCACTGGTCACAACGGGCCACTGCCCGGCGACGCCCACCGCCCGAGTCGACCACTGGTCACAACGGCGATCGCCCGACCGACCACTGGTCACTACGGGCCACCGCCGACCACGCCCCACCACCCGAAACGACCACTGGTCACAACGGCAACCGCCCGACCGACCACTGGTCACAAGGGGCCACCGCCGACCACGCCCCACCACCCGAGACGACCACTGGTCAGATCGGCGACCGGCGTACCGGCCACTGGTCAGGGCAGCGGACCGACCTGCCGCGTGGCAGGGCCGAGGTGCCGGCGGTCGCGAGCCCGGCGAGGATGGGGCGATGGACCCGGCGACCGAGACCCGCACGGCACGCCCCCGCCCGCCCCGCCCCCGCACGGCCCAGCCCGGCACGCCCCGCGCCCGCACGGCCCGGCCCGGCACGCCCCGCCCCCGCACGCCCCGCCCCCGCACCGCCCGGCCCGGCCCGGCGTCGCACCCCGCGGAGTCGCCGTTCGCGCCCCGCCCCCGGAGGACCCGGGCGTGAGCGCACCGACGGACGTCCTGGTGGTCGGCTCGGGGCCCAACGGGCTCGCGGCGGCGGTGACGTGCGCCCGCGCGGGCCTGTCGGTGACCGTGCTGGAGGCGCAGCCGACGATCGGCGGCGGCGCCCGCACGCTCGACCTGGGCCTGGCCGACGGCGTGGTGCACGACCTGTGCTCGGCCGTGCACCCGATGGCCTGGGCGTCGCCGTTCCTGCGCGCGTTCGACCTGCCCGCGCGGGGCGTCGAGCTGCTCACGCCCGAGGTGTCGTACGCGCAGCCGCTGCCCGGCGGGCGCGCGGGTGTCGCGTTCCACGACCTCGACCGCACGGTCGACGGCCTCGGCGTGGACGGGCCCGCGTGGCGCTCGCTCGTGGGGCGGCTCGCGGAGCACGCGGACGTCGTGGTGTCGCTCGCGATGGGTGACCGGCGCAGCGTGCCGGCCGGGCTGCTGCCGCGCGGCGTGCCGACCGCGCTGCGGTACGCGCTGGGCATGGCCGAGCAGGGCACGCCCGCGTGGTCGGCGCGGTTCCGCGGGACCGTGGCGCCCGCGCTGCTCACGGGTGTCGCGGCGCACGCGATCACGCGGCTGCCGTCCGTGCCGGCCGCCGGTGCGGGGCTCATGCTCGCGGCGCTCGCGCACGCCGGCCGCGGGTGGCCCCTGCCGCGCGGCGGCTCGGGCGCGATCGTCGCGGCGCTCGTCGCGGACCTCGAGGCGCACGGCGGCACGGTGGTCACCGACCACCGCGTCAGCAGCCTCGACGACCTGCCGCCCGTGCGTGCCGTGCTGCTCGACACCGACGCGCGCCAGGCGCGGCGCATCGCGGGCGACCGGCTCGCACCGCGCACGCGCCGTGCGCTGGACCGCTTCCGCTTCGGCGCGGGCGTCGCCAAGGTCGACCTCGTGCTGTCGGGCCCGGTGCCGTGGGAGCACCCGGACGTGCGGCGCGCCGGCACGGTGCACGTCGGGGGCACGCGCGCGCAGGTGGCGGCCGCCGAGGCCGCGGTCGCCGCGGGCCGACACGCGGCGCACCCGACGGTGCTCGTGAGCGAGCCGTCGGTGGTCGACCCGGGCCGCACGGTCGGGGGTCTGCGGCCGCTGTGGGCGTACGCGCACGTCCCGGCGGGCTCGGACGTCGACGTCACGGACGCGGTGGTCGCGCAGGTCGAGCGGTACGCGCCCGGCTTCCGGGACGTCGTGGTGGCGGCGCGCTGCGTGCCGGCCGCCCGGCTGCCGCACCACGACGCGAACTACGTGGGCGGCGACATCTCGGCCGGTGCGATGGACCTGCGGCAGACCCTCGGGCGGCCGACGTTCGCGCTCGACCCGTACCGGCTGGCCGAGGGGGTGTACCTGTGCTCGGCCTCGGCGCCTCCGGGACCGGGGGTGCACGGCATGGGCGGCTGGTTCGCGGCGCGACGGGTGCTGCGGCAGGTCTTCGACGTGCGCGAGCTGCCGTCCCTCGCGCCCGGCCCGGGCGGGCGCCGACGCTGACCGGGCGGGCGCGGTCGCGCGCCACCCGACCGGGTCGACCTGGACGTGCGTCCGACTGGCTGCACGCCGCGCCGCCGCTTCAGTGGTGAGATCGCGCGCGGACGCCTACCGTGGCCGGGTGCCCCGGAGCCGGGGCCGTCGACGCGAACGCGGGAGAGGTCATGGGACGGGGGTGCGGGACATGAGCGACGCGCTCGAGCCGAGCCCGCCGACCCTCGCGCCGAGCCCCGTCGACGCCCCGTCGACCATGAGCCCCGTGCCCCCGGCAGCGCTCCCACCGGACGACCCGACGACGGCCGGCGAGCGCGGTCACACGCTGCCCGCGGCACGCCCGCACGACGCGTTCGTGCCCGTGCGGCGCTGGGTCGTCGACAGCCCCGCGGGTCTGCGGGCGCTGCGCGCCGAGCTGCGCGAGCAGCTGTCCGCGTCGACGTCGGGCCGCGCCGTCCGGCCGGCCCGCGTCGCGGAGACCGCGGTGCTCGTGACGTCGGAGCTCGCGACGAACGCGCTGACGCACGGCCGCCCGCCCGCGCACGTGCGCCTCGCGCTCGACGGGCACCTGGTGCTCGTCGTGGTCAGCGACGACGACGCCGCGCACGCACCGTTCCTCGCCGAGGGCCGCGCGCCCGGCGAGGGCGGGTTCGGCCTGCAGATCGCGCGGCGGCTCGCGCACGAGGTCGGCTGGTGGGTCGACGACGCGGGCAAGCACGTGTGGGCCACGTTCGACGTCGACGCGACGTCCTGACGTCCGGGACGCCCGCCCCGCCGCGTGCGTCGATGCCCGATGATCGGGGCATGACCACGAACGACGGCCGGCTCCGTCTGCGCGGCACGACCCTCGGGTCCGGCGTGCCGAAGGTCTGCGTGCCGGTCGTCGCGGCGACGCCCGACGCGGCGGTCGCGGACGTGCGCGCGCTGCCCGCGGGGGTGGCCGACGTCGTCGAGCTGCGCCTCGACCACCTCGTCGGCGCGGCCGGCGACCCGGCCGTGGCACGCCACGCCGTGCGGGCGGTGCGGGCGGCGCTGCCGCCGGACGTGCCGCTGCTCGCGACGTTCCGCTCGGCGCGCGAGGGCGGCGCGCAGCCGGCCGACGACGACGCGTACGCGGCCGTCGTGCGCGCGGCGCTCGCGGCCGACGGCGCGGACGCGGTGGACGTCGAGCTCGCGGCGCGCGACGCGGCCGCGCTGGTCGCCGACGCGCACGGCGCGGGTCTCGCGGTGGTGGTGTCGCAGCACGACTTCGCGGCGACGCCGCCCGCGGACGACCTCGTCGCGACGCTCCGCCGGCAGCGCGACCTGGGCGCGGACGTCTGCAAGGTCGCGGTGACGCCGCACGACGCCGACGACGTGCTGACGCTGCTCACGGCCACGCGCGCGTTCTCCCGGGACACGGACCGACCCGTCGTGACGATCGCGATGGGTGGGCTCGGGGTCGTGACGCGCGTTGCGGGCGAGGTGTTCGGGTCGGCCATGACGTTCGGCACGGTGGGCGCCGCGAGCGCGCCCGGGCAGGTGGACGCGGTCCGGCTGCGGGCCGCGATGGGTCTGCTGCACGACGCGCTCTGACGCGCGTGCGCCCCGCCGCGTCGGACGCGTCTCAGGCGGTGGGCGCCGGGCCGTCGTCGAGCTCGGGGTGCAGGATCCCGAAGAACCGCGCCAGGACGGCACCCTCGGGGCGCAGCGACGGGTCCTCGTCGCGGCCGCGGAGCTCGGCGGCGAGCTCGGTGAGCCGCTCGGCGATCGCCTCGAGCTCGTCGGTCGTCGCCCAGAACCGGCTCGTGGCGACCCGGGTCGCGCGCACGCGCTCGGGGGCGGTCGACCGCGGGTCGCCCAGGTACTCGACCGCGCGCGCGGCCTCGCGCTGCACGACGAGCGACGCGACGGTCGCGACGCCGCGCACGGACTCGGCGTCGTCCGGGTCGGGGCGCATGTGGCGCGTGCGGTGCGCGGGGCGCCAGGGCTTCTCGCGGCCGCGCGGCTCGGCGCGCTCGACGTAGCCCGCCTTCTCGAGGCTGCGCAGGTGGAACGAGCAGTTGGCGACGGTCTGGCCGGTGCGCTCGGCGATCTCGCTCGCGGTGGCCTCGCGCAGGTCGTCGAGCAGGTCGAGGATCTCGACGCGCAGCGGGTGCGCGAGCGCGCGCAGCACCGCGGGGTCGGACGTGCGCAGGCCGGCCGACGCCGTGGCGGGTGCGTCGTCGGGCGGGGTGGCGGTCACGGGTGCTCCCTCGGCTCGGTCGGGTGCGGTGGCGACGGGTGTCAGCAGGGGCGGGCGAGGAGCTGCGCCTCGACGAGGAGCCGGTCGCGCCGGTAGCTCTCGACGTCGGTGGTGCGGTCGGCGGGCCCGCGGCGGGGGTCACGCGCGGGACGGGCGGGGCTGCGGTCGGTGCGGTGCACGGGTCCTCCTGGTGTCGGTGGGCACCAGGCTACGTGCGCAACATCTGTTGCGCAACAGTTCTTTCGCAAGTGGTGTTGCGTGACTATCAGGCCTCCGTCGCCCGCCGTCGGTCGGCCACGCGCGCCGCGGCCCGCGCCTTCTCGACGTCGCCCCGCCCGGCCGGGTCGCCGCCGGGCCCCTCCCCCGGGTCGTGCAGCATGTGCGACTGCACGAGCTCGTGCCGCTGCACGTACGTGTTGGCGACCGCCTGGATCGTCGCCGCGATCGGCAGCCCCAGGAACGCGCCCAGCGGCCCGAACACCGCCCCGAAGGCCAGCACCACCACGAACGACACCGCCGGGTTCATCTCCAGCGCACGCGCCGACACCTTGGGCGCCAGCCACAGGTTCTCGACCTGCTGGTACCCGATGACGAACGCCAGCACCCCGAGCGCCTGCGGCACGCCCTGCGACGTCAGCGCGACCGCGACCGGCAGCGCACCGCCCAGGTACGTGCCGATCGTCGGCACGAACTGCGACACGATCCCGGTGAACAGCGCGAGCGGCAGCGAGTACGGCGTGCCCAGGACCACGAGGAAGACGAACGTGGCGGCCGTCGCGATCGCCGCGAGCACGATGCGCGTGTTGATGAAGTCCGAGACCTTGACCTGCGTGACCTCCCACAGCCGCAGCACGTCCTGCTGCCGGTTCGGCGTGAGCCAGCGGCAGATCGACGCCCGGAACCGCGGGCCGGCCGCCAGCAGGTAGTACGTCACGAGCAGGATCGTCAGCGACGCGAACACCCCGCCCAGCAGGGTCGAGCCCACCAGCAGCGCACCCGACGCGACCTCGCCGCCCCACTGCTCGGCCGCCTGCTCGACCAGCTGGTCGATGTCCGGCAGCTCCCGGCCGAACCGCTCCGACGCCATCGTCTGCGCCGACGCGTACAGGTCGGGGACGTTGCCGACCAGCTGCACGAGCTGCTGCACGAACAGGTTGCCGAACAGCGCGAACACCACGACGACCAGCACGAGGCCGCCCAGCAGCGCGACGGCAGCCGCGGCGCCCCGCTTCCACCGGTGCCGCACCAGCCACACGACGATCGGCTCGAGCGCGAGCGCGACGAAGAACGCGATGAGCAGGTTCACCAGCAGGCTCTGCAGCGAGCCGATCGCGCGCCACGCGAAGATCCCCACGAACACGGCCACGACGCCCATCGCGAGGGCCTGACCCCACCAGCGGGGCGGGCGGCGCGCGTCGTGCTGCAGCGGGCGCGTGCCCTCGTCGCCCGGCGCCGCGGGCGCGCCGAACACCGGCGCGGGGGCGGCGGCGGGAGCCGCGTCGGACGTCTCCGGCGCGGCGGCGTCCGGGGCGGGCGTGGGGTCGGTCGTCACGGTGCGTCCTTCGCGGTGCGGGGCGGCGGTGGGGCGATCGGACACACACTAGGGCGCGGTGCCCGCACGACCACCGCGAAAGGGCTGGTCACGGCGGCGCGCCGCCGCCATGATCGGCGCGTGACCCCCGCAGCGCGCGACCCACGCCCCGCCCACGGTCCCGACCGGCGCCCCGACCGGCGCAGCCAGGTGCGCACGGGACGACCCGCGAGGACCGCCGCGTGAGCGCCGACGTCGGCTCGGCGGTCGGCGCCGGGCTGCTCGCCGGCTGGGGCATCGCGCTGCCCGTCGGCGCCGTCGGCGTGCTGCTCGTCCTGCTGGGCGCGCGTCACGGGCGCCGTGTCGGCTGCGCGGGCGGACTCGGCGCCGCGGTCGTCGACGGCGTGTACGCGACCCTCGCGGTGCTGCTCGGGTCGGTGCTCGCGCCCGTCCTCGTCCGCGCGGCGGACCCGGTGCGGTGGGTGTCGGCGGCCGTCCTCGTCGTGGTCGCCGTGCTGCTGCTGCGCCCGGCCGCCCGCCCGGCGCCCGTGCCCGCCGTCGCGACGCCGGCCGGCGACGCGGCGCCGGTCGACGTCGCACCCGGGCCCGACGTGCCGCCCGCGTACGCCGCGGTCGGCGACGCACCGGGCGGCATGACGCCGCGGCGCGCGTTCCTGCTGGTCCTCGCCGCGACGGCCGTGAACCCGGCGACGGTCGTGTACTTCGTCGCCCTGACGTCGGGCTCGGCCGCGACGACGCTCACCTCCGCCGGCCCGCGCGTGGCGTTCGTGGTCGCCGCGTTCGCGGCCTCGGCGTCGTGGCAGCTGCTGCTCGGCAGCGCGGGTGCGTGGGCGGGCACGCGGCTCACCGGTCCGCGCGGCCGCCGCTGGACGGCGGTCGTCGGGGCGGTCGTCGTCCTCGCGCTGGCCGTCCGGACGGCGGTGGGCGCGTGACGCGACGTCAGTAGAGCGTGACGCGCACCGCCGTGACCAGCACGCTCGCGGTCACCTGGGTGTTCGGGCCGAGGACCCCGCCCCACGACGTCGTGACGCTCGTCTGCGGGTGGCGGTACCACGCCTGCGCGGTGCGGCTGCCGGTCCGCCACCTGACGCGGCTCGGCCACGAGCCCGTGACGGTGCCCGCCGGCCCGCGGAACCCGTAGTCGGTGAGCGGCGCGCTGCCCGACACGAGGCACGCGTCGCCCGCGCCGCACGCGCCGCTGACCGTGACGAACGGCGTGACCGTGGGCACGACCCGCTCGGTCACCGACACGACGCCACCCGTGTCGACGTCGACCTCGACGTCCTTGGGCGTGGCGCTCAGCAGGAAGGCCGCGAGGGCCTCGGCGGTCTCGATCGGCTCGGTGGTCGTGACGGTCACGCCGTCCACCTCGGTGGTCACGAGACCGTCGGCCGGCACGGCGCCGGCGGCCGGGACCGGCAGCGCGAGCGCCACCGCCACGACGACGGCACCCAGCACGAGACGACGCATGACGCACCCCTCCGAGGACCCCGACCCCCGGGGCGCCGGGGGTCACCACCACGCTAGGCCGGGTCACGACGCCCGACGCGGCGAAGGTCCGTCGACAGCCCGCGGGACGGGCGGACCCGGGCACGGGGGGCGGCGTCAGGCCGGTGGGTGCAGCACGTCCGCGAGGTGCGTGAGGTGCTCGCGGACGGCGACGGCGCCGCGCACCTGGACGTCGGCGAGGTACGCGGTGTGCTCGGCGACGAGCCCGGCGACGTCGTAGCGGGGCCGTGCGTGCAGCAGCAGCAGCGCGACCTCGGCACCCAGCGACGCGTACGCGTCGGTCAGGCGGGGCGACCCGGCCGCGGCGACGAGCGCGAGGTGCACGGCCGCGTGCGCGCCCTGCACGGCCGCCCAGTCGGCGGGGTCGGTGCCGGCGAGCTCGGCGACGGCCGCGCGTGCCGGCGCCAGCACGTGGTCGGGCCACGGCGCGCGGTGCCGGGCGGCGACCAGGTGCACCGCCTCGCACTCCAGCGCCGCGCGCAGGTGCTGCAACGACCTGACCTCGTCGTCGTCGAGGCGTGCGACGCGCACGCCGCGGTACTCCTGCGCGGTGACGAGCCGCTCGGCGGCGAGCGCCGCGAGCGCGGTGCGCACGGTGTGCCGCGAGACGCCGTGCTCGGCCGCGAGCGCCTCCTCGCGCAGGGGCGCACCGGGGGCGAGCGCGCCGCTGAGCACCTGGGCCCGCAGCGCGGCCGTGAGCGCGCGGGCGGCGGTGGGGCCGGTGGCGGTCGACCGGGCGCGCGGCGTCGCGGCGTCGCGCACGGACGGCCGCGGGTTCACGCGGGCACCTCGACGGGTCGGCGCGCGCGGGCGCCGAGCGCGAGCACGCCGAGCCCCGCGGCGAGCACGACGAGCCCGAGCGCGCCGACGGGCGGGATCCGCTCCCCCAGCACCGCGAGCCCGAGGACGGTGGCGGTGAGCGGTTCGGCGAGCGTGAGCGTCGCGACGGTGGGGGCGCCGAGCCGCGCGAGCCCGTACCCGAACAGCACGTACGCGAGCGTCGTCGTGACGAGCCCGAGCCACAGCACGGTGGCGACGCCCGCGGGTGACGCGAGGCCGGCGGCGCCGCGCACCGCGAGGACGACGACGGCGGCGGCACCGGCCACGCCGAACAGCACGCCCATGCTCGTGGTGGACGACCAGCCGGCGTCGATCAGCGCGGCGCCCGCGAGCGTGTAGAGCGCGTACGCGGCGCCCGCTCCGAGCGAGGCGAGCACGCCGAGCGCGTCGACCCCGCCGGTCGGCCCGCCGCCGGGGGCGAGGCCGAGCACGGCCACGCCGGTGGTGGCCAGGGCCGTGGCGAGCAGCCAGGAGGTCGGGGGGCGACGGCGGCGCACGGCCCACGCGAGCAGGCCCGTGACGACGGGCGCGGAGCCGAGCGCGACGACGGTGCCGACGGCGACGCCGTTGCGCGTCGTGCCGGCGAAGAACGCGGGCTGGTAGGCCAGCACGCCGAGCGCGCCGAGGGCGACGGCCCCGGCCGCGCGCCGCCGGCCGCCGGCGCCCGCGGTGCGTGGTGGCCGCCCGGCGCCCGCGGTGCGTGGTGCCGTCGCGCGCGGCGCGGCGCGGCGCGCGACGGCGGCCGCGACGGCCGCGAGCGCGAGGCCGCCGACGGCGATGCGGGCGGCGCCGAGCACGAGGGGGTCGGTGGTGGGGCCGAGCGCCTGCGCGGTGCCGGTGGTGCCGAAGCAGACGGCGGCGAGGAGGACGGCGAGGACGGCACGCACCCGCGGATTGTTACACAATCACCGGAATGGCGTCGCGGCGACGACGCAGCCCCCGGTAGCGTCGCCGCGCATGACCCCCGACGCACACCTGCGCCAGGTGGCCGACGACGCGATCGCGTCCGCCACGACCGACCCCGACGACGACACCGACGCCCTCGCCGGCGTCGTCGCCCGCGTGACCCGCACCGCGCCGGGCGCACCGCCCGACCCCGCGACGTCCGAGGTGCTGCTCGACGCCGCGTGGGGCGCCGCCGACCGGCGGACCCGCGCACCCCTGACGCCCGCGCACCGCGTGGCCATGGCGTCGGGGTCGAAGGGCCTCACCGCGCTCGCGACCCTCGCGCTCGTCGCCGACGGCACGCTGGCCCTCACCACCACCGCGCGGTCGCTGCTCGGCGACGACCTCCCGCTCGTCGCCGACGACGTCACGGTCGAGCACCTGCTCGCCCACCGCTCCGGCATCGGCGACTACCTCGACGACGACGCCGACCTCACCGAGCACCTCATGCCCGTGCCCGTGCACCGGCTCGTCGACCCCGAGGACTACCTGCCGATCCTCGACGGCCACCCGACGCTGTTCCCCGCGGGCAGCGACTTCGCGTACTGCAACGGCGGGTTCGTGCTGCTCGCGCTGCTCGCGCAGCGCGCCTCGGGCGTGCCGTTCCACGAGCTGGTGCGCACGCGCGTGCTCGAGCCCGCGGGCATGGCGTCGACCGGCTACCCGCGGTCCGACGCGCTGCCCGCCGACGCGGCGACCGGGTACGTGCTCGTCGACGGCGAGTGGCGCAGCAACGTGCACCACCTGCCCGTCGTGGGCGGCGGCGACGGCGGCGCGTACACCACGACGGCCGACGTCGAGCGGCTGTGGGGCGCGCTGCTGTCCGGGCGGATCGTGCCCGCGGACCTCGTCGCCCGGATGCGGGAGGTGCGCAGCGACACCGACGACGGCCGCTACGGGCTGGGCCTGTGGCTGCCCGAGCCGGACGGTGCGGTCTCGCTCGAGGGTCAGGACACGGGCGTGTCGTTCTGGTCGCAGCACGACCCGACGACGGGCCTGACGATCACGGTGGCCGGCACGACGGCCGACGCGGCCTGGCCGGTCGCCCGCGCGCTGCGGGAGGCGCTGGACGCCTGACCGTCCGGCCGACGCCGTCCGCGGGTGGGACGCCCGCGGGATACTCGTGCGACCGCGTCGAGAGGACCCCCATGACCACGCTGCGCTCGATCCTGCTGTTCGTGGCCGCCGCCGGGCTCGAGATCGGCGGGGCGTGGCTCGTGTGGCAGGGGCTGCGCGAGCACAAGGGCTGGGTGTGGGTCGGTGCGGGCGTCATCGCTCTGGGGCTGTACGGCGCCGTGGCGACGCTGCAGCCCGACGCGCACTTCGGGCGGATCCTCGCGGCGTACGGCGGCGTGTTCGTGGCCGGGTCGCTCGCGTGGGGCATGGTGGTCGACGGCTTCCGGCCCGACCGGTGGGACGTCGCGGGCGCGCTCGTGTGCCTGGTCGGCGTCGCGCTCATCATGTACGGGCCGCGCGCGGCCGCCTGACCCGGCGCCGGGCGCCCGGCGCGGGGCCGCCGCCCCGGCACGCGTGCGACCTGCGGCGTCGTGACGTTTGTGCGCGCGGGCGGCCGTGCACCAGGCTGGGCCCGACGGTCCGGGACGCACCGGCCGCGCGACGGCGGGAGCGGACATGGGCAAGCCCAGGCGGGTCGGGATCCTCACCGCGGGCGGCGACAGCCCCGGCCTCAACGCGGCGATCCGCGGGTTCGGCAAGACCGCCATCGCGCACTACGGCATGGAGCTGTTCGGGTTCCGCGACGGCGTCACGGGCCTGGTCGAGAACCGGTACGTCGAGCTCGACGGCAAGGCGCTGTCGGGGATCCTCACGGTCGGCGGCACGATCCTCGGCACGAGCCGCGACAAGGTGCACCGGTACGTCGTGGACGGCGAGCCGCAGGACATGGTGCCGCGCGTCGTCGAGAACTACCGCGCGCTCGGCCTGGACGCGCTCATCATGCTCGGCGGCGGCGGGACCGCGAAGAACGCGATGCGCCTGGTCGACGCGGGGCTCAACGTCGTGCACCTGCCGAAGACCATCGACAACGACATCGCCGAGACCGACACGACGTTCGGGTTCGCGACCGCCACCGAGATCGCCACCGAGGCGGTGGACCGCGTGCACTCGACCGCGCACAGCCACCACCGGATCATCCTCACCGAGATCATGGGGCACCGGGCGGGCTGGCTGACGCTCGCGGCGGGCATCGCCGGCGGCGCCGACATCATCCTCATCCCCGAGATCCCCTACACGATCGAGTCGGTCGCGGAGACGATCAAGCAGCGCACCGCGCGCGGCTCGTCGTTCTCCGTCGTCGCCGTCGCGGAGGGCGCGCGCGACGTCGACGACACCGCCGACTACGAGGCGGCGCAGCTGCTCGTGAAGTCCGCGAAGACCCCCGAGGCACGGCGCGCCGCGAAGACGCACCTCAAGCACGTCGAGGACGCGCAGCGCGAGCACTCGTTCAAGCTGGCCCGCGAGCTCGAGGCAGCGACGGGCCTGGAGTCGCGCGTGACGATCCTCGGGTACGTGCAGCGCGGCGGGGCGCCGTGCGCCGCCGACCGGCTGCTCGCGACGCGCCTCGGGGCGGCCGCGGCCGACCTCGTGCAGCGCGGCGAGTTCGGCGTCATGGTCGCGGCGCGCGGCGACGAGGCCGTGCCCGTGCCGCTCGCGGACGTCGCGGGCAAGGTCAAGCTCGTGCCCACCGACCACGCGTGGATCGCCGCCGCGCGGCAGGTGGGCACGGGCCTGGGCGACTGAGCGTCAGCCCGCGAGCTCGGCCACGAGCCGCTCGGCCACCGCGCGCGCGGCCGCGAGCGCGAACTCGTCCGCGTCGACCGCGGGGAACCCCTGCGGCAGGCCCGCGAGGACCTCGTGCAGCAGCGCGCGCCGCCGGGGTGCGCGCTGCGGCACGGGCAGGGTCTGCAGCGCGGCCGCGAGCCGGTCCAGCAGCGCGGCGGGCAGCAGCGCGTCCCACCGGTCGCGCTCGGCACCGCGCCCCCACGTGGTCGCCGCGCGCGGGGCGTCGCGCAGCGCCGCGGTCGCCGCGGCGTCGACCTGCCCGTCGACGACCGCCACGCCGTAGTCGCGGCGCGCGGCCTCGACCGACACGAGCCCGGAGACGACGTCCGCCAGCACGGCCGCGACGTCCCGCTCGAACGGGTCGCCGTAGCCGCCCGCACCGGCCGTGCGCAGCACCACGCGGTCACCGGGCGCGAGGGGCACCGTGTCGACCACGACGAGCCGCCGCTCGTCGGGGCGCCCGGGGTTGACCAGCAGCTCGGTGGCCGCGCCCGCGCCGCCGCCCGCGTAGCCCCACGGCCGGAACCGCGTGCGCTCGAGGCCGCGCGCCAGGAGCGACCCGTGCTCGAGCGCCTCGATCTCGAGCTCGAGGCCGCAGCCGCCGCGCCACCGCCCGGGACCCGCCGAGTCGGGGCGCACGTGGTAGCGCAGGACGCGCACGCCGACCGTGGCCTCGACCACCTCGACCGGGTTGTTGGCGAGGTTGGAGATGCCGCTGTCGCGCCCGTCGACGCCGTCGGCGCCCGCACGCCCGCCGGTGCCGCCGACCATCGGCTCGACGACCTGCACGGTCCCGCCCGCGGCCGACGCGAACACCACGGGCACGACCAGGCCGCTGGACGCCGCGGGCAGCACGTCGGGTGCGGCCTGCACGAGCGCACCGGACACGACGTCGTTGACGCGGGACACGGTCGCGTGGCGCACGCCCACCGCGGCGGGCTCGCGCGCGTTGAGCAGCGTGCCGTCGGGCGCGTGCAGGTCGACGACGTCCATGAGCCCGCCGTTGAGCGGCACGTCGGGGTCGAGCGTGCCGACGAGGGCGAACACCCGCGTGAGGACCCACGAGTGCGCGCGCCCCTGCGTGACCATGTTGAGCGCGGCCTCGACCTGCGGGTCGGTGCCGGTGAAGTCGAGGCGCAGGTGCCCGCCGCGCACGGTCGCCCGGAGCGCGACCCGCAGCGGCAGGTCGCTCACGGCGTCGTTGTCGAGGTAGTCGTCGAAGACGTACTCGCCGTCGGCGAGGCGGGACAGCGCGCGCCGGGCCCGCGCGGCCGTCTGCTCGCGCGCGTGCGCACCGATCTGCGCGAGCCCGTCCCCCGGGTGCGCGGCGACGAGGTCCGCGACGCGCGTGCGGCCGCGGTCGAGCGCCGCGAGCATCGCGTGCAGGTCGCCGTCGTTCTGCTCGGGCGTGCGGGAGTTGGCGCGCAGGAACGCGTCGACGGCGGGCACGACGCGGCCGCCCGCGACGTACTTCACGGGCGGGATGCGCAGCCCCTCGGCGTGCACGGTGTCGTTGCGCACGCTCACCGACGACGGCACGCGCCCCCCGATGTCGGACACGTGGATGAACGTCCAGCCGTACCCGACGACCTCGTCGCCGACGAAGTACGGCGCGATCGCGTGCACGTCCGGCAGGTGCGTGGACAGCGCCCCCGAGGTGTACGGGTCGTTGGTGAGCACGACGTCGCCGGGCGCGAGGCCCTCGCGCTCGGCGACCGTGCGGACCGCGTGGGACACGTCGAGACCGAGGAACCCGGAGACGCCGATGCCCTGCGGGTAGGCGACGAACCGGCCCGAGGTGTCGGCGATCGCGCACGCGAAGTCCGCGGTCTCGCGCACGTACAGGCTGCGGCTCGCGCGCTGCAGCGTGAGCGACATCTCCTCGGTCGCGGCGACCAGACGCGTCTGGCCGAGCTCGCGCTCAAGCACCGTGAGCACTGCGGTCCCCTCCCTGCGTGGTGGCCGTGCGGGTGAGCACGAGGTCGGCGGCGCCGTCGAGCGTGACGGTCCAGCCGGGCGGCACGACGACGCTCGTGTCGCCCTTCTCGACCACCGCCGGCCCGGGCACGGCGTCGGTCGTGCCGTCGGGCGCGGGGGCGAGCACGGCGGCGTCGTGCCAGCGGCCGTCGACCCGCAGCCGCCGGTGCGCGACCGTGCGCAGGCCGTCGCGGGCCCCGGTGCGCACGACCGGCGCCTGCGCGCCGCGCACGGCCACGCGGACGGCCTCGACGACGACCGGCACGCTCGGGTCGGCGAAGCCGTGGTAGCGCGTGTGCGCCTGCGCGAACAGGTCGGCGACGTCCGCGGCGCGCAGCGGCGGGAGCCCGGCGCGCACGTCCGGCGTGCCGACGTGCGCGACGTCGACGGTGAGCGTGGTCGGCTGCGCGTCGTAGCGGGCGTCGACCGCGACCGTGAGCTCGCCCTCCGTGCCGACGCCCTGCTCCTGCAGCCAGTCCACCGCGGTCGCGGCGAGCGCGCGCGCGACCGCGTCGACCTCGCGCGTGCCCGCGTCGTCGGCGCGCGCGTGGACCGAGCGCACGAGGTCGCGCCGCACGGGTGCGAGCGCCGCGCCCAGCGCGCAGAACGTCGCGGCCGCGGCGGGCACGACGACCCGCCGGACCCCGAGCTCGTGCGCGAGCAGCGCGGTGTGCGTGCCGCCCGCACCGCCGAACGCCACGAACGTGAACGCGTCCGGGACCTCGCCGTGGCGCGCGAGCACGGTGCGGACCCGGGTGGACATGCCGGCGGTCGCGGTGCGCAGCACGGCGTCGGTGACGCCCGTCGCGTCGTCCGTGCCGGGGTCCGCGAGCGCGGCGCCGAGCGCGTCGAGCGCCGCGGTCGCGGCGGCCGCGTCGAGCCGCATGCGGCCCTGCAGGAACGCGCCGTCGGCGATCGCGCCGGCGTGCACGTACGCGTCGGTGAGCGCGGGGTGCTGCCCGCCCTGGCCGTACGCGACGGGCCCGGGCACGGCGCCGACGCTGCGGGGGCCGACGCGCAGCGCGACGACCGCGCCCGACCCGTCGGCCCACGCGACGGACCCGCCGCCGGCCCCGATCGCCTCGACGTCGACCACGGGCATCGTGAGCGGGTGGTCGCCGATCGACGTCGTCGTGGTGACCGCGGGGTGCCCGGACCGCACGACGCCGATGTCGCTGCTGGTGCCGCCCATGTCGAGGGTCACGACGTCACGGTCGGGCCACAGCAGCCCCGCGGCCGACACGCCCGCGGCGGGGCCGGACAGCACGGTGGTGACGGGGCGCTCGAGCGCGGCGGCGAGCGACACCGAACCGCCGTTGGACGTCGAGATGAACAGGGGGGCGGTGAGGCCGAGCTGCGCGACCCGGTCGCGCAGCGACGTGAGGTACGCGGTCATGAGCGGCCGGACCTGCGCGTCGAGGACCGCGAGGACCGTGCGCTCGTACTCGCCGGACTCGGGCCACAGCGCGCCCGCGGACGTGACGGGCACCCCGAGGTCGGCGGTGAGCCGCGCGGCGAGGGCGGCCTCGGCGGCGGGTGCCGCGTACCCGCCCACCAGGCAGACCGCGACCGCCGCGGCGGTCGTCGCCGCGAGCGTGTCCCGGGCCGCGGCGTACGCGGGCTCGTCCAGCGTCGCGACGGGGACGCCGTCGGCGCCGAAGCGCAGGTCGACCTCGACGACACGGTCGCGCGGCACGAGCGGTGCGGGCGGCACCGCGTGCAGGTCGAACGAGCGGGGCAGCCGCGCGCGGCCGATCTGCACGAGGTCGCGGTGCCCGCGGGACGTGAGCACCGCGACGCGCGCGCCCCGGCGCTGCAGGATCGCGTTGAGGCCGATGGTCGTGCCGTGGGTGACCGACGCGACGTTCGCGAAGGCCACGCCGCGCTCGGCGAGGCCGCGCAGCCCCTCCTCGACCGCGGCGGCCGGGTCGTGGGGCGTGCTGGCGACCTTGTGCGCGACGAGGCGGGACAGGTCGTGGCCGGTGCGGTGCGTGGGCACGGCGACGAGGTCGGTGAACGTGCCGCCGACGTCGACGCCGACGCGCCACCGGGGTGCTGCGGTCATGGTGGGGTCCTAGAGGAAGCGGGAGATGCGCAGGGTGCGGTCGAGGACCGCGATCACCGCGACGGCGGCGACGAGCATGAGCGTGGAGATCGCGGCGACCGACGGCTCCATCTGCACCTGCACGGCGGAGTAGACGCGCACGGGGACGGTCACGGTGCGGGCGCCGGACACGAACACCGACACCGCGACCTCGCCGAGCGAGATGACGGCGGCGAGGAACGCGCCCGCGACGATCCCGGGCCGCAGCAGCGGCACGGTGACCGTGAGGAACGCGCGCAGCGGGGACGCGCCGAGGTCCTGCGCGGCGCGCACGAGGCGCGCGTCGAGCGCGGCGGCGCTCACGGCCACGACCCGCACGCAGAACGGGAACGTGACGACGACGTGCGCGAGCACGAGCCCCACGGCGGAGCCGACGAGGCCCGCGACCTGCAGCTGGTGCAGCAGCGCGAGCCCGAGCATCACGGACGGCACCATGATCGGCGACACGAACAGCAGCGAGAGCGCACGCCGGCCGCGGAAGTCCCCCGCGCCGACCGCGTACCCGCCGAGGGTCCCCAGCAGCACGACCACGGGCACGACGACGAGCAGGAGCCGCGCCGAGACCGCGAGCGACGACACCCACGCGGGGTTGCCGAGGACCTCGCCGTACCACCGCAGCGAGAAGCCCTCGGGCGGGAACCGGAAGCTGTTCTGCGCCGCGAACGAGCTGACGACGACGACCACGAGCGGCAGCAGCAGGAACGCGCACACCAGGGCGACGGGGACCGCGGCCGCGACGCGGCCGGCCGTGCGCCGGTGCGTGCGCGACCGGTCAGGCACGGGTCCCCCGTTCGGCGAGGCGCCCGACGGCGGTGACGACCGCGCACACGACGAGCGTCACGAGCAGCAGCACGAAGCTCAGCGCGGCCGCGCGGGGCTGGTTGAACGTCACCATCGCCTCGCTCTGCACGCGCAGGCCCGCGAGCGGCTGGTTCGCCCCGCCGACGAGCAGCGGGGTCACGTAGATCCCCATGGTGAGCGAGAAGACGATGACGGCGCCCGCGACCAGGCCGGGCGCGGACAGCGGCAGCACGACCCGCCGGAACGTCTGCGCGGCGGACGCGCCGAGGTCGGCCGACGCGCGCAGCACGGCGTCGTCGATGGCCCCGAGCGAGGCCGTCAGGGCGATGACCGCGAACGGCAGCAGCACGTGGACGACCGCGAGGAACACGGTCCACGGCGAGCGCAGCAGCGGCAGCGACGCGTCGGTGAGGCCGAGCGCCTGCAGCGTGCGGTTCACGGGCCCCTCGCCGGCCATGACGATGCGCCAGCCGAAGGACCGCACGACCTCGGACGCGAGCAGCGGCGAGAGCGTCACCGTGAACACGAGGGTCTTGCGCCACCCGTGCGCGGCGCGCGCGAGGTACCACGCGACCGGGTACGCCAGGACGAGGCAGGTCACGCTGACGCGCACCGCGAGCGACAGACTCTCCAGCAGCGAGCGGTACAGGTAGGGCGTGGTGAGCACCTCGCGGTACTGCCGCAGGCTGAACCCGGGCAGCGCGAAGTTGAACGCGTCGGTGGGTCGCAGCGACAGCACCAGGAGGCCCGCGAGCGGCAGCAGGAACGCGACGAGCACGAACACGGTCGGGAGCACGGCGGGCACGACGCCCGGGCGCACGCGGGGCCACCGCCGTGCGCGGGGCGCCGCCGCGACCGCGCTCACGCGGCGCCGTCCTCGTCGGCGAGCGGCACGACGGCTCCGGGCTCCCAGTGCAGCGCGACCGACGTCCCGACGGGGTGCGGCGCGGTGTCGGCGGGGGGCGAGACCAGCAGCGTCCGTCCGTCCGCCGTGCGCACGCGGTAGTCGTACCGCTCGCCGCCGAAGCCGACGGACACGACCGTGACGACGGAGCCCTCCGGGTCGGTGCCGGTCACGGCCCGCAGCCGCAGCACCTCGGGCCGCAGCGCGACGCGCGCCGGCGCGGGCGCGGCGACGTCGTAGGGACGCCCCAGCACCCGGGGCTCGCCGCCGGGCCCGGTCCGCACGTCGAGGACGTTCGCCGCGCCCACGAAGTCCGCGACGAACGCGGTGCGCGGGCGGCGGTACAGGTCCTCGGGGGTGCCGACCTGCTCGAGCCGGCCGCCCGCGAGCAGCACGACCCGGTCGGACGTCGCGAGCGCCTCCGACTGGTCGTGCGTGACGAACACCATGGTGGTGCCGACCTGCTGCTGCAGCTCGCGCAGCTCGTGCCGCATGTACCGGCGCAGCTTGGCGTCGAGGTTCGACAGCGGCTCGTCGAGCAGCAGCACGCGCGGGCGGGTGACCAGCGAGCGCGCGATCGCGACGCGCTGCTGCTGCCCGCCGGACAGCTGCCGGGGGTACCGGCCGGCGAAGTCCTCGAGGCCGACGAGCGCGAGCGCCTCGGCGACGCGCGCGTCGCGCTCGGCGCGCGGGACCTTGCGGGCGCGCAGCCCGTACTCGAGGTTCCGGCGCACGGTCAGGTGGGGGAACAGCGCGTAGCTCTGGAAGACCATGCCGGTCTCGCGGCGGTGCGGCGGGACGTGCGTGACGTCCTCGCCGTCGATGTGCACCGTGCCGGCCATGGGCTCGACGAAGCCCGCGAGCGCGGACAGCAGCGTGGACTTCCCGCACCCGGAGGGTCCGAGCACGGAGACGAACTCGCCCGGCTCGACGGTGAGCTCGTCCAGCGCGAGGACGAGCTCACCGTGGTAGCCGAGCCGCAGGTCACGGACCTCGACGCGTCCCGACGTCATCAGCCGAAGATCTCCTGCCAGCGCGCCTGCAGGTCGGCCAGCTGCGGCGTGATCGCCTCGTAGTCGACCCACACGAAGTCGTCGTACGCGCCGGGGCCGCTGGTGATCTGCTCGGCGAACTTCTCGGGGTAGACGTTGGTGTCGTTCGACGCCGCGTACCAGGTGCCCTCGGAGAAGACCGGCTGGTGCTCGGGCGACGCGAGGTAGTCGAGGAACGCGTACGCGAGGTCCTCGTGCGTGGTGCCCTCGGTGACGAAGAACGAGGTCAGCGCGCCGACGGAGCCCGACGCGGGGTACGCGTAGCCGATGGGCAGGCCCTGGTTCTGCTGGACGAACGCGCGGCCGTCCCAGTGCGCGGAGATCCACGCGTCGCCGTTGGCGAGCGCCGTCTCGACGGACGTGCCGTCCGCCGGGAACGCGGACGCGCAGTCGGCGAGGTCCTGGAGCCGGTCGAACGCGGCGTCGACGTCGGCCGGGTCGGTGAGGGAGCCGCCGGCCTCGTTGACGAGACCGGCGAGGAACTCGACGCCCGTGTTGAAGGTGAGCGGCGAGACGCCGACGTGGCCGCACAGCTCGGGCCGGAACACGTCCGACCAGTCGGTGGGCGGGTCGGTGACGAGGTCGGTGCGGTAGGCCAGGCCGGTCGACCCGACGGTGAGCGGCAGCCCGTACTGCACGTCGCCGACGTTGCTCTGCGCGACGAGCGTCGTGTTGAGGTCGGCCCAGTCGGCGACGCGGTCGGTGTCGAGGGGCTGCACGACGCGCGCGGCGACGGCGCTCGGGATGACGTTCGGCGTGAACGCGACGAGGTCGTAGGCGGGCTCGCCGCCGGACGACGAGCGCAGCGCGGTGAGCCACTCGGCGGGACCGCCGGGGACCAGCTCGACGGTCGCGCCGGTGGCCTCCTCGAACGGCTCGACGAACGCCTTGGTGAACGACTCGCCCCACGAGCCGGCGTACGCGGCGACGGTGAGGGTCTGGCCGGACAGGTCGCCGTCGGCGGTGGCGTCGCCGGACGTGCCGGTGCCGCCGTCGGTCGAGGCGCCGCAGGCGGTGAGGGTGAGCGCGGCGACGGACAGCACGGCGCCGGTGCGCAGCGCGGTGAGAGAGGTGGCGCGGGAGGTGGTGAGGGAGGTGGTGCGGGGGGACATGGCGACGTGCTCCTGGGGTGGGTCGACGGGTCAGCGGGGCGCGACGGACGGACATCGGTCCGTCCAGCGCAGCTGCTCCTCGAGGTCCCGGCCGACCTGCAGCAGCAGGCCGTCGCCGCGCTGACGCCCGACCAGCTGGACGCCCAGCGGCAGCCCGTCGTCGTCGACGTGCGTCGGCAGCGACAGCGCGGGCGAGCCGATGACGCTGGGCACGGTCGTGAAGGCGAGCGTGCGCTCGTAGACGGCGCAGGTGCGCGACGTCGGGCCCCCGGCGGCGAGGAGCTCGGCGCGGACCTCGCCGACCGCGGGGACGCGCGTCGCGGTCGTGGGGGTCACGAGCAGGTCGAGGTCGTCGAACAGGTCCGCGACGATCTGCCGCGCGAGCTCCTGGAAGCGCAGGACCTCGCGCACGTAGGTGGTCGCGTCGATCCCGGCGGCGTGCGCGAGGTGCCGCTGCACGTGCGCGGGCAGCAGCTCGGGCCGCGGCGGCGGGTCGAGCGCGAGCCACGTCGGGATGATCGTGCGCGGGTAGATGTCCATGACCTCGGCGGTGGCCGCGCTCGGGTGGACGTCGACGACGTCGTGGCCCGCGGCCCGGAGCCGGTCCGCGACGCCGCGCGCGGCCGCGGCGCACGCGGGGTCGACGTCGATCGCGGGGTCGAACGCCTCGGTGAGCAGGCCGACGCGGAGCGCGGGCGTGGGGCGCTCGAGCGCGGCGACGAGGTCGGGCGCGGGCCCGCCGCGCAGCGTCCACGCGTGCCGGTCGTCGCGCGCGAGGTGCGTGTGGACGTAGGCGCTGTCGCGCACGGTCCGCGTGATGGCGCCCTCGACCGCACCGCCGGCCCAGCCCTGCACGCGCGTGGGCAGCAGGCCGCGGGACGGCTTGAGGCCGACGACGCCGCAGAAGGCGGCGGGCACGCGGATCGAGCCGCCGCCGTCGCTCGCGAGCGAGACGGGCACGATCCCGGCGGCGACGGACGCCGCGGAGCCGCCGCTGGACCCGCCGGGCGACCGGTCGAGGTCCCACGGGTTGCGGGTCACGCCCCAGCGGTCGCTCTCGCCCGACGTGGTCATGCCGAGCTCGGGCGCGGCGGCGCGCCCGACCTGCACGAGGCCCGCGTCGACGGCGGCGTCGACGAGCAGCGCCGAGCGGGGTGCGGGGTCGTCGTCGTACGCGAGCGACGCACGGCCCTGGGGCTGACCGGCGACGGCGAAGAGGTCCTTGACCGTCATCGGCACGCCCGCGAGCGGGGGGACGTCGCGGCCGTCGGCGACGAGCGCGTCGAGGCGGGCGGCGCGCGCGAGCGCGGCGTCGTCGTCGCGCCAGACGACGCTGCGGACGTCCTGGTCGAGCCGGTCGATCGCGTCGAGCGCGCGCTCGACGACCGCCACGGCGCTCAGGGCGCCCGAGCGCACGCGCTCGGCGATCCCCGTCACCGAGTTATCTAGCGGATGATTTCCCGACACATTTGGTGAAGATAGTGGAGACCTGGTCGGGCGTCCATCGGCCTCACGCGACTCTCACCTGCTGAGATCGCCCCGGGCCGCAGCGGCACGAGCGCCACGGGGTCGCGAGCCCGTGCGCACGGACGGCCTCGCACGCGGCACCGGGGTACCGCTATGTTCTCGGATGTTATGGCCCAGGGACCGACGCGCCAGGGGGCGCCACGCGAGGACGTCACCGACCTCCTGCTCACCGACGTGCAGGGGCTGCCGCCGCGCGCGCTCACCGAGCTGCTCGTCAGCCGCATCACCGACGGCTCGCTGCCGCCGGGCACCCGGCTGCCCACCATCAAGGACCTCGCCGCCGCGAGCGGCGCGAGCACGTCCTCGATCGCCGCCGTGTGGGCGCGCCTCGTCGAGAAGGGCCTCGTGCGCACGCGCCGCCGCGGCGGCACCGTCGTCGTCGGCGCCGACGCGTGGCCGCAGGCCGCCGCCCCCCGCGAGTTCGACGGCTGGGCGTCCGTCGACCTCACGAGCGCGCACCCCGCCGCCGAGGACCTGCCCGACCTGCGCCGCGCGTTCGAGCTCAGCCTCGCCGAGCCCCGCACCCACTCGCTCGCGCGCGAGCACATCACCGACCTGCTGCGCACCGCCGTCGAGGGCGAGTGGCCGTTCCCCGCGCAGGAGTGGAGCACCGTCTCCGGCTCGGGCGAGGCCGCGCTGCTGACCTGCGAGGCCGCGACCCCGCCCGGCGGGACCGTCGCCGTGCAGGAGCCCACGACCCCGGGCACCGTCGCCAACCTGCGCTCGCTCGGCTACCGCGTCGTGCCCGTGACGTCGGACGAGCGCGGGCCCGAGCCCGGCTCGCTCGCGGCCGCGCTCGCCGCCGGCGCGACGACCTTCTTGCTGCAGCCCGAGGGCACGCTCACGGTCGACAGCGTGCTCGACCCGCACCGCGCCGCCGAGCTCGCGGACGTCCTGCGCACCCGGGCGCCGCACGCCTGGGTCGTCGAGGAGGACGTCCTCGGCACGCTGCACCCCGGTGGCACCCACACGCTCGGCACGCTCCTGCCCGACCGGGTCGTCCGGCTCGCGTCGTACTGCCGCGCGTTCGGCCTCGACCTGCGCACCACCGTCGTCGGCGGCGCGCGCGAGCTCGTCGAGCGCATCCGCCTGCTGCGCAGCCACGGGATCCTCGCGCAGAGCCGCATCCTGCAGAACGCGCTCGCGCACATGCTGCTCGACCCCGCCGCGCGCGCGTTCGCCGACGCGGCGGCCCGCGACTACCTCACGACCGCGCAGAACCTCGTCGCCGCGCTCGCGGACCTCGGCACCGACGCCGTCGTGTCCCCCGGCGGCCTGCTGGTCTGGCTGCCCGCGCACGACGAGGCGCAGGCCCTCGCCGAGCTCTCCGGCCACGGCATCACGCTCGTCGCGTCGGGCCGGACGTTCGTCGGCGCACCCGCGCGGCCCCTGCTGCGGGTCGCGAGCCCGCAGCTGCCCGCCGACGCGCACCTCGCCGAGCTCGCGCGGCTGCTGGCCGACGCCGCACGCTCCCAGGTCGCGGCCACGTGACCCCCGCCGAGCGCGTCCGCGCGACCCTCGCGGGCGAGCGACCCGACCGCCCCGCCGTGACCGTGTGGCGGCACTGGCCCGGCGCCGACCAGGACGCCGCCGCGCACGTCGACGCCGAGGTCCGGCACCGCGACGCGCTGGACCTCGACGTCCTCAAGCTCACGCCGTCCGCGGCCTACCTCGCCGAGGGCTGGGGCGCCCGGACCGTCGACCGCGGGGACCCCCTGGGCGTCCGCGACTACCTGCACCGGCCCGTGAGCGAGCCCGCGCACTGGCACGCGCTGCCCGAGCTCGTGCCGGCCGACGTCGTGAGCCTCGCGCGCGAGATCACGACCGTGCGCCTCGCGCGCGCACGCGTCGGCCCCGACGTGCCGGTGCTCCCGACCGTGTTCAGCCCGCTGTCCGTCGCCCGGTACCTCGCGGGCGAGGACGTGCTGCTGACGCACCTGCGCGACGACCGCGCGGCCGTCGTCGCGGGCCTCGCGACCATCACGCGGACGCTCGTCGCGCTCGTCGAGGCGCTCGTCGACGCCGGGGCCGACGGCGTCTACCTCTCGCTGTTCCCCGCCTCGCACCGCCTGGTCGACGCCGGCACGTACCGCGAGGTCGCGCTCGACGGCGACCGGCAGGTCCTCGAGGCCGCCTCCGCAACCTGGCTGCGCGTCGTGCACTTCCACCTCCCCGAGCCGCTGCTCGAGGTCGCGCCCGCGCTGCCCGCCGAGCTCGTCAGCTGGGAGCACACCGGACCCGGCCCCGCGCTGGCCGAGGGCATGCGCCTGACGGGACGCCCGGTCCTCGGCGGCGTCGACCAGGTCAGCGTGCTGCGCGACGGCACGCCGGCGGACGTCCGCGCGGCCGTCCGCGCGGCGTGGGCGGCCACCGGCGGGCGCCTGGTCGTGGCACCGGCCTGCTCGTACCCGCTCGCCGTGCCGCCCGCCCACCTGCGGGCCCTCGTCGAGGAGACCCGGGCCCTCGGGGGCTAGGGTCACGGCACGGGAGGTGGTGTCGTGAGCTGGGTCGAGCACGTGATCTGGTGGCACGTGTACCCGCTGGGTGCGGTCGGCGCTCCGGTCCGTGAGCCCGACGACGCGCACGAGCCGCACCGCCTCGACCGGCTCCTCCCCTGGCTCGACCACGTGGTCGAGCTCGGTGCGAACGGCCTGCTGCTGGGCCCGGTGTTCGCGTCGTCGACGCACGGCTACGACACGACGGACCACTACCGCGTCGACCCGCGCCTGGGCACCGACCAGGACCTCGACCGGCTCGTCGAGCAGGCCCACGCGCGCGGGCTGCGCGTCGTTCTCGACGGCGTCTTCAACCACGTCGGCGCCGAGCACCCGGTGGTGACGCAGGTCCTCGCCGAGGGCCGCGACGGCCCGCGCGCGGGGTTCGTGCGCGTCGACTGGGACCACCCCGACGGCCCCCGCACGGCGGACTTCGAGGGGCACCGCGCGCTCGTCGCGCTGAACCACGACGACCCGGCGGTGGCCGCGTACGTCACCGACGTCATGACGCACTGGCTGGACCGCGGCGTGGACGGCTGGCGGCTCGACGCCGCGTACGCGGTGCCGCCCGCGTTCTGGGCGCGCGTGCTGCCGGCGGTGCGCGAGCGGCACCCCGACGCGTGGGTGGTCGGCGAGGTCATCCACGGCGACTACGCGGGGGTCGTGGCGGCGTCCGGCATGGACTCCGTGACGCAGTACGAGCTGTGGAAGGCCGTCTGGAGCAGCCTGCTCGACCGGAACTTCTGGGAGCTCGACCACGCGCTCGGGCGGCACGCGGAGTTCCTCGAGGCGTTCGTGCCGCAGACGTTCGTCGGCAACCACGACGTCACGCGGATCGCGACGCAGGTGGGGCCCGAGGCGGCCGTGCTCGCGCTCGTCGTGCTCATGACCGTGGGCGGCGTTCCGTCCCTGTACTACGGCGACGAGCTCGGCTGGACGGGGCTGAAGGAGGAGCGCGAGGGCGGCGACGACGCGATCCGACCCGCGCTGCCGGCGTCGCCCGCCGACGTCGACGCGCACGCCCACGACGTGCTGGCCGTGCACCGCGAGCTCGTCGCGCTGCGCCGCCGGCACGCGTGGCTGCACACCGCCCGGACCACCGCCGACGAGCTGTCGAACACGCGGTACCGGTACACCGCGACGTCGGCCGACGGCGCGCACCGCCTGCACGTCGAGCTCGACGTCACCGACGCACCGCACGCGACGGTGCGGGACGCCGACGGCACGGTGCTGTTCGCGCGCTGAGCGCGAGCTCCGCCCGGTCGCGCGGCGCACCGACGTCAGACGCGGACGACGACCTTGCCGCGCACGTGCCCGCCGGCCACGAGGTCGTGCGCCGCGGCGGCGTCCGCGAGGTCGAAGACCTGCGCGACGTCAACCTTCACGGCGCCGTCCTCGATGAGCGCGGTGAGCGCGTCCAGGTCGGCCGTGCTGGGCCGCACCCACACGTAGTGGCCGCCGAGCTCGGTGCGCGCGTCGGCCGAGACGATCGACGCGACCGTGCCGCCGTCGGCGAGCACCGCGCGCGTGGTGGCGACGAGGTCGTCGCTGCCGTAGTCGAGCACGACGTCGACGCCCTGCGGCGCGAGCGCGCGCACGCGGTCGACCAGGCCCTCGCCGTACGTCACGGGCTCGGCGCCCAGCGCGCGCAGGTGGTCGTGGTTGCGCTCGGACGCCGTGCCGATGACGCGCACGCCCCGGGCCCGCAGGATCTGCACCGCGAACTGCCCCACGCCGCCGGCGGCGGCGTGCACGAGCGCGGTCTGCCCCGCGGCGACGCCCGCGCGCTCGATCGTCTGGAAGGCCGTGAGCCCGGCCAGCGGCACGGCCGACGCCTCCTCGAAGCTCAGCGACGCGGGCTTGCGCGCGAGCGTCCGCACGGGTGCGGCCACGTACTCGGCGAACGTGCCGCCGTGCAGCCAGTCGCGGCGCACGTACCCGTAGACCTCGTCACCCACGGACAGCTCCGGGGTGTCGAGGCCGACGCGCTCGACGACGCCCGCGACGTCCCAGCCCGGCACGGCCGGGAACTGGATGTCCATGATCGGGTCGAGGTACCCCTGGCGGACCTTGAAGTCGACGGGGTTCACGGACGCGGCGCGCACCCGCACGAGCACGCTGTCGGGGCCGACCTTCGGCTCCGGGAGGTCGGTGAGCTGCAGGACGTCGGAGCCGCCGAAGCGGTCGTAGGTGATGGCACGCATACCGAGGGCAACCACGCCCCGGGGCCGTCGTGTTCCCGCTCCCCGCGCGCCGTCAGGGCGACGTGGGCCACTCGCGCGCGAGCACCGCGTACCGGTAGGCGTCGTGCCACACGGGCGTGCCGTCGGGCGCCGTGCGGAACGTCGCCGTGGCAGACCGCGACGAACCGCGGGTCGTCGGCCCGCTCGGCGGCCTGCCGGTCGCACACCGCACGGTCCTGCGGGCCGGAGGGCTCGAACCGCACGACGTCGGGGTCGCCGAGGTACGCGTGCAGCACCGCACCGTCGTCGGGGCGGAAGTCGCGCAGGGTCAGGCGCTCGGTCGTGATCGGGTCCACCCCGGCAGCGTCCCGTCCACCGCACCGGCCGCCGCGGGACGTCCGTCCCCACCGCCACCCGCCGCAGCCCCCACCGCCGCCGCACCCACCCCGCCCCCATCCCCCGCGCGTCCGCCCCCCGTACCCCCGCGCTCCCGCACCGCCCACGGACAGCGGCACGGACGACAGACAGCGGCACGCGGGTGTCCGTCGTGCCGTGCCGCTGCCCGTCGAGGAGGACCGGGCGAGGTGGGGCTCGGCGCGGGGGTCACGCGAGCAGGTCGAGGACGAGGGTCGTCGCGATGGTCGCCATCACCGCAGCGATCACGGCGTCGAGGACGCGCCACGCGGCGGGGCGCGCGAACACGGGGCGCAGCAGCGCGGCGCCGTACCCGAGCGCGGTGAACCAGACGACGCTGCCGACGCACGCCCCGGCGGCGAACCACCACCGGGCGTCCCCGTGCCCGGCGGCCACGGACCCGAGCAGCACCACGGTGTCGAGGTACACGTGCGGGTTGAGCCACGTGAGCGCGAGGGTCGTCGCGACGACCGCGCCGAGCCGCACGCGTCCGCCCGGCCGCGCGCCGGTGGCCGTCGTCCCGGTCCCGCCGTCACCACCCCGTTCGCGCGCGGCCCGGCCGTCACCGGTCGCGGCCGGGAGCGCCGCGCCTGCGTCGACCGCCGCCTCGGCCGCCAGGTCACCGCCCCCCGCCCCGACGGCGACGAGCGGCGCACCGCCGGGTGCCGCACCGGCCGCGACCGGCACCGGCTCGACCACGAGCGTCTCGCCGCCGCGCACCGCGCGCCGGGCCGCGAGCGCGCCGTAGGTGAGCAGCACCCCGGCGCCCAGCACGGTCATGACGACCGTGAGCGCGCGGCTGGCGGCGATGGTGCCACCGACGCCCGCGGTGCCGACGACGATCAGCACGACGTCGGACGCGGCGCACACCGCGACGACGGCGCCGACGCGCTCGCGCCGCAGGCCCTGGCGCAGCACGTGCGCGTTCTGCGCGCCGATGGCGACGATGAGCGCGAGGCCGAACCCGAGGCCGGCGAGGGCGGACGTCCACATGCGGACGACGCTAGGCACCGCGCGACCACCAGTACAGCGAAAGTTCTGCACGGACCGTTAGCGTGGCTGCATGGCCGACTGGGACCTGGGGCAGCTGCGCGCGCTCGCCGCCGCGGTGGACCTCGGCACGTTCGACGCCGCCGCCCGCGCGCTGCACGTGACGCCGTCGGCGGTCAGCCAGCGCATCAAGGCGCTCGAGCAGCGGGCCGGCGCGGTGCTGCTGCGCCGCGACCGGCCCGTGCGCCCGACGGCCGCGGGCGAGCCGCTCGTGCGCCTCGCGCGCCAGCTCGACGCCCTCACGGCCGACGCGACCCGCCACCTCGCGGGCGACGCGACGGTCCCGCACGTGACGCTCGCGGTCAACGGCGACTCGCTGGCCACGTGGGCGCTGCCCGCGCTCGCACCGCTGGCCGGGGACGTCGCGCTGCGGCTGGTCCGCGAGGACCAGGAGCGGTCGGCCGACCTGCTGCGCGACGGGTCCGTGATGGGCGCGGTCACGTCGCAGGCCGTCGCGGTGCAGGGGTGCACGGTCGAGCCGCTGGGCGTCATGCGCTACCGGCCGATGGCCGCGCCCGCGTTCGTCGACCGCTGGTTCCCCGACGGCCCGCGCGCGGCCGCGCTCGCCGTGGCCCCCGTGGTCGTGTTCGACGCCGCCGACCGCCTGCAGGACCGCTGGCTGCGCGCGCGGCGCGTCGACCCCGCGCGTCCGCCGCGCCACCTCGTGCCCGCGTCGGCGGACTTCGCCGCCGCGGTCCGGCTCGGGTTCGGCTGGGGCATGCTCCCGGCGCAGCAGTCCGACGCCGACGAGCGCGCCGGCCGCCTGGTGCCGCTGACCGACGACGCGGTGGACGTGCCGCTGCACTGGCAGCAGTGGTCGCTGCGCACGGCGGCGCTCGACGCGGTCGCGGACGCGCTGCGGGCCGGGGCCCGGGCCGCGCTGGCGACGCCCGTCTGACCGACCGCCCGAGCGCCCGTCCGAGCGCCCGCCTGCCCGACCGTCAGGGTCGGCGGGCGAGCAGCCGCCGCATCGCGTCGCGCACGACCTCGACGTCCGCCCCGCCCTCGACGAGCGCGCTCGCGCGGTGCACCACCGCGGTGACGAGCTCGGCGACGACCTCGGGCGCGTCGAGGTCCGCGTCGCGCAGCGCGTCGAGCAGCGGGTCCATGAGCCGCCCGTGCATGTCGGCGACCCACGGGTCGCTGAACGCACGGGGGTGGAACGTCGCGAGCGACGAGATCACCGCGTGCTCGCCGTCCGCGACGAGCGTGAGGTTCGCGTCGGCGTAGGCGACGACCTTGTCGAGGGGCGTCCCGGCGGCGTCGGTCGCCGCGGTGACGGCCTCGCGCCACCGCGGCAGGGCGTCGACCACGACCGCCCGGAACAGGTCCTCGCGGGACGGGAAGTAGTGGTAGATGCTCGAGCGCCCCAGGCCGGCCCGCGCCGCGACGTCCGCGAACGTGGGCTCGACGTCGGGGCGCTCGGTGAGCAGCGCGCGCGTGGCGTCGAGGATCGCCCGGCGTTGCGCCTCGCGGTGCTCCGGGACCGATGCTGCGGTGATCCGGGGCACGCGTCCTCCTCGTGTCAGGCGGGCGACAGGCGCCCGTCCACCATCTCCAGCACGCGGTCGCAGTGCTCGAGCACGTCGTGGTCGTGGGTGACCATCACCGTAGCGAACCCGCGGTCGTGCGTCTGGCGTGCGAGCAGCTCGACGATCTCGTGGCTGCGGCGGCGGTCGAGCGCGGCGGTCGGCTCGTCGACCAGCAGGACCGACGGCGACGCGACGAGCGCGCGGGCGATGCCGACGCGCTGGCGCTCGCCGCCCGACAGCCGCCCGGGGCGCCGGTGCGCGTGCGGGGTCATGCCGACGGCCTCGAGCAGCTCGGCGGGCGGGGTCGCGGCCGGGCGGCCGGTGATCTTCTCGACGAGGCGCAGCTGGTCGATCGCCGTGAGCGCGGGCACGAGGTTGCCGGACTGGAAGACGAAGCCGAGGTGGTCGCGGCGGAACCGGGCCAGCGCGCGGCCCGAGAGCTGCGTGAGCGCGGCGTCGTCGACCGTGACGCGGCCCGAGGTGGGGCGCGTCAGGCCGCCGGCGACCGCGAGCAGGCTGGACTTGCCGGCGCCGGACGGGCCGACGACGGCGACGATCTCGCCCGGGGCGACCGCGAGGTCGACGTGGTCGAGCGCGGCGACCTGCGTGTCGCCGTCCCCGAAGGTCAGCGTGACGTCGTGGAGGCCGAGGCCGGTGCGGGTGGTGGAGGTGGTGGTGGTCATCGGTTCTCTCCCAGCGCGGTGACCGGGTCGACCCGGGCGATGCGGACGGTGGCGACGCCGGCCCCGGCCAGGCCGAGGCCCAGCAGCAGGACCGCGCCGGTGACGATCGGGCCCGTCTCGAGCGCGAACGGCATGCCGGTGCCGGTGACGAGCGCACCCAGGCCGAGGCCGATGCCGAGCCCGACGCCGACGGACGCGACGAGCAGGATCGCGGCCTGCGCGAGGCCGTCGGTGACGAGGTAGCGCGTGGACGCGCCGATGGCGCGCATGACGGCGAGCTCACGCGTGCGCTGCACGGTCCAGAGCGTGAAGAACGCGCCGACGACGAGCGCGGAGATCGCGTACAGGAACCCCTGGATGAGCTGCATGGTCATGATCTCGGCGCTGTAGCCGGGCGAGGAGTCGAACGCGTCCTCGACGGTGCGGGCCGCGGTGCCGGCGGCGGCGTCCCCCGCGGCGAGGTCGGGCAGGGCGCCGTCGACGCCGCGCAGCGCGACGACCGAGGCGGTGTCGTACGTGTCGGCGGGCAGCGGGCCGCCGTCGGGCACGCCGGCGTGCACCTCCTGCCAGGTGCGCAGGTCGAGGAAGCCGATGTCGACGTGCCCGAAGGTGCGCTGGTCGGTCGTGAAGCCGACGACCTCGAGCTCCGTGCCGACGCGGTCGACGGTGAGCACGTCGCCGATCTCGACGCCCTCGTCGCGCGCGGACGACGAGAGGACGACCTCGCCCTCGCCCGCGAGCGCGCGGCCCTCGCCGGTGGCGGGCTCGACGAAGCCGCCGCGCTCGACGCCGAAGAGCGTGAGGTCGACGGGCGTGCCGTCGTTGTTGCGGGCGTTGACGATGGCCGTGCCGAGCAGCTCGGCGTCGGCGACGTCGTCGCGCGCGGCCCACGCGTCGCGCTCGGCGGAGGTCACGAGGCTGCGGGTGAAGGCGGAGTCGGTGCGGGTGCCGTCGGCGAACGCGACGGCGGTGATGGGGCTGCGCAGCAGGCCCGAGACGCCGTCGACGACGAGGCCGGAGGACAGCCCGGACAGCAGGACCATGAGGACGGAGATGAGCGCGACGACGGCGCCCATGAGTCCGAAGCGGGTACGCGCGAACGCGAGCTCGCGCAGGGCGAGGAACACGGTGAGACCTCTCGACGTGGTGGCACGCGCCTTTTGTCGACGCTCTGTCGATATCTTATCGACGCGATGTCGACAAACCCCCGGCGCACCGCGTGGCCGTGATCACACCCCGCACGCGGGCCCCCGACGTCCGGGACGACGCCGGAGGCGGCGGACCGACCGCCCGCCCGGAAGGCGGCCGACCGGGCGCGGACCTACCGTCGCGACATGAGCGACGACGACACCCCCGCCCTCGACACCACGATCACCGAGCCCCCGCTCGACGCGGGCGAGGTCGACCACCTGCTCTTCATGCTCGAACGCTCGCGCGCGACGTTCGCCTGGAAGGTCGGCGGCCTCGACGCCGCCGCGCTGCACCGCGCGTTCCCGCCGTCCGCCATGACCCTCGCGGGGCTCGTCAAGCACCTCACGCTCGTCGAGGACGACGTCGTCGCGACCCGGCTGGGCGCCGGGCCGTGGGTCGAGCCGTGGACGGGCACGACGCCCGACGACTGGCCCGGGTGGGACTGGCGCTCCGCCGCCGACGACTCCCCCGCCGAGCTCTACCGCGGCTGGCAGGCCGCGGTCGCGCGGTCGCGCGAGGCGTGGGCGCGCATCACCGCCGACGGCGGCCTCGACGCGCCCGCGGACGTCGAGTGGCCGGACGGCCGGCCCAGCCGCCGCCGCGTGCTGATCGACCTCAACGCCGAGTACGCGCGGCACCTCGGCCACGCCGACCTGTTCCGCGAGGCCGTCGACGGGCTCGTCGGCGAGGACCCGCCGCAGCCCTGACCCGCGCTCCCGCCACCCGCACGCCGTGCGGCACCGCGGGACCCGCAGCACACTCGAGGAGGGGGCGCGACTGCCGGCCGTGCGCCCCGGCAGTGCTCATCCGCGGGAGCCACCGCGCACGGTGCGGGCCCGCGGCCCCACGCGCAGCGAGGACACGCCATGAGCGGCACCACGCACCCCCCGACCGACGCGGGCGCACCGGAGCTCGTGCTGTCCCGCGGCACGGTCTACGTCATCTTCAGCGCGCTGCTGGCGGCGATGTTCCTGTCCGCCCTCGACCAGTCCGTCGTCAGCACCGCGCTGCCCACGATCGTGGGCGACCTGGGGGCGGCCGACCGCGAGGGCTGGATCGTCACGGCGTACCTGCTGGCCATCGCGGTCGTCATGCCCGTGTACGGCAAGGTCGGCGACCTGTGGGGGCGGCGCACGCCGTTCCTCGTCGCGCTCGTGCTGTTCCTCGTCGGCTCGACCGGCTCTGCGCTGTCCGGGTCGTTCGCGGAGCTCGTGGTGTGGCGGTCGGCGCAGGGCCTGGGCGCCGGCGGCCTGGTCATCCTCAGCCAGGCGATCATCGCCGACATCGTCTCCGCGCGTGACCGGGGCAAGTTCATGGGGCCGATCGGTGCGGTGTTCGGCGTGGCCACGGTCATCGGCCCGCTGCTGGGCGGCTGGTTCACGGACGGCCCAGGCTGGCGCTGGTGCTTCTGGCTCAACGTGCCCGTCGCCGTGGTGGCGCTCGGCATCGCGTGGTTCCGGCTGCGGCTGCCCACGCGCCGCGCGCCGGCGCGCCTCGACGTCCTCGGCGCCGTGCTGCTGACCCTGACCACCTCGGGGGTCGTCTTCCTCACGAGCTGGAGCACGATCACCTCCGAGCGCCGGTACGACTGGGGCGACCCGGCGTTGTGGGCGCTCGTGGCGGGGACGGTCGTCGCGCTGGTCGCGTTCCTGGTCGCGGAGTCGCGCGCGGCCGACCCGCTGATCCCCCTGCACCTGTTCCGCAGCCGCACGTTCACCGTCTCGGTGACCATCGCGCTGCTGTTCGGCACGACGATGTTCGCGGCGCTGTCGTTCCTGCCGACGTTCCTGCAGATGGCGCGCGGCTCCACCGCGACCGACGCCGGCCTCATGATGCTGCCGATGACCCTCGGCCTGATGATCACGGCGCTCGGCTCGGGTCTGCTCATCACGCGCACCGGGCGCTACAAGCCCTACCCTATCGTGGGCATGGGCGTCGCGACGGTCGGGCTGGCCTGGCTCACGCGGCTCACGCCGGACATCTCGACGGTGACGTTCGGCGCGATGATCTTCGTCCTCGGGCTCGGCCTCGGGTTCGTCATGCAGACGATCGTCATCGCGGTGCAGAACTCGGTGACCCCCGACCTCGTGGGCGTCGCGACGTCGACCAACAACTTCCTGCGGGAGATCGGCGCAGCCGTCGGCACGAGCGTGTTCTCGACCGTCTTCACCGCGCGCCTGGTCACGCAGCTGGGGGACGCGCTGCGCGACGCGCCCGCGGGGGACGTGCCGCGGGGGTTCGGCGCGCAGTCCCTGACGCCCGACGCCGTGCGCACGCTGCCGGGCGCGCTGCGCGACGTCGTCGTCGACGCGTACGCCCACGCCCTCGCGCCCGCGTTCTGGTACCTCGTGCCGCTCGCCGTGCTGGGTCTCGTCGTCGCGTTCTTCATGAAGGAGGTGGCCCTGTCCGACAGGTCCGGGCTGGAGGCCCGCGGGATCGCCCGGGTCGAGTAGCGGGCGCGAGGGCGCGGCCGGCCCACGGCTCAGAGCAGCAGCGCACCGCCCGCGAGCAGGCCCGGCGCGACCGCGAGCGCACCCATCCGCACGCTCCGCCCGGCTGCGCACGCCGCGACGAACGCACCGCCGCGCATCCGCGAGGAGCCCGCGCACACCGTGACCGCGAGCAGCGGGGGCAGCCCCACGGCACCGCTCAGCACGACCACGAGCGGTGCCGCCGGCCGTCCCATGGCACGGGCCGTCCACCGCTGCACGGGCCCGACCCACGCCGCGGTCCGGGCCGCGAGCCCCGACCACCACGCGTCGGCGCCCCCCGCCTGCCCCTGCGCGCCGCGCGCCACCGCGACCCGCACCGCCCGCACCGGCGCCCACCGCGGCGCCGCGCGGACCGACGCGAGCACGGCCGCCTTGCCGAGGGTCTGACCCACGACCACGGCGCCCGCGACCGCGAGCGCGACGGGTGGCGGCTGCGCGAGCGCGACGCCCACGACGTACGCCTCCGCGGCGAACACCGGCGCGAACGACCCGACCAGGCTCATGAGCAGCCCCGTCACGACGAGCCCGACCACGAGCCCCGTCATCAGTCGTCCCGGCGCGCGCCCGGCCGCACCAGCCCCGCCTCGTAGGCCGCGATGACGAGCTGCACGCGGTCGCGGCAGCCGAGCTTGCGCAGCGCCTCCGACACGTGGGACTTCACGGTCGGCTCGGTGATGAACAGCTCGGCACCGACCTCGGCGTTCGACAGCCCGCGCGCGACGGCCGCGACGACCTCGGTCTCGCGCGGCGTCAGCACCGCCAGCGACCGCGCGTCACCGCGCGCGGCGAAGTCCTCGACGAGCCGCCGGGTGACGCTCGCACCGAGCAGCATCGAGCCGTCGGCCACCGCGCGCACGGCCTCGACGAGCCGCGAGGCCGGCACGTCCTTGAGCAGGAACCCCGACGCGCCGGCGCGCAGCGCGTCGAACACGTACTCGTCGAGGTCGAACGTCGTGAGGACGAGCACGCGCGTGCCGGGGTGCGCGGCGGCGATCGCGCGCGTCGCCTCGATGCCGTCCATCACGGGCATGCGCACGTCGACCACCGCGACGTCGGGGCGCGGCGCGGCGACGACGTCGAGCAGCACGGCCCCGTCGCCCGCGTCCCCGACGACGTCCACGTCGGGCGCGGCCGCGAGGATCGCCGCGAAGCCGGCCCGGACCACGGCCTGGTCGTCGGCCACGACCACGCGGATCACGGCGCCACCGCCACGGGCAGGCGGACGTCCACGACGAACCGCGACGCGGTCGCGTCGGCGCGCAGCTCGCCGCCCAGCGCGTCGACGCGCTCGCGCATGCCGACGAGCCCGCGACCGGGACGCACGGGCTCCGCCGGTCCGGTCAGCGGCTGCGACACGCGCAGCCCCACCTCGCCGGCGCGCTGCACGAGCTCGACGTCGACCGGCGCGCCGGGCGCGTGCCGGCGCGCGTTGGTCAGCGCCTCCTGCAGCGCCCGGAACAGCACGTACCCCGCGGCGTCGGGCACGTGCGACCACTCCCCCACGACCCGCACGTCCTGACCCGCGGCGCGCGCGTCCGCGACCAGCCCGTCGACGTCGTGCGCGGTGGGCTGCGGACGACGCGCGACGGACGCGTCGTCGTCGGTGCGGCGCAGCACGTTGAGGGCCTCGCGCAGCTCGCCGAGCGCCTCGCGCGCGTCGCGCGCGACGTCGGCGAGCACGGCGCGCGCGTCGGCGTCGAGGTCGGGGTACTGGTACGGCGCGCTCTCGGCGCGCACCGCGATGAGCGACACGTGGTGCGCGACGACGTCGTGCAGGTCGCGCGCCATGCGGGCCCGCTCGCGCGCGAGGGCGTCGGTGGTGAGCGCGCGCTCCTCCTGCTGCTGCGCGAGCGCCTCGCGCCGGCGGGTCCGCTGCCGGGCGCCGAACGCGAGCGCGACCAGCACGGCACCCGTGACCCACACGACGTACAGCGCGAACGTCAGCCACCGGAACGGCGGGCCGCTCCCGGACGTGACGGCACCGATCGGCGTGAACCCCACGAGGTTGCCGCCGCAGTACACGGCCGCCAGGCCCAGCGCGGCCGCGTACGGCGGCAGCGCCGCGCGCCACGTGCGCAGCGCCGCGACCAGCGCGACGCCGACCAACGCGAGGTACCAGCCGACCATGAACCACCCGGTCCACGGCAGGAACGCGAACGGTGCGGCGGCCACGACGGTCGCGAGCACGGGCCGCCACACCGCGAGGACGACCGCGGCGACGACCACCACCCCCGCGACGCCGGCGACGGCTCGCGCGTCCGCCCCCGGCGTCAGGTCCACGACCCCCGACCACGAGTACCCCATGATCGGCGTGGCCAGCTGGAAGGCCGCGACCAGCACGGCGAGCACGACGGCGGTGCCGAGGCGTTGCCGGTCCGCGCGCACGCGGGGTGCCGCGGCGGTCGGGGCCGAGGCGAGCGGGGTCGACGGGTCGGGCATGTCCCGATCCTCGCGGGCCGCCCACCGGACCTTCCACCGCCCTGGGACGGAGACGACCCGCGACGACCGGACGACGCGCGTCGACCCGGCGCCGCGGGTTCCGCGCGTGGGCGGCGAGGGCTAGCGTCCGGAGCACGGGTGGGCGCCCGCCCACCGACGGGTCGAGGGGGACGGTCATGGCGCACGGCGACATCACGCACGTCGACATCCCGGTCGCGGACACGGCGGCCGCGACGCGGTTCTACGAGGGGCTGTTCGGCTGGCAGATCCGGGAGATCCCGGGCTTCGAGGGGTACCCCATGTGGTCGGCGCCGAACGGCGTGAGCGGCGGCGGGCTCGCGCCGCGCTCGGAGGGCTTCACGCAGCCGCGCAGCTACGTCGAGGTCGACTCGATCGACGACGTCCTGGGCCGTGTCGCCGACCTGGGCGGTCGCGTGCTGCACGGCAAGGAGCCGATCGACGCGACGAGCTGGTGGGCGGTCGTCGCCGACGCGGACGGCAACCACGTGGGGCTGTTCGAGGGCCGCACGGGCGGCGAGGGCTGAAGGTCACGCGCCGCGCACCCCGCCGGCCCGGCGCCGCGGGCGCGCGCCGGCGGGGTACGACGGTCAGCCGCGCAGCGGCAGCACGAGCCGCGTGACGTTGGCCGCGGGGTCGCCGCCGGGCTCGGGGTCGGTGACGTACTCCTCCCAGAAGTCGCCGCGCCCGTCGACGCCGAGCGCGACGCGGTCGCCCTCGACGCGCGCCCACGCGTCGGGCAGCGCGTCGTACGGGCCGGTGTGCGTGAGCACGAGCGCGTCGCCGCCCGGCTGCTCGACGACCGTCACGTCGCCCGAGGTCGCCCCCGCCGCGGCACCCTCGACCGCGAACCCCGCCGCCAGGTCGACCGTGTCGGTCGGCATGCCGTGGTACCAGCCGACCGCCGGGCCGGTGATCGTCCACCCCTCACGCGCGGCGGCGTCGGCGACCTGCCGGTAGGCGGCGTCGTAGAACGCGGGCAGCCCGGCCGTCGGCACGGTGCCGCGCACGGCGGCGAGCGTGACGGTCGGGAGGGTGGTGCGGGTGCTGTCCATCGGGGCCTCTCCTCGCAGGTCCGGCGCCCGGGCGGGCGGCGGTGGCGGTACCGACCGTGCGGGGCGCCCGGACTCACCGGCCACCGTCCCAGGGGACCGTCCCGCCGACCGCCGCGCGGGTGTCGTCCGGCGTCCGTACCGTGGGTCCGTGAGCCTCGCCGCCCCCGTCCGCCAGTGGCGCGCCCGCGCCGGCAGCGCGCTGTTCCTGCGCGTCGCCGGGCCGCACGGGCACCGCTCCCGCGAGCGCATCCACCACCGCGAGGGGCCGCGCTGGTTCGGGCCCGACGCGGCGGTGCGGGTCGTGCACGGGGACGCGTCGATGTTCGTCGGCGGGATCCGGTCGCTGCTGCTGCAGTCGCTGCACCCGGCCGCGATGGCGGGCGTCGCGGGGCACTCGGCGTTCCGCGAGGACCCGTGGGGGCGGCTCGCGCAGACCAGCACGTTCCTCGCGACGACCGTGTTCGGCACGGCCGACGACGCGCAGGCCGCGATCGACGCGGTCCGCACGATCCACGCGCGCGTGCGCGGCGTGAGCCCCGAGGGCATCCCCTACGCGGCGGACGACCCGGACCTGCTGCGCTGGGTGCACGTCGCGGAGATCGAGTCGTTCCTCGACGCGCACACGCGCTACGGCCAGCACCCGCTGAGCCCGGCGCGGGCCGACGAGTACGTCGCGCAGACCGCGCGGATCGGCCGCGCGCTGGGCGCCGTCGACGTGCCGGAGACGGTCGCCGACCTACGCGCGGCGCTCGAGGGCTACCGGCCCGTGCTGCGTGCGACGCCCGCGGCGCTCGACGCCGCGACGTTCCTGCTGCGCGAGCCGCCCGTGCCGTGGACGCTGCGGCCGGGGTACACGGCCCTCACGGCGGCGGCCGTCGAGTCGCTGCCCGCGTGGGCGGCCGACGGCCTGGGTCTGCGGCGGCGCGGCCGCGTCGGGACGGCGCTCGCGCGCGGCGGCGGGCACGTCGCGACCCGCACGGTCCGCTGGCTGCTCGCGGGCCAGCCCGACGGCTGACGCGCGACCGCCGTCCCAGAGCGTGAGGGGTTGCCGCCGGGAGACGGCGGCAACCCCTCACGACCCGTGCGTCGCCGGTCAGCCCAGCGTGACCCGGCGTGCGGCGAGCCAGCCCGCGAGACGGTCCGGCCGGTCGGTGATGATCTCGTCGACCCCCACCTCGACCGCCGCAGCCCAGTGCGCGGGCTCGTCGAGCGTCCACACCGCGACCCGCAGCCCGGCGGCGTGCAGCCGGTCCACGAGGTCGGGGTGCTGCAGGAGCAGCAGCCCGTGCGGGTTGGCCATCGTCACGTCGAGCGCGGCGCACGTCTCGAGCAGGTCGTCGCCGACCTCCGCGAGCAGCAGCCCGCGCCGCATCTGCGGGTCGGCGACGCGCAGCGCCTCGACCGTGCCCGGCCAGAAGCTCTGCACGACCGTGCGGTCCGCGAGCCCCGCGTCCCGCAGCGGCCCCGTGACGCGCGCGACCTCGTCGGCCGTCCACTCGCCCTTGACCTCGCACAGCAGGTCGAGCGACGGGTGCCGGTCGAGCAGCTCGACCACCTCGGCCAGCAGCGGGACCCGCTGCCCGGCGTACGCGGGCGCGAACCACGCCCCGGCGTCGAGCTCGCGGACGGCCGCGAGCGGCGTGTCCTTGAGCCAGCCCGTGCCGGAGGTCGTCGCGTCGAGCGTGTCGTCGTGGATCACCACGACGTGCCCGTCGGACGTCAGCTGCACGTCGAGCTCGATCGAGTCGGCGCCCGCGCGGGCGGCCGCCTCGAACGCGGCGAGCGTGTTCTGCGGTGCGACGGCCGAGTTGCCCCGGTGCGCGACGACCCTGGTCACAGGTACGGCTCCACGTTCTCACGGTAGGCGGTGTCGAGCTTGGGCGCGATCGACGACCACGCCTTCTGCGGGTCCTCGCCGCGCAGCACGATCTGCTCGATGCCCTCGGTGAGGACCTGGTCGGCACCCGGCACGAACACCCGGATCCAGTCCTGCGAGCGGGCCTTGTCGGCGAGCTGGTCGACAGCGGTGCGGAACTGCGGCGTGGACGCGTAGACGGCCTTCATCGCGTCGGACTCGACGGCCGACGTGCGGACCGGCATGTACCCGGTGTTCTGCGAGAAGTACGCGGTCTGGTCGGTGTCGGTGAGGAACTGCAGGAACATCGCCGCGGCGAGCTGCTGCTCGGGCGACTTCGCCTTCGGGATCGCCAGACCCGTGCCGCCCGTCGGCGTGCCGCCGCCCTGCGGGCCGTCCGGCAGGTACGCCGTGCCGACGTCGAACGTGGCCGCGTCGAGGATGCCCTTGAGCGAGCCCGTCGACCCGATGGTCGCCGCGACGACGCCGGACGAGAAGTCGACGGCCGAGTCCTCCGAGACGGTCGCGTAGGCCTCGTCGCCGTGGAAGAGGTCCTGGAGGAACGTGCCGCCCGCGACCGCCTCGGGCGTGTCGAGCGTCGTCGTCCACTCGTCGGAGTACTGCCCGCCCTGGCCCCAGATCATGTTCTCGAACCACCACGCGGCCCACGACGGGCCGGTCGACAGGCCGAGCGGCTTCGAGTCCGCCGGAACCTGGCCGGCGAGCTTCGTCGACCACTCCTGCATCTCGGCCCACGTCTCGGGTCCGCGGTCGGGCAGGCCCGCGGCCGCCCACTTCTCCTTGTTGTAGTAGAAGAGCGGCGTCGAGCGCGCGTACGGCGCGGCCCAGTGCTGGCCGTCGTACTCGTAGTCGCCGTACAGCGCGGGCACGAAGTCGTCGGCGTCGGCGTCCAGGTGCTCGAACACGTCGTCGAGCGGCATGATCTGGTCGTTCAGGTGGTACCGGAACCACCAGACGTCGGACGAGATGACGAGGTCCGGCAGCTCGGACGTCTGCGACGCCGCCTGGAACCGCTGCGCGACCTCGTCGTAGTTGGCGCCCGCCGTGACGAGCGTGACCTTGATGTCGGGGTGCTCGGCCTCGAAGCGCTTGATCAGCTCCTCCTCGACCGGCTTCGACGCGCCCGGGTGGTTGCTCCACCACGTGATCTCGGACGCGGGGGTCACGGTCGACCAGTCGACGGCGTCGGTCGCGGCGGGCTCCGCGGCCTGGCCGGTGGCGATCGTCGGGGTGGTGCAGGCCGTCAGGCCCAGGGCGCCGACGGCGGCCAGGGCGAGCGCCGCGAGGCCGCGGCGGGTCGGGGCGGCACGGTGGGACACGGGGTCTCCTCGGTGTCGGGGGGCGCACGCCACCGGTCGGTGGGCGTGCCGGGGGCCGGGTCCGCGGGGGCGGGTCCGGTGGTCGAGTGGGTGGTGCGGTGCGGGTCAGCCGGTGACGGCGCCCGCGGTGAGGCCGGCCACGAGCCGGCGCTGCAGCACGAGGAACACGGCCAGCACGGGCAGCGTCACGACCGTCGTCGCGGCCAGCAGGACCCCCCAGTTCGTCATGCCGTCGACGTTCTGCAGCAGCGTCAGACCCACGGGCAGGGTCATCTTGCGGGGGTCGTCGACCACGAGGAACGGCCACAGGTAGTCGTTCCACTCGGTGACGACCGCGACGAGCCCCACGGCCGCGACGGTCGGCAACGACATCGGCACGACGAACCGCCACAGCCGCCGCCAGTGACCGGCGCCGTCGAGCTGCGCGGCCTCGAGCACCGAGGTCGGCAGCGACAGGAAGTGCTGGCGGAACAGGAACGTGCCGAACGCGCTGGCCAGGCCCGGCACGAGGATCCCCTGGTAGGTGTTGAGCCACCCCAGGCTCGCGACGAACGTGTAGTTGGGGATGATCGTGATCTGCGGCGGGATCATGAGCGCCGCGAGCACGACCACGAACACGGTCCGCCGGAACGGCACGTCGAGGAACACCAGCGCGTACGCGCAGCACAGGCCGAGCACGACCTTGAGGCCAGCGCCCGCGACCGTGAGGCCGACGCTGTTGGCGAAGAGCGTGCCGAGCGGGACGGTCTGCGCGGCCTGCGCGTAGTTGCCCAGGTCGAGGCCCTGCGGGAGCCACTGCAGCGGCACCGCGTACAGCTCGTCGGGGCGCTTGAGGCTCGCGAGCAGCATCCACAGCAGCGGTGCGCCGAGCACGAGGGTCGCGGCGACGAGCGTCGTGACGCCGGCCGCGTCGAGCACGAGCGCGCGGGGCGGACGGCGGCGCCGACGCGCCGCAGGAGCCGGCGCGTCCGGTGCGGCGGGCGGCTGGGACGCCGGGGCGGGGGTGGACGGGCGGGCGACCCCGGGCGCGCTCATGCGTAGTGCACCTTCCGCTCGACGAACCGCAGCTGCACGGCCGTCACGGCCAGCAGCAGCAGGAAGAGGATCGTCGCGCCGGCCGACGCGTAGCCCGCGCGGCCGTTGACGAAGCCCTCGACGTAGATCTGGTACATCAGCGTGGTCGTCGAGCCGAGCGGGCCGCCCTGCGTCATCGACCGGATGATGTCGAACGACTGCAGCGACGCGAGCAGCATCGTCACGAGCAGGAAGAACGTGGTGGGCGCGAGCAGCGGCAGCACGATCGAGCGCAGCGTCCGCGCGGGGCTCGCGCCGTCGAGCGCGGCGGCGTCGCGCAGGTCCTGAGGCACGGCCTGCAGGCCCGCGAGGTAGATGAGCGCGACGTACCCGAGGTGCTTCCACAGGTAGACGACCACGACCATGACGAGCGGCCAGGGCTCGGCCGTGTACCACTGCGGCGACGTGGCGCCGAACCAGCCGAGCACGGTGGACATGAGCCCGTAGCGCGGGTCGAAGATGAACAGCCACAGGATGCCGACCGCGTACCCGGACAGCACGTAGGGCGCGAACGCGACCGTGCGGGCCAGGCCGCGGCCGGGCAGGCGGCGGTCGAGCAGCAGCGCGAGCGCGAGGCCGAGGACGAGCGCCCCGCCGACGGTCGTCAGGGTGAACACGGCCGTGGTCGTCAGGACCCGGGCCGTCGAGTCGGCCGTGAACCACTCGACGTAGTTGCCGAGGCCGACGAACCGCGCGACGGGCGACCCGAGGTTCCACTGCATGGTCGACAGGTAGAGGCTCTCGAGCAGCGGCTTGTAGACGAACAGCGCCAGCAGCGCGACGTTCGGGCCCGCGAGCAGCGCGAACCAGCCGAGCGCGCGGCGGCGGCGTGCGCGGGCGGCGGCGCCGGGCCGCGCGGCGGCGGGCCGTGACGGGCGCGTGGCCGGTGGCGCGGCGGACGGGCCCGCGCCGGGCGGCGGGGCGAGGACGGCGGTCATGGTGCTCCGGGCGGTCGGGCGCGTCCGGGGGGACGTCGGCGCGGCGGCGACGACGGTGGTCCGTCGTCGTCGGCCCCGGGGTGGGGCCGGACCGTGCTCGAAACTAGGCCGCCCGGTCCGGGCGAATCGCCCACGCGCGGCACCGTTGCCGGAGCGTTCGGCGAGTGTTCACGCAGGTCACCGCCCCGCCACCGGCCGTCCCCCACCTGCCGCCCGGACGTTCACCCACCGTCCGCCACCCGTTCCCCACCCACCGCCGCCACCCGTCACACCCCGGACGCCGAACGCGGACCTCTGCCGGTCATGGAGCTGCAGAACCGGCATAACTCCGCGTTCAGCGGTGCGCGGTCGACTCCCGGGGGACGCATGCCGAACGCGGACCTCGGCCGGTCGTGGAGCTGGAGAACCGGCAGAGGTCCGCGTTCGGCGGCCTGACGTCCGAGGGGGTGGGTGTCAGGCGAGGGTGAGCGTGAGCGTCACGTAGGAGTGCGAGGGCACCTCGACCTCGAGGCCGCGCGCGTGCGGGCGGGCGCCCTCGAACGCCGTCGGCGCGACCGCGTCGGGCTGGTCGGGCGTGTTGTGCGCGTGCAGCGTCCCCGCGGTGAGCACGCGGCCCGCCACGTCGGTGACCTCACGCCCGCGCAGGTCGAGCACGAGCGTCGTCGGGGTCTCGGCGTCCATGTTCGACAGGGACACGAGTGCCGTGCCGTCCTTGGTCGACGCGGACACCGACAGGGTCGCCAGCGCGGAGCCGTCGACCGTGCGCGTGGGCAGGTCGCCCTTGAAGCGGACGTCGAGCGAGCCGGCGTCGTGGTGGCCCGTGTTCATCTCGAACACGTGGTACGTCGGCGTGAGCACGAGCGCGCCCGAGTCGGGGTCGGTGAGGATCATCGCCTGCAGCACGTTGACGGTCTGCGCGATGTTCGCCATCGAGATGCGGCGCGCGTACCGGTGGAAGGTGTCGAAGTGCGTCGAGGCGACGAGCGCGTCGCGCAGCGTGTTCTGCTGGTACAGGAACCCCGGGTTGGTGCCCTCCTCGACGTTCCACCACGTGCCCCACTCGTCGACGACGAGGCCGATGCGCGCGTCGGGGTCGTAGGCGTCCATGACGTTGGCGTGCCCGCGCACGAGCTCCTCGATGCGGCGCGCGCGCTTCATCGTGAGGTACCACTCGTCGGTCGTGAACGACGTCGCGGCGCCCTTGTCGGCCCAGTCGCCGCTCATCGTGTAGTAGTGCATCGACACGTGCTGGAAGAAGCCGCGCGGGTCGCAGCCGCAGCCCAGCTTGGCCGAGACCTTCATGAGCGCCTCGGTCCACGCGTAGTCGTCGGCGTTGGCGCCGGCGGCGATCTTGTCGACCGTGTGGCCACCGTGGTTGCGGATGTACGTCGCGTACTGGCGCGCGAGGTCGGTGTAGTGCTCGGCGGACATGTTGCCGCCGCAGCCCCACGGCTCGTTGCCGATGCCGAAGAACGGCACCTTCCACGGCTCGTCGCGCCCGTTCGCGCGGCGCAGGGACGACATGGGCGAGTCGTCGCCGCGCGTGAGGTACTCGACCCACTCGCTCATCTCGCGCACGGTGCCCGAGCCGACGTTGCCGTTGACGTACGGCTCGGCACCGAGCAGCTCGCACAGGTCCATGAACTCGTGGGTGCCGAAGGAGTTGTCCTCGACGACGTCGCCCCAGTGGCTGTTCACCATGCGCGGCCGCTGGTCGCGCGGGCCGATGCCGTCGCGCCAGTGGTAGTCGTCCGCGAAGCAGCCACCGGGCCAGCGCAGGTTGGGGATCGAGATCGCGCGCAGCGCGTCGACGACGTCCGAGCGGATGCCGCGGACGTTCGGGATCGGCGAGTCCTCGCCGACCCAGAAGCCGCCGTAGATGCAGCGGCCCAGGTGCTCGGCGAAGTGGCCGTAGACGTGGCGGCTGATCGTGGCGCCGGGCAGGTCGAGGTCGATGACGGCGGTCAGCTGGTCGGACACGGGGCTCCTCGGGTGGTCGGTGCGGTGCGCCGACGCGCGTGCCGCCCGGCCCTCGGGTCCGGTTTATCGATACACGCCGTGGTGCAGGGTCGAATATGCTCGGTCGCGCGCCGCACGTCAAGGAGCGGCGCGCCGCCCGACGACGCGAGGAGGGGTCCATGCGACCCGCTGGCGCCCCGACGCTCAAGGACGTCGCGCGCGCCGCCGGCGTCTCGGTCATGACCGTCTCGAACGTCGTCAACGACCGGCCGCGCGTCGGGCCCGAGACCCGCGCCCGCGTGCTCGACGCCATCGCGGACCTCGGCTACGAGGTCAACCTCACCGCGCGTCGCCTGCGCGCCGGCCGCTCCGGCACGGTCGCGTTCGTCGTGCCGCGCGTCGACCACCCGTACTTCGGCCAGCTCGGCGCACAGCTCACCACCGCGCTGCGCGCGAGCGACCGGCACCTCGTCATCGAGCAGACCAACGCCAGCAAGGAGGGCGAGCTCGGCGCGCTGTCCCAGGCCCGGCTCCAGATGTACGACGGCGTGCTGCTGTCCGTCGTCGGCCTCGCGCCGGACGACGTCGACCGCCTGCAGACCCAGCTCCCCCTGGTGCTGCTGGGCGAGCGCCCCATGCCGCCACGGTTCGACCACGTCATGCTCGGCAACGTCGACGGCGCACGCCTCGCCACGGCGCACCTGCTCGCGCGCGGTGCGCGGCGCGTCGCGATCGTCGGCGGCACGCTCGACGACGACCCCGGCGTCTCCGGCTCCCGCACCCAGGGCTGGCGCGAGGCGCACGCCGCGGCCGGCGTCCCCGTCGACGAGCGGCTCGTGCTGCCCGCGCCGTGGCTCGAGGCCGCGCAGGGGCGGCAGGCCGTCGACGACGCGCTCGCGCGCGGGCTCGACCTCGACGGCGTCTTCGCCGTCACCGACCAGGTCGCGATCGGCGCGATGGCCGCGCTGCAGGACCACGGCCGCACGATCCCCGGCGACGTGCAGGTCGTCGGGTTCGACGCGCTCGCGCTCGGCGAGCACGTGTGGCCCGGGCTGACGACCGTCGACCCGCACCACGAGCTGCTCGTCGAGCACGCCGTGCGCCTGCTCGACCTGCGCACCGCGGGCGAGGACGCGCCGCCCGAGCAGATCGTGCTGCCCGTGAGCCTGCTGGAGCGCGGCACGACCCGCTGACCGCGCCCCGCGTCAGGCCCGTGCGGCGTTGCGGCGCCCCCGCCGCCGGAAGGCCACGCACCGTGCCGCGACCCCGGGCGGTCGGCGCGTCGAATCGCTTCACCCGGTGCGGGCGCGACGCGCGGGACGGTAGCAAGACGGGGTCGCCCGTCCCGGTGCGACGACGTCCGTCGAGAGGATCCCCGCGTGCGCCCGTCGCGTGCCACCGTCGTCGCCGCCGCGGTCGCGGCCTGCGTCGCCCTGCTGCCCGTCGCCGCGGCCGCCACCCCCGGCGCCGCACCCCCGCTCGCACCGTCCGGAACCGCCGCGGCGACCTCGCTCGCCGACACCGTCCGCACCGCCGGGCGCGTGCTCCCCGTCGCCGGCACGTGGCAGCACGCGTGGCCCGGCGTGTACTTCGAGGGGCGGTTCCGCGGCACGGGCGTCGGCATCGTGCTCGACGACGCGACGGGCGACTACGACGTCCAGGTCGACGGCCGCACGGTCGAGACGCTCGTGGCCCCCGGCGCGACGACGCACGTGGTCGACGGCCTGCCCGCGGGCGAGCACGACGTGCGCGTCGTCAAGCGCAGCGAGGCCCCGTGGGCGACCAGCACGTTCGGCGGGTTCGTGCCGCACGACGGCAGCGTCGTGCTGCCCGCGCCCGCACCGCGCGGCCTGCAGATCGAGTACGTCGGCGACTCGTACACCGTGGGGTACGGCAACACGTCGACCAGCCGCACCTGCACGGGCGACCAGGTCACCCGCACGACCGACGCGGACCTGAGCTTCGGCGCCCTCACGGCGCGCGCGCTGGGCGCCGACTACCAGCTCAACGCGTTCTCGGGACGCGGCATGGTGCGCAACTACGCCGGCTCCGACGCGGGCACGAGCTACCGCACGTACTACGACCGCGTGCTGCCGTTCGTCCCCGGCACCGCCGGCGGGCCGGCCGCCGGGTGGGACCCCGACGCGGTCGTCATCGGCCTGGGCATCAACGACTTCTCGACCGCGCTCGGCTCGGGCGAGGCGTGGGCGACGCCCGCCGCGCTGCGCGAGGCGTGGGTCGCGGCGTACCACGGGTTCCTCGACGACCTGCGCGACCGCTACGGCGACGACACCTGGCTCGTCGTCTCCGCGACGTCCGTGCACACCGGCACCGACCTGAAGGACCTCGCGCAGCGCGTGGTCGACGAGCGGCGCGCGGCCGGCGACGACCGCGTCGTGTCCTGGTACTACGGCAGCGAGGGCCTCGACTACGGCGGCTGCGACTGGCACCCGTCCGTCCGGGACCACCAGGTGATCGCGGCGCAGCTCACCGACCTGCTCGAGGGCCTGGGGCTCGGCGGCGGGCCGACGCCGTCCCCGACCCCGACGGTCTCCCCCACCCCCACCCCGACGGTCTCCCCCTCCCCGACGCCGACCGCGTCCCCGACGCCCACGCCGAGCCCCACGAGCACGTCCGCGGCCGCGTGCCGCGCGACGCTCACGGTCGGCAGCACGTGGCCCGGCGGCTACCAGGCGACGGTCGACGTGACCGCCGGGACGGCCCCGCTCACGCGCTGGACGACGACGTTCACGCTGCCGGGAGGCGGCGCGGTGACGCAGTCGTGGTCGGCAGCGGTCGCGACGACGGGCTCGACGGTCACCGCGACGAACGCGGCCTGGAACGGTTCGCTCGCGGCGGGCGCGACGACCGCCTTCGGGTTCGTCGGCTCGGGCACGCCACCGACGTCCGGCCCGGTCCCCTGCTCGACGTGACCCGGTCACGACGGGTGTGAGGGGTTACCGCCGCGAGCCGACGGCAACCCCTCACACCCCCGCGCCCGTCGCGCCGGGGCGGCGGCACGTGGCCGGCAGATCAGAGCCCGACCGTCACCGCCCCGGTCGACCCGTCGGCGTACGTGACGTCGAGCTCGACGCCCTGCGCGTTGGCGTCCCGCAGCTCGTCGCCCGGGAACCACAGCACGAACCGGCCGTCGCGCACGCTCGCGTCGACGTCCCCGACGCCCGCGGTCCGCAGCCGCACGCCCGTGACCTCGTCACCGACGCTCCCGGCGACGAGCGACAGGTCGCCGGCCGACGTCGAGCCCGTGCCCAGGTCGGTCACGACGACCCCGCGCGCGGACGGCGCCGGGACGGCGGCGACGCCCGCCGAGCCGAACATCGAGTCGAACAGCCCCGCGGACCCGTCGTCGACGCAGAGCCCGCCGAACCCGCCGTCACCCGCGAGCACGACCGTGGTCCAGGTGCCGCGCTGCTCCGCGACCGCGACCGACGCGCCCGCGAGCGCGTCGGCGTCGGTGGGGGCGATCGACCGGGCGAGCGCGTCACGGCACGCCTCTCCGGCGTCGGCGCGCTGCACGACGGTCGCCTCGGCGGGGGTCGCGGTCCACGTCGCGTACGCGGCGTCGCCGCCGCCCACGAGCGACGGCACCACCACGGCGCCCGCGGCGAGGGCGGCCACGGCGCCGGCGGCGAGCGCGAGCCGTCGCGCGCGGGGCCGGGCGGTGCGGACGTCGGGCCGGGCGTCCGGGTCGGTCTGCACGATGCGCTGCATCGCGGCGCGGGCGCGCGGCGAGCGGGGGTCGACGTGCGGGTCGGCGACGTCGAGCGTGCGCAGCAGGGTGTCGGTGTCGGTGCGGTTCACGGTGCGGGGGTCCTCTCGCGCGGTGTCGTCGCGGGGGACGACGCGGGCAGGTGGTCGAGGTGGGCGCGCAGCGCACGGCGCGCGCGGGACAGCCGCAGGCGGTACGCCACGGCCGAGATGCCGAGCACGCGCGCGGCCCGGGGTGCGTCGAGGCCGTCGAAGACGGTCAGCGCGAGCGTCTCCTGGTGCGCGGCCGACAGCCGCTGCCAGGCACGCCCCAGGTCGACGCGGTGCGCGACGAGGTCGACGTCCTCGTCGGTGACGAGCGGCGGCCCGAGCTGCGCGACGCGCACGGCGAGCGCGGTGCGTCGCTCGTCGCCGCGGCGGTGGTTGAGCATGACGTGGCGGGCGATGCCGAACAGCCATGCACGGGCGTCGTCGGTGTCGGCGGGCAGCTCGTCGAGGCGCCGCCACGCGACGAGGAACGCGTCGGCCGCGACGTCCTCGGCGTGCGTGCCGGCACGGCGCTGCGCGAACCGGACGACGTCGCCGTAGGCGCGTGCGTAGAGGTCGACGAACACGGGGGCTCGGGGGTGGCTCATGCTGCGTTCCTGTCCGGCAGGGGCGCGGGTGTGTCGCCGTGGGTCCAGGATCTCCCGGCGGCGCGCGGGGACGCGTGAGGGGGCGTCGCCGACGCGCGGCGACGCCCCCTCACGGACGTGCTGGTGGTGCGGGTCAGGCGAACGCCTCGGGCAGCGCGGCGCGCACCTTGGCCGGCGTGTCCTCCCAGCCCTCGACGGCCACGCACGGGACGCCGGTCGAGATCACGGGGTAGTCGTTGCCACCCTCGTCGAGCCGGTCGCCGAAGAACACGGCCTGCGCCGGCTCGAGACCCAGGCGCGCGAGCAGCCGGTTGACGCCGTACGCCTTGTCGATGCCCTTGCGGGTGATGTCGACGGACGTCGAGCCGCCCGAGCGGACCTCGAGGTCGGGGAGCTGCTCGGCGACGGCCGCCCGCAGCTTCTCCTTCTTGGCGCCGTCGGGGTCCCACGCGGCCTTGGCGTCGACGGGGGCCTCCTGGCCGAGCGCCGAGAAGGTCACCTGGCTGCCGCGCAGCTCGATGCGGTCGCCCCAGGTGTGCTCCTCCCACAGGCCGAGCTCGCGGGCGGACTCCTCGACGGCGCGCGCGGCGCGCTGGGACTCGTCGTCGGTCAGCGGCTCGCTGTAGACCTCGGACCACTCGCCGCCGTCGTGCACGAGGTAGCGCGTGCCGCACGTCGGCAGCACGTGCAGCCGCGCGAGGGCCGCGGTGTCGTCGATCGACGACAGCAGCTGGGAGTCGAACTGCTCGAAGCGGCCGCCCGAGATGATGCCGACCTGCGCGACGCGCGTGAGCGCGACGATCATGTCCACGATCTCGGGGTGCACCTTGCTCTTCGACGGCGCGAGGGTGTCGTCGAGGTCGAACAGCGCGAGCTCGTAGGTCATGGATCCTCCGTGGGGCGGGCGGTGGCGCGCGCCGCCGGACCGCGGCGCGGCCGCGGTGCGTCGGCGCGGCCGGTGGCGGCGAGGCCCGGGTCGGGCTCGCGTCGGATCACGGTACCCGGTGGGGACCGCGTGCCCGGGGCGGACGACGGGGCGTCGGGTGCCGGGCCTCAGCCGTCGCCCGTGCCGAACAGGACGCGCGACGCCGCCTGCCACTCGGCGACCAGGTCGACGTTCTCGGGGTCGCGCAGCCAGCGCAGCTGCACGCCGTCCATGGTCGCGAGCACGAGGCGCGCGCGGGCGTGCGGCTCGAGGTCGAGGTCGCAGCGGGCCGACGCGTACGTGCGGATGGCTCGCTGCTCGCGCTCGTAGAAGTAGTCGTGCACGGGGTGCACGGGCTGCAGCGCCTCGGCGCTGAGCAGCGCGTAGAGCCGCACGATCTCGGGCTGTGCGGCGTTGCGGGCGACCATCGCGTCGCAGACGTCGGCGAGCAGCATGCCGGGGATCGCGTCGTACAGGTCGTCGCGGGCGACGCCGAGCCGGTCGGCGAGCGCGACGCGGTCGGTCTCGTCGCGGTGCTGGACGACCGCGAGCAGGAGCTTCTCCTTGCTGCCGAAGTGGTGCAGCACCGCGGTGTCGGAGATCCCGCAGCGTCCGGCGATGTCCTGCAGCGAGACGCCCCAGTACCCGCGCTCGGCGATGAGCCGCGACGCGACGTCGATGATCTGCGCCTTGCGCTCGTCGCCGCGCAGCCGCCGCGTGCCTGTCCCCTGCGTGCTCACGTCTTCCTCCGGTCCGTCCGACGGCGCCCGTGACGCTATCACCGGGGCGCTCCGCCCAGCGGGCGGGTGAACGGCTTGACGCGCGGCCCGAGGGGTCTCTATCTTCCCGTTAACTTGGTGGTTGCCAAGCACTAAGTTACTCAACGACGAGGAGGCTCCGGTGAGCCACGCCACCGACCGCACCGCCACCGCGGACAGCACCCACGGAACCACGCCGACGCCGTTCGACGCAGCCGTCGCCCGCGTCCGCGCCGGGGCGGACCCGCAGGCCGAGGCGCGCGGGCTGCACGCCGACCTCACGCCCGCCGAGCAGCTCGCGCTGCTGCACGGCGACACCCCCTTCTGGACCGGGCGTGCCGGGATCATGGAGCACGGCTACAACCACGTGCCGTACCCGATGGGCTCCAACGCGCGGCTCGGCGTCCCCGGCATCCGGTTCATCGACGGCCCGCGCGGCTGCGTGGTCGGCCACGGCACCGCGTTCCCCGTCTCGATGGCACGCGGTGCGTCGTGGGACGTCGAGCTCGAGGAGCAGGTCGGCCGCGCCATCGGCGCCGAGGTGCGCGCCTCGGGCGGCAACCTGTTCGGCGGCGTGTGCATCAACCTGCCGCGGCACCCCGGCTGGGGACGCGTCCAGGAGACGTACTCCGACCAGCCCGTCCTGCTGGGCGAGATGGGCGCCGCCCTCGTGCGCGGCACGCGCGTCCACACCATGCCGTGCGTCAAGCACTACGCGCTCAACTCCATGGAGAACGCCCGGTTCGACGTCGACGTCGAGTGCGCCGACGAGCCCCTGCACGAGGACTACCTCCCGCACTTCGAGCGCGCGATCGGCGCCGGGGCCGCAGCGGTGATGTGCGCGTACAACAAGGTCAACGGGGACTGGTCGAGCGCGAGCAGGTACCTGCTGACGGACGTCCTGCGCGACGCGTGGGGCTTCGAGGGGTTCGTGCTCAGCGACTTCATCTGGGCGATCCGCGACGCGTCCGCGTCGCTCGCCGCGGGCCTCGACCTCGAGGCGCCGTTCGCACAGCTGCGCGCCGACCGCCTGCCGGGCGAGCTGAGCGAGGGCACCGCGAGCTGGGACGACGTGCGCACCTCCGGCGTCCGGCTGCTCGCGACGCAGCTGCGCCACCACGCGACGCGCGAGCAGGCCGAGCCCGACGCCTCGGTCGTCGGGTCGGACGCGCACGTCGCGCTCGCCCGGCGCACCGCGGCCCGCTCCATGGTCCTGCTCCGCAACGAGCACGTCGACGGGCGCCCCGCGCTACCGCTCGACGCGCCCGCGCTCGGGTCCGTGGCCGTCGTCGGCCGCCTCGCCGACGTCCCGAACACCGGCGACCACGGCTCGTCGAACGTGCACGCGACGCACGTCGTGACCCCCCTCGAGGGCCTGCGGACGGCCTTGCCGGGTGTGCGCGTCGACCACCACGACGGTGCCGACGTCGCGGCGGCGGCCACGCTCGCCGCCGGCGCCGACGCCGCGGTGGTCGTCGTCGGCTACACCGCCGCCGAGGAGGGCGAGTGGGTCAACGGGCGCGTCTACGCGCGTGACGACCTCATGGCCCTGTACCCCGAGCCGCGGGACGACTCCGAGCGCGCCGTGCTCGCGACGATGCTCGAACGCGTCGCCGCGTCCGCGGGCAGGCCCGAGGCCGGCGGCGACCGCCGCGACCTGCACCTGCTCGACTCGGACGTCGCGCTCGTGCGTGCGGTCGCCGCGGCCAACCCGCGCACCGTCGTGGTCGTCGAGACCGCGGGCGCCGTGCTCGTCAGCGAGTGGCACGACGCCGTCCCCGCGCTCGTGCTCGCCTGGTACCCCGGGACGGCCGGCGGGCACGCGCTGGCCGACCTCCTGCTGGGCCACGAGGACTTCACGGGTCGTCTGCCGTACGCGATGGCCGCCGACGCCGCGCACCTGCCGCCGTTCGACGTCGACGCGACCCGCGTCACGTACGACCGCTGGTACGGCCAGCGTCTGCTGCAGCGCGACGGGCACGAGGCCGCGTACCCGCTCGGCTTCGGGCTGTCGTACGCGACGTCCACGATCGAGGACGTCGCGGTCGTCGACCGCGACGAGGACGCGCTGACCGTCCACGTCGCCGTGCTCGGCACCGGCGACCGTCCTGCGCGCGTCAACGTCCAGGTCTACGGCACCCGCACCGACGGCGACCGCGCCGGCGAGCGCGAGCTGCTCGGCTTCGGCCTCGTCGACGTCGCCCCCGGTGAGCGCACGACCGCCGTGCTCACCGCCCCCCTGCAGCCGCTCGCCCGGTGGGACCGCGCCACGCGCACGTTCCACGTCCCGCCCGGCGGGCTGCTCGTCGAGGCCGCCCGCCACTGGGGCGCCCCCGACGCCGTCACCACCAGCGTCACCCTCTGACCCCGCCACCCTCTAGCCTCGGAGAACGACCATGTCCGCGCAACGAAGCACCACGGACCCGCAGCCCACCACCTGGACCGGTTCCACGACCGACGCCGACCAGCCGCGCTTCCCCGTCCGCCTGGCCGTCGGCCTCGCCGTCGGCGCGTTCTGCTGGATCGTCGCCTACCTGGGTGCGGTCGGCGTGCTGCTGCCCGCACGCGTCGCCGAGATCGCCCCCGACGACAAGGCCGCGATCATCGCGCTCAACTCGACGGTGTCGATGATCGTCGCGACGCTCGCCAACATCACGATCGGCGCGTCGTCCGACCTGACGCGCTCCCGGTTCGGGCGCCGCACGCCGTGGATCTGGGTGGGCGCGATCGGCTCGCTCGGCTCCCTGTTCGTCCTGGGCCGCGTCACCACCGCCGGGACGCTCATCGCCGCGTGGGCCGTCTACCAGGTGTTCCTCAACGCGATCATCGCGCCGCTGCTCGGCACGCTGTCGGACCGCGTCGCACCCCGCTACCGCGGCACCGCCGCGTCGGCGTACGCGCTCGGCATCGGGGTCGGCACCGGCCTCGGCCAGGTGATCGGCGCGCAGTTCCTCGGCAGCACGGCGACGGGCTTCCTGGTCCTCGGCGTCCTGACGTTCGTCGCCGGGCCGGCCGCCGCGCTGTTCTTCCGCGAGGCGTCGAGCATCCCCATGCCCGCCAAGCCGTTCACCAAGGACCTCGTCCTCGACAACTTCGTCTTCGCCCGCCGTGACGCCCGCGACTACTACCTCGCGCTGTTCGGCAAGTTCTTCATCATGCTGGCGAAGTTCTCGATCCAGGGCTACATGCTCTACATCCTCACGGACTACATGCTCCTGGAGAAGGCGGACGCCGCCCGCTACATCTCGCTGACGGCGACGATCATCATGGTCGCCGGCATCACGATGGCGTTCGTCGCGGGCCCGCTGGCCGACCGGCTCGGCCGCATCAAGCTCCCCGTGGTGATCTCGTCGCTGCTCATCGGTGCGGGCGTCCTCGTGCCGTTCTTCTCGCCCAGCCCGTCGACGATCGTCGCGTACGCGGTGCTCGCCGGCATCGGGTTCGGCGCGTTCAACGCGGTCGACCAGGCGCTGAACATCTCGGTGCTGCCCAACCCGGCGACGGCCGCCAAGGACCTCGGCATCCTCAACCTGTCGAACACCGGCGGGCAGATCGCGGGCCCGCTGCTCGCGGCCGCGGTCATCACCGCCTCGGGCGGGTACCGGCTGCTCTTCGTTCTCGCCGCCGGCTCGGCGCTCGTCGGCGCCGCGCTCTTCACGGCCGTGCGCCGGGTGCGCTGACGCCCGTGCTCCTGCTGGTCCTCGCGTCGGTGCTCGCCGGCGCCACGCTGCAGCGCGTGTCCGGGATCGGGTTCGCCATGGTGGTGGCCCCGTTCACGGTCATCGCGCTCGGCCCGGCCCAGGGCGTCGTCCTGGTCCAGGTGTGCGGCGTGGCGTCGGCGGCGCTGGTGCTCAGCCGCGTCGTGCGGGACACCGACTGGGCGACGTTCGCGCGGCTGCTGCCCGGCAGCGCGCTCGGCGTGGTCGCCGGCGCGCTGCTGGCCGGGCGGGTGCCCGACGGCCCCGCGCAGGTGCTCAGCGCGGTCGTCATGCTGGTGACGCTCGCGGCCTCCGTGCTCGTGGGGCGGCTGCGCGAGCTGCCCCGCAGCCCGGTCGTGCTCACCGCGGCCGGCGGCACGGCCGGCCTCATGACCGTGCTGGCCGGCGTCGGCGGCGTCGCGCTCACGGCGCTCCAGCAGGCCACCCGGTGGGAGCACCGGGTGTTCCTGGCGACGCTGCAGCCCTACCTGATCGCGCTGTCGACCGGCACCGTCGTCGCACGCGTCGTCGTGTCACCCGCGGCGTGGCCGTCCCTGTCGCCGGCCGCGTGGGCGGGCGTGGCGGCGGCCCTCGCCGTCGGCATCCTGGCGGGCGGGCGGGCCGCCCGCTGGCTGAGCGGCCCCGCGGCCGCCCGCGTCACGCTCGCGCTGTCGCTCGCGGGTGCCGTCGTCGCCCTGGTGGACGGCCTCGTCGGCCCCTGAGCCTCACGGCGTGACGCGGGCGGCAGGTCAGGCGCCGCCGCGCGTGCAGAGCACGCGCTCGCGCATGACGTCGACCGCGGCGCCCCACGTGTGGACCGCGCTCACGGCGCCCCGCCACGACGACGCGCCGTCGGGCGTGCCGCCGACCCGGAACGGCCCCGACGCGGCCGGCGCCGACGCGAGACCGACGGGCGTGCCCGTCTGCGGAGCCATGGAGCCCGGCTCGTCGGCCGTGCCGATCTCGCAGACGTCGACCCGGACCGTGCCGGTGGCGGCGTCACGGACGCCGAACACGCCGTACCAGGACCCGGGGGTCACCGGGATGGTCGCGGTCGCGACCGCCGTGCCGCCCGTCGCGTCCTGCACCTCGAACTCCCAGCAGAGCGCGGCGCTGTCGGCGCACGCCGTCGCACCGGTGCCGAGCGTGAAGCCGCTCGCGGTGCCGCCGTCCTGGCTGAGGACGGCGCCGGGCGCCGAGCCGTCGGCTCGCACGAAGGCGGCGACCGTGAAGCTGCCGGTGGTGTCCACGACGGGGCCCGGCGCGGCGGCGCCGTCGCCGTCCTCGTCGAGCAGCAGCGCGCTGTCCTCGTCGAGCCATCCCAGGTCGGCGAGCACGCCGCCCGTCCAGGTGGTCGACGGCGTCAGCGCGAGGTCGGGGCCGCCGAGCGCGTCGGCGGCGGTCCCGCCCTCGCCCTCGTCGAGGAGCCACTGCGCGTTGCCGACGGGGGCGCTGCTCGCGGACGCGACCGTGAACCGGTAGAGCCGCTCGGGCCCGACGTTGCCCGCACGGTCCACCGCGGCGGCGACGAGCGCGACCGGTCCGGCCGTGGCGGGCGTGAACGTCACCGTCGCGGCCGTCGTGCCCGGCTCGACCGCGACCGTGGCCTGACCACCGTCGAACCCGTACCGGAACGCCACGACGTCCGCGTCGGCCGCCTCGAGCCGGAACGCGCCGGCGACGCCGACGCCGCCGGACGTCGCGTCCTCGCCGTACACGGCGCCCGCGCCGGGGACCGCCGTCACGGACGTCTCGCCGGGCGCCGTCACGTCGACGACGACGCGGCACCGCACGGTCGGGCTCTTGCGGCCGTGCTCGTCCTTGGCCTGCACGCGCCACTCGTAGGTCCGGCCGTCGACGAGCAGGCCTGCGGGAACCTCGACGGCGTGCTCGGCGCCCGACGCCTGCGGGGCCGTGGCGGGCGGCGACCAGAGCTTGCGCCCGCTCGTCCCGTCACGCAGCGTGAACGTGGCCCGCACGGCGTCGCCGTCCGCGTCGACCAGCGTCGCCCGCAGCGTCGGGGTGAGCGAGCGGACCACGGGCAGCACCGCGCCGGTCGTGCACGCCGCACCCGGAGGGCTCGTGGTGAGCGCCGCCGGGCGGTCCGGCGCGTGGTTGCGGCCGTGGGCCTGCGCGGCTCCGGGGACGAGCGCGAGACCGACCGTCAGCGCGGTGACGGCGGCCAGGCGCAGCGCGCCGGCTGGACGGGGGAACGACACGGGACCCTGCTCTCCGCACCGTCGTGCGTGGGCCGGCGCTCGCCGGTCGTCACGGTGCGTCCGGACGCTAGCGAAGCCCGCCGACAGCCGGGACCGGTTCGGCGCAGAACCGCCCGATCGCCGCGCCGCGCACAACGTGGGAGCGTCAGACCTCGCCCGCCGCCAGCGGCCGGTCCATGCCGACGACGCCCAGCTCGACGCGTGCGATCCCGTCGAGCGGCAGCGCCGACGACGCGCCCAGGCCCGACGCCTCGCGCTCGCCCGTGCTGGTCCAGGTGGCGACGACGGTCCGCTCGCCGTCGTCGCCGACGAGCACCATCTCGTAGACCCCGACGGGCAGCTCGGCGGCCTCGTACGCGCACGACCAGTCGAGGCGCGTGCCCCAGCCCGCGGGGACCAGCGTGAGGTCGGCCGTGACGCCCGACCCGCCGACGGGGGTCAGTGCGACCGTACGCGCGTCGGCGGCGACCGCCGCGGGCCGGGGCGCGGTCGCCGACGTCACCGCGGACCCCGCGACGCCGCCCAGCACGACGAGCGCCGCGGCCGCACCCACGAGCGCGAACCGGCGGCGCGCCCTGCGGTGCCGGGCCGCGGCCGCGACGCGTGCGAGCGGCACGACCTGCGCACCGGCGCCGGCGTCCGCGGCGGGCGACCCGTCGTCGCCGCCGACGGACGAGGCACGGGCCCCGGGGGCGGCGGACGCGCCCGCCGGCTCGCCGGGCAGCGCGAGCGCGACGTCCGGCGGCACCATCGCGAGCAGCCCGGGGACCCCGGCGAGCTCGCCGACGGCCGCGCGGCACTGCGCGCACCCGGCGAGGTGCGCCTCGAAGTCGCGCCGCTCCGCGGGCGCGAGGGCGCCCAGCACGTACGCGGCGTCCCACTCCCGGTACGGGTCGGCGGTCATGACGTCACTCCCCTCTCCTGCAGCGCCAGCCGCAGCGCGCGCAGCCCGTAGTGCAGCCGCGACTTCACGGTGCCGGGCGGCACGCCGTGCTCGGCGGCGAGCTCGGCGACGGACCGGCCGCCGTAGTACGCGCCGACGACGACCGCGCGGTGGTCGTCGGACAGCGCGCCGAGCGCGTCGGCGACGAGCCACCGGTCGAGCGCCTCCTGCGTGCCGTCGGCCGTCGCGGCGTCCGGCACGGCGTCGGTGGGCAGCTCGCGCCGCCGGGCGGCCGACCGCGCGTCGTCGACCACGAGGTTGCGGGCGACCGTGAACAGCCAGGCCCGCACCGACGGCTCGGGCCGGGTCAGCACGTCGGGGTGCCGCCACGCGCGCAGGAGCGTCTCCTGCACGACGTCCTGCGCGCGGGCGGCGTCGGTGAGGCGCGCGACGTACCGGTGCAGCGCGTCGGCGTGCGCGTCGTGCACGGCGCGCAGCAGCTCGTCGGCGTCCGGCGTCACGTCACCCCTCCCCTCGGTCGTGCCTGCTGACGTCTCGGCCCGTCAGGACTGCGCGAGGCGCAGGTCGAACTCCACGGCACCGGTCTTCTCGACCGTCACGAAGCCCAGGTCGGGCGCCTCGACGCCGAAGTCCGCGAACGTGATCGGCACCGAGCCCACCACCTGCACGGTGTCACCGCTGGCCGCGACCTGCGCGTCGACGGTCACCTGCTTCTTCTCGCCGCGGATCGTGAGGTCGCCCGTGAGCGTCGCGGACGTGACGCCGTCGCCCAGCGCGACCGGCTCGGTGAGCGTGAACGTCGCGGTCGGGAAGGTCCCGGTCTGCAGCGCGGTGTCGCGGAAGTAGGAGTCGCGCGGCGGCTCGTCGGTCGCGATGCTCGCCATGTCGACGTCGACCTCCGCGGCCGTGAGGCTGCCGTCGGCGACCGTGACGGTGCCGGTGACCTTCTCGGTGCGGCCCGTGACGGTGACGTCCTTGCCCTGCAGCACCTCGTCGACCCGGTAGCCCGCGAACGAGCCCGCGCCGACGGTCCACGTGCCGTCCGTCGGGGTCACGGGGTCGGCGGCCGCGCTCGTGGCGATCGTCGGCGCCGCGTCGGCGTTGCTGTTGACCCAGTCCGCGTACAACCCGGGCCCGACCGCGAGCGCGACGCCCCCGAGCACCACGACCCCGACGCCCACGCCGGCCCACACCTTCGTCCGCTTCCGCATGTCCCTCGCCTCTCTCGCCCCCGCGGCCCGTCCGGCCCCTCCACCCCTACGACGAGACGGCGGGCCGGTCGGTTCACCGCGTGCGCGAAGTTCTCGGCCGGTCGCGGTGGCGGGTCAGGCGGCGGGCGGCACCGGCCGCTGCATCAGCACGACCGCGAACCCGGGCCGGTCCGTCTCGGCGACGGCCTCGAAGCCCCACGACCGGTAGACGTCGTCGAGGTGCGGGTTGGACGCGCGGTGGTCGAGCCGCAGCCACGGGCGCCCGGCGTCCCGCGCGCGGGCGTGCGCCCACTCGACGAGCGCGCGCCCCAGCCCGGTGCCGCTCGCGCGCCGCGCGACCATCAGCCCGTGCAGGTAGAGCGCGGGCGTGTCGTCCTCGCCCCAGAACTCGGGGTCGGTGTCGAGCACGCGCAGCGTGCCGCGCACGCCGTCGGCGTCCCGCACGACCCACCACTCGCCGCGCGCCACCTGGGCGGCGACGCGGTCGGCGGGCAGCGAGCCGACGGGCCACTGGTCGATGGCGCGTTCCGCCATCCAGTCCTCGAGGGTCCGGCGCAGCGCGTGGATCGCGGGTGCGTCGGCGGGGGCGGCGGGCTCGGGTCGCAGGTCCACGACCTCCGACCCTAAGCCCGTTGCCGCCCGCGCGGCGGTGCGCTCAGCCGCAGGTGTCGCAGACGCCCGTGGCGGGCAGGGTCATGAAGCACGTGGGGCACACGGGGGCGGGCGTCTCCTCCGGTGCGGCGGCACGGCGGGTGGTCGGTGCGGCGGCGGCGCGCGGCGCGCGGGGCGCCCGCGGGGCCTTGGGTGCCGCGGTCCGGGTCGAGGTGCGCGCCGCGGGCGCGCCGCCCGGCTGGGTCACGTCGAAGCCGCGCTTGCGCAGGATCCCCGCGGCGATCGCGAGCGCGCCGGCGATGTCGTCGGCCGTCGCGATGCGCCCGGTCGCGAACCGGTGCGCGACGCCGACGACGGCGGGCAGGTCGTACGAGCGACCCTCGTGCTGGATGCTCCACGCACCCTGCGGGGCGAAGCCGTAGACGGCGAGGAAGGCGTCCTCACCGCGCTGGTCGTACTCCTCGATCGCCTGGAGGACGTGCTGACGGGACAGGGAGGAGAGGGTCGCCACGAGGTCCAAGGGTACGTCGGGCGCCGCGCCGGACCCCCGCCGCGAGGGCCGGTGTGACGACCGTCGCGCCCGCGGGCGGCGGGGCTACCACCGTCCGCGGGCGCGGGGACGTCAGATGGTCCGGGGTGCCCGGGCGAGGTTGGCGACGAGCTCGTCGCGGTCCTGCCGCACGACGTACGCGGGCCGGTCGCGCTCGACGCGCCACGACTCGCTCAGGGGCGACACGTCGACGGCGTCGAAGCCGAGCGCGTCGTACAGCGCGACGACGTGCTCGACGGCCTCGGGGAAGTCGCTGGACGTCGCGAGCGCGCGCCGCTGCGGCGACCCGGCGGGGAAGCCGTCGGTCGTGATGTCGGCGGCCATGATGTGGTTGAACGCCTTGACGACCTTCGACGTCGGCAGGTGCTCCTGGAGCATGCCGGACACCGTGGTCTCGCCGCGGTCGAGCGCCTCGACGCGGCCGTCGCGCTCCCAGTAGTAGTTGTTGGTGTCGAGCACGATCTTGCCGGCGAGCGGCTCGACGGGGATCGTCGGGATCGCCTGCAGCGGCACGGTGACGACCGCGACCTCGGCGGCCTCGGCGGCCTCCTGCGCGGTGGCGGCGCGGGCGCGGGGCCCGAGCTCGGCGACGAGCTCCGTGAGGGTCTGCGGCCCTCGGGAGTTCGCGATGACGACGTCGTGGCCCTGGCCGATGACGGCGCGGGCGACCTGGCTGCCGATGTGTCCGGCCCCGATGATTCCGTAGGTGGTCATTGACGCCACAACCGACCGGGCGGCGGACGTGTTCCCCCGACTGGATCTACAACGTTGCAGAAGACGCCTGGCGACGGCTACGGTCGCTGCAGACCTACAACGTTGGAGAAGCCGTGACGCACATCCCGAACCCGATCGTCCTGCAGCGCGCCGACCCGTGCGTCCTGCGCCACGACGGGCAGTACTACTTCACCGGCTCCCACCCCGCCTACGACCGCGTGGTGCTGCGCCGCGCCGAGCGGCTGGCGGACCTGCAGGCCGCCGACGAGGTGACGATCTGGGAGCGTCACGCCGACGGGCCGCAGTCGCACCTGATCTGGGCGCCCGAGCTCCACCGCGTCGGCGACGCCTGGTACGTCTACTACGCCGCCGCGTCCGAAGCGGGCGTCCGCGCCGACGCCCCCGGCGCCGCCGAGACGTTCAACCACCGCGTCTACGTGCTCGAGAACCGCAGCGCCGACCCGTTCGCGCCCACGTGGGTCGAGCGCGGCCAGGTCGACACCGGCTGGGAGTCGTTCGCGCTCGACGCGACGTCGTTCGTGCTCGACGGCACGCAGTACCTGGTCTGGGCGCAGCAGGACGTCACGATCCGCGGCAACTCCAACCTCTACATCGCCCCCATGGCGAACCCCTGGACGCTCGCCGGCCCGGCCGTGCTGCTCACGCGCCCCGAGCACGACTGGGAGACCGCCGGGTTCTGGGTCAACGAGGGCCCGTCGGTCCTGGTCCGCGAGGGCCGCGTGCTGCTCACCTACTCGGGCGCCGCGACCGGCCCCGAGTACGCGATGGGCCTGCTCACCGCCTCGACGGACGCCGACCTGCTCGACCCCGCGTCGTGGACCAAGAGCCCCGACCCCGTGTTCGTCAGCCACCCCGACCACGGCCAGTACGGCCCGGGCCACAACTCGTTCACGACGACCCCCGAGGGCGACGTCGTGCTCGTCTACCACGCCCGCACGTACACGCAGATCGACGGCGACCCGCTGTGGGACCCCAACCGTCACGCGCGCGCCCAGGTCCTGCCGTTCGACGCCGACGGCACCCCCGTGTGGGGTGTGCCCGTCCCCGACGACCGCCCCGTGCCGACGACGACCGACGTGCTCCCGCCCTCCGGGCTGCCGACGCCCGGCGGCGACGACGCGTCCCCCGCCTCCTCGGTCGACACGCTCGCGGACGCGAGCGCCTAGGAGCCGGCAGGTCGGGTCGCGGGCGCACCCGGCGCTCACGTCACGCGCGCACGCCCCGACCCCACGGACGGACCTGTGGGAGGGTCCCCCTGTGAGCTCCGGGATGCCCGACGCGCTGCGCGCGTTCCTGTCTCTCTCGTGGCGGTGGTCGCTGCGCACGTGGCTGACGTACGTCGCCCTCACGATCGTCCCCGCGCTGACCCCGTGGCAGTCGACGCCGTCCAGCCCGGGCGTTGCCGACCAGGGGTACCTCCTCATGACGCTGGCCGCCTGGCTGGTCTTCATGGTCCCCGCGTTCGTCGTGATCGAACTCGCCTGGGCGGCGGCGGTCTGCCTCGCGCTCCGCGTCTCCCGCGGCGGCAGGCGCGCGAGCGCCGTCACCTCGGGGGTCGTCTGCGTCACGGTCGTCGTGGTGGGCTCCCTCGCCCTGTCCGACCCGCGGCCCGTGGACCTGGCGGCGTACGCGGCCGCGGGCGTCGCGCTCGGTGCCGCCGCTGCGTGGCTCACGTGGCGCGACACCGCGCGGATCGGACCGGTCGGCGACTGGGTCGACCGGCTGACCGCCGGACGATCGCGGCGAGAGCCGGCGCCGGACGCGCGGGGCTGAACCCGGTGCACGACGCACGACGACGGCGGGCGCCCTCCCCAGGTCGCCCGCCGTCGTCCGTCGCGCCCCTCCGGACGCCCGCCGTCAGGCCGGCGTCACCGACGCGACCGCCCACGCGGGCAGCTCGAGGTCGATGTCGAGCACGCCGTCGGCGTCGACGACCAGCTCGGTGCGCCACAGGTCGTCGGCCACCGCGCGCAGCCGCGCCGTCTGCTCGCGCGTCAGGTTGAGCGGCTCGCCCATCGCGTGCCACGCCTCGGCGACGTTGCCGTGCTCCCAGTCGACGCGCTCGACCGCGTACCGCGCGCCGGGCACCAGGCCGTCGACCGTGTGCCGCACGCGCCGCGCGGGGCCGACCTCGGCGAGCGAGCGCGTCTCGGCGTACGAGTCGGCCGAGCCGACGGGACGGCGACCCATGTCGGCCGGGTAGTTGAACAGCACGGCCGCGACGTCACCGCTCGTCGAGTCCCGCGTGACCACGCCGTGGTCCGTGTCGAGCAGCAGCGTGTCCCCCAGGCGCGCGAGCATCGCGAACGCGTGGAACGTCGGCTTGTGCAGACCCTGCTCGTTGACCAGGCCGAACCCGCCGTGGAACGGCCCGAGGCCCGCGCCGCCCTCCTCGAAGACGTCCGTGAACGTCCAGTACGCGAGCGAGTCCGTGAGGTCGGCGCTGCGCAGGAACGCACGCGTCACGTACGTCGCGGCGAACAGCGTGTCGTGCATGCGGTCCCGGCTCGACGGCGACGTCGACCACTCGGTGATGTGCAGCTCGGCGTCCGGGTACGGGCTCGCGGCGATGATCTTCTGCATCGTCGTGAGGTCGTCGGGCGTCGCGTCGACGTGCCGGCGGATGTGCCGCACCTCGCCGTTGGCGCCGAACGCGAAGTCCGTCGGGTACAGGTGCGTCGTGAGGAAGTCGACCGGCAGGTCGCGCTCGGCGCACCACGCGATGAACTCCTCGATCCAGACGGGCTGCCAGTCGAGCGCGTCGACGTCGGCCGCGGCGGCCGTGCCGTGCGTGCGCGTCGGGTCCTCGACCTCACCCTTGTAGCGGTCGTCGGGGACGAACACGCTGGTCGACGGCCCGCCGACCAGCAGCCGGTCGTCGACCGAGCGCACCGCGCGCACGGTCGCCTCGTACAGCTCGAAGTACTGCGTGCGCGTGCCGGTCCAGAAGTGCGGCACGAGGTTCGGCTCGTTCCACACCTCGAAGCGCCACTGCCGCACCTCGTCGACGCCGTAGCGGTCGACCCAGTGCTGCACGGTCGCGCGCACGAGCTCGGCCCACGCGCCCATGTCGTTGGGGGGGCTGCAGTGCGCCTTCCACCAGAACAGCGTCTCGGTCTGCGTCGCGAGCGCGCGCGGCATGAACCCCAGCTCGACGAACGGCCGCGCGCCGACGTCGAGGATGAAGTCGACGACCTTGTCGACGTAGCTGAACGTGATCACCGGCTCGGGCAGCACGTTGTCGGGGCCGAAGCCGCCGCCGTACGTCGCGCGGTACACGAACATGTCGTCGTGGAAGATGCCGTGGAACCGCACGGTGCGGGCCCCGAGCACCTCGACGGCCTCGCGGAAGTGCGCCTGCCAGTCGGCGCGCAGCGCCTCGTTGGCGCGGCCCGCGCCGAGGCACGCGTTCCACACGTGGCGCAGCGGGCGCTCCTGCGGCGTCGCGCCGTCGACGCGGTGGCGGGCGGGGGTCGGCGTGAGGTCGGTCATGCGGGGATCTCTCCTCGGGCGGGTGGTCCGGCGGGCGGTGCGGGTGGCGCGGGCGCGTCGGCGCCCCGGCGCCGGGCCGTCATCCCTTGACGGCGCCGAGCGCGAGGCCCGACTGCCAGTACCGCTGCAGCGACACGAAGGCGAGGATGAGCGGCACGATCGTCAGCAGCGACGACGTGATGACGAGATTCTGCAGCAGCTCGCCGTTGCCCGCGGTCGACGCGAGCTTGTTCCACTGGTTGATGCCGATGGTCAGCGGGTACCACGCGGGGTCCTTGAGCATGATCAAGGGCAGGAAGTAGTTGTTCCAGATCGACACGACCGAGAACAGCAGCACCGTGACGGTCGCGGGCCCGAGCAGGGGCACGCCGATCCGCCAGAACGTGCGGAACGGCCCGGCGCCGTCGATCTCGGCGGCCTCGAGCAGCCCGCCCGGCACGGCCTCGGCCGCGAACACCCACATGAGGTACAGCCCGAACGGGTTGAGGAACGACGGCAGCAGCACGGCCCACGGCGTGTTGGTCAGCCCGAGCTGCGCGAACAGCAGGAACTGCGGGATCGCGAGCGCGATGCCCGGCACCGAGATCGACCCGAGCACGACGAACAGGAACGCGCGCTTGCCGGTGAACCGCAGCTTGGCCAGGGAGTACCCGCCGAGCGCGGCGAGCGCGGTCGACACCGACGCCCCGACCACCACGTAGAGCAGCGTGTTCAGCAGCCAGCGGACGAAGATCCCGCCGTTGTACGTGAACACCTGCCCGATGTTGTCGAGCAGCGCGAACGAGTGGCCGGGCGCCAGGCCCGGGGTCGTGACGAAGTCCGGCTGGGTCTTGGTCGCGTTGATGACGAGCCAGACGAGCGGGAGCAGGCAGTAGAGCGCGAACAGCGCGGTGACGAGCGTGAGCGTGAGGCTCTTGCGCGGGTTCGCGATGGTGTGCAGCGGCCGGTTGCGGGGCCGCGGCGGTGCGGTCGTGGTCATGGTCATCCCCGGGTCACTGGTCGAGGGCACGCTTCATGCCCCGGATCTGGACGGCGTACGCGATGGCGATCGTGAAGGCCGCCATGACGAGCGCGAGCGCCGCGGCGTAGCCCTGCTGCGAGCCCGTGAACGCGAGGTGGTACGCGTAGAGGTTCGGCGTGTAGTGCGTCGTGATGCCGCTGTTCGCGACGAGCGACGGCAGGATCTGCGGCTCGTTGAAGATCTGGAACGTGCCGATGATCGAGAAGATCACCGTGACGACCAGGGCGCCGCGCATCGCGGGGAGCTTGATCGCCTGGATCACGCGCCACTGGCCGGCGCCGTCGATCGCGGCGGCCTCGTACAGCTCGTGCGGCACGGCGCGCAGCACGCTGTAGAAGATCAGCATGTTGTAGCCCGTGAACGCCCACGTCACCATGACGCCGATCGAGATGAGCGTCGTGCCGGGCTGGAACGGGTTGAGCGACCAGCCGAGCCAGTCGTTGAGGTCCCGCACGAGGCCGTAGCGGATGCCGAGCATGAAGCCCCACATGAGCGTCGCGACGATCGCCGGCACCGCGTACGGCAGGAAGATCGACACGCGCAGCGTGCGCTCGCCGCGCAGCCGCCGGGAGTCCAGCGCGAGGGCGAGCGCCATCGCGAGCGTGAGCATGACCGGCACCTGCACGGCCGTGAACAGCACGACGCGCCCGGCGCCGTCCCAGAACAGCTCGTCGCCCATGAGCTTGGCGTAGTTGCCGAGCCCGGCGAACGTGCGGCCGCCGACCAGGCGGTCCTGGAACAGGCTCAGGTACGCGGCGTACCCGATGGGGACGAGGAAGACGACCGCGAACAGCGCGCCGAACGGCGCGACGAACGCCCAGCCGACCTGCCGTCCGCGGCGGCGCCGGCGTCGCGGGGCGGGCAGGTCCTCCGCCGCGGCGGGCGGGACCTGCGGTGCGCGCACGGTGGCGCTCATGTGCTGCTCCTCCCGGGTGGGCCGGGCGTCGCGGGGACGGGACCCCGCGACGCCCGGCGGCGGCTCAGTCGACCTCGAAGCCCTGCTCGTTGCCGTACTCGACCATCCGCTTCTTCCACGTCTCGAGGACGTCGGCGAGCGTGCCCTGGCCCGAGCTGTACAGCGGCGAGGCGATGTCCTCGTAGATGGACCGCGCCCACTCGAAGAACGGCGGGTACTGCCACCCGGTCGCGGTGGTGGCGGCGACGTCGGCGAGCACCTCGCCGGTGCGCTGCCCGCCGAAGTACGGGTTCTCGGTCGCGCGGAACTCGTCGCTCTCGAGCACGCGCGTGCTGGGCACGAACGCGCCGGCCTCGACGCGCGGGTCGAGCCCGTCGCCGTGGGTCACGTACTCGAGGAACGCGTAGGCCGTCGCCTTGTTGCCGGCGGCGTCGGGGATGCCGAACGCGGACCCGCCGTTCTCGGCGCCGACCTGCTGGCCGGCCTCCCACTGCGGCATGGGCGCGACGCGGTAGGCGCCGGCGGCGTCGGGCGCGCGCTCGGGCAGCGTGGAGGTGAGCCAGCCGCCCATGTTCTGCGACGCGAGCGAACCGTCGTTGAGCGCGCGGTTCCAGTCGTCGGACCACGCGGCGATCTCGGTGTTGACGAGGTCCTCGTCGATCATCTTCTGCCAGAACGCGACGGCCTTGGCGGTGCCCTCGTCGGTGAAGTCGATCGAGACCTTCGTGCCGTCGACCTGGAACGGCCGGCCGCCGGCCTGCCAGATGAGCGACAGCAGGAAGAACAGGTCGTTCGAGTCCTGCGCGATGTAGTGGTCGGGGCCGAGCGCGCGGATCGCCTTGGCGGCCTCGTAGTACTCGTCCCACGTGGTGGGCGCCTGCGTGATGCCGGCCTGCGCGAAGACGTCCTGGTTCCAGAACATCACGGCGGGGCCGAAGTCGGACGGCAGCGCGTAGACGCCGTCGTCAACGCTCACGTGGTTCCACGCGGAGGCGACGAAGTCGTCCTCGAGCTCGTCGGCGCCGAACGGCGTGAGGTCGGCGAGCTTGCCGGGGATCGCGAAGTACGGGATCGCGAAGTACTCCATCATCACGAGGTCGGGCACGCCGGAGCCCGCCTGGATCGCGTTGTCGAGGGCCTGGTACTGGTCGAACGACGAGCCCGCGTTGACCACGTCGACCTCGACGCCGGGGTGCGCGTCCTCGAAGCCGTCGACCGCGCGCTCGATCGTGCCGTCCCAGCTCCAGACGGTGATCTTGCCGCCGACCTCGCCGTCGGCCGCGTCGTCGGGCGTGCCGCCGCCGGTCGAGCAGGCCGCGAGCGCCGCGGCGGCCACGAGGGCGACGGGCGCGAGCCTCGCCTTGGTGCGGAGCCGCATGGGGTCCTCCTCCACTCTCGTCGTCGAGAGACGTTCGATCGAAACAATTTCGCAAACGTTTTGGTGCGCGGCGACCGTACAGCGGCGTCACGACGCGGGTCAAGGGGAACCCTCGACACGTGATGGGCCAGGATTGCGGCGCAGCGGCCACGACCGATAGGGTCGAAACAATTTCGCAGGAGGCAGGCATGGCGGGCAGAGCACCCCGGGGACGCATCACCCTCGACGACGTCGCGGCACGCGCCGGCGTCTCCAAGGGCACGGTCTCCAAGACCCTCAACGGCCGCAGCGACGTCGCCGAGGACACCCGACGACGCGTCCAGGAGGCCGTCGCCGCGCTCGGCTACCGGCCCAGCACCGAACCGCCCGCCCCCACCCGGTCGGGCTCGCTCGCCGCCGTGCTCGACAACCTCGAGTCGCCCTACATCTCGCACGTCCTGCAGGGCGTGCTCGCCGCCGCCGACGCCGCGGGCACCGACCTGCTCGTGCGCGTCGCGCCCGAGCGCCCGGCCCGCGAGACCCCCGACGTCGCCCGGGCCTGGGTGCGCGACCAGGTCGCCGCGGGCGTCGTCGGCGTCGTCGGCCTCACGCTCGGCGGCGCGCACGCGCTGCTGGCCGCCGCCGCCGAGGCCGACCTGCCGTTCGTCATGGTCGACCCCGTCGGCGTCCGCGACGACTCGGTCGTGAGCATCGGCGCCACCAACTGGGAGGGCGGCCGCACCGCCACCGCGCACCTGCTGGGCCTCGGGCACCGCCGCATCGCGTGGGTCGGCGGCCCCGCCGCGTCGGCCGCGTCGCGCGAGCGGTTCCACGGCTACGCCGCCGCGCTCGACCAGGCGGGTGTCGAGGTGGACCGCAGCCTCGTGCACGAGGTCCCGTTCACGGTCGACGCCGGGTACCGCTGCGGGCTCGAGCTGCTCGCCGCCGCGCAGCCACCGACGGGGGTCGTGTGCGGCGACGACGAGATCGCGGTCGGCGTGCTCGCCGCCGCCCGCGAGCGCGGCGTGCCCGTGCCCGCGCGGCTCAGCGTCGTCGGGTTCGACGACACCCCGCAGGCCACCTGGACCACCCCGCAGCTCACGACCGTGCACCAGCCGCTCACCGGCATGGGCCGCATGGCCGTCGAGACCGTGCTCGCGCTGGCCGCGGGCACGCAGCCCGCGTCACGTCAGGTGCAGCTCGTCACGACGCTCGTCGAGCGCGGGTCCACCGGCCCCGCGAGCGGGTGAGCGCGGCCCGGCCCCGCGTCAGCGGTGGACGATCGGCTCGTCCGCGGCGAGGTCGACCAGCAGGTTCTCGTCGTCGCCGACCCACAGCCCGCCCAGGCGGTGCACCTCGAGGTACCAGGGCGACGCGGTGCGGTTGCCCATGCCGAACGGGTCCATGAACGTGCCGCCCAGGTGCGTGGACGCGAACCGCTCGTAGCAGTCGTCGACCTTGACGTACCCGTCGTCGCCGTCCTCCGGCCAGTCCACGGGCACGCGCCCGGCGTTGGGGTCGTCGCGCTCGACGAGGAACAGGTCGCCGAACAGCCCGAACCGCTCGCGCGCGGGCGGGTCGACGTGCTCGGTCGCGTCCACCACGGGGTTGAGGCGCGGCCGCGCCGTGCGCGGGCCCGTGAGCTCGTCGCGCGTGAGCAGCACGACCGCGTAGAAGCAGCCCGTGTCCTGGTCGCACAGCACGTGCGCGTGCTCGTGCGGCCGCGACGCCGCGACGTCCTGCCAGAACGGGTCGGTGGGCGCCGGGTCCGCGAGCGCCGCGGTGACGAACGCGGGCGGCGGGAGGAACCCCGTCTCGTCGACCCACTCGAACACCGACACGGCCACCAGGTCGGGGCTGCGGCGGCGGTACTCGGGGGGCAGCTCGAGCGTCGCGCAGTGGATCATCGGCTGGCGGGTGCGCGGCGACCGGGGCCACGTGGCGGGGTCGATCGCGGGCCCCTCGGGCCCTGCCCAGCCGGCCGGCACGGGCGCGGGCCCGTCGGGGCGGTGGGCGTGGGCGCGGTCCGCGCCCACGACGACGTCGTACGCACGGGCTCCCTGCACGTCCGCCATGCTGACACGCGCGTCACCTCCCCGCGCGCCGCCGTCACCCGTCGTCGCACGGAACCACCCGCGACTTCACTCGAACGCACGCGTCTCATCCCTGCGACGTACCCCGCGCGTGCATGTCCCGACCAGGGGCGGATCCGGCGGCGTCACGGCCGCACCTAGCCTCGACGAGGCGGCGCGGTGCCGTCGTCGACGAGAGGGGGTGGGCGCGGCCGTGTGGTTCGACACGCTGTTCCAGCAGACGCCGAACGCGCCCGCCGGCCTCGCCGTCACGGTGCTGGTCGTCGCGGCGGCGACCCTGCCCCTCGCGCGCCGGCTGCGCGTGCCGCCGCTCGACGTGGCGGCCTGGCTCACGGCGCTCGGCGTCGTGCTGTCGCTCACGCTCAGCCCGCGCCCGGCCACGGCCGGCACGTCACCCGTGTGCGCGCTCGACTCGTGGTCGCCGCTCGGCGTGGGCGACCTGCTGGCGTTCGACCAGCGCGCCGCGAACGTGGTCCTGCTCGTGCCGCTCGCGCTGCTGTCGGGCCTCGTGCGGGACCGCCGGCTCGCGCGTACAGCCCTCCTGACGACCGCGGCGCTGCCGCTCCTGATCGAGGCCGTGCAGTACGCCGCCCCCGCGCTCGGCCGCGTGTGCGACTCCGCCGACCTGGTCGACAACCTCACGGGCGTCGCCGTCGGTGCCGCCGTCGGCCTGCTGGTGCGGGCGGGGCGCGCGTCGGGCCGGTGGGCGACCGCCGCCGCACCCGGGGTCGACGCGTGGCCGGTGGAGCCCGCCGCGCAGCCGTCGCCCGCCGGGCGCTGAGCACCCGCCGCCCGACGTGCCGCACCGCCGCAGCCGTGCGACGGTGGGCGCGTGAAGCGCATCCTCACCGTCGTCGTCCTGCTCGCCCTCGTCTGGCTCCTGCTGTCGGTCCTCGGGGCCGTCGTCAAGGGCCTGCTCTGGCTCTCGGGCGTCGGGCTCGTGCTGCTCGCGCTCACGGTCGCGTACGGGTGGTGGAAGCTGCGCGGACCGTCGTCACGCGGCGGGTCGACCGTCTGAGCCCGTCGACCGACCGGCCCCGTCGACCGTCTGGGGTCGTCCCGGTCGGCGGCAGTGAGACGGTCAGCCCGCGTACGGCAGCACGGGACGCCCCGGCACGTCGACGCGCACGCGGAACAGCGCGCCGGCCGCGGGCTCGGGGTCGTCCAGGTTCTCGCGCGACGTCGTCACGTAGAGGTCGCGCAGGTCGGGGCCGCCGAGCGTGCACGCGGTCGTGAGGCGCACGGGCACCTCGACCTCGGCGAGCACGTCGCCGCGCGGCGAGAAGCACCGGACCAGGCCGTCGCCGTTGAGCGCGACCCAGACGTTGCCGGCGGCGTCGACCGTGAGGCCGTCGGGGCTCGCGTCGCCGTGGTCGACGAACGTGCGCCGGCGCGTCAGGCGCCCGTCGACGACGTCGAACACGTCGGTGCGGCCCGTGGGGGTGTCGTCGTAGTAGGCGAGCGTGCCGTCGGGCGAGACGTCGACGCCGTTGGAGATCGTCACGTCGTCGAGCACGACCTCGACGTCGCCGTCGGGTGCGATCCGGTAGAGGGTCGCACCGCCGGGGGCCGCGTCGTAGGGCATCGAGCCCGCGTACAGCACACCCGCGGCGTCGCAGCCGCCCTCGTTCATGCGCACGCCCGGGTCGGACCACAGCTCCGGCAGCGGCGTCGGCAGCGCGTCGGAGGCGTCGGCCAGGCCGATCCCGCGCGCGAGCCCCACGACGTACCCGCCGCGCGTGCGCGGCCGCACGAACGCGGCGATCTCGCCGACGTGCAGCCGGTCCACCGTGCCGTCGTCGCGCAGCGTCAGCAGGTCGCCCGCGAGCAGGTCGACGAACCGCAGGCCGCCCCAGGTCGGCGACCAGCACGGGCCCTCGCCGTGGTAGGCGACGGCGTCGGTGACCTGCTCGGCTCGCAGCACGGTGCTCCTGGGGTGGGTCGGGCGGGGTGCGGGGTCGGGCGGTCGTGCGTCCCGAGCCTGGTGCCGGCGCGGGCGGCACGCACGCCGGGCCACGCTACCGGGGGCCGTGCGGCCCGCGCCGTGCGCACCGGCCCGGCGGTCGCGTGCGGCGTTGCGGCCGTCAGGAGGCCGCGACGCCGCACGCGTCCCGGACCGGGCCCGCGTCGACAACTATCGACGACTCCCGGGGCGGCGTCACCGGTGCGCCACCGGCTGCGCGCCGCGCGCGGGCGCCACGTCACGCCGTCCGGGCGCCCGGTGGACGCCCCTCCCCCTCGCACGATCGGGCGAAAGTTGCGGATCTGTAGCGTTTATGTTCGTTGACGCCCTTCCTCCCGGGTCGGACAGTGAGTCCCCCTGCCGGCCGGTTCAGTGCTGATCCCGCGGCCGGCCGACCAAGGAGGAACGATGACCAAGCTCCGACGTGGGAGCGGGCGCGGCGCACGTGCTGCCGCCGCCGTCGCCGTCCTGACGCTCGTGGTGACCGGCGTCGCCGCCGGCAGCGCGCAGGCGGCGGGCTCGACGCTCCAGGCGGCCGCCGCCGAGAGCGGGCGCTACTTCGGCACCGCGATCGCGGCGCAACGCCTCAACGACTCGACGTACTCGACCATCGCGAACCGCGAGTTCAACATGATCACCGCCGAGAACGAGATGAAGATGGACGCGACGGAGCCGTCGCAGAACCAGTTCAACTACACGAACGGCGACCGGATCCTCAACTGGGCGCTGCAGAACGGCAAGCAGGTGCGCGGGCACGCGCTCGCGTGGCACTCGCAGCAGCCCGGCTGGATGCAGAACATGTCCGGCACGGCGCTGCGCAACGCGATGCTCAACCACGTCACGCAGGTCGCGACGCACTACAAGGGCAAGATCTACGCGTGGGACGTCGTCAACGAGGCGTTCGCCGACGGCTCGTCGGGCGCGCGCCGCGACTCGAACCTGCAGCGCACCGGCAACGACTGGATCGAGGCCGCGTTCCGCGCCGCACGCGCGGCCGACCCGGGCGCCAAGCTCTGCTACAACGACTACAACACCGACGACTGGACGCACGCCAAGACGCAGGCCGTCTACACCATGGTCCGCGACTTCAAGGCCCGCGGCGTCCCGATCGACTGCGTGGGCTTCCAGTCGCACTTCAACCCGCAGAGCCCCGTGCCGAACAACTACCAGACGACGCTCTCGAGCTTCGCGGCGCTCGGCGTGGACGTGCAGATCACCGAGCTCGACATCGAGGGCTCGGGCTCGGCGCAGGCCGAGAACTACCGCAAGGTCGTGCAGGCGTGCCTCAACGTGTCGCGCTGCACGGGCATCACGGTGTGGGGCGTGCGTGACACCGACTCGTGGCGCGCGAGCGGCACGCCGCTGCTGTTCGACGGCTCGGGCAACAAGAAGGCCGCCTACACGACCACGCTCAACACGCTGAACGCGGGCGGCACGGGCACGCCCACGCCGACCCCCACGCCCACCACGACCCCGACGCCCACCCCGACGCCCACGGTCACCCCCACGCCCACGCCGACCCCGACGCAGAACCCGGGCGGGGCGTGCTCCGCGGCGCTGACCATCGCGAACTCGTGGGGCGGCGGCTACCAGGCCACCGTCACCGTGACGGCCGGGTCCGCGGGCCTCACCGGGTGGCGCGTGACGCTGCCGTCCGGCGTGAGCTCGAACAACGTGTGGAACGGCGTGCTGTCCGGCGGCGTCGTGAGCAACGCGCCGTACAACGGCACGGTCGCCGCGGGCCAGTCGACGACCTTCGGGTTCATCGGCAACGGCAACGCCCCCGCGGCGGGCGCGCTGAGCTGCGCCTGACCGCACCCTCCTGACCGGGCGGGGCACGACCCGACCGGTGACCACGACGGCGTCGCACCCCCGCGGGTGCGGCGCCGTCGTCGTGCCCCGCGGGGGCGCGCCTCCACCGTCGTCCGCCCCCGCACCTACGATCGACCGCGTGCCGCTCCGTCCCCCGCTCCCGGCGCGCCACGGCCTGGCCCCCGCGCACCTGTGCACGCCGCCGCCGCGGCGCGGGAGGCCCGACGCGTGGCCGACCATGGGCGCGTGGCTGCGCGACCGGCTGCCGGAGCACGTCGACGTCGCGGGCATGCTCGCGGCCGGCGAGTTCGTCGACGCCGACGGGCGCGCGGTCCGCGACGACGAGCCGTTCGTGGCGGCGCGGCACGTGTGGTTCCACCGCGTGCTGCGCGACGAGCCCGTGGTGCCCGGCACGGTCCACGTGGTGCACCGCGACGAGCGGCTCGTGGTCGTCGACAAGCCGCCGTTCCTCGCGTCGATCCCCCGGGGCCGGCACATCGTGCAGAGCGTCGTCGTGCGCCTGCGCGCCGAGCTGGGCCTGCCCGAGCTGTCGCCGCTGCACCGGCTCGACCGCGGCACGTCGGGGCTCCTGCTGCTCGCGACCGAGCAGCGCTGGCGCGCGCCGTACCAGACGGCGTTCGAGCGGCGCGCGGTCGACAAGACGTACCGCGCGCTCGCACCGCTGCGGCCCGACCTCGCGCTGCCCGTCGTCGTGCGGAACCACATCCGCAAGGTGCGGGGCACCGTGCAGGCCGAGGTGGTGCCGGGCGCGCCCGTCAACGCCGAGACGACGGTCGAGCTCGAGCGCGGGCACGACGGCCTCGGGGTCTACCGCCTGCACCCCCGCACGGGCCGCACGCACCAGCTGCGCCTGCACCTGGCCGGGCTCGGGATCCCGATCGTCGGGGACCCCCTGTACCCCGTCGAGCGCGACGTGGACCTCGACGACTTCCGCCACCCGCTGCAGCTGCTGGCCGCCGAGCTCGCGTTCGACGACCCGGTCGACGGGCGGCGGCGCGAGTTCCGCAGCGTGCGCGACGTCCCGCTGACGGGTGACGTGCCGGACACGGACACCCGAGCGACGTGACGGCCCGGGCGGCTACTTGACGGGCAGCTCGATCGTCTCGTCGCCCACGTGGATGACGAGCGGCTCGACGGTGCTCGTCTTCGTCCCGAACACCGTGGTGTGCGGCACGAGGTCCATCGTGCAGGGGCGGTCCGGCGGGATCTCGCGCAGGTCGATGCGCACCGCGTTCGGCTCGTCGGGCAGCACGTGCAGGCGCTCCCCCACGGGCGGGCACGTCGAGCTGCCCCACAGCACCACGGCGAAGTTCACGCCGTTCTCCAGGTACGTGGCCGCCGCCTGCCCGGGCTCGACCTCGAGCTCCTGCTCGACGAAGCGCACGTCCTGCACGTCGCCCTGCTCGTTCTCGAGCGCACCCTCGACCTCGCCGGGCTCCTGGTCGCCGTCGTCCTCGAGGCCGCCGGCCGTCGCCTCGCGCGTCTCGAGCACGCGCACCACGGGCACGCCCGCGTAGTCGGTGATCGCGGCGTTCGACGCGCACCCCGTGAGGGCCGCCGCCGCGCCCACCAGCAGCGCCGCCGCACCCACCCCGCGCGCCGTCGCGCGTCCCGTCCGTCGTCGCACCGCGACCACCCCCTGCCGCTCCGCGGCGGTCGCCCCGTGCCGGGCGCCACCCGCCGTCCTGCCCCCGCCAGGCTAGGGCGAGGCGCGTGCCCGGGCGACCCGGCCACGGCGCCCGCCCGGCCCGCGCGACGCGGTTGCCCGCCCAGGAGGCCCGGGAGAGGGTGAGATGCATGGATCCCGTGCTCTGGTTCGTCTGGGTCGCCCTGCTCGCCGTCGTCGTCGGGGGCACCGCGACGGTCGTCGACACCGTCCTGAAGCACCGCCGCCGGCTCGCCGAGATCCGGGCGGACGCCGCTCGCCGGGACGTGCACGACCGGCTCGACGCGGTCGACGCGCGGATCGAGCGGCTCGAGAGGGCGTCGGACGCCGCACCCCGCTGATCGTGCGTCGGGGCCCCGTCGGCGTCTCGCGCGTCAGGGCCGGACGGCCACCCGCGCGGGCGGCGCCGGGACGGTGCGTGCCCTGCGGATGACCGTCACGACCCCGGCCACGACCAGCACGAAGCCCCCGAGCTCGAGCGGGGGCGGCAGCCGCCCCTCCCACGCGAACACGTACGCCAGGCCGGCGCAGACCTGCACCACCGCGAGCTGCCCCGCCAGCGAGATCGGCGTCAGGGCCGACGACCGGCTCCACAGCACGGTGCCGAACCACGACACCACCACGCCCAGCAGCAGGCTCGCGAGCACGAGCGGACCCACCTGGTCCGCGGCGTCCACGCGGACCGCACCGCTCGCGAGCACGAGCGGCGTCGCGACGAGCGACAGCCCGAACGTGCAGACGCCCATCATGGTCGACCACGTGGTCGAGGAGACGTGCGGGTGCTCGCGCAGGAACTGGGCGTTGCGCACCGCGTACGACGTCCACAGCACGAGCGCGCCGACGGCGGCCGCGATCCCCAGCGCCCAGTCGGCGCCCGACCTCCCCTGCACGACGCTCTGCCAGTCGAGCTCGACGACGTACACGAGCGTCAGGCCGCACACGATGAGCGCCAGCGGCAGCACCAGGCGCGCGAACGGCAGCTCACGGCGCACCCAGTTCCCGGTGAGCGCGATCGAGACGGGCAGCAGGCCGATGATGACCGTCGCGATCGGGGCGCCCGCCCACCGGATCGCCTGCACCAGCAGCGCGTAGTACCCCAGGTGCCCGGTCACCGAGAACACCGCCGCGGTGCGCCACGCGTGCGCCCCGACGCCCGCGAGGGCCGTGCGCCACGTCACCGCGAGCAGCACCACCGACACCGCCCCGAAGCACAGGTAGCGCCCCAGGGCGAGCGCCAGCGACGGCACGCCGGGCAGCACGACGGGCACCAGGAACGCGAGCCCCCACACGAGGTTCGCGCCCACGCCGCACAGCACCCCGACCCACGGCCCCGCGGACCTCGTCGTCACGCGTCCCCCTCCGTCGCGCCCGCCGCGCCGTCCGCGCGGCGGGGCCGCACCGCCGTCGCCGCCATGGTCCCGCACCCCCGGTCACGCACGCACGGCCGCCAGCATCGCGGCGCGCAGCACGTCGAGCCCTTCCGCGAGCTCGTCGTCGGTCGTGGTGAGCGCCGGCAGGAGCTTGACGACCTCGTCCCGGGAGCCGGCCGTCTCCACCAGCAGGCCCCGCGCGAACGCCTCGTCCGCGACCGCACGCGCGAGCCGCGGGTCCGCGAAGCCCACGCCCCACACCAGGCCGCGGCCCCGGACGTCCACGACGTGCGGCGCGTGCTCGCGCGCGAGCGCGCCCAGGTGCTCACGCATCAGCAGCTCGCGCACCCTCGTCTGCTTCTCGAGCATGTCGTCCGCCCAGAACTCCTCGAGCGCGGCCCGGCCCGTGACGAAGGCCGGGTTGTGGCCGCGGAACGTCCCGTTGTGCTCGCCGGGCTGCCAGACGTCGAGCTCCGACCGGAAGAGCGTCAGCGCCATGGGCAGGCCGTAGCCGCTGATGGACTTCGACAGGCACACGATGTCGGGGACGACGCCCGCACCCTCGAAGCTGAAGAACGGACCGGTGCGGCCGCAGCCCATCTGGATGTCGTCCACGATCAGCAGGATCCCGCGGCTGCGGCACAGGTCGGCGAGGTCGGCGAGCCACGTGAAGCGCGCGGGGTTGACGCCGCCCTCGCCCTGCACGGTCTCGACGATCACCGCCGCGGGCAGGTCCATCCCGCTGCTGCTGTCGTCGAGCATCGTCCGCAGGAGCGTCAGGCCGCACACGTCGCCGCCCGCGAACCCGTCGTACGGCAGCCGCCACGTCGCGCCCAGCGGCACGCCCGCGCCTGCGCGCTTGCCCGCGTTGCCGGTGACCGCGAGCGCGCCCAGGGACATGCCGTGGAACGCGCCCGTGAACGCGACCACGGTCTGCCGCCCGGTGACCTTGCGCGCGAGCTTGAGCGCCGCCTCGACGCTGTTGGTGCCGGTCGGGCCGGGGAACTGCACGCGGTAGTCGAGGTGCCGGGGCCGCAGCACGCGGGCGTCGAGCTCGGCGAGGAACGCGCTGCGCGCGCTCGTGAACATGTCGAGGCTGTGCGTCACGCCGTCGCCCTCGAGGTAGTCGAGCAGCGCGCGCTTGAGGACCGGGTGGTTGTGCCCGTAGTTCAGGGCGCTCGCACCGGTGAAGAAGTCGAGGTAGGCGCGGCCCCGGTCGTCGTGCAGGCTGCTGCCGCGCCCGCTGACGAAGACGACGGGCCAGCTGCGGCTGTAGGTGCGGACCTCGGACTCGATCGTGCTGGCTGCTGCGCTCACGGTGCTCCCCCTGGATGCTCGGTGCGGGACGGATGCGGTGCGGTGCGGTGCGGGACGGTCAGACGGCGCGCAGGGCGGGTGCCGCGCACGCGGTGGCGGTGACGAGCAGGACGACGACCGCACCGCCGGCCCAGCGGGCGGCGCGACCGCCGTCGCGGGTCGCCGCGGCGGCGGCGAGCGCGTAGGCCAGGGTCGCGGCCGCGGCGGGACCCAGCAGGAGCAGGGGCACGGCCCCGTCACGGTCCCCGAGGACGACGAGCACGCCCGAGAGCGCCGCGACCGCCAGCACCAGGCCGCGCGCGGGCCCGCGGCCCGCCGTCGGGACCGCGCGCACGCGCGCCGCGATCGACGCCGCGGTCCGCAGGTTCGTGACGACGTAGGACGCGAGGACGAGCGCCGACGCCGCGGCCACCGCCGCGTGCACCGCCGGCAGGTCGGCGCCGGTGCCGACCAGCGGCCGGGTGCGCCCGACGGCGGCGAGCGCGAGGTACACGGCTCCGACGGCGACCGCGGCCACGACGACGCCCCGCGCCGTGTCGCGGGCCGGGGGTCCGGCCGGTCCTCCCGCGCGCGTCACGCCCTCCCACCCGATCCCGGCGAACAGCAGCGCCGCGCCCGCGAGCCACAGCGCACCCGCCCCGGTGACGCCGTCGGGCGCGAACGCGCCGCCCGCACCGGGGTCGGGCCACCCGATCGCACCCCACGCGGCGGCGAGGGCGCCGGCGACCCACGGGCGGACCCGCAGCAGCGCGAGCGGGACCCGCACGGGGCTCGCCGCGACGGCGGCCGCAGCGGCGAGCAGCGCGAGCGGCGCCACCGCCGGGAACGGACCCGAGCTCACCGGGACGGCGGCACGGACCCCGACGACCGCGAACCACACGATCGCGGCCTGGCCCGCCGCGAAGGCGACCGCGTAGGTGACGTCGACGCACCGGCGGGCGCCCTCCCCCCACGTCGCGCCGACCACCGCGGAGACCGGCAGCGGACGCCGGCCGGTGCGCGCCGCGTGCACGCCGAGCAGCACGCCCACGGTGCCGCCCAGCAGCACGTGGCCCGCCCAGAGCAGCAGGTCGGCACCGCCGGCGAGGGTCGCGACCACCGGCGGCACCACGAGCACGCCCGCCCCGAGGACCCCGCCGACGACGTGCCGGGCGACCGTCCGCACGTCGTCGCCGGACGCACGCGTGCGCGCGGGCGCGCTCTCGTGCGGCGGTGCACCGGGGGCGCCGACGGCGCGACGGGCTCCCACTAGGCCAGCCGCTTCCACAGGTTCTCGGAGATCGCCCTGGCCCGCAGCGACAGCAGGCTGAACGACCCGGCGTCGCCGATGCCGTGCGTGGACTCGCACAGCCCGTTGAGGAACACGGGCGGCGTCGCGGGGTCGGTCGTCCGCACCTCGTAGTGCGGCTCCACCTCGAGGTAGCCGTCCGCGTCGAACCGGAAGGCGTCCGCGACGTCGCGCACCAGGGCGGGCACCCGCTCCTGGTGCGGACCGGGCCCCAGGTCGCGGAACCCGGTCGCCAGGACCACGACGTCGGTCCGCAGCTCCTCGACCTCACCCGTGTTGAGCTCCTCGACGCGGAGCACGACGCCGTCGTCGTGCGCCTCGACCGCACGCACCTGGCGGCTGCCGCGCACGAACACCCGCTGCTCGCCGTCCAGGCGCTGCTCGTGGACGAGCCGGTACAGCTCGCGCAGCACGTCGCCGTCGGCCGACGAGTAGTTCGTCAGGCGCATGAACGCGTCGATCTCACGCTTGCGGGCGCGCGGCGCGCGGTAGTAGTACTCCGTGAACTCCGGGAAGTACCCCTCCTCGCTGAAGGGGCTCGTGTCCTTCTGGCGCAGGGTCAGCGACCGGACGAGCGTGGTGACCTGCGCGTGCGGGTAGCGGCGCGCGACGTCGAGCGTCAGCTCGACCGCGCTCTGGCTGCCCCCCACGACGGTCACCGACCGCGGCGCGGCGGCCGTGCCGCCGTCGGCGACGAGCTCCTCGACCCGGCGCAGCGCCGGCAGGTAGTCGGTCAGGTGGAACACGCGTGGCGACCGCACGCCGTCGAACGGCTCGGGGACGTAGGGCGTGCGACCCGTGCCCACGACGAGGGAGCGCGCGAGCAGCTCGTCGCCGCGCGACGTGGTCACGCGGTAGCACGGCTCACCACCGGGGTCCTGCGCGCGCGCCACCGCGACGACCCGCACGCCGTAGTCGACGGTCGCGGGGACCTGCTCGGCCACCCAGCTCACGTACCGGGCGTACTCCTTGCGCAGCGGGAACTCCTGCGGGACGTTGAGGTGCTCCAGCAGGCGCCCGTTCTCGAACAGGTAGTTGACGAACGTGTACCGGCTGCGCGGGTTGCGCAGCGACACGAGGTCCCGCACGGGGTGGTTCTGGATGTCCGAGCCGTCGAGCATCATGGCCGCCTGCCACGACGGCGAGGGCCGCGCCTCGAGGTAGCGGACGTCGAGGTCGTACGCCTCCTCCTCGAGGGCGACGGCGAGGGCGATGTTGGCAGGGCCGTAGCCGATGCCGATCACGTCGTGAAGGTGAGCCACGGTTCTCCCTGGGTCGAGGTGGTGACGGGTGCCGCGGCCGCCGGGGCGGCCCCTCGGCGGAGCGGTCCGGCGCCGTGCCCGGCGAGCACGGCGTCGGCGATGCGGCGCCCCGCCTCGGGCGCGACCTTGACGCCGCCGCCGTCCCAGCCGCGGACGGCGTGCACGCGTGGCACGCCCGTGGCCGACAGGAGCGCGACCGGTGCGTCGGCGTCGGCGGCCACGACGTAGGCGTCGGCCGACCGCACGGTCGTCGTGACGTGGGCGGTGGGGAGCCAGGGCAGGTGCGCGGTGAGCGCCGCGAACGTGGCGCGCGCGTGGTCGGGGTCGGGCGGCGCGTCCACCGCGGAGTCCCACACGACGTGCGGCATCCCGATGAGCGTGCGCCCCGGGCCGTACGGCCGGGCGTAGACGCCGGTCCGCAGGTCGAGCAGCGTCGCGTGGTCGGGCCCCGGCGGCCGGCCGTCGACGACGCTCACCTGGATCGACCGGGCGCGGACGGGCGCGGACGTGCGGACGCCCTCGACCGACCGCGGCCCCCACGGCCCGACGGCGAGCACGACGTCCCGCGCGAGGACGTGGCCGCCGTCGGTGCGCACGCGCGCACGGTCGCCGACGTCCTCGACGCCGACGACGCGCACGCCCCGACGGACCCGCGCGCCCGCCGCCACCGCGCGGCGCAGCCACAGCGTCGTGACCTCGACGGGGTCCACCCACCCCGCGTCGGGCTCGACGAGCGCGACCCCGCCCGCCAGCCGCAGGCCCGCGACCTCGTCGCGGCCCGACACGACGTGCGCCGCCGCGCCGGACCGCTCCCGCAGCTGCGGCACGGCCGCGCGCAGCGCGTCCTCGTGGGCCGGGTCGACGACGGTCACGGCGCCGACCGACCGCAGGGGCGACGTGCCGCCCGGCCAGCGCGCGGGGTCGCGGTACGCCGCGAGGCTCGCGGCCGCCAGCTCGGCGGTCGCGGGGTCGGGGTCGTACGCGCGCACCATGCCCCCGGACCTGCCCGTGGCACCGGCCGCGACGACCGTCGAGCGGTCGAGCACCACGACGTCCGCGCCCCGCTCGGCCGCGTGCGCCGCCACCGCCGCGCCGACGATCCCCGCCCCGACGACCACGAGGTCGACGGCGGCGTCCGCCGCGTGCCCGCTCATGCGGGCGAGCCCACGGGCACGGCGTCGGGGACGGGCACGGCGGCGTCGACCACCGGCGCGTCGTCGAGCACGGGGGCGGGCGCGCTGCACCGGGTGCCGGACGGCAGGAAGGTCCAGCCGGTCTCGCGCGTCGGCTCGCCCGCGAGGCCCAGCCAGTCCCACACGCGCTGCGCCGTCACGGGCGCGACGGGCCACGCGAGCGCCGCCACCACCTTCGCCGCGAGGTACTCCAGCGCCAGGCTCGTGCGCGACTCCTCGGCCAGGGCCGCGACGTCGCGCGCGACGACCTCGGTGGCGCGGAACTCGACGCAGCGCGCGACGACCGACTCCAGCAGCCGGACGTAGCCGCGCGCGCTGAACGACGCGGGCAGCAGCAGACCGTCGAGCTGCTGCGTCGCGAGGTCGAGGAACCGGTACAGCTCGCGGTGCGCGTCCGTCCACGCCCCCGTGCCGGGGACGACGCCCGACGGGCCGACGTCGGCGAAGCCGCGCAGCCAGTCGCGCAGCGCGCGGTGCAGCGGGTCGTCGGCGAGCCGCGCCGCGCGGTCCTCGTCGATCCGCGTGACGCGCCCCTCGGGCGCGTCCCGCAGGAGAGCGACGCGCACCGCGTCGGCCCCGGCGTCGCGCAGCGCGTCGTCCGCCCACACGGCGTGCCCGCGGCTCGTCGAGAACTTCTCGTCGCCGAGGTGCAGGAACTGGTTGGTGACGAACGCGGTCGGCAGGTGGTCGCCCAGGCCCGCCGCGAACGCGAGCGCCGGCAGCAGGACCGCGTAGTAGTAGCTGTTGTCGTAGCCGAGCAGCAGCACGCGCTCGGCCTCGCCGCCCGCCTCGACCTCCGAGCGCGCGGCCTCGAGGTACGTCAGGGCGAGGTCGACCCACGGGTCGACGGCCTGACCGTCGCCGAGCGGCACGCCCCAGTCGCTCGTGCGCGTCAGCCGGTACGGCTCCAGCCCCTCGTCGAGGAGCCGCTCGACGAGGCGTGCGAGGTCGGGCGACGCGTGCACGGTGCGCAGGTAGCGCCGCAGCTCGTCGCCGTGCGCCGCGAGGTCGATCCACAGCCCGCGCTCGACGCGCGACGTCGCGGGGGCCCCGCACCCGACGCAGCGCACGTCCCGCAGGTCGCGCGCCTCGCCCGGGCGCCCGCACGCCTCGCAGATCTCCCCGTCGCTCGACGCGTCGCAGTGCGCGCAGCGGCCGCGGGCGAACGCCTGGTGCAGCGACGTGCCGCACGCGTCGCAGGCGGCGGTGGGCCGCTCCTGGACGGTGACCGACGGCGACGCCGCGACCCGGTCCAGCAGCGCGCGCGTGCGGTCGTGGTGCCCGGGGTCGGTCAGCGGCCGCGTGAGACGGTCGACGCCGACCTCCGCCCGCGCGAGCGTCGCGACGACGGCGTCGCCGGCCTCGCGCGCGACGTCCGCCGGCGCGGCGCCCCGCCGGCGCGCGGCGGTCGCGACGTACGACTGGTGGTCGTCGGTGCCGGTGACGAGACGCGCGTCGCGGCCCTGGCTCCGCAGGGCGCGCACGAGCACGTCGGCACGGACGTACGGTCCCGCGAGGTGCCCCAGGTGGAGCCCGCCGTTGGGCGTGGGCGGCGGGCAGAACACGAGCGTCCGGTCAGCGGCGCGCGTCGCCGGGGGGCGCTGGGCGAGCGCGTCGACCGCGCTCGGGATGTGCTCCCAGTAGACGGAGACGAGGTCGAACGGCTCGTCGCCGTCGTTGCGGATCTCGTGGGCGTGGAACGGCGGGATGAGCACCGTGCCGCCGGGCGCCAGCTCGGTGACCTCGTCCCCCACCAGGACGGTCGCACGCCCCGCGAGCACGAGGAACATCTCCCCGTCCTGGTGCGCGTGCCGCTTGGACACCGTGCGGGGCGGCACGCTGCCGAAGACGGAGCCGAAGGGGACGCCGGGCACGTCCTCGGCCGACAGCAGGGGCTGCAGGTGCATCTCGTAGGACCAGCTCATGGCCGATCGGTCGAACGCGCGGGTGAACACTCGGCTCGCTCCTTGGGAGGTGGGTCGGGAGGTGCGGCGTCAGGCGCCGGTGCTGCGGCTCTCGGCGAGGCCGCGGACCCGCACGGGCGTGCCGTCGGCGGCGAACGCGGTGCGCAGCGTGAACGCGGACGGCGTGGGCCCGTGCTCGTGGAGGTGCTCGAGGCGGGCGCACGCGTCGGCCCACGTCGGGATCTCGTCGTCGCCGACCCACCACACGGCGTAGGTCGGCCACTCGGGCTTGAGGAACCACGCGTGCCGCTGCGCGAGGGCGGTGCGGTGCGTGCCGGAGTACACGAACGCGAAGACGGACTCGAGGTCGGTCCACAGCGACAGCGTCGACGCACGGCTGTCGGTGTCGTCGGTGCGCCCCCCGGTGTAGAAGCGCGGCACCTCGAACCGACCCCACTCCCCCCAGTCGCGCGAGAAGTTGGTCAGGTGGCTCTGGTCGGGGCTCTCCTTGGCGCGGGCGACGAAGCCCGGGCTGCCCTCGGCCTGCGCGAACGTCGGCGGCGTCAGGTCGTCGAACCCCTGCACCACGGGGTCGCCGTAGGGCCTCTTCAGGATCGCGAACGTCGTGAAGGCGACACGGGGCATCGGCCTCTCTCCTTCGGCGTCGGGGACGGTGGCAGATGGTCGGTCCGGGGGTCGGACCTGCGTCGGACCCCCCGCGGGCTCGTCACGCGGGCGTCGCCGCGGGGCGGCGCCGCGCGGACAGCACGGCGCGCATGAACGCGGCCTGGAACTCGGCGGGGACCGTCATGCGACCCGTGAGCCGCAGGTAGTCGGCGCTCAGGCCCGGGTCGGCGCACACGGTCCCGAAGGTCCGTCGCTCCGACTCCTCGCCCCGGCCGACCAGCGAGTCCGCGCAGATCCCGTCGACGTGCGGCACGATCTGCGCGTCGTGGCGCGACGCGTACAGCGCGAGCCCCGCCGCGACGTCGTCCGGGTCCCACGACCGGCCCGCGAGCGCACTCGCCAGCAGGTCGGCGGACAGCAGGGAGAACCCGCAGCCCGTCCCGCTCATCGCGTCGAGCGACACGACCGCGTCGCCCACGAACGGCACGCCGTCCACGACGGGACGGCGCACCTGGTTGGGGTAGTCGGTGTAGCCCAGCACCGGCGAGTCGAGCGTCGCGTGCGTCATGTCGGGGGCGGCGTCGAGCGCGGCGAAGTACCGCACGAGCTCACCGCCGTGACCGTCCCCGCGCCATCCCTGCACGCGCGACGGGTGCGAGAACAGCACGAGCTCGGTGCGACCGCCGACCAGCGGGTACACGCAGGCGAGGTCGCCGTCCTTCCGGACGAAGACCGACCGGTCCTGGTCGGGCGCCGGGATCCCCCGGAAGTACCCGAACACCGCCGCCCGCTCGTTGGGCCGGACCACCGCGTCGTTGCCGAGCAGGCCGGCGACGCGCGACCGGCGGCCGTCCGCCGCCACGACGAGGCGAGCGCGCGCCCGCCGCGGGCCCGCGGCGTCCCGGAGCTCGACCGACCACCCCTCGTCGTCACGCACCAGGCCCTCGAGCGCGGTGCCGTCGAGGAACCGGGCACCGACCTCGTGCGCGCGGCGCCGCAGCGCCGGGTCGAGCACGCGCCGCTCGACGTTCAGCGCGTACGAGTCCGGCCGGGCCGGGTCGTAGCCCGGCCCCGGAGAGTCGACGACGCCGCCGACCGTGACGAAGACCGCCTTCGTCGGCACGGCGTGCGGCCGCCCCCGCAGCTCCGACAGGCCCAGCGTGTCGAGCAGCGGCACGGCGTGCGGCTGCAGGAAGTGCGTGCAGAGCTGCTTGTAGTGGCCGTCGTCGAGCGACCGCTTGTCGACCACGACGACGTCGTGGCCCGCCGCGGCGAGCCGGATCGCGGTCGCGCAGCCGGCGAGGCTCCCGCCCACGACGAGGACGTCGCACACGACGTCCCGCGGGCCGGTCACCGCCCCCACCTCCGGCCGCGGCGACGGTGCCCGCACGCGCGCGGACCGGTCCGGCGCGGGCGGTCGGCGGGGCTCATCCCTCGCACCCGCACGTCGAGGAGTGGCTCGCGTCGACGCGGCACGCGACGGACGAGCCCTCGGTCGGGTGGCCGTCGCGCTTCCACCAGTCGAGACCGCCGATGAGCTCACGGACGCGGAACCCGGCGGTCGAGAGCTTGAGGGCCGCCTTGGTGGACGCGTTGCAGCCGATGCCGTCGCAGTACGCGACGTACAGCGGCTCGCGCGAGAGGTCGGCCAGCGAGTCGGCGGACATCGAGCGGTGCGGGATGCTGACGGCGCCGCGGATGTGCTCGGCCTCGTACGCGGCGGCGCTCCGCCCGTCGACGACGACCACGTCCTGGCCGTCCTCGAGGGCCTGCGCGAGGTCGAAGGAGTCCATCTCGTAGGCGAGCTTGGCGCTGTAGTGCGCCTGCTGGTCGCGCAGCTCGTCGGTCGTCGTGGCGGTGCTGGTGGTCACGGTGTCGTCTCCCTGGTGGAATCGTGCGGCGAGGGCGTAGAGGTCGGCGAGGGTGCTGGGCGTGACGAGCGAGTCGGAGTGCTCGAACATGTCGACCCCGGCGTCGTCGAGCAGGCTGACGATGACGCTGATGGTCAGGAGCGAGTCGAGCCCGAGCTCGCTCAAGGCGGTGCTCTCGGGGACGGCCGCGACGTCGACGGGGCGGCCGAGGGCCGCCTCGAGGTAGCCGGCGACCTTGTCCCTCACGGTGTCGTGCAGTGCGGTGGTCATGTCGTCCTCCCAGGTGTCGTGCCCCCGTCCCCCGCGGGGGTCCGGAGCGTGCGGGTGAGTCCGGTCGCGATCGACCGGACCGCGTCGCGAGCGGCCGGCAGCCGCGGCGCGTAGAGGCAGAAGTCGTGCGGCAGCGCGGGGAACACCTGGTGCTCGACGGCGACGCCGCGCGCGCGCAGCCCGTCGACCCACGCGTGCCCCTCGTCGCGCAGCACGTCGCAGCCGGCGGTCACGACCAGCGGCGAGCCCAGCCGCGCGAGGTCGACGTCGGTGAGGTGCATCGGGTCCAGGTCGCGCTCGGCGAGCGCCGGGCGCAGCAGTCCGCGGAACAGGCGCATCCGGTCGCGGTCGAGGAAGTACCCCTCGCCGAACTCGTCGTACGAGCCGCGCTCGCCGTGCAGGTCGAGCACGGGGTAGAGCAGCCCGACGCGCTCGAAGGCGCCCGGGCACACGCGCAGGGCCAGGTGGAGCCCCAGCAGCCCGCCGACGCTGTCGCCCAGCAGGAGCAGACGACGCGGCGCGAGCGTGTGGCAGCGCTCCCGCACGCGCCGCGCGAGGTCGTCCACCGACTCCCCGACCGCGTGCTCGGGGGCCTTCGCGTAGTCGAAGCACTCGACCGGCGCCCCGACCTCGTCCGCGAGGACCTGCAGGAACGGCGCGAAGACCGCGGTCGAGTAGTAGACCATCCCCCCGCCGTGCAGGTAGACCACCCGCACGTCGTCCCGGGCCCCGGCGGCGCCCGACGGCCGCACGACGAGCGAGCCGGCCGACGTGCGCTCGCCCCGCACCTCGGCGCCCGCCGGTCCCGCGCCGAACCGTGCGACCCACCGCTCGGCCACCCGCCGGTCCTCGACCAGCGGCCGGTCGGGGCGGACGGGGCCGACCATGAGCGCCCGCGCGACCGCGAGGCGGGCGAAGTCGGCGTCGAGCGCCGCCACGGCCCCCTCACGCACGGACCGCTCCGTCCGGCACGGGCGCCGCGTCCGCCGCGCCCAGCAGGAACCGGGTCCGGGCGGTCCCCGCGGCGGCGTCCGCGAGGCGTCGCACGAGGTCCTTCTCGTCGGTCTTGCCGGTCGACGCGACCGCGAGCGACGGCGACCAGCCCAGCAGCGTGGGGCGCATGTACGTGGGCAGCAGCTCGTCGAGGCGCGCCTCGACGACGTCGAGCACGTCCGGGTCGGGCGCCACGACGAGCAGCGCGATGACGTCGTGCCCGTCGCGCGGCACCACGGCGACGGCCGCGCGCTCGACCGCGGGGCAGCTGAGCGCGGTCTCGCGGATCTCGCCGAGGTGGATCCGGCGGCCGGCGAGCTTCACCTCGTCGTCGTCGCGGCCGCGGAACACGAGCTGGCCGTCGTCGTCGTAGCTGCACAGGTCGCCGGTCCGGTAGTAGCGGACGCCGTCGACCACGACCACGCGGCGCGCGGTCTCGTCGGGCTGGTCGACGTACCCGCGCATCACCTGGGGGCCGCCCACCCAGAGCTCCCCGACCTCGCCCGGGCCGACCGGTGCGCCCGCGTCGTCGACGAGCCGGACCTCGACGCCCCTGAGCGGCGTGCCGATCGGGTAGGAGCCCACCCGGTCGGGGTCGACGTCGCGGACCTCGTAGGCGAGGCACACGATGGTCGCCTCGGTGGGCCCGTAGACGTTCAGCACGCGCGTGCCGGGCAGGCGCGTCTTCCACAGGTTGATGACCTTCGGGTCGCACACCTCCGCCCCCGTCATGACCATCTCGAGGTCCGGGAACGTCTCGCGCGTCACCTGGCGCCCGTCCTGCGTGATGATCGTGAGCAGGGTCGACACCGCGATGAGGTGCGTGATGCGCTGCCGGCGGATCGCGCCGCGCAGCATCGGACCGGCGGGCACGCCCCGGAACTGGTGGACGTACGCGCCGAGCGAGAGCGGCAGCAGCGTGTCCTCGACGGACACGTCGAAGTGGAACGGCGACAGGCTGAGCACGCGCGACGCCGGCGTGAACCGCAGCACCTCGTTGTGCGCCGCGAAGTACGCCATGAGGTTCGCGACCGTGACGTCCACGCCCTTGGGCTCGCCGGTCGAGCCCGACGTGAAGATCACGTAGGCGCTGTCGTCGGGCCGGTGGGGCACCGTGCGCCAGGTGCGCACGGGGCCGTCGAGCAGCGCGTCGAGCGCACGACGACCCGTCCACGGGACGTCGTCGACGAGGGCCGGACGGTCGTCGAGCGCGACGACGGCGCGGGCGGCGAGGCGCGCGAGCATCCGACGCAGCCGCTCGGGCGGTGCCGTGCCGTCCAGCGGCACGTAGACGGCGCCGCACTTCCACGCGGCGACGGCGACCACCGGCACGAGCGCGCTCTTCTCCGTCAGCACCACGACCCGGTCACCCGCGCGCACACCTCCCGCCGCCAGGTGCCGCGCGAGCGTCTGGGCCCGCTCCTCGAACGCACCGAAGGTGAGGCTCACGGTGCCGTCGTCCACGGCCGTGCGGGTGGGCCAACGCGTCGCCGCCACCCGCACCAGGTCGCCGAGCGGCGGGGCCGTGCACGCGCGGTCGTCCGCGTCCACCGACCACGGGGCCAGCGGCTCCTGCAGCTCGCTCGTCGTCACCGTGCCTCACGCCCCTCGACCTCGTAGGTGAACCGCTGCTTGGCGCGCGACCGGGCGCCGAGGTGCTCGTAGAAGCCGATGCCGGTGGCGTTGTCCACCGGCGTCTGCCACTCCAGCCACCCGCACCCCTGCTCGTGCGCGAACGCGACGAGCCGGTCGAAGAACATGCGCCCGAACCCGCGCCCGCGGTGCTCGGCCCGCAGGTACAGGCAGTCCAGGTACGCGAACCGCCGGGCGCTCCACGTGGCGAAGTCGGTCGTCGCCGTCATGAACCCGCACATGCGGTCCCCGTCGAGCGCGGCCCACGCGTGCAGCGCCGGCACGTCCGCGTCCAGCGCGGCCCGCCAGCGGTCCACCTGACCGTCCTCGCGGAACTCGGCCCGCTCGTACGCGGCGTGCTCGCGGCACAGCTCCAGCAGCTCGTCGAGCCGGTCCGTCGGCAGCGGCACGACCGCGAGCGCGCCGCTCACACCCACCCCTCGAACGTCGTCGCGAGGTAGTCGTCGAGCGTCTCGCGGTCCAGCCGGCCCCGCAGCATCACGGTCGTGACCCAGGCGTCCCGCTCGAACGCGACGACCTCGAGCTCCCACACGCACGCGACCAGCTGGCGCTGCTCGAGCGGCACGAGCGTCGTGCGGCCCTCGGCGTCCACCTCGACGCCCCGCACCCAGTGCTTGAGCATGTCGGCGTCGTACCACTGGCTGACCAGCAGGTAGTCCCGCTCCATGCCCGCGTGCAGGATGAGGAAGCCGGCCTCGTGGTCGCCCGGCCCCGCGGGGCCCTCGAGCACCGTGGCCGCCTGCTCCTCGAGCCACGCGGGGCTCGGCAGGCGGTCGCGCTCGGCGGGACGGGCGAGCATCGCGTACGCCTTGAGCACGCGCCCGTGGACGCGCACCGGTGGGAGCGTCCGCACGAGGCGCGGCGCGTAGGCGAGCGGGTTCACCGCCGCCTCCGGGCGACGCGGTCGACGCCGTCGTGCGCGGCGGCCCTCACGGTGCCACCGCCTCGACCACGACGGACTCCATCTCGCGCAGCAGCGCCTCGACGCGCGGCTCGGGCACGAGCGCCGTGTCCGCCATGAGGTACAGCACGCACGCGCCGTCCGCGTCGTCGACGCCGACGAAGCACGTGGCGTCCTGCCGGTCCCACGAGCCGACGTGCCGCACGCGCGTGCCGTCGCGCAGCGCCCGGACCGCGTCCACGTCGGGGTACGCGTCGACGTCCACGCCCCAGTCCCGCCCGATCCGCATGTCGTTGAAGAAGCAGCCGAGGTCGAGGTCCGCGTCTCGCGCACGCTCCTGCGCGACGAGCTCGTCCCGCGCGCGCGGGTCGTACTGCGCGTGGCGGTACGCGTTGAGACCCGACGCGAACGCGCGGCGCGCCGTCGTGGCGAACCCGCCCGGCGCGTCGGCCCCCGAGACGTCGATCGCGAACAGCGCGTTCTCGGCGAGCGGCGCCACGAGGCTGCGGCTGCGCTCGTCGAGGCGGTTGCTGGCGATCAGCTGGAGGACCACGCGGTCCTGCCCGACGAGCCGCCCGAGGACGACCGAGGCCGCCGCGAGCAGGACCGTGCCGGTGCTCACGGCGCAGCGGGTCGAGACGAGGGTCGCCGCGACGGCGAGCGCACGCGACTCGAGCGCGAGGCGGACGAAGCGTCCCGGCGCGGGTGCGGGGTCGGCCGGCGGGAACAACGGACGGGGCGCGGCCGCGAGGGTCCGGCGCCAGTACGCGAGCGCGGCCTCGCCGCGCGCGGCACCGGCCTCGCCGGCCTCGTGCGCGGCCTGGTCGAGGGGCTGCCAGGTCGGTGCGTCGGCGACCTCGCCGGCCAGGAGCCGCCGCAGGTCCTGCGCCACCAGGTCGGCGGCCCACCCGTCGACCGCGAGGTGGGAGGCCGCGACCACGACGTGCGTGGCGCGCCCGTGGTCGCGCAGCACCCCCACGCTCAGGGGCAGCTCGACGTCGTGACGGAACGTGTGGCCGGCGAGCTCGGACGCGAACGCGCGGGCGGCGGCCGTGTCGGCCGCACCGTCCGCGTCGGCGACGTGCACCGTGAGCTCGCCCTGCGGGCGGACGTGCTGCGTCCAGCCCTCCGGCGTCTCGTGGAACAGGCTGCGGAGCCCTTCGTGCCGCACGAGCAGGTGCTGGACGGCGCCGAGGACCGTACCCTCGTCGACCCCGGCGGGGACGTCGACCACCCGCACGAGGTTGAAGTACGAGGCGTCGTCGCCGAGCCAGCGGATCGACGAGTAGATGGAGGCCTGGCCCCAGGTCATCGCACCCGTGCGCTCGCCGGCGCCCGTGAACGTGACGCTGCGGGTCGAGCGGCGCTCGGCCGTCGAGGTCAGCTCCATCGTCCACCGCCCGCGGCCTCGTGCGGCCGGGCGCCGGCGTCCGACGCGCCACCTCGGCGCGGGGCACGCGACGCGAACCCCGGGCACGACGAGCATTTCTCTTCTTCACGCACCATCACGCAATTCCCCCTGACACGGCGACCCCCTGTGTCGCAAAAATGACGCTAGCAGGAGCACGATCGCCGTTGTCAACAGTGCTGGCACTCTTCTTTGACACGATTGTTCGGGCGATAAAAATGGCGCGCCGAAGCCCGCCCTCACCGAAGGAAAAGGGCGGGCCCGAGCGTCGCGGGCGGCCGCGAGGCGCCGTCAGCGCGCGTACGCGCGCGCCTGGAGCCCCCACAGGTCCGCGTAGCGCCCGCCCGCGACCAGGAGCTGGCCGTGGGTGCCCTGCTCGACCACCCGGCCGCCCTCGAGGACGACGATGTGGTCGGCGAGCTGCACGGTCGACAGCCGGTGCGTGACGAACACGGTGACGCCGCCGACGGTGGCCGCGACCTCGCGGGCGGTCTCCTGGTACGCGTCGACGAGCCGCTGCTCCGCGAGCGCGTCGAGCGCCGACCCGGGCTCGTCCAGGACCAGCAGGAGCGGGTCCGGGCGCATGAGCGTCCGCGCGAACCCGACCGCCTGCCACTGCCCGCCGGACAGGTCACGCCCGTCCGCGTAGCCCGTGCCGAGCACGCCGTCGAGCCCGACCTGCTCCCCCAGGCCGTCGGCGCGCGCACGGTCGAGCGCGGCCCCGACCGCCTCGTGCGCGAACCCGGCCGGCAGGTGGCCGATGCCGACGCTCTCGCGCAGCCCGAGCTCGACGCGAGCGAAGTCCTGGTGCAACGCGGCGGTGCGCTCGCGCCAGGCGTCGGGCGCGACCTCCGCGAGGTCGGTGCCGCCCACGAGGATCCGCCCACCGGTGGGCGGGTAGAGGCCCGTCAGCAGCTTGAGCAGCGTGCTCTTGCCCGCACCGTTCTCGCCGACGACGGCGACGGAGGTACCTCCCGGCAGGTCGAGGTCGATGCCGCGCAGGGTGTCCTCGTCGGCACCCGGGTAGCGGAAGCGCAGCCCCTCGAGCCGCAGGCCGCGGGCGCTCGCGGCGGCGGGCGGCAGGCCCGCCGTGGGCAGGGCCTCCTCCGTCTGCTCGGCCTCCAGCGCCGCGAAGCGCCGCAGGCCCGCAGCGGCGCGGTGCACGGTGCCGAGCAGCTCGATGCCCGTCGCCATCTGGGTCGCGAGCTGCGTCGCGAGCACCACCGTCAGCACGACGTCACCGGCGCTGGCACGCCCCTGCCGCACGAGCTCGAACGCCCACACGACGGCCCCCACGTAGGCGACGCCGAACGCGAGCTGTCCGAGCCCTCGTCGCAGCGCGTACCGCCGGTCCGCACGGGCCATGGCGGACCGGTAGCCGCCGAGCAGGTCCCGCTGCCGCCGCAGCAGGTAGTCGCCACCGCCCGAGAGTCGGATCTCCTTCTGCGACCCGGGGCTCGTGGCCAGGCGGCGCAGGTGCCGCACGCCGCGGGTGGTCGTCGACTGCGCCTCGCGGGTCTCCTGGAACTGCGTCTCCGCGCGCCGCCCCGCGACGACGGGCACCACGGCGGCGGCGATGAGCAGCAGGAACCACGGCGAGAGCGTCACGAGCACCGCGGCGGTCAGCAGCACCTGCACGGCCGTCGCACCGAGCTGCAGGCCCGACTGGACGGTCTCCCGCATCTGCAGCACGTCCTGCCGGAGCAGGTCGACGCGGTCGGCGTGCGCGGGGTCGTCGCTGCGGTCGAGGTGGGCGGATCCGTTGACGAGGCGCACGAGGTCGCGGTTGAGACGCTCCTCGGTGAGCTCCGCGAGCTCGAAGTAGTAGAGGTGCGCGAAGTGCGCGAGCATCAGCTCGCCCGCGAGCGCGACGGCGAGCGTGACACCCCACGCGGTGGCGCTGCGCGGGGCGCCCGCGTCGACGCCGTCGACCACGCCGCCGGCCGCGAGGCCGACGACGGGCGTCGCGACCGCGCCCAGCAGCAGCAGCGTCGCGCCCGTGGCGAAGCGGCGCCGGTCGAGCGCCCACGCGATCGCGAAGAGCCGACGCAGGCAGAACAGCACGTCCCTCACAGCGTGGCCCCCTTGAGGTCGGGGACGTGCGGGGCGCCGTCGTCGGCGAACCGCCGCGCCTGCACGTCGAACATCTGCGCGTACACGCCGCCCGCGGCGACCAGCTCGTCGTGCGTGCCGGCCTCGGTGATGCCGCCGCCGTCGAGGACGACGATGCGGTCCGCGTTGCGGACGGTCGAGAACCGGTGCGAGATGACCAGGCTGGTCACGCCGCGCGTGAGCTCGAGGAACGTGTCGTAGAACTCCGCCTCGCCCCGCGCGTCGAGCTGCGACGTGGGCTCGTCGAGGACGAGCACCGACGCCCCGTGGCGGACGGCGAACAGCGCCCGCGCGAGCGCGATGCGCTGCCACTGCCCGCCGGACAGCTCACGACCGCCCTCGACGGCGCGCGTCAGGGGCGAGTCGAGCCCCAGCGGCAGCTCGTCGAGCAGGCCCCCGAGCCCGACCTGCGCGAGCGCGGCGACGACGCCCTCGTCGTCGTCCCGGTGTGAGATCGCTCCCATCGCGACGTTGTCGCGGAGGTCGAGCTCGTAGCGCAGGAAGTCCTGGAACGTCACGGCGAAGTGCCGCTGCCAGCTGCGCGGCTCGAACGTCGCCAGGTCGACGCCGTCGACCGTGACCGACCCGCCGTCGGGCGCGTAGATCCCGGCGAGGACCTTGACGAGCGTGGACTTCCCGGCGCCGTTGACGCCGATGAGGGCCGTCGAGGTCCCGACGGGGAGGGTGAGGTCGACGCCGTCGAGCACGGGCCGGCCCGGCTGGTAGGAGAACGTGACGCCGGAGAACGTGACGTCGCGCGCGGGGGCGGGCGCCTCGACCCGGTCGGCGGTCGCGCCCGCCTGCTCGCGGATGGTCGCCTCGAGCTCCTGCAGAGCCGTGTACGCGGCCCTCCCGTAGACCAGCTTGATGTCCGACTCGGGGAACATGACGCCGAAGCGGGCGCACAGCACCACGGCCTGGACCGCGACGCTGACCGCCACGAGCCGCGACGCGCCGTCGGTGCCGCCGTCGACGACGAGGAGCAGCGCGACCGCCGAGCCCAGCAGGGCCGCGATCGCGTGCCCGACGAACGGCGCGCCGTACACGCGTCGGCGCCACGTCCACAGCGGCTCCAGCCAGCTCCGGGTCTCCGTCGCGAACCGGTCCTGCAACCAGCCGACGAGCCCCAGGGTGCGGATCTCCTTGGCCGCGCGCGTGCTGGTCGCGAGCTCGCGCACGTACGCGACGCGGCGACGGGCCGGCTGGAACGACTCCCACAGCGCGCCCCAGCGGTGGAACGCCTCGGCCTGCCCCTGACGGGCGACGAGCGCCGCGACGGCGCCCGCGAGCGCCGCCCAGGGGCCCGCCGCCCAGCCGAGCAGGACGACGGCACCACCGAGCTGCACGTAGCGCGCCGTGAGCGCGAGCCCGCCCTCGAGCGCGGTCCCGGGCGTCCAGGTCCACTGCTCGAAGGCCTCGTCGACCTGCGTGAGACGGTCGGCCACGTCGGGCCGCTCGAGGCCGGCCAGCGTCGCCTCGTCGAGGGTGAAGCGCGTGAGGCGCTCGATGCACGCGGCGTCGACACGGCGCGCGATCTCGCGCGACAGCACGAGCTGGAGCGGGGCCAGCACCTGCTGCAGCAGGAAGGCGGCGATGGCGACCCAGAGCGCGGGTGGCAGCGCTCCCGAGACGACCTGGGGCAGCGCGAGCGCGGTGCCGACGAGGAAGACCACGGGCGCGACGCCGGCCACGACGTGCACGGCGAGCGTGCCGGCCACGAGCCCGGCGCCGGCGTACGGCACGAGCTCGAGCATCTGACGTGCGGCCGCGCGGCGGCGGTGCACCCGCTCGCGCACCAGATCCGGCAGGCGCCCCGCTCCCCCATGCGTCACGATCGGTGATCCTGGCAGCGTCCACAGGGGCGGCGTCAACCATCTTTCGTCCTCGTCTCGAATGTCGAGCACCGGCGGAAAGACGACCACGGGCCGCGAGTCAAGGCCTGACTCACCCTCGGGCGGTCGTCGTTGACAACCGCGCGCCCCGACCCGTCGGCGTGCGCCGCGCACGACATTCCTGCTCAGGAGCCGATACGACCCGCCCGGCGCACGACGAGCAGCGGCCGCATTTCCTCGCCGCCGCGTCGGGAATCGCCGCCCTGCGGAGAAATCGGACGCACGTCCAGCGCGCCGCCCGCGTTCCCGGACGACGCCACGCGTGCCGCGTCGTCCCGGTAGGCCCGGCGGCCGGCGCCCGTGCCCCGGCGCCCGTGCCCCGGCGCCCGGTCGCACCGGCGTCAGAACGCCGCGGCCCCGAGGACGAGCACCGTGCCGCACACGAGCGCGGCCCCGCCGAGCCGCAGCACGCGGAACCACGCCCGGCGGCGCGGCCGCCACCCGGGCACGCTCCCCCACCGCAGCACGGCACCGGCGGCGCCGACGGCCGCGAGCGCGACGGCCGCGACCCACAGCAGCACCGGCACCCCCGCCCAGCCGACGAACGTCCGCGACAGCACGAACAGCGTGAGCAGCCCGACGCTCTCGGCGACCGCACCCGTGCGGTCCTTCAGACGCAGGCGCTCGGGCCCCCAGGCCCGGGCGACGTACAGCGCGGCGAACGCGACGAGCGCGAGGGCGACGGTCAGGGAGGTCGTGGCGGTCATCGGTCGTATCCGTTCTCGACGAGGCCCACGGCGACGTCGGGCAGCTGGGAGGCGGTGTTCGACAGGACGACGGCACCGCGGCCGCCCGCGCGGTCGAGGGCCAGGTAGGACGCGAAGCCGCCGGTCTGGCCGTTGTGGAGCGTGAGCGTCGGGGCGTCGTCCTGCTCGAGCACGAGCCACGCGTACGCGACGGCACCGAGCTCGCCCTCCAGGTGCGGGTCCATCGCCGCGGCGCCGGGGGCGGTGCCGTCGAGCAGCGCGCGCACGTACCGGGCCATGTCGCCGACCGTCGAGCGGACGCCGCCCGCGGGTGCGAACGCCGCGAGCGACCACGGCTGCTGCGCGATCCCGGACGCGGACCACCCGGTGGTCGGGTCGTCGAGGTCGGCGTCCTCCAGCACGACCCGGGTGCGCGTCATGCCCAACGGGTCGAGCATCCGGTCCTGCAGCAGGTCGACGTACGTGGTGCCGGCGACGCGCGCGAGGGCGTGCCCCAGCAGCGACATGCCGAGGTTCGAGTACACGTAGCGCCCGGGCGAGACGAGCTCCTGCCGGCCGGCCATCGCGAGCAGCTCGTCGAGCGACGCCTCGTAGGGGTCGCGGTTGGTCGTGACGGCGACGTACAGCGACGGCAGCATCTCGACGGGCGCACCGGGCAGGCCCGACGTGTGGTTCGACAGCGTCTCGAGGGTCACGCCCCCGGCGGGCGTGCCGGCCAGCTCGGTCAGGACGCTGCCGAGGGTCTGGTCGGGCGTCACCTCGCCGCGCTCGACCGCGACCTGCAGGAGGTTGCCCGTGAACGTCTTGGTGAGCGAGCCGATCTCGAACTCGGTGGTGTCGTCCGCGCCGAAGCCGGTCGTGACGGTGCCGTCGGGGCCGTCCGCGAGGTCGACGTAGGCGAGGGCGACGCGGTCGAGGGCGCCCTGGTCGCGGGCCGTCCGCTCGACCGCGCGGGCCAGCGCGGCGTCGCCGCTCGTGTGCGGCTGCAGGTGCGGGGACGGCGGGAGGGTCGTGAGGCCGACGGTCAGCACGGCGGCCGCCGTCACCGCCGCGACCACCCGCGGGAGCGTCGTGTTCCTGGTCATGCACCCATCCCAGCGGCGGGCGCGCGGCGCCAGAAGTGCCGTGATGTCACCGGCGACCGTGACATCTGTCCCGGTTGCTACGCTCCGCGACGTGAGCCGACCTCGGCCGCCGGGGGCACCGGTGACGCCCGACCTGCGGGCCGTGCGCGGTCTGACGGCCGCGTCGTTGGGCGTCGCCGTCGTGGTCGCGGGGCTCATGCCGCTGCTGCTCGCGGTCGACGCCCCGGTGGACGCCCGCTCGATCACCCTGGTGGTCACGACGGTGCTGTGCCTCGTGCTGGCGTTCGCGGCGATCGGCGGGACGGTCGAGGTCGCGGCGGGCGACGCGCCGTCGCGCACGCTCGTGACGACCGTGGTGCTCACGGTCGTGCTGGCCTGCGCGACGTGGGGCGTCGCGCTCGTCCCACCGTTCGCGGGGTGGGGGTGGGCGTTCCTCGTCGCGTACGCGGGCGGTGCGGCGGCGTGCGTCGTGCACGGGCGACGTCGGCTCGCCGTGCTGCTCGGCACGTGCGTGGTGATCGGTCTCGGCGGGGTGCTGTCGGAGGCCGCGTCGCGGGACGCCCCGGCGGCGGGGCAGGTCGACGGCGCGCTGGGGACCGCGATCGTCGTCAGCGTCGTCGCGCTGTTCGTCGTGATGCCGCTGAGCATCGTGTGGGTCCTGCAGGTCGTCGTCCGGCTCGACGACGCGCGGCGCCTCGCCGACGAGCTCGCGGTGGCCCGCGAGCGCCTGCGGTTCGCGACCGACCTGCACGACCTGCAGGGGCACCACCTGCACGTCATCGCGCTCAAGAGCGAGCTGGCCGAGCGGCTGCTCCCCGACCGCCCGGCCGACGCCGCGCGCGAGCTCGCCGACATCCGGGAGGCGGCGCGCACCGCCATCGAGGACACCCGCGCGGTCGTGCACGGGTACCGCACGGTCACCGTCGACGCCGAGGTGCGCAACGCGGCGGCGGTGCTCGGCTCGGCGGGCATCCGCTGCGCGACGCACGTCGACGCACCCGGCCTGCCCGCGGACGTCGGCGGCGTGCTGGCCGTGGCCGTCCGCGAGGCCGCGACCAACGTGCTGCGGCACAGCGCGGCGCAGGAGGCCACGATCGTGCTCGTGCAGGACCAGGGCGGCGGGTACCGCCTGACCGTGACCAACGACCGCCCGGACCCCGCGGGCGAGCCCGGCACGGGGCTCGTGGGGCTGCGCGAACGGCTAGCGACGCAGCGCGGCACGGTCGAGACGCACCGCGACGACGACGCGTTCACGCTCGTGGTGACGGTGCCGCCGCGGCCCGTCGGCCGGCCGGCGCGACGCACGGCGGGTGCGTCGTGATCCGCGTCCTGCTCGCCGACGACGAGGAGCTGCTGCGCGGCGCCCTCACGGCGCTGCTGGGGCTCGAGCCGGACATCGAGGTCGTCGCCGACGTCGCCGACGGCGAGGCCGCGCTCGCCGAGGTCGTGGCCCTGGTGCCGGACGTCGCGCTGCTCGACCTCGAGATGCCCGGGCTCGACGGCATCGAGGTCGCGGACCGGCTGCGGCGGCGCGTCGTGACGCCCGTCGTGATCGTGACGCGGCACGCGCGCCCCGGTGCGCTCAGGCGCGCGCTGGCCGCCGGCGTGCGCGGGTTCGTGCCCAAGTCCACGCCGGCCGCGGAGCTCGCGCGCATCATCCGGCTCGTGGCCGCCGGCCAGCGGTACGTCGACGCGCAGCTCGCGGCCGCGGCGCTCACCGAGGCGGAGAGCCCGCTGACGCCTCGCGAGGTCGACGTGCTGCGGCTGATCCGCTCGGGCCTGCCGTCCAAGAAGATCGCGCGCGAGCTGGGACTCGCGCCCGGCACCGTGCGCAACCACACGTCGTCCGCGATCGCGAAGCTGCACGCGGACTCGGGGCACACCGCGGCGGCCGTCGCGTGGGACCGCGGCTGGATCTGACCCGAGGCCCGAGGCCCGAGGCCCGACGCCGCGGCGGCCCGCGGGGCCGGGGTGGGACGATCGCGTCATGGAACGCGCCGGTCCGCAGGACGTCGCCGAGCAGACGCTCGACGGCGGCAACGTCAACGCCGTCGTGCGGGTCGGCGACACCGTCCGACGGTCGGCCGGCCCGTGGACCCCGACCGTGCACGCGCTGCTCGCGTGGGTGCGGGCGCGCGGCGTCACGTGCCTGCCCGCGCCGCTCGGCCGGGACGACGAGGGCCGCGAGGTCCTGGGCTGGGTGCCGGGCGACGTCGTCGGGTGGCCCGCACCGGCGTGGCTGTGGGACGCCCGCACCCGCGCGCAGGCGGGCGCGACGCTGCGCGCCGTGCACGACGCGACGGTCGGGTTCGACCTCGCGGGCGCCGTCTGGCGCTCCCCCGCGCACGCCCCCGCCGAGGTGGTGTGCCTCAACGACGTCGCGCCGTACAACATGGTGTTCGACGGCACCGAGTTGATCGGCCTGATCGACGTCGACATGGCCTCCCCCGGCCCGCGCGCGTGGGACCTCGCGTACCTCGCGTACCGGCTGTGCGGCTGGTGCGAGGACACGCCCGCGCCCGACGACGCCGCGCCCGCCGAGCGCCTCACGGACCTGCTCGCCGCCTACGGCGCGGACGCCGCCCCGACGGTCGACGACGTGCTGGCGACGATGGTGGTGCGGCTGCACGACCTCGCGGACTGGACGGACGCGCACGCGCGCACCACCGGCCGCCCGCAGCTGCTGGAGCACGCCGCGATGTACCGGCGCGACGCGGAGCGGGTCGGTGGACGGCGACCGTGACGTGCATCCACGTGCGACTCACGGGCCACCTGTGCAACAGCCGGGCGACGGCTGAGACCGTCGCGACGGCGCTCAGGCCGCCGGGGGGAGCTTCGCGAGCGCGGTGGTGACGATCTGGTCGAGCGTCGCGGGGTCGGCCGCCTCGATGCCTCCCACGCCGAGGGCCACCTGCACCTGACCGATCGTGACCAGGACCAGGTCCTGGATCAGCTCGAAGCCGTCGGCGGCGATGACGGCGCGCACAGCCGTGGACCTGTCTCCGTACGCCGGGATCTCGAGCGCACTCAGCGTCGCCGTCGCCTGCGAGCCGTCAGGGAAGCCCACGGCGAAGGTCTGGCAGGAGGCGATCCGGGCCGCGACGTCCTCGACCCAGCTCTCGGCGAACGGCGCCGCGTACGAGCTGACGTCCTGACCGAGGATGGCACCGTCGCTCGAGAGGCCGATGTGCGCCACCGCGCTGGGCGTCTGGTCGGCAGCGACGACCTCGAGGCCGTCGAGGACGTCACCGCACGCGGCCGGGTCGTAGGTGGTCCCGTCGTCCGGCGTGTCCAGCAGCGCGTCGGGGTCGTCGACGAAGGCGGGGAAGTCGGCCGTCGTGAGCACCGAGGCGTCGACCTGGGCCTGCGTCAGCGTGTACGCGGGCGCCACCGACGGCGTGGGGCTCGGCGTCGGGCTGGGCGTGGGCGTCGGTGTCCGCGTCGCCGCGCTCGTGGCCGGTGCCGCAGCGTCGCTGGATCCCCCGCATCCCGAGACGGCCAGGGCCAGTGCGACGACGGCGGCGGCGGGGACTCGGACCAGGAGCGAGCGCATGGTGGACCTGTCTGCAGAAGGCGGGAGGGGCGGCGCCAGTCTCCGCCGACCGGGAGCTGCGCACAGCCAGTTCATCGGTCATTCCCAGACTGTGACCGAACCGAGATCACCGGCACTCCCGCAGCAGCACCCGGTCTGACCTGCGGAAGAGCGCGTGGCGACGGCGAGTCGGCGCCACCGGACGGCGCGGCGGTGGCCCCCGGGGACCACCGCCGCGTGCCGGACGTGGGTCGGACTACTGCACCGCCACGAAGGTGTCGTTCGACGCGATGTCGGGCGAGACGGCGAGGACACCGGACTGCCACTCGGCGGGCACCTCGAGCAGCTGGTCCCCCGTCACGGTCCCGCCCCCGTACACCGTCGAGAGCGAGTCGAACGGGTTCTCGGAGATGAACACCGTGGATCCGTCGAGGCCGTCGATCGTCGTGCCGTCCGCCGTGACGAGCTTGACGGTCGCCCAGGACGTGGCGCCCTGGGGGTCGTCACCGTTGTACGTGGCCGTCAGGTTGACCGCGATCAGCGCCGAGCCCGGGGCGGCCGTCTGCCCCAGGGAGTCGGCCTCGACCGGGGTCACCGAGTTGATCGTCACCGTCCAGTCACCACCCGTGACGGCCGAGCCGAGCGGGGCGGGGTTGTCGCGGGACGTCCCGAGCTCGGCGGGCGCCGCCTCGTCCGCGTCGTCGTCGGCGGCGGGGGCGGTGTCGTCCGTCGTCGCCGCAGGCGTCTCGACGGTGGTGCCGGTCGCCTCGTTCAGCGCGTCGTCGACCGCGCTGACGAACGCGACGTTGACGATGATCCCGACGACCACGGCGAGCGCCCCGAGCACGAGGCCGGCGATGGCGAGACCCTTCCCCGAGCCGGTCGTCCTGCTCTTCACCAGCCCCACGACCGCCAGGACCGCTCCCACGACGCCCAGGACGATGCCGCCGATGTTGATCACCGGGATGAAGGACCCGAGGAAGCCGAGCAGCGCGACCACGAAGCCGGCGGTCGCGAGGCCGTTCCCCGCCTTGGGGGCGACCGGCTGCGGGCTCGGCGGCGGCGGAGGCGGTGCGTAGGTGTCGGACATGAGGGCTCCCCTGTGCATGCTGGTGTCTGGTGGCCGGAGAGCTCGCTCCCCGAGTGAAGCGGTCGTCGCCCGAGCCGGCGCGACGCCGTCCACCCCGCTGGATCGGACACGCCCGCGCCGGGCTTGAGGGGTCCGAGGTCCCGGTATCGCCCGGGAGGACGGCACACGCCCGGCCGGACCGCCGTCAGCGGGAGCGACGCACGACGAGGGCGACGAGCTCCGGGCTGCAGCCCAGCGCGTCCGCGATCGCGGAGTAGCTCCACCGCGCGGGGTACTCACGAAGCCCGCGGCGTCGCTGATCTACTCCACACCACCGATCGACCCGCGGATCGCGGCGCAGCGTGGGCTCTTCGTGCTGCACAGCCAACCACTTAGCGCGGCCGAGTCACCGCGGTCCGAGTTGGGCGTCGTCAAGCCACCGAGCAAGACATGGGTTCGGTGACACGAGGATCGGCTCGAGAAACTCTGCGGGACCAGAAACCAGGCAAACAAGCGGGGCAGGCTGGGGCCGAGGTTTCCGAGCATCATCGGCATCGTCGTCCCGGCCAGCGTGAAGAAGCGCCTCTCGACGATGCTCGAGGTCAACTTTGGCTTCAACCTCTCCACTGTGTACCCGGACTTCGCCAGCATCGCACAGGCGTACGAGACCAGCAGCAGCTGGCACCTGTCCCTGCCGCTGCTGCGCCGGCGTCGTGCTTGAAGCATCCAGGATTGATCCCGTAACCATCTTGCTTCTCGACACGCATAGCACGGCATCTGTGCAGTGTCGCGAGACGCCTGTGCCGCTTATCGGCGCGGTCGACAACCGCAGTTACATCTGCATGTCCACGAACCGCGAGTAGTGCCCCTGGAACGCGACGGTGATGGTGTCGGTGGGACCGTTACGGTGCTTGGCGACGATGAGGTCAGCTTCCCCCGCTCGCGGCGATTCCTTTTCGTACGCATCCTCGCGGTGCAAAAGAATAACCATGTCAGCATCTTGCTCGATGCTGCCACTTTCGCGAAGGTCGCTCATCGCCGGCCGCTTGTCCGTGCGCTGCTCGGGCCCACGGTTCAGCTGCGAGATCGCGATGACGGGGACCTCGAGCTCCTTGGCGAGCAGCTTGAGCGCACGCGAGAACTCCGAGACCTCCTGCTGGCGGGACTCGACGCGCTTGCCCGACGTCATGAGCTGCAGGTAGTCGATGACGACGAGCTTGAGGTCGTGACGCTGCTTGAGGCGCCGGCACTTGGCGCGGATCTCCATGAGCGACATGTTCGGCGAGTCGTCGATGAACAGCGGCGCCTCGCTGATACGGCCCATGGTCGCGGCGATCTTCGCCCAGTCCTCCTCGCCCATCTGCCCGGTACGCAGCTTCTGCAGGTGCACGCGCGCCTCGGCGGACAGCAGACGCATCGTGATCTCGTTGCGGCTCATCTCGAGCGAGAACACGACGGCGGCCATGTCGTGCTTGATCGCCGCCGACCGGACGATGTCAATTCCCACCGTTGACTTACCGATGGCAGGCCTCGCCGCGATGACGATCATCTGCCCGGGGTGCAGGCCGTTGGTCAACCGGTCCAGGTCCGAGAACCCGGTGGGCACGCCGATCATGCCCTCGCCGCGGTGCCCCGCGGCCTCGATCTCGTCGACCGTGCCGCCGATGATCTCCGACAGCGGCAGGTAGTCCTCGGACGCCCGACGCTCGGTGACGGCGTAGACCTCGGCCTGCGCGTTGTTGACGAGCTCGTCGACGTCGCCGCCGTCGGTCGCGTACCCGAGCTGCACGATGCGCGTGCCCGCCTCGACGAGCTTGCGCAGGATCGACCGCTCGCGCACGATCCGCGCGTAGAAGCCCGCGTTCGCCGCCGTGGGGACCGACGCGATGAGCGTGTGCAGGTACGCCGCGCCGCCGATGCGCGCGATGTCGCCGCGCTTCGTCAGCTCGTCCGACACCGTGATGGCGTCGGCGGGCTCGCCGCGGCCGTACAGGTCGATGATCGCGTCGTAGATCGCCTCGTGCGCGGGACGGTAGAAGTCCGTGCCACGCACCTGCTCGATGACGTCGGCGATCGCGTCCTTGCTGATCATCATGCCGCCGAGCACCGACCGCTCGGCATCGAGGTCCTGCGGCGGCGTGCGGTCGAACCCGCCGCCGCCCCGGTTCCCGCTGTCCGGCGGCGCGCCGTACTCGAGGTCCTCGATGGTCAACCCGTCACCCACTCCAGCTCGCCCGCACCCGACGGACACCTGTCCTACCGGGACCCACCGACAGTCCCCGCGGACGCGCCCCGCACGGCGGGCGACGCAGCCGGTACCGGACCTGTCCTCGCGAGGCTAGGCCCCGGCCGTCGCGGACCCAAACGGGTGTGTGCACAGACCGGTGGACAGCCTGTGGACAGTCCCTTCACGCCTGTGTGCACAGGCTGGGGACACACCTGTGGACAGAGCGGGTGAGGGCTCCGTCCACCCGCCGCGACCGGCGCATACGCTGTGCACGTGCTGTGGAGCGACAACTCTTCGACCCACGTTCACCAGGTGGACGCCTGAGCCGCCCCGTGGACGCCCACGACGACCCCTCGACCCCCGCGCCGCGCCCGCCCGGCGTCGACCGGCAGATCCTCGCGCTCGCCGTCCCCGCCCTCGGCGCACTGGTCGCCGAGCCGCTGTTCGTGCTCGTCGACTCCGCGATGGTCGGCCACCTCGGCACCGACGCGCTCGCCGGGCTCGCGCTCGCGTCGACCGTCCTCGTGACCGTCATCGGCCTGTGCGTCTTCCTCGCGTACGCCACGACCGCCGCGGTCGCCCGGCGCCTCGGAGCGGGCGACCGGCAGGGCGCGCTGCAGACCGGCGTCGACGGCATGTGGCTCGCGCTCGGCCTCGGGGTCCTGCTCGCCGGGCTCGCGTGGGTCACCGCGCCGTGGGTGCTCGCGGCGCTCGGCGCGCGCGGCGAGGTCGCCGTGCAGGCCGTCACGTACCTGCGGTGGTCCGTCCCCGGCCTGCCCGGCATGCTGCTCGTCCTCGCGGCCACGGGCGCGCTGCGCGGCCTGCAGGACACCCGCACACCCCTCGTCGTCGCCGCCTCCGGCGCCGTCGCCAACGCCGCGCTCAACGCGACGCTCATCTACGGCGCCGGGCTCGGGATCGCCGGGTCCGGCCTCGGCACCGCGATCGCGCAGCTCGGCATGGGCGTGTGGCTCGTCGTCGTCGTGGTGCGCGGCGCGCGCGGCTCCGGGGCACGGCTCACGCCCGCCGCCGGCGGCATCTGGGCCAACGCACGCGCCGGCGTCCCGCTGCTGGTACGCACCGCGACGCTGCGTCTCGCCATCCTGCTGACCGTGTGGACCGCCACCGGGCTCGGCGCCGCCGCGCTGGCCGGGCACCAGGTGGTCAACGCGGTGTGGGGCCTGACGGCGTTCGCGCTCGACGCGCTCGCCATCGCCGCGCAGGCGCTCGTGGGGCACGCGCTCGGTGCGCGCGACGTCGCCCGCACGCGCGCCCTGCTGCGGCGCACGCTGCAGTGGGGCGTCGGCGCCGGGGCTGTGCTCGGCGTGCTCGTCGGCGCGCTCGCTCCGCTGTACGTGCGGGTCTTCTCCCCCGACCCCGACGTGCAGCGCGCCGCCGTCGTCGGGCTCGTGGTCGCGGCCGTCGCGCTGCCCATGGCCGGCTGGGTGTTCGTGCTCGACGGCGTGCTCATCGGCGCCGGTGACGGCCCGTTCCTCGCGTGGGCGGGTGTCGCGACGCTCGTCGCCTACGTGCCCGCCGCCCTCGCGGTGCACGCGTGGGCGCCGCCCGGAGCGGCCGGCCTCGCGTGGCTGTGGGTCGCGTTCGCGGTGGTCTTCATGGCCGCCCGCGCGATCAGCACGGGGCTGCGCGCACGCGGTACCCGGTGGATGGTCGTCGGCGCCTGAGCGTCCGCCCCGGGGCGACCTCAGTCGCCTCCGCCACCGCCGTCGCCACCGCCGGACCCCGCGCCCGCGTCGCCCGGTCCCGCGTCGTGCGCCGCATCGTCGCCGCTCTCCCGGGTGCCGTCGGCACCTGCCGCGGCGCCGCCGGCGTCCTCACGCTTCTCGTCCCCGCCCGGGGACGAGAACCAGCCCGTCGACATGGCCATGAAGACGATGCCGATCGTGAGGAACGCGATGCCGCCGCCGTCGGAGTCGCCCGCCATCTGCGTGATCCCGAGGACGAAGAACGTCACCCCGATCGCGAGGAACGCCCCGTTCTGCGCGCGCTTCGACGACGTCCCGCCGCCCTTCCGCGGCGCGTCGCTCACCGGTCGTCCTGACCCGTGACGCGCCCCGTGACCTGCACCGCGCGCGAGCGGCGCACGTACGTGCCCAGGTAGCCCGCGGCCACCGCGGTCAGCACGACGCCCACCGCCAGGAACGTGAGCCCGAGCACCGTGCGACCCAGCGCCGTGAACACCGCGCCGAGGGCGAGCAGCGGCGCACCCACCGCGAACATCGTCCCGCCGACGGCGGCCTGCTGCGTCGGGGCCGCCGTGGTCGTGGCCTGCGCGTCCGTGGTGCGCTTCTGCGTGCTCATGTCGTGCCTCCTGGTTCGTCCTGACCTCTGCGACGAGCCTAGGCAGCACGGTGGTCGCGTCCCACCGCCCCGCGACCGATCCTCCCGCTCCGTCCGGAGGCGGAGAAGACGGCGCACGCACCGCGGGTCCTGCGCCTGGCGGACGAGGTGCGGGACGAACGGACGCCCCCGGCGCCGACGCCGGACACGACGAGGCCCCGCACCGCCGGAGCGGTACGGGGCCTCACGAGCTCGCGTGGGAGCAGGTCAGGCGGCGACGACCTTGACGGTCACCTTGGCCGAGACCTCGGGGTGCAGACGAACCTGCACCGCGTACTCGCCGAGCGTCTTGATCGCCTGGGCGACCTCGATCTTGCGCTTGTCGACCGACGGGCCGCCGACGGCCTTGATCGCCTCGGCGATCTCGGCCGTGGTGACGGCACCGAACAGACGGCCCGACTCGCCGGCCTTGGCCGACACCGTGACGGCGTTCGCCTGGAGCGAGTCGCGCACAGCCTTCGCGTCGTCGAGCGTCGCGATCTCGCGCGCCTTGCGGGCACGACGAATCGCCGAGACGTCCTTCTCGGCACCCTTGGTCCACGGCGTGGCCAGGTTGCGCGGGACGAGGTAGTTACGGGCGTACCCGTCCTTCACCTCGACGACGTCGCCGGGGGCACCGAGACCGGTGACCTCGTGGGTCAGGATGATCTTCGCCATGGGTCAGTCCTTTCTCAGCGGGCCGACGACGAGTACGGCAGGAGGGCCATCTCGCGGGCGTTCTTCACCGCACGGGCGATCTGGCGCTGCTCCTGGACGGAGACGCCGGTCACGCGACGCGCGCGGATCTTGCCGCGGTCGGAGATGAACTTGCGGAGCAGAGCCGTGTCCTTGTAGTCGACCGTCTCGATCTTGGCGGCCTTGAGGGGGTTCTGCTTCTTCTTGGGCTTGCGGACGACGGGCTTGGCCATCGTGGTGCTCCTTGTCTGTGGAGCCCCGAGCGTTGCCGTGCTCGGGGATGAGAATCAGGTGTGCGAGGCGCCGATCAGAACGGGGGCTCGTCGGAGTAGCCGCCGCCGGACCCGCCCGCGGGCGTCGCCCACGGGTCGTCGGTCTGGCCGCCGCCACCGGAGGACTGACCCCCGCCGCTGAAGCCGCCGCCACCGCCGTAGCTGCCACCGCCGCCGCCACCGAAGCCGCCACCGCCGGACCGCTGGGTCTTGGTGACCTTCGCGGTCGCGTACCGCAGCGACGGGCCGACCTCGTCGACCTGCAGCTCGTACACGGTGCGCTTCTCGCCCTCGCGGGTCTCGTACGAGCGCTGCACGAGGCGGCCCTGCACGATGACGCGGGTGCCCTTGGTGAGGGACTCGGCGACGGACTCGGCCGCCTCCCGCCAGATCGAGCACCGGAGGAACAGCGTCTCGCCGTCCTTCCACTCGTTGGACTGGCGGTCGAACGTGCGGGGCGTGGACGCGACGGTGAAGTTCGCGACCGCGGCGCCCGACGGGGTGAAGCGCAGCTCCGGGTCCCCGGTCAGGTTCCCGATCACCGTGATGGTGGTCTCGCCGGCCATGACGGCCTCCTCGCTCGTTCGTACGGTTCGGCTGCGGCGTGGTGCCGCGGGTGCTGGCGCCCGACGCTAGCGACGGGCACCCACACGGGCAGGATCACGCCTCGCGGCGCAGGACCTTCGTGCGCAGGACGACCTCGTTGAGGCCGAGCTGACGGTCCAGCTCCTTGGCGGTCGCGGGCTCCGCGGTGAAGTCGACGACGGCGTAGATGCCCTCGGCCTTCTTCTTGATGTCGTACGCGAGGCGACGACGGCCCCAGACGTCCACCTTGTCGACCGTGCCACCGTCGGTCTTGACGACCGACAGGTACTTGTCGAGCGACGGGGCGACGGTGCGCTCCTCGATCTCGGGGTCGAGGATGATCATGATCTCGTACTGACGCAGGCTCATACCCACCTCCTCTGGTCTTCGCGGTCACGGTCGGTCCGTGACAGGAGGGTTCTCGTGCGTCTCGCCGTGACGCACCACCGACGAGGCGTCAGGGGTGCAGGCACGACGAACCGTCCGCGAGGGACGGCGATCGCCCAGACTACCCGCTCACGACCCCGCGACCGAATCCCCCGACCGAGCGGTCGGGCGGTCGGGTCGGCCGCGGCGCGGCGGCGTCAGGGACGTTGCGTGGGCAGCGGCACCGCACCGGCCTGGCCACCACCGCCCCCGGCACCGCCGCCGTCACCCGGCGGCGGCTCCTCGGTCGGCGCGGGTGTCGGCTGCGTCGGTGCGGGGGTCGGCGACGGGGACGGGGCTCCCGACGACACGACGAGCGTGACGGTGGCGCCCGAGTCGACCGTCGACCCCTCACCGGGTTCGGCGCGGATGACGCGCCCCGCAGGGACGGACGCCGACTGCTCGGAGCGCACGCTCGCCACGAGCCCCGCACCCTGCAGCACGCCCGTGGCGTCGGCCTCGGTGCGACCCACGAGGCCGCCGGGCACCTGCACCTGGGCAGGCTCCTCGGGCTCCTCGGGCGGCGCCTCGGTCGGCTCCTCGGTCGCGGTGGCGGTCGGCGTCGGCCTGCCGCCCACGTTCGCGCGCGGCGGGAAGTTCTCGACCTGGGCGAACCTGGGGTTCGCGAAGACCTTGCCCATGTAGTCGGCCCACAGCACGGCGGGGTACGACGACCCGGTGATCTGGCTGTAGTCGCCCCAGGCCTCGATCGAGTCGAGTCCGCGGCCGTCCTGCGCCTGCTGGGACAGCGCGACCGCCGTCGCGAGCTGCGGGACGTAGCCGATGAACCACGCCGACTTGTTGTCGGTCGAGGTACCCGTCTTGCCTGCGATCGGGCGGCCGAGGCGCGCGATCTGCGCCTTGCCCGAGCCCTGCTCGACGACCTGGGTCATCGCGTAGGTGGCGTCCGCCATGACGTCCGCCGCGAAGACCGGCCGGCCGGCCGTGTCGGGCTGCCAGGCGACGGTCCCGTCGTTGTTCTCGACGACCTGGAGGATGTGCGGCGTCCGCTGCACGCCCTGCGCCGCGAACGTCGCGTACGCGCCCGTCATGTCGAGCGGGTGGACGAGGTCGGAGCCCAGGACGTTCGAGGGCACGCTCGTCAGCGGCGTCGTGATGCCCGCCTCGGTGGCGACGCGCGCGGTGTTCTCGGGGCCGACCTTGATGTTGAGCGCCGCGTACACGGTGTTCACCGAGTCCGCGGTCGCCTTGACCAGGTCGATCTGGCCGAAGCTCTGACCGTTGCCGCGGCCGAAGTTGCGGACGTCCTTGGTACCGCCCTCCCACTCGGGGAAGCGCTGCGGCGAGTTGCCGTCGAACCTCGTCGACAGGCCGATGCCCTCCTGCAGCCCGGCGACCAGGGCGAACGGCTTGAACGTCGACCCGGCCTGGACCTTGTCGAACGTCGCGGTGTTCTTCTGGTCCGCGAGGTAGTCGGGGCCGCCGTAGAGCGCGACGATGCCACCCGTGGCGGGGTCGACCGAGACGACCGAGACACGCAGCCGCTCGTTGGGCACGGCGCCGTCCGAGAGCGCGCCGGAGCGCAGCCCCTCGGCCGACTCGACCGCGGCCTGCTGCACCGACTGGTCGATCGTCGTGACGATCTTCAGGCCCTTGGTGCGCAGCTCGCCCGAGGTCCACAGGTTGGTCGCGAGCAGCTCGTTCTCGACCATCTCGAGCAGGTACCCGTTCGGGCCGCGGTACGTCTCGGACTTGACGTACTCGATCGTCGTCGGGAAGACCTGCGCGGCGCGGTCGCTCGCGCTGAGCCATCCGGAGTCGACCATCGAGTCGAGGACGATGCCCCAGCGCTGCTGCGACTTCTCCGGGCTCACGGCCGGGTCCCAGTTGTTCGGCGACGGGATCAGCGCCGCGAGCAGGGCCGCCTCGGAGACCGACATCTCGGCCGCGGGCTTGCCGAAGTACGACTTGGACGCCGCCTCGATCCCGTAGGAGTCACGACCGAAGTAGATCGTGTTGAGGTAGCGGCCCATGATCTGTTCCTTGGACTCGCTCTGGGACAGCTTGACGGCGAGGATCGCCTCCTTTGCCTTGCCCCAGTAGTCCTTGGTGGTGTTCTGGTAGTACCGCTCGACGTACTGCTGGGTCAGCGTCGACCCGCCCTGCGTCGGCTTGCCCTGGACGTTGTTGATGAAGGCGCGGGCCATGCCGGTGATCGACACGCCCCGGTTGGTGAAGAACGTCTTGTCCTCGCCGGCCGCGACCGCCTGGCCGACGTACTCGGGCAGCGTCGAGTACTCGACGATCTCGCGCTTCTGCTTCGCGAACGTCCCCATGACCTCGCCCGGCTGACCGGGTTCGGCCCCCGCGAAGTACACGGTGGTGGTCTGGAACTGGACCTCGGCGAGCGCGTCGGGCGGGTTGATGAACGCGAACGCCGCCGCACCGGCACCGAGCAGCAGGAAGATCCCGCCGATGAACGTGCCGAGCACGACCCGCCACGACGGGAGCCACCGACGCACGCCACGGTGCTCGCGGCGGGGGTAGTTCCAGAACTTCCGCTTCTCCGGCGGGGTCGCCCGGGTCGACGCGCGACGCGTGCCGCGGCGTGCGCGCGTGGGCGCCGCACGGCGTGTGCTGCCTGCCAACGGGGGACCTCTCGTGCCGACGACGGTGCTGGCGGACGCTCCGCCGCGGCCCGCGTGGGGGCGCGTCGGTGGGGGCGCTGCCGACGTCAGTATGGACGACCGACTTGGGCGGTGGCTCGCGCAGGGCGCCCGGGACGTCCCGTTCTGGGCGGGACTTCACACGATCGGCACCCTGTCGCGACGCGATCCGGCGCGCCCGCGCACACGACGTGGTGGGCGACCTGTTGTCGTCGGGCACGCGCGCGACATATTCTCCGGATGTATCGAGTTGATACATCGAGATCGGGCGACCGCCCGGTCCCGGTCCCCGACGGCACGAGGAGGCCAGGTGCGCGGACGTTCCGACGTGCTCGAGCCGGCGATCCTCGGGCTGCTCGCCGGGTCGCCCATGCACGGGTACGAGCTGCGCAAGCGCCTCAACCTCGTGCTCGGCTCGTTCCGTGCGCTGTCGTACGGCTCGCTGTACCCGTGCCTCAAGGGGCTCGTGGACCGCGGGCTGATCGCCGGCACGGACTCGCCCGGCGACCGCACGGTCGCCAGCAAGCGCGCACGGATCGTGTACGAGCTGACCGCCGACGGCAAGGAGCACCTGCAGCAGGTGCTCTCGACGTCCGGGCCGGCGGCCTGGGAGGACGAGAACTTCGACGTGCGCTTCGCGTTCTTCGGCCAGACGGACGCCGAGACGCGGCTGCGCATCCTCGAAGGTCGCCGTTCCCGGCTGACCGAGCGGCTCGAGACGTTCCGTCAGTCGTTCGCCCGGACCCGCGAGCGCATGGACGAGTACACGCTCGAGCTCCAGCGCCACGGCCTCGAGCAGGTCGAGCGCGAGGTCCGCTGGCTGGACGACCTCATCGACAACGAGCGCGGCGTCCGTCGCGCTCGCCCCGAGGGCGGTGGCCGACCGGCCGCCGCTGCAGACGACGCCGAGGGCTCATCCGAGGCGCGAATCGAGAAGGAGCGAGGATGACCTCCATCCGCGTCGCCATCGTCGGCGTCGGCAACTGCGCCGCGTCGCTTGTCCAGGGCGTGCACTACTACCGGGACGCCGACCCGGCGGGCAAGGTCCCCGGCCTCATGCACGTCCAGTTCGGCGACTACCACGTGCGCGACCTCGAGTTCGTCGCCGCGTTCGACGTGGACGCCAAGAAGGTCGGCTTCGACCTGTCGGAGGCGATCTTCAACTCCGAGAACAACACCATCAAGATCTCCGACGTCCCGCCGCTGGGCGTCACGGTGCAGCGCGGCCACACGCTCGACGGCCTGGGCAAGTACTACTCCCAGACCATCGAGGAGTCGGACGCCGAGCCGGTCGACGTCGTGCAGACCCTCAAGGACCAGCAGGTCGACGTGCTCGTCTGCTACCTGCCCGTCGGGTCGGAGGCCGCCGCGAAGTTCTACGCGCAGTGCGCCATCGACGCGGGCGTCGCGTTCGTCAACGCGCTGCCCGTCTTCATCGCGTCGGACCCCGAGTGGGCCGCGAAGTTCGAGGCCGCCGGTGTCCCGATCGTCGGCGACGACATCAAGTCGCAGGTCGGTGCGACCATCACGCACCGCGTGCTCGCGCGCCTCTTCGAGGACCGCGGCGTCATCCTGGACCGCACGTACCAGCTGAACGTCGGCGGCAACATGGACTTCAAGAACATGCTCGAGCGCGAGCGCCTGGAGTCGAAGAAGATCTCGAAGACGCAGGCCGTCACGTCGAACCTCGAGGACGGCCCGCTGTCCGGCAAGAAGGACGACCGCAACGTCCACATCGGCCCGTCGGACTACGTCGCGTGGCTCGACGACCGCAAGTGGGCGTACGTGCGCCTCGAGGGCCGCGCGTTCGGCGAGGTGCCCCTGAACCTCGAGTACAAGCTCGAGGTGTGGGACTCCCCCAACTCGGCGGGCATCATCATCGACGCCGTCCGCGCCGCGAAGATCGCGAAGGACCGCGGCGTCGGCGGCCCGATCCTGTCGGCGTCGACGTACTTCATGAAGTCCCCGCCGGTGCAGATGGAGGACACGAAGGGCCGGGCGCAGCTCGAGGCCTTCATCCGCGGCGAGGTCGAGCGCTGAGCCGGAGCCCGCTGGAGGTCGGGGTCCGGCGCGCAGCGTCAGACCCCGACCGGAGGCGGGCGCAGGCTCAGCGCGACCAGCAGGTCGAAGCGCTGAGCCGGAGCTGACCGGAGGCCGAGGCCTGGCGCGCAGCGTCAGGCCTCGGCCCGAGTCACGAGGTGTGCGGGGTTGCCGTCGTCCAGCGGCGGCAACCCCGCACACCTCTGTCGCGTCGTCCACAGGTTCGCGGGAGTCGCCGCGCAGCGGCCCCCGATCGGCGACGCTCGTCGGATGGGCGGACCTGCGGCGGCGCGACCGGTCGACGTGAGCGGGCTCCCCGCTCTCGAGATGCTGCCCTCGTCCGCACGCCGGGTGGTGCGGCGTCACGACGGCGTGGCAACCACCGCATTGCTCGTGAGCGCCGGCGTCAGCGACACCGTGGTGTCCCGCCGGGTCCGTCAGGGTCACTGGCGACGACTGCACCGGGGCGTGGTCCTGCTGCAGTCCGGCCCGCCGTCGTGGCGCCAGCTCGCGCAGGGCGCGGTCCTGGCCGCCGGACCCGGTGCGGCGCTCTCGCACCGGTCGGCCGGGTTCGCTCACGGACTGGTGGCGACGCCCGCGCCCGAGATGGTCGTCAGCGTGCCGCTAGAGCGCACGCCGGGCACGCGACCGGGACTCGTGGTCCGCCGCCGACGGTCCATGCCGCCCGCAGCCGGCGCCCTCCGGTGCGTCGACGTGGCCGACACCGTGCTCGACCTGGTCGCGGACGCCCGGCGCGAGGACGAGGTCGTCGGCCTGCTGTGCGACGCGGCTCGATCGGGGGTGCCGCGACCGCTGCTGCTGTCGACGCTCGCCCGACGGCCGGTCCTGCGCCATCGCAGGATGGTCGCCGACCTCCTCGGCGACGCTGACGCCCGGGTGGAGTCGCCGCTCGAGCTGAGATTCGACCGCGACGTCGAGTACGCGCACGGCCTGCCGCGCTCGTCGGCCCAGGTCCGCGAGCGGGTGGGCGCCGGATGGATACGAGCGGACCGGCGTTACCGGGAGCTCGGGGTGCGCGTGGAGCTCGACGGCCGGCTCGCGCACGACGGTCGGGCCGACGCGGACGCGTGGCGTGACAACGTCGTCCGCGTCGAGAGCGGTGACATCACCCTGCGTTACCGGTGGCGGCACGTGGTCACGTCGCCCTGCGCGATCGCATCCCAGCTCGCCGCGGCGCTGAGCCGCCGCGGATGGCGTGGCGCGCCGCGCAGGTGCGGCGTGACATGTGGACTGTGAGGGGTTGCCGTCACGTGGCGACGGCAACCCCTCACGCTCGCGTCAGGCTCAGGGCGCGGCTCGGGCGACGAGCCGCGGCGCCCCGGTGGCCGGGGCGGGTCGTGAGGGTGCTGCCGGTCCGCGGCCGCAACCCTTCACGACCCGGTGGCGCGCGTCAGGGGGCGACGAGCGCCGCCGTGACCGCGAGCGCGCGCGGTCCGTCTCCCGCGGGACCCACGAGCACGGTCCCACCGGTGGTGGCGTCGAGCAGCCACAGCTCGACGGGCGCCGGGTCCTCGGGCGCGATGCCGAGCTGCACGGCGACCCGACCCGCGCCGGCGGCGTGCACCGCGAGGGCGACCCGCGGACCGTCCAGGCTCACGGCGACGGGGCCGGGCCCCGTTCCTGGCTGCCACGGCTTGACGACGACGCCACCGCCCTCGCCCGCAGGCAGCACGACCACCGTCCGCCCCCCACTCGTCGCCGCGGTGCCCGCTCCCCCGGGTGCGTCGAGGACCCGCACGTCACCGTCGAGGGTGACCTCTGCCCACCAGGTGGCGAGCACGTCGGCGGCGTCGGAGTCAGGGTCGGCGACGTCGGCGTGCCTGGAGCAGCTCGCCAGCACGGTGCGCGCGTCCGTCCAGGTCACGACGGCGCACTCGCCGGCGTCCTGGTCGAGCAGAAGGTCGCTCGTGGCCCCCGTGTGCAGGTCGACGAGCAGCGTCGAGTCGCCCAGGTAGCCGCCGAGCGCGTCGTACCTCTCCGAGAAGGTGGGCAGCGCCAGGCGACGGCCGTCCGGCGACATGGTGGCCCCCCGGTGCTCGCCCGACCTCACCCGGACGCCGAGGCTCCCGACCGGACGACCGACCGTCACGGCGACCAGCTCGAGTCGGTAGTCGGCGACAGTCGTCCACCAGAGCTCGGCACCGTCGTCCCTCAGCCCGACGTACGCGTCGGCATCGCCGAGCGTCCCGAGGCCCGCGGGCTCGCGGGTGACCGCGCCGGTGAGCAGGTCGATGCGACCTCGCTCGTAGCCCAGCCGGTCCGACGTGGGGATGACGACCGTCGCGACGGTCGAGCCCGGCTCCCAGCCGACGACCCACAGGCCGGGGACGTCGAGGTCCGCGACGAGGTACGCGGTCCCCGTCGGCGACAGGAGCGCGAGCAGACCGGCGACGTCACGGAGGCCGACCTGGTCGACGGGACCGTACTGGGCGAGGGTCCACCCGGTGGTCGCCGCCTCGAGGACACCAGGGGGCAGCGCGTGGAGCACGGGCGCCCCGGTGCGCTCGACCTCGACGAGGGGCACCTCGGGCGCCGCTGGCGCCGTCGGTGCGGCGTCCCCGCTCGGCGAGGGCGTCGGCGACGGCGTCGCCGTGGACGTCGGCGTCGGGGTGTGGGCGGGCTGCGGGGCGGGCGCCCGGTGCAGGCCGAACCACCCGGCCACCCCCAGGAGCCCGGCCGCCGCCGCGGCGACCGCGGCGTACGACACGGCGCGTCCGCGCCGGGCGCGCGCCACGCGGGCGTGCAGGTCCGCGAGGGTCGCGGCGTCCGGCCGGGTGCCCTCCTCGTGCTGCTCCTGACGACGCAGCGCGGCGTCGAGCCGCGCGCTCAGGTCACCGCTCACGGCGCACCTCCGGGGTGTCGCGGGTCGAGTCGACGAGCGTGACGGGCAGCCGCTCGCCGCCCGTGGTGGTCGTGCCCAGCGCCGCGTCGAGCGTCGCGACCGCGTCGGACACGTAACGCTTGACCGCGCCCTCGCTGATGCCGAGCAGGCGGGCGGTGTCCCGCACGGACAGGTCGTCCAGGTGCCGCAGCACGACGCAGGCGCGCTGCTGCGGCGGCAGCGCCGCGAGCGCGGCGGCCACGTCGGCGTCCAGCAGGTCCGACCGCAGCTCGGTGCTGACCGCCTCGCGGCCCGCGAGCCGCACGACCGCGGCCCGCTCGCGGCCCCGCCGGCGCGCACGGTCCACGAACCGTGACGCGACGGCGCGGCGCACGTACGCCTCGGCCTGCGGCACCGACCCGAACGACGCGCGCGCCGAGAACGTCGAGACCAGCGCGTCGTGCAGGACGTCCTGCGCCTCGTGCCGGTCCCCCGTCAGCACCGTCGCGTACGCGACGAGCCCGCCGTACCGCTCCGCCACGAGCCGGTCGAGCATCGCTGCCCCGTCCCGGCTCACGTCGTCCTCACCATCGTCGCCGCCCTCGCATCGGTCCCGGACCATCCTGTCGCCACCACAACGACGCAGGTCCGCGCCAGGTTGTGCGGCACGTCGGGGGTGACGTGCGTCGGCCCGGCGGGCGCGGTCGGTGGCGGCACGTAGCCTGAGGCGGTGCAGGTGATCTCCGACCTTCGGGCGCTGTGGCCGCTGACCGGCTTCCGGCGCCTGTTCGCCGTGCGGCTGGTGAGCCAGTCGTCCGACGGCATGTTCCAGGTCGGGCTGGCCACGCTGTTCTTCTTCTCGCCCGAGAACGCGTCGACCGCCACGGGTGTCGCCGCCGCGTTCGCGGTGCTCCTCCTGCCGTTCACGATCGTGGGGCCGTGGGCCGGCGTGCTGCTGGACCGGTGGCGCCGCCGCCAGGTGCTGCTGTACGGCAACCTCGTGCGGGTCGCGCTGACCGCGACGATCGCGGTGGTCATGCTCACGCAGGGCGTGGGGCCGCTGGTGTACGTGCTCGCGCTCGTGACGCTGTCGGTGAACCGGTTCCTGCTCGCGGCGCTGTCGGCGTCGCTGCCGAAGGTCGTCGACGGGCCCCTGCTGCTCACCGCCAACTCGCTGACGCCGACGCTGGGGGCGGCGTCGGCGGGCGTGGGGGCGCTCGTGGGCTTCGTGCTGGGTCTGCTGCTGCCGGACGGCCGCCTGCGGGACGCGGTCTCGCTGCTCGTGGCGGCGGCGGTGATGGCGTGCGCGTCGGCGCTGGCGGCGCGCCTCGGCCCCGACCAGCTCGGGCCGGACGAGCGCGTTGACACCTCCGAGATGAAGGCGGCGCTCGCGAGCCTCGCGCACGGCCTGGTGGCGGGCGCGCGGTACCTGGTCGCTCGCCGGACCCCGGGGTACGCGCTCGGCGTCATGGCGCTGCACCGGTTCTGCTACGGCGCGGTCTTCATCGCGAGCATCCTCATCTCGCGCAACCTGCTGTCCGACCCGGCCGACGCCGGCGCGGGCCTGCGCACGTTCGGCACGGTCCTGGCCGCGAGCGCCGTCGGGTTCGCCCTCGCGGTCGTGCTGACGCCGCTGCTGGTGCCCCGCGTGGGCGCGCACGTGTGGATCGTCGCGTGCATGCTGCTCGCCGTCGTCAGCCAGCTCGTGCTCGTCGTGACCGTCGCGCGTGCCGCGGTGCTCGCGACGGCCGTGGCGCTGGGGCTGGCCGCGCAGGGCGCGAAGATCGCCGTCGACACGATCGTGCAGCGCGACACCGCCGACGCGTACCGGGGGCGGGCGTTCTCGCTGTACGACGTCCTCTACAACGCGGCGTTCGTCGGGGCGGCGGCGCTCGCCGCGGTCGCGCTGCCCGACACCGGCTGGTCGCGCGCCGTGTTCGCGGTGATCGCGGGCGTGTACCTGGTGGGGGCGCTCGTGTTCGCGGCGGGCCCGCGCGAGCCCGTGGACGTGCCGGCGGCGCCTGCGACGGTCCGTACGTGAGCGTGCAGACGCCCGGCGCCGACGCGACCGACGACCGCACCGACGGCAGCACGCTCGACGGCGCCGCACGCCCCGCGGCGGGCGGCTGGCCGTTGGACGGCGCGCTCGCGCGGCTCGTGCTGGAGGCGGGCCCGCACGCCATGACCGTGTCCGACCCGAACCTGCCCGACGACCCGGTCGTGTGGTGCAACACGGCGTTCACAGAGCTCACGGGGTACGCCGCGGACGAGGTCGTGGGTCGCAACTGCCGGTTCCTGCAGTCGGCGGACACGGACCCCGCGGCCGTCGACCGGGTCCGCGCCGCGCTGGCCGCGGGCGAGGACCTGCGCGAGACGCTGCTCAACGCGCGCAAGGACGGGTCGCAGTTCTGGAACCAGCTCGCGGTCGCGCACGTGCGCGACGCGGGCGGGCACGTGATGTACCGCGTGGGCGTGCAGGTGGACGTCACCGCCGAGACGGTCGGCGACGCGGCGCGCACGCTCGAGCTGACGCTCATGCACCGCACCGCCGACCGGCTCGAGCTGCTCGCGACGGTGGGCGACGAGCTGTCGCGGCACCTCGACTACGACGCGGCCGTGGCCGCGCTCGCCGACACCGTCGTGCCGCGCATGGCGACGTGGGGCTTCGTCGCGATGGTGTCGGAGGGCGGCCGGTTCGAGCGCGTGCACGTCGTCGCGACGGACCCCGCCCGGCGGGCCGCGGCGCACGCGCTGGGCTCGCAGGGCACGTCGTGGCTGCTGCGCTCGCCGCGCGTCGCGGAGACGCTCGCGGCGGACGCGACGCACGTGCCCGTGACGCTGCCGGTCGACGTCGCCTCGCTGCCCGGCCGCACGACGCCCGACGAGCTGCGCCTGCTGCACGAGCTGGGCCTGGGCAGCGCGATGCTCGTGCCGGTCACGGGGCGCGGGCGCGTGCTGGGCGTGCTGTGCCTCGTGCACGAGGACGTCGACGGGTTCGACCGCGAGGCGGTCGTGACCGCCGCGCACCTGGGCCGCCGCGCAGGCGTGCTGCTGGAGAACGTGCGGCTCTACCTGGCCGAGCGCGACGCGGCCCTCACGCTGCAGCACTCGCTGCTGCCCGTGCTGGGCGACGTGGGCGGGCTCGACGTCGCGGCGTCGTACCTGCCGTCGGGGCGGCGGGCCGAGGTCGGCGGCGACTGGTTCGACGCGTACGTGCTCCCCGACGGCAGCACGAGCCTCACGGTCGGCGACGTCGTGGGCCACGACCTGCGGGCCGCGGCGTCGATGGGGCAGCTGCGCACGCTGCTGCGCACCGCGGTGTGGCGCGGCGACAGCCCCGGTGCGGCGCTGCGCCGGCTCGACGGCCTCGTGGGCGCGCTCGACCTCGGGGACGTCGCGACCTGCGTGCTGCTGCGGTGGCGCCGCACGCGCGACGGCGCCCACGTCACGTGGTCCTCGGCCGGGCACCCGCCGGGTCTCGTGCGGCTGCCGGACGGCACGGTCGAGCGGCTCGACGGTGGCCGACGCACCCCGGTCGGCCTGCCCTCGCCGCAGTCGCGCACCGCGCCCGAGGCGTCGCGCGAGCTGCCGCGCGGGTCCGTCGTGGTGCTCTACTCCGACGGGCTCGTCGAGCGCCGCGACCGTGGGCTGCGCGAGGGCATCGAGGCGCTCGAGGCGCACCTCGCGACCCTGCCGCCGGACGCCGACGCGACCACGGTCCGCGACGCGCTCGTCGCCGACGTGGTCGACGGCGGGCAGGAGGACGACGTGTGCGTGCTGGTGGTGCGGGTCGACTGACCCCCGCGGTGACCCGCGGGCCGCGTCCGGCGCGCGGCCGCCGAGCTCAGGACGAGCGCTGCTCCCACCACGCGAGCAGCACCTCGCGCGCGCGCTCCTCCCCCAGCGGGCCGTGCTCGAGGCGCTGGTCCAGCAGGTAGCGGTACGCCTCGCCGACGTCGCGGCCGGGGCGGATGCCGAGCACGTCCATGATCTGGGTGCCGTCGAGGTCGGGGCGGATCGCCGCGAGCTCCTCGGCCTCCCGCAGCGTCGCGATCCGGTCCTCCAGCGAGTCGTACGCGGCCTTGAGGCGCGCGGCCTTGCGCTGGTTGCGGGTCGTCGAGTCCGAGCGCGTCAGCCGGTGCAGCCGCTCGAGCAGCGGGCCCGCGTCGGTCACGTAGCGGCGCACCGCGGAGTCGGTCCACTCGCCGTCGCCGTAGCCGTGGAACCGCAGGTGCAGCTCGGTGAGCCGCGCGACGTCCTGCACGGTCTGCTTGTCGAAGCGCAGGGCCTTGAGCCGCTTGGCGGCCATCTTGGCGCCGACGACCTCGTGGTGGTGGAAGCTCACACCCCCGCCGTCCTCGAACCGTCGCGTGCGCGGCTTGCCGATGTCGTGCAGCAGCGCGGCGAGGCGCAGCACGAGGTCGGGGCCGGGCACGGCGCCGTCCGGCCCGGTCTCGAGCGCGATCGCCTTCTCCAGCACCATGAGCGAGTGCTGGTACACGTCCTTGTGGCGGTGGTGCTCGTCGATCTCGAGGCGCAGCGCCGGGAGCTCGGGCAGCACGTGGTCCGCCAGGCCCGTGTCGACGAGCACCTCGAGGCCCGCGCGCGGGTGCGGCGCGAGCAGCAGCTTCGTCAGCTCGTCGCGCACGCGCTCGGCGGACACGATCGAGATGCGGGACGCCATGTCGACGATCGCCGCGCGCGCGTCGTCGTCGAGCCGGAACCCGAGCTGCGCGACGAACCGCGCCGCGCGCATCATGCGCAACGGGTCGTCGTCGAACGACCGGCGCGGGTCGATGGGCGTGCGGAGCACGCGCCGCGCGAGGTCACCCAGGCCGTCGAACGGGTCGACGAACTGCAGGTCGGGCACGCGCACGGCCATCGCGTTGACCGTGAAGTCGCGCCGCGACAGGTCGCCCTCGAGGGTGTCGCCGAACGCGACGAGCGGCTTGCGCGACGTCGGGTCGTACGCGTCGGTCCGGTACGTCGTGACCTCGACGACGACGTCCTGCGACCCCGCGCCGTGCCGGCCGGCGAACCGGCGCGCGCCGATCGTGCCGAACTCGCGCCCGATGTCCCAGTGCGCGTCGCCCCACGCCGCGAGCAGCGGCTCCGCCTCGTCCGGCGTCGCGGACGTGGTCAGGTCGAGGTCGTGGCTGGGCCGGCCGAGGAACGCGTCGCGCACGGGGCCGCCCACGAGCGCGAGCTCGTACCCGGCCGCGCGGAACCGCGTCCCCAGGTCGAGCGCGTCGGGCGCCATCGTGGCGAGGGACTCCAGGGCACGGCGGCGCAGCTGCTGCACGGCGGCGGCGTCGGGCTGGTCGGGGGCGTCGGGCACCGGACAAGCCTGCCAGAGGTCACGCGTGGCACGTCCGCGGGTGTGCTGCGCATGACGTGCCGATGACTCTCACGTGATCTCCACGTGACCGCACGTCGTGACCGTGCGTGGTGCGGTGATGCCGAGTCGTTACAGTGTCGGCATGTCCACCGCCGCCCACCCGCCCCGCCCCGGGCGTGTGCCGGCCCCGCCCGGCGGGCACGCGCTGCGCATCGACCCCGCGCGCACCACGCCCCGTCAGGCGCCCGCGACGCTGCCCGTGGTCGACGAGACGTCCGCCGGCGGGCTCGTCGTCACCCGGCAGGGCGAGCACTACGCCGCGGCGGTGATCGCACGGCGCAACCGCGCCGGGCGCCTCGAGTGGTGCCTGCCCAAGGGGCACCTCGAGGGCGACGAGACGCCCGAGGAGGCCGCCGTCCGCGAGATCGCCGAGGAGACGGGCATCACCGGGCGCGTGCTGCGCCGCCTCGGCGTCATCGACTACTGGTTCTCGGGCGACGAGCACCGCGTGCACAAGGTCGTGCACCACTTCCTGCTCGGCGCGCTGCACGGCGACCTCACGGTCGAGAACGACCCCGACGGGGAGGCCGAGGACGTCGAGTGGGTGCGCGTGGTCGACCTGTCCGGCCGGCTCGCCTACCCGAACGAGCGACGCCTGGCAGGCATGGCCCTCAGCGTCCTCACCGACGGATGAGCGCTGCCCGCCGAGCCGTGCCCACGCTGCTCGCCACGCTCCTGGTGCTGCTCGCGCTCGTGACCCCGGCCGCGGCGTCGGCGACCCCGGCTCCCTCGCCGACGACGAGCCGGGGCGCGAGCACCCCCGCCGCGGACCTCGACCCGGTCCGCGTGCAGATCACGCAGGTCACGCCGAACGTGCTGCGCCCCGGCGACGACCTGGTCGTGCAGGCGCGCCTGACCAACACGACCGACGAGGAGATCGCGAACCTCCGTGCGCGTGTGCGCCTCGAACGCATCCGCCCGGGGTCGCGGGCCGACCTCGCGACGTGGCTCGAGCCCGGCACGGCCGACGCCCGCGCCCGCGTCGGCACGGTCGTCGCGACGGTCGCCCTCGAGGAGCCGCTCGCCCCCGGCGCGTCGGCGGACGTCGAGGCGCGGGTGCCCGCGGACGGCGTCGGGCTGCTGGACCGCCCCGACACGTGGGGGCCGCGCGGGCTCGCGGTCGAGGCGACCGGCGGGCGCAGCGCACGGCTCGGCCTGCAGCGCACGTTCGCGCTCTGGGCGACCGAGGGTGACGTCGCCCAGGCGCGGCTGTCGGTGCTCGCACCCGTGGTCGGCCCGGCGCCCGTGCCCGCCGGCGTCGACGTGACGGCGCCGGAGCCCGCCCTCGACGAGCTCGTGCGCGGCGGCGGCAGGCTCGCGGCCGTGCTCGACCTCACGCGCCGCCACCCCGACGTCGCGCTCGCGGTCGACCCGGCGCTGCTCACCGCCGCGCGTGCCGAGTCCGGCCCCGTCGCGACGTGGGCCGACGCGCTCGTGGCCGCGAGCAGCGGCCGCGACGTCGTCGCGCTGCCGTGGTCGGACCCCGACCTCGTCGCGCTCGCGCACGCCGACCAGCCCGACCTGCTGACGGCGGCGGTGGACGCGTCCGCGCGCGCGGCCGCGACGGACGTCACCGACGGCAGCCCGTTCGCCGCGCGCACCGACGTGCTGTGGGCACCCGGCCCGACCACCGACCGCGCGACCGTCGACCTCGCCGCGGCGGCCGGGGCGTCGACGCTCGTGCTCGCCCCGGGCGACCTCACGACCGACGTCGACGCCGCCGGCGCGCGCACGGTGCTGCCCACCGACGACGGCACCGTCACCGGGCTCGTGCCCGACGCGACGCTCACGACGCTGCTGGTCGACCCGACGTCGCTCGACCCGGCGGCGACCCGCGCGACCGTCGTGCAGCGCGTCCTCGCCGAGCTCGCGGTGCTCGCGCGCGCGTCGACCGACGGGCCGCAGCACGTGCTCGTCGCGCTGCCCCGCACGGCGACGCCCGACGTCGCGCTGGTCGACGCCGCGCTGACCGCGGTCCAGGGTGCGCCGTGGTCGCGCTCGGCGCCCCTGACCGCGCTGCTGGGCGCCACCGACGCGGCCGCGCCGCGCGACACGCTCCCGGCGCAGACCGACGTCCCCGCGGCGCTCGCGCCCGAGCAGGTCACGCGGCTGGCCGACGCGCGGTCCGCGACCGTCGCGTTCGCCGGCGTCACCGACGACCCCGCGACGGTCCTGCGCGGCGTCGACGCCGAGGTGCTCGCACCGCTCTCGACCGCGTGGCGCGCCGACCCCGACGCACGCGCCCGGCTCGTCGACGCGGTCATGGCGGACGTGGACGCCCGGCGCACCGGTCTCACGCTCGCCCCCACGAGCACGCAGAACCTCATCAGCGCCGACAGCGAGGTCCGGTTCTCGGTCCGCAACGAGCTGCCCGCCGCGGCGTCGGTCCGCGTGCAGGTCACGCCGCGCAAGGCGTGCCTCGACGTCGACCCGAGCGACGTCGTGGTCGTCCCGGCGGGCAGCGACGAGGTCGTGCCCGTCGCCGTGCACGCGATCGCCAACTGCGAGGTCGTGGTCGAGGCCGTGCTCACCGGCGCCGACGGCACCGCCCTGGCCGCACCCGTGACGTTCGTGGTGCGTGCGTCGCCGACCATCGAGTCGGTCGGCACGCTCGTCGTCGGCGCGCTGCTCGCGGTCGGGCTCGTGCTGGGCGTCGTGCGGACCGTCCGCCGCGGCCAGAGCGCGCGGCGCGGCGCGCACCGCGTCGAGGGCGAGGAGGGCACGCGCCCGCTGCCGGTGCTGGGCGGCGCCCCGGAGGAGGACCAGTGACCGCGACGCCCCCGCCCCGCGACCCCGCGACGCCGGGCGACCCGGGGGACGTCCCGGACGAGGCGCCTCAGGGCGGCCTCCGGCGCGGGGCGGCGCTGATGGCGAGCGGGACCGCCGTGTCCCGCCTGCTGGGGTTCCTGCGCGCCATGGTGCTCGCGGCCGCGATCGGTGCCACGGGCCAGGCGGCCGACGCGTTCTCGGTCGCCAACAAGCTCCCCAACGTGCTGTACATGCTGCTCGCGGGTGGCGTTCTCAACGCCGTGCTCGTGCCGCAGGTCGTCCGCGCCTACAAGCGCGACGGCGGGCAGGAGTACGTCGACCGCCTGCTGTCGTTCGGCTTCGCGCTGCTGGCGGGCGTGTCGGTGGTCCTCACGCTGGCCGCCCCGCTGCTGGTGCGGCTGTACGCCGACCCGTGCAGCACCACGCAGCTCGCGCTCGCGACGACCTTCGCCTACTGGTGCATCCCCCAGCTCTTCTTCTACGGCGTCTACGCCCTGCTGGGCCAGGTGCTCAACGCACGAGGGTCGTTCGGGCCGTACATGTGGGCGCCGGTCGTGAACAACCTCGTGTCGATCGCCGGGTTCGGCGTCTTCATGGCGGTGTTCGGCGGGGCGTCGGCAGACGTCACCTGGGGCACCCCGCAGATCGCGGTGTTCGCCGGCTCGGCGACGCTCGGCGTCGTCGCGCAGGCGCTGGTCCTCGTGCCGGCCCTGCGTCGCGCCGGCGTCGGCTACCGGTGGCGCTGGGGGCTGCGGGGCTCGGGTCTGGGACGAGCCGGCAAGGTCGCGACCTGGACGTTCATCGGCCTGGCCATCGGCCAGCTCGGCTACGTCGTGGTCTCGCGCGTGGCATCGGCGGCCCCCGGCGCGGCCTGCGTCGCGACGTCCGACATCGCCGGCAACGCGGCCTACGACTACGCCTTCATGCTCTTCATGCTGCCGCACTCGCTTGTCACGGTGTCACTCGCGACCGCCCTGTTCACGCGGCTGTCGGCACGCGCGCACGACGGCGACGTCGCAGGCGTGCGCGCGGACCTCTCGACGGGTCTGCGCGTCGTCGGGCTGTTCACCCTGATCGCGGGTGCCGGGCTGACGGTCCTCGCGCGGCCCGTCGTGCGGCTCATCCTCGTCTCGTCCTCCGAGGCGGCCGTGAGCGCCGTCGCGGGCGTCGTCGTCGCGATGGCCGTCGGGCTGCCGGCGTTCGGCGCCTGGTCGATGTGCCAGCGCGTCTACTACGCGTACGAGGACGCCAAGGGCATGGTCCCCGTCCAGGCCGCGATGGCGGGCGTCGTCGTCGCCGGGACGCTGCTCGGGCAGGCGGTGCTCCCCCACAGCGCGTGGGTGGCCGGCGCGGGCCTGTCGATGAGTGCGTCGTACCTGCTCGGGACGCTCATGGCGATGCGGGCCCTGCGCCGACGGCTCGGGGGTGACGTCGACGGCGCCCACGTGCTGCGCACGCACGCCCGCGCCGGTCTCGCGACGGTCGCGGCGGCCGCGGTGGGCGTCGCCGTGCTGCTCGTCGTGCAGGTCGTCGGCCCGGGCGGCGTCGTCGGCGCCCTGCTGCAGTGCGCGGTCGTCGGGACGGTGATGGTGCTGGTGTACGTCGGCGGGCTGAAGCTGCTGCGCGTGCGCGAGCTGGACCAGCTCGTGGGGCCGCTCGTCCGGCGCCTGCGGGGGCGGCGCTGACGGCAGGCCGTCTAGCATGCTCACGGGACGCGCGGCCGCGCGTCCCGCCGACGTACGTCTCGGAGGTGGCACGGTGACGGAGCAGGTCGGGCCGGGCACGGTGCTCGCGGGGCGCTACCGGGTGGTCGACCCGCTGCCGTCGGACCTCGAGGGCGTGTCCGTGTGGCAGGCCACCGACCAGATCCTCGACCGACCCGTCCGTGTCCGCGTCCTGCGCTCGGGCGCGGTCACGCCCGCTCTCGACGCCGCGCGCCGCGCCGCGCTCGTGACCGACGCGCGCCTCGTGCGCGTCCTCGACGTCGGCACCCACGAGGGCGTCGGCTACGTCGTGTCCGAGCAGATCACCGGGGCGTCGCTCGCGCAGCTCGTGGAGCGCGGCGCGCTCACCCCGGACCAGGCCCGTGCCGTCGTCGGCGAGGCCGCCGCCGCGCTCGAGGTCGCGCGGCGTCGCGGTGTGCACCACCTCGCGCTGCGCCCGTCCGTCGTCCACGTGTCCTCCGACGGACGCGTCGTGGTCTCGGGGCTCGCGATCGACGCCGCGCTGCTGGGCGTCGCGCCGACCGACGCGCGCGAGACCAGCCGGCGCGACGCCGTCGACCTGGTGCGCCTGCTGTACACGGGCCTGACCGGTCGGTGGCCGGCGGCCGACGACGACGCCGTGTCGCCGCGCGTCCCGGCCGCACCCGTCCTCGACGGGACGGTCGTGCCGCCCGCCGAGCTCGAGGCGGGCGTGCCCAACGACCTCGACACGCTGTGCTCGGTGACCCTCGGCCCGCACGAGGACGGCCCGCACTCGCCGGGCGACCTGGTGCACGAGCTCGAGCCGTGGGGCGAGATCCGCATCGGGCGGTCGGTCGACGACCGCGACGACGCGGGCGCGGGCGGCGCCGTCGCCGCGGCGGCCGCGGCCACCGCGCCCGAGGTGCCCGCCGAACCGGTGCGCGTGGCACGGCAGTCCGTGCGCTCGGCCTTCGACGAGCTCCCGCAGGGCGTCTCGCGCCCCGGCACGCCCCCGCCGGCGGCGCCGACGCGGTCGAGCGCGATCCCCCCGGCGCGCACGTCCGCGCAGCCCACCGCGGCCGCCGCCGCGACGCCGACGCTCCCCGCGTCCCTCCCGCCCGTGCACCAGGCCCCCGCGGCCCCCGCGCAGGAACCGGGCTGGGACGGTGGCCTCGGCTTCACCGAGGACCCGTTCGCGTTCGTCGAGGAGGACGAGGCGCCGCGACGCCGGTTCGACCCGACCGCGCTCGTGCTCGTGGTCGTCGGCGTGGCCGTCCTCGTCGGGCTCGTCGTCGCCGCACGCGCGCTGTTCGTCCAGCCGGACCGCGGCGAGGCCGGCACGGGGACGCAGACCGAGGCGACGCCCACCCCCGGTGGCGACCCGTCCGACGGCGGGGCCGCGGCTCCCGAGGAGCCGCCCGCGGAGGAACCCCCGGCCGGTCCGCCGCCCGCGATCGCCGGCATCCGCACGCTCGACCCGACCAACCCCGAGGGCGAGCGCGTCGAGAACACCGAGCGCGCGATCGACGGCGACCCGTCGACGTTCTGGTTCTCCTACACGTACAACCGCCCCGACTTCGGCGGTCTGAAGGAGGGCATCGGCATCGAGGTCCGCCTCGCCGAGGAGACCACCGTCAGCGGCGTGACCCTCGCCGTGAACGGCACCGGCGGCGGCGTGGAGGTCCGGTCGACCACCGGGGACGCCCCGACGCAGGGCGACGTCCTCGCGTCCGGGACGCTCGGCCCCACCACCGACCTGACGTTCGCCGAACCGGTCCGCACGGGCTCGCTCGTGCTGTGGTTCACCGAGCTGCCCACCAACGCGGCCGGGCAGTTCCGGCTCGAGATCACCGAGATCACCGTCTCCTGACCGGGTCCGCGCCCGGGCCGCCCCCGGTGCGGACACGCGGCGCGACGGGAACAACCGCGCCCTACGATCGGTTGCACGAGCCGTCATCAGGGCCGCCCAGCGGCCCCGTCGCCCGCCCGCGACGCCGACCGACACAGCGAGGCACCCCGTGACCGAACCCGCCGCCCAGCCCACCTCCGACGTGCGCGACCTCGTCATCGTGGGGTCCGGCCCGGCCGGGTACACCGCCGCGATCTACGCCGCGCGCGCGGGCCTGTCGCCCGTCGTCGTCGCCGGCTCCGTGACCGCGGGCGGCGCCCTCATGAACACCACCGAGGTCGAGAACTTCCCCGGCTTCCCCGACGGGATCCAGGGCCCCGAGCTCATGGACTCGATGCAGAAGCAGGCCGAGAAGTTCGGCGCCGAGGTGCTGTGGGACGACGCGACGTCGCTCGACCTCACGGGTGACGTCAAGGTCGTCACGACCGGCAGCGGCGACGTGTTCCGGGCCCGCGCGGTGATCCTCGCGACCGGCTCCGCGTACCGCGAGCTGGGGCTGCCCGACGAGAAGCGGCTGTCCGGCCGCGGCGTGTCGTGGTGCGCGACGTGCGACGGCTTCTTCTTCCGCGACCAGGACATCCTGGTCGTCGGCGGCGGCGACTCCGCGGTCGAGGAGGCGACGTTCCTCACCCGCTTCGGCAAGAGCGTGACGATGGTGCACCGCCGCGACGAGCTGCGGGCGTCGAAGATCATGGCCGACCGCGCGTTCGCGGACCCGAAGATCTCGTTCGCGTGGAACTCCGAGGTCGCCGCGATCCACGGCGAGGAGAAGGTCACCGGCGTGACGCTGCGCGACACCGTGACCGGCGAGGAGCGCGAGGTCGGCGCCGGAGGCCTGTTCGTCGCGATCGGCCACGTGCCGCGCACGGACCTGCTGCTCGGCCAGGTCGAGCTCGACGAGAACGGCTACGTGCAGGTCGAGGGCCGGTCGACGCGCACCAACCTCACGGGCGTGTTCGCGTGCGGCGACGTCGTCGACCACACGTACCGGCAGGCCATCACGGCCGCGGGCTCGGGCTGCGCCGCCGCGCTCGACGCGCAGCACTACCTCGCCGGCCTGACGCCCGTCGCGGACCCGATGGTGCCGGGCTCGGCGCTCGTGCCCGAGGACGAGGTCGCGCGATGAGCACGACCGACGTCACCGACCTCACCTTCGAGCAGGAGGTGCTGCGCAGCGACCTGCCCGTCGTCGTCGACTTCTGGGCGACGTGGTGCGGCCCGTGCCGCATGGTGTCCCCCGTGCTCGACGAGCTGGCGGACGAGTACGCGGGCCGCGTCAAGGTCGTCAAGGTCGACACCGACGAGAACCCCGGGCTGCGTGACGACTACAAGATCCAGTCGATCCCGTACATCGCGTTCTTCGCGGGCGGCGAGCTCAGCCACGCGGTGATCGGCGCCAAGCCGAAGGCGACGCTCAAGCAGTCGTTCGAGGAGCTGCTCGAGACCGCCGCCGAGGCCTGACGACGCGGAGGGACCGGGTCGCCCGCCGGACGGGTGCCCGGGACCTCCGGGCCGGCGTGCCACACTCGGTCGATGACCACCGTGCCCCAGCCCGACCGCAGGACGTCGGGCCACCCCACGTCCGCGGCCGCCGCCGGCACCCGTCTCGACCCCTGGCTCGGCGCGTACGCCGAGCGCACGGGCGGCATGCGGGCCTCCGAGATCCGCGCGCTGTTCTCCGTCGCCAACCGCCCCGAGGTCGTCTCGCTCGCCGGCGGCATGCCCTACCTCGCGCGTCTGCCGCTGGACCAGCTCAGCGACATCGCGGCGCGCGTCGTGGCCGAGCGCGGCCTCGTCGCGCTGCAGTACGGCTCCGGCCAGGGCGACGAGACGCTGCGCGAGCAGATCCTCGAGGTCATGCGTCTGCAGGCCGTCGAGGCGCACCCCGACGACGTGGTCGTCACGACCGGGTCCCAGCAGGCGCTCGACCTCGTGACCCGCGTGTTCGTCGACCCCGGCGACGTCGTGGTCGCGGAGGCCCCGTCGTACGTCGGCGCGCTCGGCGTCTTCCGCGCCTACCAGGCGGACGTCGTGCACGTGCCGATCGACGAGCACGGCCTGGTGCCCGCGGCGCTCGACGAGACGCTCACGGCGCTCGCCGCGGCCGGACGACGCGTCAAGCTGCTCTACACGGTGCCGAACTTCCACAACCCGGCCGGTGTCTCGATGTCCACCGAGCGACGCCCTCGGGTCCTCGAGATCGCGCGTCGCCACGGCGTCCTGGTGGTCGAGGACGACCCGTACGGCCTGCTCGGGTTCGAGGGCGAGCCGCGCCCGGCACTGCGGTCGCTGGACGACGAGGGCGTGCTGTACCTCGGGTCGTTCTCCAAGACCTTCGCCCCCGGGTACCGGGTCGGGTGGGTGGTCGCGCCGCACGCCGTGCGCGAGAAGCTCGTGCTCGCCAGCGAGTCGGCGATCCTCTCCCCGTCCAACGCGTCGCAGCTCACGGTGTCGACCTACCTGTCGACGTGCGACTGGCGGTCGCAGATCAAGGACTACCGCGAGATGTACCGCGAGCGGCGCGACGCGATGGTCGGCGCCCTGGCGGACCTCATGCCCACGGCGTCCTGGACCGTGCCCGAGGGCGGCTTCTACACGTGGGTGCGGCTCCCCGAGGGGCTCGACGCCCGCGAGATGCTGCCGCGCGCGGTCACGGCGCTGGTGGCGTACGTGCCGGGCACGGCGTTCTTCTTCGACGGTCGCGGCGCGGACCACATGCGCCTGTCGTTCTGCTACCCGACGCCCGAGCGGATCCGCGAGGGCGTGCGTCGGCTCGCCGGGGTCGTCACGGCCGAGCGGGACCTCGTCGAGCTGTTCGGGGCGTCCGGGACCGTGCCGCGCGACGCGGTGCAGTCTCCCGGGCCGGACGTCGTCTGACGTGGCCGCCACGGAGGGGCGGACGCCCCCTGACGCCGACGCGCCCACGGTCGCCGTCCTCGCGGGCGGGCTGTCGCACGAGCGCGACGTGTCGCTGCGCTCGGGCCGGCGCGTCGCCGAGGCGCTGCGCTCCACCGGCCTCGAGGTCACGGTGCACGACGTCGACCCCGACCTCGTCCCGGCGCTCTCGCAGCTCCGCCCCGACGTGGTGTGGCCGTTGCTGCACGGCGCCGGCGGCGAGGACGGCTCGGTGCGTGACGTCGTCCGGATGCTCGGTCTGCGCGTGCTCGGGTCCGACGCGCGCGCGAGCCGCGTCGCATGGAGCAAGCCCGTCGCGAAGACCGTGCTCGCACGCGCGGGGGTGGCGACGCCCGAGCACGTCACGCTCCCCCAGTCGCTGTTCCGCGAGCTCGGCGCGGCGCAGGTGCTCGACCTCGTGGTCGGGCAGCTCGGGCTGCCGCTCGTGGTGAAGCCCTCCCGCGGCGGGTCGGCGCTCGGCGTCACGCTGGTGACGACGCGCGACGCCCTGCCGGGGGCCATGGTCGAGTGCTTCTCCTACACGGACACGGCGCTCGTCGAACGGGCCGTCACGGGCACCGAGGTCGCCGTGAGCGTCCTCGACACGGGCGACGGGCCGTTCGCGCTGCCCGCCGTGGAGGTCGTCACGGACGGTCCCTACGACTACGACGCGCGTTACAGCCCGGGGCGCACCGAGTACTTCGCTCCCGCCAGACTCGACGCCGCCACGGCGGCGGACGTCGCGGAGGTCGCCGTGCGGGCGCACCGCGCCCTCGGGCTGCGCGACGTGTCACGGACCGACCTGGTGGTCGACGCGGCCGGCGTCCCGTGGTTCCTCGAGGTCAACGTCGCGCCCGGCATGACCGAGACGTCGCTCCTCCCGCAGGCCGCCGGGGCGGCCGGTCACGACGTGGGACGCCTGTACCGCGCGCTCGTGGACGCCGTCGCACGCCGCTGACCTGCGAAGACGCGAGTCGTACATACGGTTGTCACGTCGATGTACGTTGCCGTCGACGACCGGCGCGGGCGCGACCGCACCCGCTGCGCGCAGGCCGAGTCGACCGCCTCGTCCCCTCGGCGCTGGGGCGCGGCCGGATCGACGACGACGGCCGGGCGCCTGACGCCCGTCGAGAACGGTCGGCACCTCGCCGGCACGGGAGCCCGGTCAGGGCCGCAGGACGCCCGGGTCGTCGGGAGCGAGGGCCGTCAGGATGCGGTTGAGGTCCTGCACCGACGCGAACTCGACGGTGAGCTTGCCACGCGACTTGCCGAGGTCGACCTTCACGCGCGTCTCGAAACGGTCCGACAGCCGAGCGGCCAGGTCGTCCAACGCCTCGTTCCGGACGCCGGCACGCGGCCGCGGACGTCGCGTCGGCGCGGTCTCGTCCCCACCCAGCGCGACGATCTCCTCGACCGCGCGCACCGAGAGCCCCTCCGACACGATCCGCTGCGCGAGACGCTCGATGGCCGCACCGTCCGCCAGGCCCAGGAGCGCCCGCGCGTGCCCCGCCGACAGGACGCCCGCCGCGACGCGGCGCTGCACCAGCGGCGGCAGCTTCAGCAGCCGCAACGTGTTGGAGATCTGCGGACGCGACCGGTGGATCCGCGTCGCGAGCTCCTCGTGCGTGCAGCCGAAGTCGTCGAGGAGCTGCTGGTAGGCGGCCGCCTCCTCGAGCGGGTTGAGCTGGGCGCGGTGCAGGTTCTCCAGGAGGGCGTCGCGCAGCAGGTCGCCGTCCTCGGTCTCCCGCACGATCGCCGGGATCGTGGTGAGGCCCGCCTCCTGCGTCGCGCGCCAGCGCCGCTCCCCCATGATCAGCTCGTAGCCGTCGCCCACAGCACGCACGACGACCGGCTGCAGCACGCCGATCTCACGGATCGAACCCACGAGCTCGGCCAACGCGTCCTCGTCGAACACCACGCGCGGCTGTCGAGGGTTGGGCCGGATCGACGTGACGGAGAGCTCCGCGAACCGCGCCCCGGGGACCGGGACCAGGCCGTCCGTGTCGACCGACGCGGCCGCGCCACCCGCGACGACGTCGGTGGCTGCCGCCGCGTCACCCGCATCGACGTCCGCGGCTGCCACCGCGTCGACGGCGTCGGCGGTGGGGGCGGTGGGGGCGCCGGCCGCGATCGCGGACGCGTCCTCGACGGCTGGGTCGACCGTGCTCGCGGCCGACGCGGCCCGCTCGTCCTTGCGCGTGTCGGGGAAGAACACGTCGACGGGACGGTCCCCGGTGCTGCGCGGGGTCTCCAGACCCGTGGGGATCAAGGCCCCCAGTCCGCGGCCGAGGCCGCGACGCTTCTCGCTCACTGGTCCTCCTGGGCGGGCGTGGCCGGCACGGGCACGCCGTCGGTACGGGTGGTGGCCTGCACGGCACGCTCCGCGAGCTCGCGGGCCGCCTCGAGGTACGCGAGCGCGCCCGACGAGCTGCCGTCGTACGTGATGACGGTCTGCCCGTAGCTGGGCGCCTCGGAGATCCGGACGGACCGCGGCACCGTCGTGCGCAGCGTCTGCTCCGGGAAGTGCGTCCGCACCTCCTCGGCGACCTGCTGCGCGAGGTTGGTGCGCGCGTCGTACATCGTGAGGAGGATCGTCGAGACGGCGAGCCGCGGGTTCAGGTGCGCCTGGATGAGGTCGATGGTCTTGAGGAGCTGCGACAGGCCCTCGAGTGCGTAGTACTCGCACTGGATCGGGATCAGGACCTCGCGTGCCACGACGAACGCGTTGACCGTCAGCAGGCCGAGGCTCGGGGGGCAGTCGACGAAGACGTAGTCGATCCGCTCGTGGCCGTTGTCGGTGCGCCACGTCAGGTAGTTGTCGAGCGCGGTCCGTAGCCGGGTCTCACGGGCCACCATGGAGACGAGCTCGATCTCGGCCCCGGAGAGGTCGATCGTCGCCGGCAGGCACCACAGGCCCGGGACGTCGGGGCTCTGCTGGACCGCCTCGTGCATGGGCGCGCCGTCGACGAGCACCTCGTAGATCGACGGCGTCCCCGCGCGGTGCTCGATGCCGAGCGCGGTCGACGCGTTCCCCTGCGGGTCGTTGTCGAGGACCAGGACCTGCAGGCCCGCCTGCGCGAGCGCGGCCGCGAGGTTGACGGTCGTCGTCGTCTTGCCGACGCCACCCTTCTGGTTGGCGACCGTGATGACCCGCGTCCGCGGCGGTCGGGGGAACTTCCGCCCGCGCAGCTCGATCCTGCGGCGGGCGTCGAGCTGCAGCTCGGCGAGCAGCGGCGTGTCGTCCGACGCGCGCGGCAGGCTGTCGACGATCGCGGCGCGACGGGCCTCCTCCGGGTCACCCGCGGGGCTCGGCGCACCGGTCGCGCTCTCGGTCCCGGGGGCGGGGTCCTGCTGGTCGTCCACGGGTCCTCTTTCGTCCTCACGCGCCGCGCGGGCGGTGTTCGTGCTGGTCAGAGCGGTGTCGGCGAGCGTCGCACGCACCTGGTCGAGCGCACGCGGCTCAGCGGGGCGCTCCCCCGGAGGTGCGGACGACGTGTCACCAGCACCCACCGCCACGGCGTCCGACGGGTCGGGGTGCCGCGCACCGCCGTCCGCGTCGTCAGGTGGCCCGTCCGGGGTCGTGCCGGCCGGCTGCTCAGTCTCCCACGCGTACACCGCTCCCAGCTGCGTCACCGAGACGGGGCGCGGACGGGCGCCACGACGCGGGCGTGCATCCTCAGTCGTCGCGGCGTCGTCCAGCGCGGTGGGTGCGGGGGCCTCCCCTTCGACCGCCAGGGTCGACGTGGTTCCACGTGAAACGACGTCGTGCGGTGGGACGTGGGTGGCGCCTTCGGGGCCCGGGTCGACGCCCTCGTCCGCGGCCTCGCCGTGCGTCGCGGTCTCCGTCGCGGCACCAGCGCCGTCCTGGACCTCGGCTTGGGTGCTGTCGTCCACGCCGGGAGGCGCTTCCGTGTCGCGGCCGTGCGTGTGGACTCCAGCGCCCGCATCGGTCTCGGTGTCCGGCCCCGCGCTCCATCGGGGCACGCCGCCGGCGGTCGGTACAGACGTGGTCGACGGTCCGGGCACGTGGTCCCCGTCGGCTCCGCCGTCCTGCTCGGCCTGGGCCTCGTCGACGGCGACGGAGCTCGCGACCGACGGGCCGCGGGAGAGGTCGGCGGTCGCCGGCCACTGCGGGCTCGTCGCCCCGGCCACGGCTCCACGGGACGACCACGCCGGAGTGACCGGCGCCTCGGACGGCGTCGCGCCCGCGGCGGGACGGTGATCGGGAGGGCTTCCGGGCTGCCACTCGTCGGCCGGCGGCACTGCCGGTACGGGGACGTCGGTCGCCGGCGTCGCAGCCGCCGCGCGAGCAGCCGCCGCCTTCTCTTCGCGGCGCTTCTTCCTACCGAACACCTCGCACCCTCCTCACCGCGGTCACGACGCGTGTCGGTTCGGTCCCGGGGATGGTCACGGCCTCGTGCACGCGACCGTCGACCAGCCCGACCGCTCGCATCGCCTTCGCGGCTGCCGCGAGCTCGTCCTCGGCGCGGGCGCCCTTCATCGCGACCACCGTCCCGCCGTCGCGGACGAGCGGAGCGGTCCACCGGTAGAGCTTGTCCAGCGCGGCGACGGCACGCGCGGTCACGGCGTCGGCCTCGATCGCACCGTCGAGCTCCTGCGCCCGCGCACGTCTGACCTCGACGTTCGGGAGCGCGCAGCGCGCGACCACGTCGTTCAGCCACGCGACCCGCCGCTCCATGGGCTCGACGAGCACCACCTCGGCGTCGGGGAGCATGGCCGCCACGACGATCCCGGGCAGACCGGCCCCGGATCCCACGTCCACGACCACACCGGTCTGCGGGAGGTACGGCACCACCGCTGCCGAGTTGAGCAGGTGCCGCTCCCACAACCGCGGGATCTCTCGTGGGCCGATGAGCCCGCGCAGCTCACCCTCCTCGACCAGGTAGTCCCGGAAGGTGCGGACCGCCACCCACGCGTCGGCGAAGAACTCGGGCAGCCGCGGGTCACCGTCCCACGGGTCAGGCTCGTTCGCTGCGAGATCCGGTGACTGGTCCTGCACCCGGTGGCTCCTGTTCCACGTGAAACGAGCGGTCGACTCGACGGTGGCACGGCCCGTTCGTCGCGCCCCTACGCTACCCCGCCGCATACCGCCGGACCGGGAGGCCCGCGCCCGCGATCGCGTGCGCGACCTCCCGATGCGTGCGCGTGCCCGAGCGACAGCCGGATGCTCGGCGTCGCCTTGCCGGACCCTCCGGCTGGCGACGCGACGCAGCGGCGCACGAGCGACAGGGGGTGCTGGACCGGCACCCAGCACTCAGCAACGAGCACCAAGCACCCGGCACCCAGCACCGAGCACCGAGCACCGAGCACCGAGCACCGAGCACCGAGCACCGAGCACCGAGCACCGAGCACCGAGCACCGAGCACCGAGCGTGCATGACGTGCCGCATCGGTCGAACGGACGGTGCGGGAACGGCTGGAAGGCTGACGCGGAGGCGGTCCTCGGGGCGGCTGGTGCAGCGATCGGGCTCGCGGCCACGCGGTCGCTCGTGTCGACACCATCCGATCCTCGCGCGGTGTGGACGAACCGCTGCGGTCGGGTGCCGAAGTGCGCCCCCCGTCCGCGCCCGCTCGGTGGGAAGTTCCTCGGCGCCCCCACCAGGTGCCGCTGACACATTGACGCGCAGCCTGTCGCGGCACGTGTGCGCAGACCCGGACACTCGCGCTGACCCGCCGCCTCGGGTGGCGGGTCACGCTGAGGTGCCACGCGAACGTGTCCACCGCTCGAGCCCCGCACGAGGTCGATCCCGGCACGGGCACCGGAGCACGCCGTTTGGCGATGCGCCGCAGGACGTCGTCCTCGGTTGGACCGCACTGCTCCGCCCCTCGGTGCAGGCGCAAGCGCGCGGCGGCGGCGGGCCCTCCGCAGCGGTCGCTCCCTCGACCGCGTCGGTCCCCTCCCATGGAGGCAGGCTCGGCCGCCCTCCGCGGAAGCGCTGGCCGACGCCGCGCTGATCTCCTCGTGTCGAGCCACCTCGGTAGACGTGCGGCGCTTCCGCCTTTCGGCGGCCGTCCCATCGGCGTTGCGCGGGCGCTCGACCACGCTTCTGACACGCGCGGCTGCGCGTCCGTGGCAGTCGCACGTGCTGCACCCAGCTGATCGACCGAGTCTGGCGAGAGCCCCCTCGACTGCTGCAGTCGGAGTGGTCACGATGAGCAACTCCCCGCGCTGCGGTTCGACGACGGTCGCTCCCGCGCCATCGCAGGCGCTCAGCCGGTGCTACCGCCCCGACTGCCTTCCAGCGAGCACCTCAAGGTACGAGCACCCGCCGCGGCGTGCGTGCACCGGTGGGCGACTCGTCGTCCGGCGGAGGGCTGCTGACTCCCCCGTCACCGCACAGCGAAGACGGCGCGACGCTCTGTCAACCCGACCACGATCTGCCGTCCACGCTCACACTCAACCTCACGCTCACGCCCACGCTCACGCCCAACCTCACGCTCACGCTCACGGCGAGGCTCACCACTGGTCGCCGCGCCGGACGGGCCTTCCAGTGGACAGGGCGCGTCCGCCGAGCCGGCGTGCCCCTCGTGGGTCGGACCCCGATCTCGACAGTCCACCTCGGAGGGAGTCCCCACGTCCGCCGCGCGCACCACGCCACCACAAGCGGCGGGTGCCACACGGGCTGCTTCCTCCTCATGTGCCGCGCCGTAGCGAGTTGCTCCCTAGCCGTCGCATCGAGGACTCCCGCGGGCCCGGGGTCGCGGACGTTCGCGCCGGAGCACTGCGCGCCCCAGGACCCCCGTTGCCGCGCGAGGCCTGCATCGCCACTGCCCCTGGCCTCCCGCACGCCGTCGAGCGGGCGGCCCTCGTTCCCGCCAGCCGGGTGCTCATGGAACGGTCGATCGCACGCAGCATTGCCCGACATGAAGGAGCGCCCCGCGCCCTCAGGACGTGTCCACGCCAAGCAGTCCGCCAGTTCCACGTGAAACGCCGCGTGGCATGCGGTGTTGGCGAAGACTCATCGAGCCACCAAGAGGGCTCCCCTCTATGTCGCGGTTGCACGTGAGACCCGCGACGTGGCATCAATCCATCGTGTTCCACGTGAAACCGTGAGCCGGGTCCTCCCGCGCGGGGTGCCGCGTGCAGACGGAACAAGGGCTCTCTGATACCTCTCCGCGTGGAGACGAGCCTCGCCCCGTGCGGCGTGGTCCGACGCGGCGTGACGCCCGGCAGAAGTCCGCAGCCGGGCGGCACGTCTCTGCGCGGCCAGCCTTGCGCACGACGGCGCCAGCGCCGCGGCCTCTTCGATATGAGGGCATCGCGGTACTCGTGGCGTAGTCGTCGCGTCAGAACTCAGCCAGAACGAATGCGTCGGAGCGCGACGTGAGCGTCGACGCTCGTGACTCGAGGATCCGGCTCGCACGAAGCTCACCGACCGGTCGAGACCTCGCCGCTCGCCACAGCCTCCCTGCATGCTCGCGCCCTTCACCGCGCGTGAGGATCCCCGTGAGGGCTGGCGGTCTAGTGTCACCGGCGGGGTCACCCCAACGGACCCCACGAGGGAGCACCCATGTGCGCCTTGGCCGGTAGGTGACGGTCGAGCTGGATACGCCCATGTGGCCGTCCACCTCAGTTAAGAACTCACGCCTCCCCGTGACGCACCCCGGCCGCACCGCCCTGCGGGGCACACCCGAAGGAGCCGCGGCGAAGCGTGCGTGCCAGCGCCATGTGCCCGCGCCGCTCGTTGTTGGCCACCGCCGACCACAGCCAGTTGAGGGGGCCTTGCACCTGACGCTCCTCGCCTGGCGCGGCTGGGTCTCCGGTCACGGCGGAAGGTCTCGACATCTCGCCGGACTGCGGGGACCGAGAGGCGTCCGCATCCGTTCCACGTGAAACCGGCCGGCGGACGGCGCACACGACACCCCGTCCTTGCATCCACCTCGCCGGGCGCTCGGCACGCCGCCAACGGCCGCCGACCGCGCATGGCGATGAGCACCACCTCCTCACGACTCACAGCGCCGTCCACCCGCGCGGCGCCGCGGCGCTCGCGTAGCGTCGGCGATCTCAGTGCGTCGTCGGCGAGCTCAGCAACCCGTCGGTGAGCTCAGCATCTCGTCGGTGCGCTCAGGACCTCGGGCCGCAGCGTCGACGAAGGATGGGTCGAGCGTCGTCGCTCTGACCCGCGAGCCGCAGCCCGGCCAAGCGCACTGACCCACGGCCCCACGCACAGCGGCGCGAGGAACCACCGCCCCGACGCCCCCGCCGTGCGACGTCGGCGTTCTGAGCAGCACCCACCATCAACAACTCGCGGGTGCTGTCGTGCGCCCCGCGCCTCAGCTCACCGACCCATGACCGGCGACTGACAGCGCCGCGGCCGACCCCACGGACCACGATGTCTGAGCTCACGACGGTGAACCCGAGTCGCCGGACCAGCGCGAGCCGCGCGCACTCGCGCGGCAACACCGCACACGGTTCTACCGTCGACCGTCAACCGCCGCCGGCCCCGTTCCACGTGAAACACGCGGGCGCCCCGCGCCGCCGAGGGCGCGCAGCGACCACCGTCCCGCCGCCCGACGCAGCCGACGCAGCCGACGCAGCCGACGCAGCCGACGCAGCCGACGCAGCCGACGCAGCCGACGCAGCCGACGCAGCCGACGCAGCCGACGCAGCCGACGCAGCCGACGCAGGACGTAACCACTCCCCCCGACAGCCCGCGACTCATCGAGGAACGGCGCCGCCGGCCAGGCAGGCATCGATCACACCGTCCGCACGAGACGCGCGACGTCCCGCCGCCCCCGTCGACCGATCCCGTCCGGCTGGACCCCTTCATCGGGCCCGCAACCGGCGAGACGGCCACGCCGCGTCAGGCGCCCGCGGGCGCCTGACTCGCGCAGCTCGGAACGCCGGGTGCCTTCGAGCGGGGTGCCCGCCATCGTCGCGACGATGCCCGTACCGACGAGCTCGCGGTCGTTCTTCAGCAATCCGCACCAGGCGCACAGCACCCGGTGCGTGCGACTCTCGACCGTCCTCACTGGACGACACGTCCCGACCAGGTCGGGTCGCGACACGTCCCACCGCATTGAGTGCTCATTTCGGGCCTCGGCGGCGTTCGAGGAGCGCCCTTCAGAGCGTTCGCAGGCTCGTCAGGCCACCATCCTCCGCTCCGGATCGCCAGGAGGATCGTTCCTGGAGAACTTTCGGGGCGCTCAAACGCCCTGTTCCACGTGAATCACAGCCCCAAAGCGACCCACTGCTCGTCGAACGCGGGACTCCCACCCGCGCGACACCCCCATGCCGCCACCTCACCGACCGACGAACGCCGCCCGACGAACACCGCCCGACGGGCGTCGCGCAGAGGCGGAGCAGGACAACCTCGACGATCGAGACACCGGGACGAGAGCGCTCAGTACGACCTTCGACCCGGTGTCCGATCCGAGGCGTCGGTCTCCACTCTCACGCCAGCGGCGCAAGCCACGGACCGCTGCCGTCGCGGTCAGCTCCGGTGTGGCGAGCGTCGACCTGAGCGTGCCGGCGACCTGTGGACAAGACACGTCTCCACTCAGCACCCGACCGCACCCACCACCGACCCGCGGTCACCACCGAGACGAGCGAGGCGCGGCGCGAGCGTCCGGCAGCACTCCCCGATCCGGGTCACCGAGACGACGCTCGTCGCCAGGCAACGACGCACCACTCCACGCGGGTCGCCGCATCCGCCGAGCCGTTCCCGACCACCAGCGGCCGAGCGCACGACCCCGAGCCCGACCTAGCGATAGCTCTCCCCCGAGCGCGTGCACGACTGCGGTCGTCGACGGGTCGCCCGTCTGCCTCTGAGGCCGGGCCGAGCAGCTCGACTCACCTCGACGGCTCGACCTCCTCCGAGATCGACCACTCGCCGAACCGACCGACGGCCCTCACGCCATCCCTCAGGACGTGCCCGCCCCCCCGATCACCCGGGGCAGTGGCTAGCCGTTCGCGCCCCCCCGTGGGCGACACCGCCAGCGCACGGAGCGCACCGGCACGGTCCACCCGGTCACGCGCGAACCGAGGAAGACCTCGCCCTCGCCGGTAGTCCCTCTCGACACCCATGGCCCGTCCGCCCCTGAGACCCCCCGCAGGCCCGACCACCCAGGGTGTGCCGCAACGATGTCGGAGCACACCGCGACGACGGTGTCGCGCGGAGACCGGCACATTCCGGACATCGTACGGTTCCTGGAGGCCGGTCCTGCGGGCCACGCGCCGCGCCCACGAGGCGCTCTACGCTCCGAAACGCCAGGAGAATCGTTCCTGGCGAAGCCGAAGGGCCGCCGCGGCCACGTCACGGGGCCCCAGTTCGCCAGGAGCCAATCTCCCGCGCACGGGTCACGCGCCGCGGACACACCTCCCGACGCGGTCACCCGGCCCGAGGCATGGTCGACGACCACAGCCGTCGACTCGTGGAGACGACGCAGGGCGGGTGGCTCGCGCCACCCGCCCTGCGTGCACCGTCGTCCCGGGGTCAGGTCACGCCGGCTTGACGACCACCCGGCGGTCCGGCTCGACGCCGACGGAGTCGCTCACGAGGCCGGCCTCGGCCACCGCGTCGTGCACGACCTTGCGCTCGAACGGGTTCATCGCGGAGAGCGTGACCGCCTCGCCGTCTGCCTTGACCTGGTCGATGGCGGTGCGGGCGATCGCGACGAGCTCGGTCCGCCGCTGCGCACGGAACCCGGCGATGTCGAGCATCAGCCGGCTGCGCTCGCCCGTCTTCGTCTGGACGGCGAGGCGCGTGAGCTCCTGCAACGCGTCCAGCACCTCCCCCTCGGCGCCGACGAGACGGCGGAGCGCTGCCGCGTCCGAGCCGTCCTCGGCCACGATCTCCACGGCAGCCCGCCCGTGGTCGACGTCGATGTCGATGTCACCGTCGAGGTCGGCGATGTCGAGGAACTCCTCGAGGTAGTCGGCGGCGATCTCGCCCTCCTCCTCGAGGCGCTTCACGACGTCGGCGTCGGCGGCCGTGTCCGGCTCGGTCGTACCCATGTCTTCTCCGTTCAGCGGTGTCGCACCGTCGTCGGCCCTGCGGGGGCCGTCGTCGCGGTGGTGGTCAGGGACGGGGGCCGTCGGGCGTCGAGCCGCCGGAGGGCGGACCCTTGCGCTTCTTCTTCGGAGCGGGCGCGGTCGGTTCGCTCGGAGCGGCGGGCGCGTCCTCGACCGTGCCAGCGGCGTCGGATGCGTCGTCCGCGCCGCCCCCCGCCTGCTGCGGCCGCGCCTTGGCGCGGTCCTTGCGCTTCGGCTGCTGACGCTGGCCGCGGGGCTTCTCGTCGATGACGGCGGTCGCGGTCGAGGTCTGCTCGATCGTCTCGCCGCGGGCGGCCGCCTTCCTGGCCTGCCGCTCCTTGAGCGCCTTCTCCGCCTGCGAACCCGGTGCCGGCATGCGGCGGATCGTGTAGAACTGCTGCCCCATCGACCACAGGTTGGTGGTGGTCCAGTAGATGAGGACACCGATCGGGAAGTTCACGCCCGAGACGGCGAAGATGAACGGCAGCACGTAGAGCAGGATCTTCTGCTGCTGCGCCATCGGGCCGGTGAGTGCGGCCGGCGGCATGTTCTTCATGGTGAGCTGTCGCTGCGTCGTGAACGTCGTCACCGACATCGCGACGATGAGGACGATGGTGACGACGCGGATGTGCCAGTTGCCGTCCCACTGCATGAAGGTGCCGGACAGCGGCGCGCCCCAGATGGTGGCCTGCTCGGCCTGGCCGGCCAGCTCGCGGGTGAGGGGGCCGATCGACTCGGCGCGCGCGTACGTGCCGGACGCCAGGCTCGGGAGCTCGTAGAGCACCCGGAACAGGGCGAAGAAGATCGGCGACTGCAGGAGGATGGGCAGGCAGGACGCGAACGGGTTCGTGCCGTGCTTGCGGTAGAGCTCCATCATCTCGCGGCTCATCGCCTCGCGGGACGCGGGGTCCGTCTTGCCCTTGTACTTCTTCTGCAGGGCCTGCATCTCGGGCTGCACGAGCTGCATGCCACGGGACGCCTTGATCTGCTTGAAGAAGAGCGGGATCAGCAGGATCCGCATGACGATCACGAGTCCGACGATGGACAGCGCCCAGGCGGCGCCGCTCGCGGGGTCGAGGCCGATCCAGGTCAGCAGGTCGTGGAAGCGGACCATGATCCACGCGACCGCGACCATGAGCGGGAACAGCAGGCCGTCCATCCAAGGCATGAGGCGGTGCTCCTCGAGAGCGTCAGTGAGCGGCGGGGGCCGCGTCGAAGGCGTGGTGGTGCCGCGACGGTGGAACGTCGTCGACCCCACCGGGGTTCCAGGGGTGGCACCGCAGGAGTCGCCGCGCGGCGAGCCACGTGCCGCGGACGGCACCGTGACGCTGCACGGCGATGACCGCGTACTGCGAGCACGACGGGTAGAACCTGCAGGTCGGAGGCGTGATCGGCGAGATCACGCGTTGGTACACCCAGAGCAGGCCGAGAAGTACACGAGCGGGCAGAGAGCGCACCACGGCCCAGACGCGCGTCACGGCGTCACCCGGTGCTCGGCACGCCGCGCCGCGCGCCGCTCGGCGCCGTCGATCGCGCCGTCCAGGTCGCGGCCCAGCTGCGCGGAGGAGGCTCCCGCGGCGTCGGGCTGCGCGCGGACGACGACCCGCGTGCCGCTCCCCCAGCGGCCGAGGCGGTTCGCCAGCAGGGCGCGCAGCCGCCGCCGGACCCGGTTCCGGGTCACGGCGTTCCCCACGGCCTTGGAGACGACGAGACCGACCACCGGCGGGCCGGGGTCGGTCGTCGTCGTGAGGTGCACGACGAGGGTGTCGCGTCCCCCGCGCGCGCCGCGACGCACCGTCTGCTGGAAGTCGGCAGAGCGGCGCATCCGGTGCGCTGCAGGGAGCACCGGGGGTGGCGTCAGGCCGAGAGCTCGGCGCGCCCCTTGCGGCGGCGCGCCGCGAGGATGGCGCGGCCGGCACGCGTGCGCATGCGCAGACGGAAGCCGTGGGTCTTGGCCCGGCGCCGGTTGTTCGGCTGGAAGGTGCGCTTGGTCACGACGTTCTCCACACGTTCTCGTCACGGTCGTACGGAGTCGCACGACCAGGTCCTGGTGCCGTGTCCACCGCTCCAGGGATCGCACGCAAGGACACGTGCGAAGGCGTCAGGGCGCGCCGGACGGAGCCGTCGGAAGGCTGGGCCACGCTACGCCGCGGCAGGCGCGTGGGTCAAATGCGCCAGCGTACGCCGCACGGCGGGTGGCACCCACGGCGGCGCCGCGACGCGGCCTCGGACGCCTTACCCCAGGTCAGCAAGTTCTCGGTGGACCCGGCGCGGCGTGTCGTGGGTCTCACCCGCCGGTGCGCTTCTGCGGGTGCCGACCGACCACTAGAGTCGGACATCGTCGTGCCGCCCGGCGCGTGCGCCTCGAGGGTGCGGACGACGCCGTCGCCGGCCCTGTGGACGACGGGCGGGCAGGACCCCCGACGACGGGTCACGGTCCCGCACCGCTGCCACTCACAGGTGTGGACAACTATGTGGACGACGGTCCACCGTGCCAGACTCGCCGGGCCCCGCAGGACCGATCACTGAGGTAGGACGTTGTCACAGGACGAAGAACCGGCCCGCGTGTGGGGACACGTCGTCGCGAGCCTCGAGGCGAGCCCCGACATCACGCCCCGTCAGCTGGCCTTCGTCCGGCTCGCCCACCCGCTGGGCGTACTCGACGGCACGATGCTCCTCGCCGTCGGCAACGACCTCACCAAGGAGTACCTCGAGACGCGCGTCCGCGCCGAGGTCACGCAGGCGCTCGGCGAGGCGCTCGGCCGCGAGGCGCGGTTCGCCGTGACGGTCGACCCCGAGGTGGCCGGCGACGTCCCGCCCGCGCTGCGCGTGGTGCCCCCGGCGCCCGCCGCCACGGGCGCCCCCGCCTACGACGACGAGCCCGACGCGCGCCCCGACCTCGCCCTGGTGACCGCCCACCCTGCCTTCGGCACCCGCGACGAGCGCGCCGAGAGCGCCGACGACGCGCCGGTCGAGCACGCCGTCCGCGACGAGCACGCCGACCCCCGTCCCGTGCTGCGCGCGGTCGACGGCACGAGCGTGGTCACGTCCCCGCGGCGCGCGATGTCCGAGCCGGCACGCCTGAACCCGAAGTACCTCTTCGAGACGTTCGTCATCGGGTCGTCCAACCGGTTCGCGCACGCCGCGGCCGTCGCGGTGGCCGAGGCCCCGGCCAAGGCGTACAACCCGCTGTTCATCTACGGCGACTCGGGCCTGGGCAAGACGCACCTGCTGCACGCGATCGGCCACTACGCGCAGAACCTGTACCCGACGGTGCGGGTGCGCTACGTGAACTCCGAGGAGTTCACGAACGACTTCATCAACTCCATCAGCGAGGGCAAGGCGGGCGCGTTCCAGCGTCGGTACCGCGAGGTCGACGTCCTGCTGATCGACGACATCCAGTTCCTGCAGGGCAAGGAACAGACGATGGAGGAGTTCTTCCACACGTTCAACACGCTGCACAACGCGAACAAGCAGGTCGTGATCACGTCCGACCTGCCGCCCAAGCAGCTCAACGGCTTCGAGGACCGGATGCGGTCGCGGTTCGAGTGGGGCCTCATCACGGACGTGCAGCCGCCGGACCTCGAGACCCGGATCGCGATCCTCCGCAAGAAGGCCGCCAGCGAGCGGCTGCAGGCGCCCGACGACGTGCTGGAGTACATCGCGTCGAAGATCTCGACGAACATCCGTGAGCTCGAGGGCGCGCTCATCCGGGTCACGGCGTTCGCGAACCTCAACCGTCAGCAGGTCGACGTGTCGCTCGCGGAGATCGTCCTCAAGGACCTCATCACCGACGACCAGACGCAGGAGATCACCGCCACCACGGTGATCGGGCAGACGGCCGCGTACTTCGGTCTGAGCATCGAGGACCTGTGCGGGTCGAGCCGGTCGCGCGTGCTCGTCACGGCGCGTCAGATCGCGATGTACCTGTGCCGCGAGCTGACGGACCTGTCGCTGCCGAAGATCGGGCAGGCGTTCGGCGGTCGGGACCACACGACGGTCATGCACGCGAACCGCAAGATCCGCGAGCTCATGGCCGAGCGGCGGTCGATCTACAACCAGGTCACCGAGCTCACCAACCGGATCAAGCAGCAGCACCGCGGCTGAGCGGCTCCCCGGGACCTCACCCCGGGACGCCGGGATGTCGCGTTGGTCCGTTCCCATCCACCGGGTGACCCCGGTTGTCCACAGGTTTGCCCACGGGTTGGGGACACGTGTGAAACGGCTCACCCGACGCGAGAAGCCGGACCTCCTGGCGCGGGGCACGGCGCACGCACCGGCACCGACACCGTGCTGACCTGGGCAGACGCCGCCTCGGCCCGGCAGCACCCGCGCGTCGACGGACGTCGCCGGCGACCGAGGCGCCCCCACGACGGTGAGAGGCCTCTCATACCAAACCGGGGCGAACGCCCCAGCGTTGTCCCCAACCCGGGGGTGAGGGACGCGTAGGACGAATGTTCACACCTGTGCACAGACCTGTGGACGGCGGTGGACGACACGCGCCGACGATGTGGACGGGACCCGTCCTGTCGGTGGACGGCGGTGGAACGTCCCGCGGGCGTCCACCGCCGTCCACCGACGACCCGACGCCCGACCACACCGCCCCGCACAGCCCGAAACCGGCTGTGACCTGCTCGGCGACCCGTCGTCCACACCACCCACAGCCCCGACGACGACGACGACCCATCTCCCAGGAAGGGATCCACACACCGACGTGTGGGTGCTGCGGCGAGCGAGCGGGGCACCGCCCCGCGACGAGGCCCCGACGGTGTACCGGGCGTCGGAGGTGTCGCGTAGTCTTCGGCTCAGCCCCGCCAACGCCCGGATCGCACGCGTCCACGACGACGCGCGCCCCTTCCCCGGGCAGGACGACGAGAAGGTGATGCATGAGGTTCCGCGTCGATCGTGACGTTCTCGCCGACGCCGTCACGTGGACCGCACGCAGCCTGCCGACCCGGCCGCCCGTGCCCGTCCTCGCGGGCGTCCGCATCGAGGCCGACGCCACGGGCACGATCCAGCTGTCGAGCTTCGACTACGAGGTCTCGGCACGCGCGCAGCTGCCCGCCGACGTGAGCGAGCCCGGGACGGTGCTCGTCTCGGGGCGTCTGCTCGCGGAGATCTCGCGCGCTCTGCCGGCCAAGCCCGTCGACGTCGTGCTGGACGGCACCAAGGTGCAGGTCACGTGCGGTGCGAGCCGCTTCACGCTCCTGACGATGCCGGTCGAGGACTACCCGAACCTCCCCGCGATGCCGCCCGTGACCGGCACGGTCGACGGCGACGAGCTGACCCACGCGGTCGCGCAGGTGTCGGTCGCCGCGAGCCGTGACGACACGCTCCCCCTGCTCACGGGCGTGCGCGTCGAGATCGAGGGCGAGCGCGTGACGCTCCTGGCGACCGACCGCTACCGGCTGGCGCTGCGCGAGATGACGTGGAAGCCCGCGAGCCCCGACGTCGAGGCCGTCGCCCTCGTGCGGGCGCGCACGCTCTCCGACGCGGCGAAGTCGCTCGGCGGCTCGGGCTCCGTCGAGGTGTCGCTGTCGAGCGGCGGCGGCGTCGACCTCATCGGCTTCGAGGCCGGGGGCCGCCAGACCACGAGCCTGCTCGTGGACGGCGACTACCCGCCCGTGCGGCGGCTGTTCCCCGACGAGACGCCGATCCACGCGATCGTCAACCGCCAGGCGCTCGCGGAGGCGGCGAAGCGCGTCGCGCTCGTCGCCGAGCGCAACACCCCGATCCGGCTGACGTTCAGCGAGGGTCAGGTCGTGCTGGACGCGGGTCAGGGCGACGACGCGCAGGCGTCCGAGGCGCTCGAGGCGACGCTCGTCGGCGACGACATCTCGGTCGCGTTCAACCCGCACTTCCTCGCCGACGGGCTCGGTGCGCTCGACACGACGTTCGTGCGGATGTCGTTCACGCACCCGAACAAGCCCGTGGAGTTCACGGGCCAGGAGTCGCTCGAGAGCGACGACCGCAAGGACTACCGCTACCTGCTGGTGCCGATCCGCTTCGCGAGCTGACGCCGCTCGCGCGGACGGGCGGCGGGTGCGGCACAGTGGCCGGGGTGCCACGTCGAGCGACGTGGCCCGCGTCGAGAGGGGCGAGGCATGCACATCGGTCTGGTCGGGCTGGGCAAGATGGGCGCGAACATGCGCGCGCGCATCCGCGAGGCCGGCATCGAGGTCACGGGGTTCGACCGCAACCCCGACGTGACGGACGTCCCGTCGCTCGAGGCCCTCGCCGCGGCGCTGCCCGCGGGCGAGCGCGTCGTGTGGGTGATGGTCCCCTCGGGGCCGATCACCGACGCCGTCATCCAGGACCTCGCGGGCCTGCTCACGGCCGGTGACCTGGTCATCGACGGCGGCAACTCGTACTACCAGGACGACGCGGCGCACGCCGCGACGCTCGCCGAGCACGGCATCGGCTTCATCGACGCGGGCGTCTCGGGCGGCATCTGGGGCCTGGAGAACGGCTACGGGCTCATGGTCGGCGGCGACGCCGCCGACGTCGAGCGTGCGATGCCCGTCTTCGACGCGCTGCGCCCCGAGGGCGAGCGCGGCGACGGCTTCGTGCACGCCGGCCCGGTCGGTGCGGGGCACTACGCGAAGATGGTCCACAACGGCATCGAGTACGGCCTCATGCAGGCGTACGCCGAGGGCTACGAGCTGCTGGCGGCGAAGGACCTCATCACCGACGTCCCCGCGACCATGCGCGCGTGGACCAAGGGCACCGTCGTGCGGTCGTGGCTGCTGGACCTCCTCGTGCAGGCGCTGCACGAGGACCCGCGGTTCGCGGCGATCGACGACTGGGTCGAGGACTCCGGCGAGGGCCGCTGGACCGTCGACGAGGCGATCGACCTGGCCGTGCCGGCCCCGGTCATCGCGGCGTCGCTGTTCGCGCGGTTCTCGTCGCGGCAGGGCGAGTCGCCGGCCATGAAGGCCGTCGCCGCGCTGCGCCAGCAGTTCGGCGGGCACGCGGTGCGCGCCGCCGGCGCGGACACCGTGACGCCGTCGGCACCACCCACGTCGGAGGCCTGACCGGCGTGTACGTCGCGCACCTGTCCCTCACCGACTTCCGGTCGTACCCGCAGGTCGAGCTGCCGCTCGACCCGGGCATCACCGCGCTCGTCGGACCCAACGGGCAGGGCAAGACGAACCTCGTCGAGGCGATCGGGTACGTCGCGACGCTCGGCAGCCACCGCGTCCCCTCGGACGCGGCGCTCGTGCGTGCCGGCACGTCGCGGGCGGTCGTGCGCGCGAAGGTCGTCCGCGAGGAGCGCGCGACGCTCGTCGAGGTCGAGGTCACGCCGGGCAAGGCCAACCGCGCGCGGGTCAACGGCGGCTCGCCGGGCCGCGCGCGGGACGTGCTGGGCATCCTGCGCACGGTGCTGTTCGCCCCCGAGGACCTCGCGCTCGTCAAGGGCGACCCGGACGGCCGCCGGCGGTTCCTCGACGACCTGCTGGTGCAGCTCACGCCGCGCATCGCGGGGGTCCTGGGCGACTACGACCGGGTCCTCAAGCAGCGGTCGGCCCTCCTGAAGTCGGCCGCGGCGGCGTCGCGCGCGCGCACGGGCGCGGACCTGCGCACGCTCGACGTGTGGGACGCGAAGCTCGCGGCGACGGGTGCGCAGGTCGTCGTCGCGCGGCAGGCCCTCGTCGCGGCGCTGCGCCCTCGCGCGGCCGACGCGTACCGGCAGGTCAGCGCGGGGCAGGGCGAGCTCGGGATCACGTACCGAGCGTCGCTCGACACGGCCCTGGGCCGGACCGACGACGACCCCGCGCTGCCGGCGGCCGCCGACGCGGCGGCCGTGGAGGGGCTGCTGCTCGAGGCGATGGGCCGGTTGCGCTCCAAGGAGATCGAGCGGGGCGTGTGCCTGGTCGGCCCGCACCGCGACGACCTGGCGCTCGCGCTCGGCGACCTGCCGGCCAAGGGGTACGCGAGCCACGGCGAGTCGTGGTCGGTCGCGCTCGCGCTGCGTCTCGCGTCGTACGAGCTGCTGACGCACGGCGTCGACGACGCGGGTGCGTGGGCCGCGGACTGGGGCCCGGACGGCGAGCCCGTGCTGATCCTCGACGACGTGTTCGCCGAGCTCGACACGCGTCGGCGCGAGCGGCTGGCCGAGCTGGTCGCGGGTGCGCGGCAGGTGCTGGTGACGGCCGCGGTGCCGCAGGACGTGCCCGAGCCGTTGGCGGGCGCACGCGTGGACGTGCTCGGCGGCGAGGTCGCCCGTGTCCTCTGAGGGCGGCGCGGCTCGCGCGCGCCGCTCCCCCGGGACGAGCGCCGACGACGCCCCGCGTGCCGGGACGTCCCGGTCCCGCGCGGTCGCCCGTCCGGCGCGGGGGCCCGCGCCGGACGGCGTCGCGCCGGTGACGGGTGCCGGCGACGACGACGCGCTGCTGCCGGCGCCCACGGCGGTGCCCGACGGCGTCCCCGTGGCCGAGCTCATCGACCTGACGCCGCCCGAGCAGGTGGCCCGGGCCGCGCTGGCCCGGGCGAAGGCCGCCGCTCGCGCGCGCGGGTTGCGACCAGGCGTGACGCCGTCGCGTCCCGTGAGCAGCGGGTCGGCGCCCGGACCGCGGGACCCGCAGCCGCTCGCGATCTCGGCGGGGCTGCTGGCGCGGGACCTCGGCTGGGAGCCGGGCCTCGTGGTGGGCGACCTCGTGCACCGGTGGGCGCAGATCGTCGGTCCGCAGGTCGCGGACCACTGCGAGTACGTCTCGTTCGCGGCGGGGCTGCTGACGGTGCGGGCGTCGTCGACCGCGTGGGCCGCGAACCTGCGGCTGCTGGCACCGGCGATGCTCGCGCGGTTCGACGAGGCGCTCGGTCCGGGCGTCGTGGTGCAGGTGGACGTGCTCGGTCCGGTGGGTCACGGGTTCGGGCGGGGTCCGCGGCGGGTCGCCGGGCGCGGTCCGCGTGACACCTACGGCTGACCGCGCGCCGCGACGACCGTGACACCCCTGGTGCCTCCTGCCCGGGAACGGGCGCCCGGGAGGTAGACTGGACGGGTCAACAGAGCCGCCTGCCTGCCCTCGTGAGACGAGAACTCCGCCGCCGTGGGGTGATCCGGACTCCCGACGGCTCGCAGCCGCTCACGACGCGCCTGGCGCGTACCGAGCTCTCGAGGAGAACCGCTGCCCGTGGCCGACCAGAGCACCCCTCTCGACCCGCAGGACACGAACGACGAGGGGCAGGGCAGCACCCCCGCGCCCGCGCGCCCGAGCGGCGGCGACTACGACGCCAGCGCGATCACCGTCCTCGAGGGCCTCGAGGCCGTCCGCAAGCGCCCCGGCATGTACATCGGCTCGACCGGTGCGCGCGGTCTGCACCACCTCGTGTACGAGGTCGTCGACAACTCGGTCGACGAGGCCCTGGCCGGCTACTGCGACACGATCGAGGTGACGCTGCTCGCCGACGGCGGCGTGCGCGTCACCGACAACGGCCGTGGCATCCCGGTCGCGATCCACCCGACCGAGGGGCGTCCCACGGTCGAGGTCGTCATGACGATCCTGCACGCGGGTGGCAAGTTCGGCGGCAGCGGGTACGCCGTGTCCGGCGGGCTGCACGGCGTCGGCATCTCGGTCGTCAACGCGCTGTCGACGCGCGTGCGCACGGTCGTCAAGCGCGACGGTGCGACGTGGACCATGGACTTCGCCGACGGCGGCAAGCCGGTGGGTGAGCTCCAGCGCGGCGCCGCGACCGACGAGACCGGCACGTCGCAGACGTTCTGGGCCGACCCGTCGATCTTCGAGACCGTCGACTACGACTTCGAGACGCTGCGCGCGCGCTTCCAGCAGATGGCGTTCCTCAACAAGGGCCTGCGCATCACGCTCGTCGACGAGCGTCCCCAGCACACCGACACCGACGACGAGATCGCCGGCGAGAGCTCGCCGGCCGGCGAGGGTGCCGCGCCGCGCACGGTGTCCTACCGCTACGACGGCGGCCTGGTCGACTACGTCAAGCACCTCAACTCGGCCAAGAAGGTCGAGGTCGTCCACCCGGACGTCATCGACTTCGAGGCCGAGGACACGGTCCGCAAGATCTCGGTGGAGATCGCGCTGCAGTGGACCACCGCGTACTCCGAGTCGGTGCACACGTACGCCAACACGATCTCGACGACCGAGGGCGGCACGCACGAGGAGGGCTTCCGCGCGGCGATGACGTCGCTCATCAACCGCTACGCGCGCGAGAAGAACATCCTCAAGGAGAAGGAGGAGAACCTCACGGGCGACGACATCCGCGAGGGGCTCACCGCCGTCATCTCCGTCAAGCTCGGCGAGCCGCAGTTCGAGGGCCAGACCAAGACGAAGCTCGGCAACACCGAGGCCAAGCGGTTCGTGCAGTCGGTCGTCAACGACCAGCTCGGCGCGTGGCTCGACGCGCACCCGTCGGAGGCGAAGGACGTCATCCGCAAGTCGATCCAGGCGGCGGCGGCGCGGCTCGCGGCCCGCAAGGCCCGCGAGGCGACGCGCCGCAAGGGCCTGCTCGACTCGCACTCGATGCCCGGCAAGCTCAAGGACTGCCAGTCCAACCGGCCGGAGGAGTGCGAGGTCTTCATCGTCGAGGGCGACTCGGCCGGCGGCTCGGCGGTGCGCGGCCGCAACCCGCGGACGCAGGCGATCATGCCGATCCGCGGGAAGATCCTCAACGTCGAGCGTGCGCGCCTCGACAAGGCGCTGAGCAACCAGGAGGTGCAGGCGCTCATCACGGCGTTCGGCACCGGCATCGGCGAGGACTTCGACGTCTCGAAGCTGCGGTACCACAAGATCGTGCTCATGGCCGACGCCGACGTCGACGGCCAGCACATCCGCACGCTGCTGCTCACGCTGCTGTTCCGGTACATGCCCGAGCTCATCACGGCCGGGCACGTGTACATGGCGCAGCCGCCGCTGTACCGCATCAAGTGGACCAACGCGGACCACGACTACGTCTACTCGGACCGCGAGCGGGACGCGTTCGTCACCGAGGGCCGCGCGAACGGCAAGCGGCTGCCCAAGGAGAACGCGATCCAGCGGTACAAGGGTCTCGGCGAGATGGACTACTCGGAGCTCTGGGAGACCACCATGTCGCCCGAGCACCGCACGCTGCTGCAGGTGACGCTCGACGAGGCCGCGGCCGCGGACGAGATCTTCTCGGTGCTCATGGGCGAGGACGTCGAGGCGCGACGCTCGTTCATCCAGCGCAACGCCAAGGACGTCCGCTTCCTCGACATCTGACGCGCGCGCCGGTGACCCCGGCCCGCCCGCCCCTGACCTCGCGCCGACGACTGGAGTGACCCGCACGTGACCGAGACCCCCGGCGACATCGAGCACGGCCGCATCGAGCAGGTCGACCTGCAGCTCGAGATGCAGCGCTCGTACCTGGACTACGCGATGGCCGTCATCGTCGGCCGTGCGCTGCCGGACGTGCGTGACGGCCTCAAGCCCGTGCACCGCCGCGTGCTGTACGCGATGTACGACGGCGGCTACCGGCCCGACCGGCAGTTCTCGAAGTGCAGCCGCGTGGTCGGCGACGTCATGGGCAAGTACCACCCGCACGGCGACACGGCGATCTACGACGCGCTGGTCCGCCTCGTGCAGGACTGGTCGATGCGGTACCCGCTGGTCGCGGGCCAGGGCAACTTCGGCTCCCCGGGCGACGACCCGGCCGCTGCGCCGCGGTACACCGAGTGCAAGATGGCGCCGCTGGCCATGGAGATGGTCCGCGACATCGACGAGGACGCGGTCGACTTCCAGGACAACTACGACGGGCACACGCAGGAGCCCACGGTCCTGCCGTCGCGGTTCCCGAACCTGCTGGTCAACGGCTCCGCCGGCATCGCCGTCGGCATGGCCACGAACATCCCGCCGCACAACCTGCGCGAGGTCGCGGCGGGCGTGCAGTGGCACCTGGAGAACCCGGAGGCCACCAAGGAGGAGCTGCTCGAGGCGCTCATGCAGCGCATCAAGGGCCCCGACTTCCCGACCGCCGCGACGATCCTGGGCCGGCGCGGCATCGAGGACGCGTACCGCACGGGCCGCGGCTCGATCACGATGCGCGCGGTCGTCGAGGTCGAGGAGATCCAGGGCCGGCAGTGCCTCGTGGTCACCGAGCTGCCGTACCAGGTGAACCCGGACACGCTCGCGAAGAAGATCGCGGACCTGGTCCGCGAGGGCCGTGTGCAGGGCATCGCCGACATCCGCGACGAGACGTCGGGCCGTACCGGCCAGCGCCTGGTGATCGTGCTCAAGCGCGACGCGGTCGCGAAGGTCGTGCTCAACAACCTGTACAAGCACACCCAGCTGCAGGACACGTTCGGCGCGAACATGCTCGCGCTGGTCGACGGCGTGCCGCGCACGCTGAGCCTCGACGCGTTCGTGCGGCACTGGACGTCGCACCAGATCGACGTCATCCAGCGCCGCACGCGGTACCGCCTGGCGCAGGCCGAGGCGCGCATCCACATCTACCGCGGGTACCTCAAGGCGCTCGACGCGCTCGACGAGGTCATCGCGCTGATCCGCCGCTCCCCCGACGCCGAGGTCGCGCGCACGGGCCTCATGGAGCTCCTCGGCATCGACGAGGAGCAGGCGCAGGCGATCCTCAACCTGCAGCTGCGCCGCCTGGCCGCGCTGCAGCGCCAGGAGATCCTCGAGGAGCACGCCAAGCTGCAGGCGATCATCACCGAGCTCAACGAGATCCTCGGCTCGCCCGAGCGGCAGCGCACGATCGTGTCGGAGGAGCTCGCGACGATCGTCGACAAGTACGGCGACGAGCGGCGCACGCACATCCTGCCGTTCGACGGCGAGGTCTCGATCGAGGACCTCATCGCCGAGGAGGACGTGGTCGTCACGATCACGCGCGGCGGCTACGCCAAGCGCACGCGTGTCGACGCGTACCGTGCGCAGCGTCGCGGCGGCAAGGGGGTGCGCGGCGCGCAGCTGCGCGAGGACGACATCGTCGACCACTTCTTCGTCACGACGACGCACCACTGGCTGCTGTTCTTCACGAACCTGGGCCGCGTGTACCGCGCGAAGGCGTACGAGCTGCCCGAGGGCGGCCGCGACGCCAAGGGTCAGCACGTCGCGAACCTGCTGGCGTTCCAGCCGGGCGAGAAGATCGCGCAGGTCCTGGACCTGCGCGACTACGAGCAGGCCGAGCACCTGGTGCTCGCGACGCGCCGTGGGCTGGTGAAGAAGACGCGCCTGACGGAGTACGACTCGAACCGCACGGGCGGCGTCATCGCGATCAACCTGCGCGAGGACGACGAGGGCCGGGCCGACGAGCTGGTCTCGGCGCGGCTGGTCGACTCCGACCAGGACGTCATCCTGGTGTCGCGGCTCGGCCAGTCGGTGCGCTTCACGGCGTCCGACGAGGCGCTGCGGCCCATGGGTCGTGCGACGAGCGGCGTCACGGGCATGAAGTTCCGCGGCGACGACGACCTGCTCGCGATGGACGTCGTGCGTGAGGACGCGTTCCTGTTCACCGTCACCGAGGGCGGCATCGCCAAGCGCACCGCGCTGACGGTCGAGAACTACCGCCAGCAGGGCCGTGGCGGTCTCGGCATCAAGGTCGCGAACCTGCCCGAGGCGAACGGCGAGCTCGTGGGCGCCCTGGTGACGGACGCCGACGACGAGGTGCTCGTCATCATGGAGCGCGGCAAGATCGTGCGGTCCTCGACCTCCGAGGTCAACGCCACGGGACGCAACACCCAGGGCGTGATCTTCGCCAAGCCGGACGCCGGCGACCGCATCATCGCGGTGGCCCGGAACACCGAGCGTCACCTCGCGGACGATGGCGGTACCGTGGACGAGAACGTCAGCGACACCGACACATCCGACGTACCGGACCCGGAGGGGTCGGTGCCCGACAGCGGTGACCGGCCCTCGGAGGACGCATGAGCGACACGCCCCCCTCGATCCCGCCGCGCAAGCGGCCCACGACGCCCGTGACCGCCGGTGGCGGCCGCCCCTCGGCGTCGGGCGGGGCCCGGTCCGCGCAGCAGGAGAAGGGTGAGGGCGGCGCCACGTCGACCGCCGGGCGGACGTCCGCCGGCACCGCGTCGGGCGGGGCCGCGGCGAAGCCCGCCGAGCGGTCCACGGGCACGAAGGCCCCCGCCCCGGCGTCGGAGAAGGCCACGGGCGCGTCGTCCGAGAAGGTCGCCCGCACCACGTCGTCCGCGAAGGCCCCCGAGGCGCCGGCCGAGAGGGACGTCCCGACCGCGCCCGAGGTGCCCGCACCGCGGACGGACGGCGAGGCCGGAGCCGGTGCCGACCAGCCCTCTCCCCTGGTGACGGCGGTCGACGCGACGACCGTGTGGTTCAAGAAGGCCGCCGGAGCCACGGGTTCCGGGCTCTCCAGGGCGTACGCTCAGCTGACCCGACCCCGCACCGAGGATGCCGACATGACCACGACACCGTCGAAGGCGGGTCCGTCGACCGCTGAGCGCCCCGCGCCGCGGTCCACCGCGCCCGTCACCGGGGCCACCGCCCGTCCGGCGACGGGACGCGTCCCGTCGGTGGGGGGTGGCGGCCCGCGCCGCGTGCGCCTCGCGGTCTCGCGTGTCGACCCGTGGTCGGTCATGAAGCTCGCGTTCCTGCTGTCGGTCGCGGTCGGCATCATGATCGTCGTCGCGGCGGTCGTGGTGTGGTTCACGCTCGACGGGCTGCACGTGTTCGCGACGATCGACGACCTGGTGAAGCAGGTCGTCGGCAGCGGCACGGACCTGACGATCATGGACTACGTGTCGTTCGAGAAGACGGTGTCGGCGGCGACCCTCGTGGCCGTCATCGACGTCTTCCTGCTGACGGCGCTCGCGACGATCGGTGCGTTCCTCTACAACATCGTGGCGGCGCTGGTCGGCGGCGTGCACGTGACCATGACGGACGAGTGATCCGTCCACTCCCCCGACGGGCCGATCGGCTCCCGGCCGCCGGTTTGGGCGCGGCGGCCCGCCTGGGGTAGTCTCGACCGTCGCCCCCACCGGTGCGTTTCCCTCGCGGGAACGACGTCGACGGGTGGCGTGACGGGCCTATAGCTCAGACGGTTAGAGCGCTTCCCTGATAAGGAAGAGGTCACAGGTTCAAGTCCTGTTAGGCCCACCCTGCACCGCATGCCGCGCGCCCCGCGGACCGACCGGAAGCACCCGAGACGGGGGACCCGATGAAGAAGCTCCTGCTCCTGGCCGCGGTTGCGGCCGTCGGCTACGTCGCCTGGCAGAAGTACGCGCAGGACCGCGACGAGCGCGACCTGTGGGCCGAGGTCACCGACACCTTCGAGTGACCGGTCGGCTCGACCGGGGGCCATGGCGCAATTGGTAGCGCACCTGCTTTGCAAGCAGGGGGTTAGGGGTTCGAGTCCCCTTGGCTCCACGTACGTCCACGCGAGACGCTCCGCCCGACGGCGGGGCGTCTCGCGTCGTTCCGGGGCGTGCGCGGTCGTCGGGCCGACTTGACCTGGAGTGCGCTCCAGGCAGCAGGGTGCCGGGCATGGAGACGATCACGCTCGGACGGCAGGGGCCGGCGGTGCCCCCGCTCGCGGTGGGCACGCTGCCCTTCGGCACCACCCTCGACACCCCCACCTCGCACCGGATCCTCGACGCGGCGCTGGACGCGGGTGCGACGTTCCTCGACACCGCGAACAACTACGCCTTCTGGGTCGACGGAGCCACGGGTGACGAGTCCGAGAGCACCCTGGGCGGGTGGTTCGCCGCCCGGCGGGGTGCCCGCGACCGCGTGACGCTCGCCTCGAAGATCGGCGCTCGCCCGCGCCCGGGCGGCCGGAGCTTCGCGGACGCGCTGGGGCTGGGGGCTGCGGCCGTGCGCGCGCAGGTCGACGCGAGCCTGGCGCGGCTGCGCACCGACCGTCTGGACGTGCTCTACGCGCACGTCGACGACACCTCGGTGCCGCTCGAGGAGACGGTGGGGGCGTTGCAGGCCGAGGTGCGACGCGGGACGGCCCGCGTCATCGGCTGCTCGAACCTGACGGCCCCGCGGCTCGCGGCGGCGCTGGCGGCGGCGGGTGACGGCCCGGCCTACGCGGTGCTCCAGCAGCGCTTCACGTACCTCACGACGGTGCCGGGCGTGGACCTGCTGCCGCAGGTCGTGCTCGACGACGCCGTCAGGGGTGTCGCCGACGACGCGGACCTCACGCTGATCGGCTACTCGCCGCTGCTCCACGGCGCGTACACGCGACCTGACAAGGAGCTGCCGGAGCCCTACCGGCACGGGGGCACCGCGACGCAGCTCGCGGCGCTGGCCGACGCGGCGGCCGTCACGGGCCTGGACGCGGGGCAGGTGGTGCTCGCGTGGATGACGTCGCTCCCCCGGCCGGTGCTGCCGGTCGTGGGTGTGTCGAGCCCGGAGCAGCTCGCGTCCGCGGTGCACGCCGTGAGCGCGGGTCTGCCCGCGGAGGTGGTGGCGGCGCTCGGCGCGGCACGTACGGTGGGCCCGTGAGCGACGGCTACCCGATCGGTGAGGTCGCGCGGCGGCTGGGCCTGAGCGTCGACGCGCTGCGCTACTACGAGCGTGCGGGCGTGCTTCCGCAGGCGGAGCGGGACGCCGGCGGGCGGCGGCGGTACTCCGAGCACGACCTGCACCTGCTGGAGGTGCTGCTGCACCTGCGGGACACCGGGATGCCGCTGGCGGAGATCGCGACGTTCACGCAGCTGGTCGGGCAGGACCCCGCGGGCGTCCCGGAGCGGCTCGCGCTGCTCCGGGCGCACCGCGAGGTCCTGACGGTGCGCATCGCGGCGCTGACGCGGTCGCTGGCCGTGATCGACGGCAAGATCGCGGACTACGACGCGCGGCTCACGGCCGCAGCCGGCGCGACAGCAGGACGCTGAGCGTCGCCAGGATCCCGGTCGCGACGAACACGGCGACGAGCGCGGTCCGCAGGGCGGGCACCGAGGTGCCGGCGTGCGCGAGGGCGGCGCCGCCCACCCCGGCGACGAGGGCCGTGGCGAGGGTCTGCGCGAGCTGCAGCGAGCTGCTGACGAGCCCCTGCTGCGTGGCCGGCGCCTGCCCGAGGGTCTCGGTCGTCGAGGCGTTGAACGCCACGCCCATGCCGAGGCCTGCGACCGCCCACCCGAGCACGGCGCACCACGCGGGAACGGCGTCCGTGAGGATCGTCAGCGCGATCGCGGCGGTGCCGACGAGCAGGACCGCCGACCCGACGGCGACGCCGCGTCCGCGCGCGGTCGGACGCGCGCCGTCCCAGCGCGCCTGCAGGAACGACCCCGCGACCCAGGTCAGCGCGCCCGCGGACAGCCCGAGGCCGGCCGCCGTCGCGCTCTGCCCGCGCAGCTCCTGCAGGCCGAGGGGCAGGAACGCCTCGCTGCCGAAGTAGGCGCCGCTGAGCAGCGCGCGGACGACGATCCCGGCGGCGACGCCGCGCCGTGCGGCGAGCGTGCCGGCAGGCGTCACGCGCCGCAGCGCGGGCACCGCGGCGACGACGCCGACGACCGCGAGCACGACGAGCAGGCGCACGTCCTGCAGCAGCAGCGCGTGCAGCAGCAGCGCCGTGCCGACGGTGAGCTGGACGGAGCTCACGAGGGGGCCGCGCCACCAGGGGACGGCCGCCGGTGCCGGTGCGTCGGCGCCGGTCGCGTGGGGCAGGCGCCGCAGCGCGGGGAGCGTGAGGGCGGCCGCGACGGCGACGACGGGCAGCATCATGCCGAACACCCAGCGCCACCCGACGCCGTCGGCGAGCAGGCCCGCGGCGAAGGGCCCGACGAGCGACGGGACGGTCCACGCCGAGGACAGCAGCGCGAACATCCGCGCGCGCAGGGCCTCCGGGTAGGCCAGGCCGATCACGGTGTACGCCATGGCCATGACCGCGCCGACGCCGAGCCCCTGCAGGACGCGGCCGACGAGGAAGAGCGGCCAGGACCCCGCGACGCCCGCGACGACGCACCCGGCGAGGAAGACGACCATGCCGAGGGTCATCGGACCGGCGGGTCCGCGGCGGTCGGCGGCGCGGCCGGCGAGGACGGTGCCGACGACGTTCGCCAGCATGAGCGCGGACAGCCCCCACCCGTAGGCGCCGAGCCCGTCGAGGTCGCGGGCGATCACGGGCAGCACGGTCACGACGCCGAGCGACTCGAACGCGACCATGCCGACCGACAGCAGCACGCCGAGGGTCAGCGCCCGGTATCGCGGGCCCAGCACGCCGGTCTCGTCGTCGGTGGGCGTCACCGGGTCCCGTTGCACGTCCGTCACTGCGTCCTCCTTTTACGTTCCGTATCGAAACGAAACATATACTAGGATGACGCCATGCCCTCGCCGGAGAACACCAGCAGGCCCGCGCCCGCGCGAGGGCGGCCGCGCGACCCGCGGATCGACGCCGCGGTGCAGACCGCAGCGCTGGAGGTCCTCGAGGAGCGCGGCTACGCCGGCTTCACCCTCGACGAGGTCGCGCACCGCGCGGGCACCAGCACGCCCGCGGTGCGGCGCCGCTGGCGCTCCCGCCAGCACCTCGTGGTCGACACGCTCCTCGACCGCATCGGGCCCGCCCCCACCCCCGACACGGGGTGCACGCACTGCGACCTGATCGCCGGCATCGGCACGCTCAGCCCCGCGTTCGGCGCCGGCCTCGGGCGTCGCGTGCTCCCCGCGCTCGTCGCCGACCTCGCGGACGACCCCGAGCTCGAGGCCGAGTTCTTCGGGCGGCTCTTCCACCCCCGCCGCGCCTCGACGGCCGAGGCGCTGCGCCGCGGTGTCGAGCGCGGCGACATCGTGCCCGACGCCGACGTCGACCTCCTGCTCGACATGCTCGGCGCGACCGCCTACTACCGGCTCCTGTTCGGCCACCTGCCCGTCACGCCGTCGCTCGCCGAGGACGTCGTCCACGTCGTCATGGCCGGGGTCGCCACGGACTCCTGGCGGTCCCGCCACGCGCACGAGCGCTGACCGCGGTCGACGGCGCGACGAAGGACCAGCGCCGACCGCGCCGGGTCACGGCCGACCGACCGGGTGGTCCGGCCGTCAGCGGACGGGGAACGTCGCCCAGATGTTCTTGGTCGAGTCCGTGGTGTACCACCCGACCTCGAGCGACAGCTGCCGCGCGAGGTGCAGCCCGAGCCCGCCCGCGCCCGTGATGCGCGCGCCCGCGTACACGGGGACCGACTCGGGGTCGTGGTCGGCGACGTCGAGCAGCCAGCTGTCGTCACGCCGCGAGAGCTGCACGATCGTCGGCGGCAGCCCGTGCGTGAGCGCGTTCGCCGCGAGCTCGGTCGCGATGAGCACGAGCTTCTTGGGCGTGCCGGCCAGGTCCTGCAGGCCGCCCGCCTCCCCGTCGGCGATCGTGCTGGCGAGCTCGTGCCGCAGGTTGCGCAGCTGAGCGGTCGTCTCGAGGGACCACCGCCGCACGGGCGCGAAGCCCTCCGGGGGGCGGCTCAGCGGCAGCCCCGCGTCCGCCTCCGGCACCTCGAACACCGCTCCGCCGTCCGACACACGCCCCTCCTCGACATGGTGAGAGGACGAGCCTCACAGGGCGCGGGCGATCCCGCACCCGGAAGCGCGTCCGGCGCCCACCGAGATCGTCCGGGTCGGAGCGGTCCGACGGTCGAGACGCGCGTCACCGCGCGACGTCGCGCCGCCAGCGTGCGTCGTCGCGACACCATCGTCGCCCCGGCGTACAGATCGTGACGTCATCGGTGTACCAGTAGGTCGCGTCGGGGTCCCACCCGGCCAGCACGGTCGCGGTCTCCTTCCCCACGGGCAGCGCACGGCCGGCGGCGGCGGCCCACGCCAGGACCGTGACGTGCACGCCGTCGTACGCGTCGGCGATCGCGCGGTGGTCCGGCACGAGCCACCGGCCCGAGCGCCCCGTGGTCTCGTACCAGTCGCGCTGCCGGGACGCCGTCACCTCGAGCGGGTGGTCGGCGACCAGGGCGGCGACGTCCTCCGGCCCGGTGAGCTCGAGGACGCGCGCGCCGGCCGGGACGTCGACGGCGTACGCGGTCACCACGTCCCAGCCGTCCCCGTCCTCGACGAGGTCGAAGCCCGGTGCCGTGCCGTCCGGAAGGCGTCGGGTCGTCCGGGTCAGGCCGGCGGACGCCGGCGTGCTCCACCACGACCCGCTCACCGGCCGGCGACGTCCGCCGGCCTCCCGTTCCTCCGCGACCACCCGCGCACGCCAGGCGTCGAGCGCGGCGAGCACGCCCTCGCCGCGGGCAGGTGCGGCGTCGTCGTACGCCGTGAGGACCTGCGCCGCGGTCGTGCAGGGCTGCGACCACCACCCCGTGGACGGTGCAGCGAGCACAGCGCGGGCGACGGGCTCGAGCGCCGCCACGACGCGGGGGTCGGCCAGCACGGCGTCCTGCTCGTCCGGCGGCTGCCAGTACCGTGCGCCGGCGACGGCGAGGTCGAGAGCGCGTGACACGTCCGCGGGCGTCGGCGCGACGTCGCCCGCGGACCTCAGGGCGTCGACGACGTGGCGCGTCCCGGCGGGATCGGCCGCCGCGGCGCGGACGGCCGCCCGGGCTGCGGGCACGGCGTCGGCCACGACCTCCCAGCACACCGTGCGGCCCCGCGGCCCGGCGAGCAGCAGGTCGACGGTCGCGGCGTCAGCCGTGCGCACCCGCGCGCGCCCGGGTCAGGACGTCGACGAGGACGTCGTCGGTGTAGACCGGCTGCGGCTGGTCGGTGACGCGGCCCTCGTCGAGGGTCGACCAGTGCCAGTGCGGGTGCACGGCGGCGGTCGTCGCGTCGTCGTCGAGGCGCAGGTCGAGGACGACCGCGTAGCGGTACCCGAAGCGGCGCTGGATGGCCTGCGCGACGCCCAGGTCGGCCGAGCCGGGCGCGGCGGTCGCGGCGTCCGCGGTGAGCTCCACGAGCAGCAGGTTGTGCTCGGGTCCCAGCCGGCCACGGTGGTGGACGATCAGGTGTGGTGCGCGGTGCGTCGGACCGTCGAGGCGCACGGACTCCTCGAGGACCATGCCCGACCGGTCGTAGTCCGCGTCGACGTCCCAGGTCTTCTCGATCGTGCCGCGCAGGTTCCACCCGAGGTGGAACGACACGGTGCGTTCGGTGGGGCGGCTCGTGCCGGCGGACGGCGCGAACATCGTCCACTCGTCGACGAGCGTCGCGGTGAGGGCGATCCGCACCCGGGCCTGGAGGTCGGCGAGCTGCATGCGGGGACGGTACCCCCGCGGGGCCGTGGCGCACAGGGACTTCGGTCGACGGATCGTCTTGCGAAGGTGAGGCGATCACCACACGTGGGGCGAGCGACGGCAAAGTGCCCAGCGTGGGGCGTCGCCCGACCGGGGCACCCCCGGCTTCAGGGCGCGAGCCCGAGCTGGTCGAGGACGGGGTCGAGGCCCTCGATCCGGACGTCGAGACGCAAGGCGTCCGGCCGTGCGTCCCACGCCTCGCGGTCGAGCGCGAACTGCCGGCTGTCCACGGCGGCACCGTCGCGGGCCGTCCGGACCACGCCGTTGTCGCGGTAGCCGATCTTGCGGCTCACACCCGTCGACCCCGGGTTGTCGACGAACGCCGAGCTCGTGGCGCGCTCGGCGGCGAGGCCCTCGAACAGCAGGTGCAGGATCAGCAGGCGCATGCGCGTGCCGACGCCGCCGTGCTGGTGCCGTAGGCCGAGCCACGAGCCCGTCTCGGCCGTCCGCGTGATGCGGAAGTCCTTCGCGTACATGCCCTGCAGGCCCAGCGGCTCGCCGTCGCGCAGCACCGCGAGCTCGATCGCCCAGTCGGCAGGCGTCGTCCGCTGCCGCAGGCCCCACTGGTACGTCATGACGCTGCGCGCCACCTGCACGGGCGTGCCGCGCGTCCACGGCACGACGAACGGCATCTCGTCCTCGCGGTGCACGCCCTGCGCCGCCAGGCGCGCGAGGTCGAGCATGGTGCGGTCGTCGGGCGCGCGCAGCTCGAGGTCGTCGGACACCACCCGCAGCCCCGTGAGCGGCCAGATCTCGACGTCGGTGAGGGGAGCGGGGGTGTCGACCATGACCGCAGCGTCCTCGCGCGCGGCGTCGCCGGTCAACCGCGAATCGCCGCGCGCGGGTCGTGCACGGGTCGTGCGCGACGCGGCCGACGAGGGCGCCGCCCGTGCCGGGCGGCGCCCTCGTCCGGCGTCCGGCCACCCCCGTGCCGGACGCCGCACCCGGGGACGGCGGACGCGGACCGCGCGCTCCCCGGGGGTGGTGCGGTCCCGGTCCGGCGACGGCGAGGTCGAACCGGGCCGGGACCCGCTCGTCAGCCTGTCGTGCAGGCCGTGCCGTTGACGGCGAACGCCGTCGGTGCGGGGTTCTGGCCGGTGTGCGAACCGTTGAACCCGAGGTCGACGGACGCGCCCGGTGCGAGCGTGGCGTTCCACGCCGCACCCGTCGCGGTGACCTTCGCACCGGTCTGCGACCAGGTCGCGCTCCAGCCCTGCGTGAGCTGCTGGCCCGGAGCCAGGTCGAACGTCAGCGACCAGGTGAGGGGAGCGGCGCCGGTGTTCCGCAGGCGGACCGAGGCCGTGAAGCCCGTGCTCCACGAGCTCGCGGCGTAGGTGACGGCGCACGTCGCAGGACCGGACGTCGGCGTGGGTGTCGGCGTCGCCGTGGGCGTGGGTGTCGGTGTCGGTGTGACGGTGGGCGTCGGGGTCACCGTCGGCGTCGGGGTCGCGGTGGGTGTCGGCGTCGCGGTGGGTGTCGGCGTCGGGCCGCCCGGCTCCGTGCCCCACACCAGCACGCCCTTGTCGTACAGCGTGATCGCGCGCGTCTTCACCGGGTCGCCCGTCGCCGGCAGCCCGACGAACGACGGGTCGTTCGTCGCGTCCCAGCCCGCCGCGCCCGTGACACGGAACTGGATCTCGCGGCGGTGCTGCGACTGCCCCCCGGGGTGGATGTCCTGGCCCACGCAGCTGAGCTCGGCGTAGTAGAGGGCGCCGCCCGCAGGGACGACCTTCGCGGGCGTCGTGCCGCACTCGCTGTAGTTGGTGGTCACCGCGAGGCTCGAGGCCGGGACGCCGGCGTCGAGCGTGAACCAGTACCTGACCGTGGCGTTCTTCAGGGACCTGGCGGGGAACGCCGAGCGGTTGCGGACGATCGCCTTGACCTCGGTGAACGTGCCGCCGGCCGGCTGGTTGAGTTTGGCCTCGACGAACAGCTCGTCCTGGTCGGGCGTCTCGGCGACCGGGAAGCCGGCGAGCGGCGTGCCGCCGTACTGCGCCGTGAGGTAGGCCAGGGCGCTCGTGAAGCCCGCGTTGTAGTCGGTCGCGACCTCGTTGGCGACGTAGTCGTCGCGGCTGTCGGTGTAGGCGTCGTTCGCGGACCCGGGGCCGCCGACGAGCGCGCCGTACAGCACGTGCCGCGTCTCGACCGGCACCTTGCTGGAGTCCTGCCACGACCCGTGCGCGGTGCGGTGGTGCGGGTTCTGCGGCGGGTTGGCGCCGAACCCGACGACGTACGACGACTTGCGCGGGTTGTCGCCGAGCGCGTACCCGATCTGCCGCACGCCGAAGTCGTGGTACCGCGCCTTGCGCGTCGGGTCGGTGAGCCAGTCGCTGTACACGAGCGCGACGAACGACGTGTTGGCGGCGTACCGCAGCGCACCCCACGAGTCGAGCACGGCCAGACCGCCGGGGGAGTAGGTGATCCGCTCGCCGTCGTAGCCCGACGTCCAGTAGTCGAGCCAGCGGTTCGCGTCGTCGACGTACTTCTGCTTGCCCGTCTCCATCGCGAGCAGCGCGTACGCGGCGTAGGACTTGTCGTCCCACGCGACCGTCCACTTGTACGACTTGAGGTTCGTCTGGTTCTGGTTGCTGAGCTTGTCGTACTCGGTCTCGGCCTTCGCGAGGTACATCGCGTCACCCGTGGCCTTGTACAACCAGTAGGCGCCCCACACCAGCTCGTCCTGGTAGCCCGACCACGACTTGTAGAACGCCTGCGCGTCCGTGACGCAGTCCGAGTAGTTCCCGCGGTAGGTGTCGGCGAACGTGTACAGCTGCTTCGCGTGCGTCAGGAGCGTCGCCGAGTACGCCGGGTCGGCCGTCTTGAAGACGATCGACGCGGACGCCATGGCGGCGGCCGTCTCGCCGGCGGCGTCCGACCCCGGGCACGTCGCGCTGATCTTGTACGCCGGGCGCGGCATCGTCATGACCTCCGCGGGGCCCCACCACTTGTGGTCGTCGTCGCCCTTGCCGACCTGGACGTACAGCTCGTTCGGCGCCGTGTGGGCCTTGACCAGGTAGTCGTTGACCCAGCGGAGGTTGTCGCGCAGCTCGTCGAGCTGGCCGGCCTGCGCGTAGCCCTCGGGGCTCTCGATGGCGCCCCAGGCGAGCATCGTCGCCGAGAACGCCATCGGCAGCCCGAACTTCACGTGGTCGCCCGCGTCGTACCACCCGCCCGTGAGGTCCTTGCCGACGTCCTTGCCGTCGTCGAGGCCCGAGTCGCCGCGCCAGGACACCGGGAAGTCATCGGGCAGGTCGCCCGAGCGCTGCGCCTGGTAGAAGAACATCGACTTCTGCAGCGCCTCGGCGTAGTTGTGCGCGGGTGCCGCCTGGGCGGCCTGGAGGGGCACGAGCGTGCCGGCGACGACCGCGGCCACGGCGGCGCCCGCCCACAGCGCGCGACGCGGGCGGGAAGAGGTGAGGCGAGACATCGGCGTCCCTTCGCGAGGGGGGAGGAGCGCCGGTGGAGCGCTCCCACACCCCGTCACCGGGGTGCGACGACGTCGTCGCACCGGGGGTGGGGGCGTACCGCGATCGTCGTGACGAGGGACGCGAGGGTCAACGACCGAACCGTTTAGGCCGGACGCACCGCGGCCCCGGACCGACGGACGGTCCGGGGCCGCGGGACGGCGTGCGACGTCAGGCGCTGGGGGTGTCGCCCTCGTCCGGCGTCTTCGGCGCCGTGCGTCGCGTCGCCTTGCGCGCGGTCTCCTGCGCGGCGTCCTTCGCCTCCTTGGCCTTCTCGCCGACCTCCTCGGCCGCGTGCGACACGGCCTCGGCGGCCTTGCGGCTCGCCTCGCGGCCCTTCGCGACCGCCGAGCCGGCGGCCTCGCCCACGGCGTCCGCCGCGTCGCCGACGGCGTCCTGCAGGTCGCCCGCGGCCGCGTTGGCACGTGCCTTGAGCGAGTCGCCGCCGAGCGAGTCGGCCGGCTCCCACGGCTCGGCCCACGGGTCCGTCGTCGAGCGCGACCGCAGCCACGCGAACGCCGCGGCACCCGCACCCGCCACGAGCGCGACGGTCCAGAACACCTTGGCGCCCGAACGGCCCTTCTCGGCCTTGGCCGCCTCCTTGGCCGCCTTCTTCGCGGCCTTCGCGACCTTCTTCGAGTGCTTGCCGGCCTGCGTCGCGGCGACGTCCGCCGCGTGCTCGACCTGAGCCCCCGCGCGCACCGCGGCGTCGTTCACGGCCGCGACGAGCTTCGGGATCAGCTCCTCGACGAGCTTGTCGTGCGCGGTGTCGATCGCCGGCGTCGCCTTCTTGGCGGCCTTCTCGACCTGGGGCGCGGCGGTCTTCACGCTCTCCTTGTAGAGGTGCTCGACGCGCGGCGTCAGCCAGTCCACGAACGCCTCGATGCGCGGGGTCGTCCACTCCTTCGCCTGACCGGCGGCGTCGGACGCCCGGTGGGCCGCGTCCTTCGCTCCGTCGGCGAGCGTCGCGCCGAGGTCGGCCGCGTGCCCCTTGAGTCGTTCGGTGTCGACGTCGATCTTCGGACGATGGGTCATCTGCCACTCCCGGACTGGTCTCGGCTGGTCCCGACGCTGTGACCTCCCACTCTGCCACCGTCCGCGCGCGTGCGCCCGGTGCAGCGGGGTGGTTCGCCGGGGGCGAAGTGCGGCGCACGCCCGGGCGAGGCGTCGGCGGCGGGTGCCAGACTGGCCCCATGTTCGCGACCATCCACACGTCCGCCGGTGACATCCGGGTCGAGCTGTACGAGAACCACGCGCCGCGCACCGTCGAGAACTTCGTCGGGCTGGCCAAGGGCACGATCGAGTGGACGGACCCGTCCACCGGCGCCCCGCGCACCGACGCGCTCTACGACGGCGTGATCTTCCACCGCGTGATCCCCGACTTCATGATCCAGGGCGGCGACCCGCTCGGCAGCGGCCGCGGCGGCCCCGGCTACCAGTTCGACGACGAGATCCACCCCGAGCTGACGTTCTCGGAGCCCTACCTGCTCGCCATGGCGAACGCGGGCAAGCGCCTCGACCCCGTCACGGGCAAGGTCGGCGGCACCAACGGCTCGCAGTTCTTCATCTCGGTCGCCGCGACCCCGTGGCTCAACGGCAAGCACACGATCTTCGGCAAGGTCGCGGACGACGCGAGCCGCCAGGTCGTCGACGCGATCGCGACGACGCCGACGCGCCCGGGCGACCGCCCCGTGCAGGACGTGACGATCACATCGATCACGGTGGAGGACTGAGATCAGCGGTCCCCACGTGCCGGGCGGCCCCGTGCCGGGGCCGCCCGCCGTCCCCGGTGACGGCGGCGCCGGGGCCCCCGTGTGCCCCCGCCACCCCGACCGCGTGTCCTACGTGCGGTGCCAGCGCTGCGGCCGGCCCGCGTGCCCCGAGTGCCAGCGTCCCGCGGCCGTCGGCGTGCACTGCGTGGACTGCGTCGCCGAGGCCGCGCGCACGTCGCGCGAGGGCCGCACGGTGTTCGGCGGTCGCGTGCGCGGCGGCCGGCCGGTCGTCACGCTGACGTTCATCGGCCTGTGCGTCGTCTCGTACCTGCTGCAGCTGACGGTGCCCGGCTGGACGATGCGCTGGGTGTTCAGCCCCAGCATCGGCGAGGTCGAGCCGTGGCGCTTCCTCACCGCCGCGTTCCTGCACTCGCAGGGCCAGGTCTTCCACATCCTGTTCAACATGATCGCGCTGTGGATGGTCGGCCCCTACCTCGAGCAGGCGCTGGGCCGCGCCCGCTTCGCGACCCTCTACCTGCTGAGCGCCGTCGGCGGCTCGGTCGGCGCCGTCGTGCTCGCCCCGGTCGTCGGGGGGTGGAACGTGGGCCTGGTGGGCGCGTCGGGCGCGGTGTTCGGGTTGTTCGGCGCCGTGCTGGTCGTCATGCGCCGCCTGGGTCGGGACGCCGGGCCGATCATCGGGATCCTCGTGCTCAACGGGGTCCTCGGCTTCGTGCTGCCCGGGATCGCGTGGCAGGCCCACCTGGGGGGCCTGGTCGTGGGCGCGGCGCTCGGTGCCGCCTTCGCGTACGTCCCGCGCGAGCGGCGCGCGCTGGTCGGGTGGGCCGCCCCCGCGGTCGTCGCGGCGGTGCTGCTCGGGGCGACGCTGGCGGTCTACTCGGCGTACCCGATCTGGGCGAGGCTGTGACCGCCCCCAGGGTTGCTCACAGCTGTGGAATTACACGCGTGTAGTTATCCACAGCTCTGTGCACCGCCTGGGGATGACGAACGGCGGCGGATGTGGACGAGGCTGTGCGCACCGGGGTGCGCACAGCCTCGTCACGTGCGGGGACGCCCTGCGGGCGTCGGGGCGGTCAGCGCCAGCGGGAGAACATCCCGAAGCCGACGATGATGATCGCGAACCCGATGCCCAGGTTCCACTGGCCGATCCCCGGCACGGGGTACGCGGCACCCGGCGACAGGTACGTCACGACCAGCCAGACCAGCCCGAGGATCATGAGGCCCAGCGCGACCGGCAGGAACCACCGGGGCAGCGGCGCGGGGGCCGACGCCTTCGTGGGGGGCGGCGTGTACGCCGCCTTCTTGCGCGACTTCGACTCGGGCACGGGGTGGCTCCTGTCTGCGACGGTGCGGTGAGCAGGCGGCGCGTCGACGCCACGGGCACGGTCGGCGCCCGACGACGGCCGGGTGCCGGGACGTCGTCGACCTGCGGACCGGTGTCGGCATGGCGCCGAACGTGACCTAGCGTAGTGCCGTCGCCCCGCCGCCCGTGCGCGGGGTACGGCGGAGGGAGCCGGGCGTGACGCACGACGCGCACAGCGACGCGCAGGACACCGCGCGCACGATCGCGGCCCCGCCACGCGCCCGCGTCGCCGGGATGCGTCGCGGCGCCGTCGCCGTCGGCCTCGTCCTCGGCCTCTCCGGGCTGCTCTTCACCGTCAACGCGCGCGCCGCCGACGCGGGCGACGGGCGCCACCCGCAGAACCTCGCCGAGCTCACGCAGCAGCAGGCCGCGAACGTCGAGCGGCTGTCGGTCGAGGTCGACACGCTCCGCGCCCAGGTGCAGTCGCTCACGGCCGAGCAGGACGCGCTCGCGGGGCGCCCCGGGGCCCAGCCGCTCCCGGCGCAGCTGGTCGAGGGCGGTTCCGCGCCCGTGACGGGCCGTGGTCTCGTGATCCAGCTCGACGACGCACCGGCCGACACGCGCCGGGACGACGTCCGGGCCGACCTGCTGGTGGTGCACCAGGAGGACATCCAGACCGTCATGAACGCGCTGTGGGCCGGCGGCGCCGAGGCCATGGGCCTCATGGACCAGCGTGTGGTGGCGACGACGGGCGTGCAGTGCCAGGGCAACGTCCTGCGGCTGCACGGGCGCATGTACTCGCCGCCGTTCGTCGTCACCGCCGTGGGCGATCCCGACCGGCTGCGCGCCGCGCTCGAGGACGACCCCGCCGTCCGCACCTACGTCCGGCAGTCCGGCGAGCTCGGGCTCGGCTGGCACGTCGAGAGCAAGGACCGCCTCGAGCTGCCCGCCTACTCCGGTGCGACGGAGCTGAACTGGGCGCAGGTCCCCGACGACGTCGACGTCCTGCCCGGGGACGACACGACGCCGCCCGCGACGGCCCGTGCCGCGCGCACGCCCGAGGACGGTGCCCGATGACGGCCGCGACGACGCCCGGCCGACCCGCGGCGCACGCCCGGCCGCCGCGCGCGCGTCGCGGTGGCGGCGTCGTGTACGGCGTGATCGGCGTGCTCGGCGAGCTGCTCATCACCGTCGGCGTGCTGCTCCTCGGCTTCCTCGTGTGGCAGCTGTGGTGGACGGACGTCGAGGGTGACGCCGCGCAGGCGCAGATCGTGCGCGACCTCGGGTACGTGGCGCCCACGCCGGCGACCTCGCAGGACGACGGCGTCGCCGACCCCAGCACCGAGGACCCCCCGGTGCTCGCCGAGCCGGAGCACGCCGTCTCGTTCGCCACGCTGACCGTGCCGCGCTGGGAGGGCGAGCCCGCGCGGCCCATCAGCCAGGGCACCGACCGTCCCACCGTGCTCGACGTGCTCGGCATCGGGCACTACGAGGGCACCGCGATGCCCGGCGGCGTCGGCAACTTCGCGCTCGCGGGGCACCGCGTCACGTTCGGCAAGCCGTTCAACCGCATCGAGGAGCTCCAGGTCGGCGACCCGCTCGTGGTCTGGACCCCGGACGCCTGGTACGTGTACCGCGTGACCTCCTCCGAGGTCGTCATGCCCGCCGACGTGCGCGTGATCGAACCCGTGCCCAACGAGCCGGGGGTCGAGCCCACCGAGCGCTACATCACCCTCACGACCTGCCACCCGATGTTCTCCGCGCGCGAGCGGTACATCGTGCACGGCGTGCTCGACTACTGGGCGCCGACGTCGAGCGGCACCCCCGCGGAGCTGCTCGGATGACCCGGGCGCCGGGCGGGCGGCCGCGGACCACCACGGGAGGCTCATGATGTACGGATGGCTCTGGCGGCACCTGCCGGGACCGACCGTCGTGCGGCTGCTGATCGCCCTGCTGCTCGCGGCGGGCGTGCTGGCCGCGTGCTTCCTGTGGGTCTACCCGGCCGTCGCGCCGTACATGCCCTTCAACGAGACCACGGTGGGTGAGGGATGACGCGGATCCTCGTCGTCGACAACTACGACTCGTTCGTCTACACGATCGTCGGCTACCTCGACCAGCTCGGGGCGACCACCGAGGTCGTGCGGAACGACGCGGTGCCCCCGGCGGCCGAGCGCGCCGGGTACGACGGGGTGCTGGTCTCCCCGGGGCCGGGCGCGCCGTCCGACGCCGGCCAGAGCCTCCAGGTGATCCGCGACTGCGCGACGTCGGGCACCCCGATGCTCGGCGTGTGCCTGGGGCACCAGGCGCTCGGCGAGGTGTTCGGCGGCACGGTCACGCACGCGCCCGAGCTCATGCACGGCAAGACCAGCCCCGTCGAGCACGACGGGCAGGGCGTCCTCGCGGGTCTGCCGTCGCCGTTCACCGCGACGCGCTACCACTCGCTCGCGGTCGTGGACGGCACGTTCTCCGACGAGCTGGTCGTGACCGCGCGCACCAACGGCATCGTCATGGGGCTCCAGCACCGCGACCTGCCGCTGCACGGCGTGCAGTTCCACCCCGAGTCCGTGCTCACCGAGGGCGGGCACCGCCTGCTCGCGAACTGGCTGCAGGTCTGCGGCTCCGGCGACGCGGTCGAGCGGTCCGCGGGGCTGCACCCGCTCGTGCGGCTCTAGGCAGCGACGGACGACGCCCCCCGACCCGTTCCGGTCGGGGGGCGTCGTCGTGCGCGTGCGGCGTCAGTCCGTCGGCGTCGGCGAGGGGGTGGGCTGGTTGCCGCCCCCACCGCCGCCCTGCTGCGGTCCGCGCGAGACCCGGAGCGTGACGCGCTGCTCCTTCGCCACCTCGGTCCCGCCGTTCGGGTCGGAGGACACGACGGTCCCCTCGGGCTCGTCGGACGCGACGTCCTCCCGGGCGACGTTCGTCAGCCCGGCGGCGTTGAGCGCCTGCACCGCGGCGTCGTACGTCATCCCGCGCAGGTTGCTCGGGACGGTCGCGGTCGACGCCGGGACGGCGATCCCCAGGTTCACGACCGTGCCCTGCGGGATGATGTCGCCCTCCGCGCGGGACTGCTGCACGACCGTGCCCTCGGGCTGGTCGGACTCGACCTCGCTGGTGTTGACCCGCAGGCCCAGGTCGCCGAGCGTCTGGGTCGCGACCTCGGCGTTCTGCCCGGTGACGTTCGGGACCACCACGTTGCCCGACGCGAGGTAGAGCACGACGACCGAACCCGACGAGACGGGGGTGTCCGCCGCCGGGTCGGTCTTGGTGACACGGTCCTTCGGCTGCGTCGGCACGTCCTCGCGCTGCCGGGTGGGGTCGACGGTCAGGCCGGCCTTCTCGATCTCGGCGACGGCCTGCGCCTCGGTCATCCCTGACACGTCGGGCACGGTGACCTCGGCCGGTCCGGTGGAGATGTAGACGGTGACCGTCGTCTCCTTGTCGACCTTCGTCTTCGCCGCGGGGTCCGTGCGGGTCGCCTGCCCGGACGGGTACTGGTCGCTGGCCTCCTGCGCCGGCTGCGGCGTGAGGTCGGCGTCGCGGATCGTCTGCAGCGCCTGCTCCTGCGACATGCCGGCGACGTCGGGGACCTCGACCGTGGTCTCCGGGGGCGGCGACGAGTTGGCGATGATCGCCCAGACGATCCCGCCGACCGCGAGCAGCGCGACCGCGGCCAGCACCCAGATCAGCCAGGGACGCTTCTTCTCCTCGTCCTCCTGCCCGTCCTGGTCCTGCGGGGTGGCCACGAGGCCGGTGGGCCCCCAGGGCGCGCCGCCGGTGGCGGGCGGCATGGCCTGCGTCGCCGCGACCGGCGGCGTCATGACCTGCGTGGCGTCGGCCGCCGGGACGGCGGCCATCGCGGCGCCGACGGCGGGTGCGCCGACGTGCCCGCCCCGCAGCACCGCGTCGAGGTCCGCACGGAACTCCGCGGCCGACGAGTAGCGCGCGTCGCGCTCCTTCGCGAGGGCCTTGAGCGTGATGCGGTCGAGCGCCTCGGGGACGTCGCTCGCGATCGAGCTCGGCACGGGCGGGTTCTCCCGCACGTGCTGGTAGGCGACGGCCACGGGCGAGTCGCCGACGAACGGCGGCCGCCCGGTGAGCAGCTCGAACAGCAGGCACCCGGTCGAGTACAGGTCGGAGCGCGCGTCGACCTGCTCGCCGCGCGCCTGCTCGGGCGAGAGGTACTGCGCGGTGCCGATCACGGCCTGCGTCTGCGTCATGGTCGCCGCGGAGTCCGCGACGGCGCGGGCGATGCCGAAGTCCATGACCTTGACGGCACCGGTGGGCGTGATCATGACGTTCGCGGGCTTGATGTCGCGGTGCACGATGCCCGCGTGGTGCGAGTACTCGAGCGCCGACAGCACGCCCGCCGTGATCTCGACGGCCTCGTCGATGGGCACGGCGTGGCCGTCGCGCAGGATGTCGCGGACCGTGTGCCCCTCGACGTACTCCATGACGATGAACGGGACGTGCGCGACCGTGCCGGTGGGCTCGGTGAAGACGTCCTCGCCGGTGTCGTACACCGCGACGATCGCCGGGTGGTTGAGCGCGGCCGCCGACTGCGCCTCCCGCCGGAAGCGGTTCTGGAACGACGGGTCGCGTGCGAGGTCGGAGCGCAGGATCTTGATCGCGACCGTGCGTCCCAGGCGGTTGTCGTGCCCGATGTGCACCTCGGCCATGCCGCCGCGGCCGATGAGCTCACCGACCTCGTACCGGCCGGCAAGGATGCGGGATCCGTCGTCCACCACTAGGCGTCCTTCACTTCCGTCGATCGCGGGTCGTGGGCCGCTGCCCGAGTCCCGTCTGCCGGGCCGGCCGCGCCGCCCCCCTGCTGCACTGCGGCGATCATCCCACCCGGTCCGCCGCCACGAGGGTACTGGTCCGTCGTCGTGGACCAGGCGGGCTCGGCGGGCGCGGCGCCGAGCAGCCGGTCGGCCAGCGCCGCGCCGAGCAGCGCCACCAGCACGAGGACGAGCACGACCAGCGGCAGGCGCAGGCGGCGCACCCACGCGAGCACGCCGTCGAGCGGACGGGCGGCGGGAGCCTCGTGCCGGCTGCGTCGCCGCCGGTCGTCGGGAGCGGCGGCGCGTGCGCCGCGGTCCCGGCGGGACGGTGCGTAGGACGGCGGCGCCGCCGACGCGCCGCCGGGGTGCGTGCGCTCGGGGGCCGCGGAGGACGACCGTGCGCTCGTGCGGTGCTCGTCGCGGGCGCGCGTCGGCTTGCTGACCAGCACGGCGACGCCCGAGGGCGGCGTCCGGGGCACGAGCTGGTCGAGCAGCGCCGCGAGCTCCTCGCCCGACGCGGGTCGCTCGGACGGCTCCTTCGACAGCAGCCGCAGCACGAGCGCCGCGAGCTTGCGGTCGACGGCCGCGGGCAGCGGCGGCACCGGGTCGTTGACGTGCGCGACCGCGATGTCGACCGCGGTCGGGCCCGTGAAGGGACGCTTGCCCGCCAGCGCCTCGTAGGCGACGACGCCGAGCGAGTACAGGTCGGACAGGGGTGTGGCGGGGCGTCCGACGGCCTGCTCGGGGGACAGGTACTGCGCCGTGCCCATGACCATGCCGGTCGCGGTCATGGTCTTCTGGTTGGAGGCCAGCGAGACGCCGAAGTCGGTGATCTTCACCTTGCCCGAGCGGGCGAGCAGGATGTTCCCGGGCTTGACGTCGCGGTGCACGACGCCTGCGAGGTGAGCGGCGTGCAGCCCGCGGGCGGTCTGCGCGAGCACGGGCAGCAGGCGCTGGGGCGCCAGCACGGGCTCGCGCTCGAGCAGGTCGGACAGCGGCTCGCCGACGACGAGCTCCATCACGAGGTACGCCGAGCCGTCCTGCTCGCCGTAGTCGAACAGCGCCGCGATGTGCGGGTGGTGCAGGGACGCGGAGTTGCGGGCCTCGGTGCGGAAGCGCTCGAGGAACCCGGCGTCGCCGGCGAACTCGGCGCGCAGCACCTTGACGGCGACCGCGCGGGCGAGCGCGTCGTCGTTCGCCTCCCAGACCTCGCCCATGCCGCCGACGGCGATGCGGCGCAGCAGCCGGTAGCGGCCACCGCCGAGCGCGACACCCGGTGCGGTCCTCATGAGCCCAGCACCGCCTCGATGACGGCCTTCGCGACGGGCGCGGCCACGCCGCCGCCGGTCGCCTCGTTGCCGAGCGACCCGCCGTTCTCGACGATCACCGCGACGGCCACGCGGGGCGCGTCGGCGGGGGCGAAGGCCGTGAACCACGCGTGCGGCGGCTGGCCCTCGAGCGTCTGCGCGGTGCCGGTCTTGCCGGCGACCTGCACGCCGGGGATCTGCGCGGCGCGTCCCGTGCCGGAGTCGACGACGCCGACCATCATCCGCGTGAGCTGGTCGGCGGTCCCGGCGGAGACCGCCTGGGAGTACTCCTCGGGCTCGTTCTGCGACACGACCGTGAGGTCGGCCGAGCGCACGGTGTCGACGAGGTACGGCTTCATGAGCCGCCCGTCGTTGGCGATGGCCGACGCGACCATCGCCATCTGCAGCGGCGACGCCTGCACGTCGCGCTGCCCGATGGCCGTCTGCGCGAGGGCCGGCGGGTCGAGGTCGGTAGGGAACACCGAGCGCGTGACCCGCAGCGGCACCTCCAGGTCGGGGTCGTCGAAGCCGAAGCGCGCCGACTGCTCGCGCAGCGCGTCCTCGCCGAGCGTCACGCCGAGCTCGGCGAACGCCGTGTTGCACGAGATCCGCAGCGCGTCCGCGAGCGAGACCTGGTCGCCCCCGCAGCTGCCGCCGCCGAAGTTCGTGATGGGCCGCGACGTCTGCGGCGGCGTGTACTCGACCGGGGACGGCACGGGCGTGTCCGCCGTGTAGGAGCCCGACTCGAGCGCGGCCGCCGCCGTGACCAGCTTGAACGTCGAGCCGGGCGCGTAGCGCTCCTGGGTCGCGTTCGACCGCAGCGGGTTGCCGGGCTCGCCCTCGAGCGCGCGGTACGCGGCGGCCGCCTCGCTCGTGGAGTGCACGGCCAGCGCGTTGGGGTCGAACCCGGGGGTCGAGACGAGCGCGAGGATCCGGCCGGTGGTCGGCTCGATCGCGACGACGGCGCCGTCCTGGTCGCCGAGCGCGGCTCGCGCGGCCTGCTGCGCGGCGGGCAGGATCGTCGTCTCGACCGCGGCGCCCTCGGGACGGCGGCCCGTCAGCAGGTCGCGGATGCGGCTGAAGAACAGCTGGTCGGACCGACCGGTGAGCTGCGGGTTCTCGGCCTCCTCGAGCTGGGTGCGGCCGTTCGCGATCGAGTAGAAGCCCGTCACCGCCGAGTACAGGTCGCCGTCGGCGTAGGTGCGCTGGTAGCCGAACGGGTCGTCGACGGGCACCGAGGACGCGATCGCGACGCCGCCGGCCACGATCGGGCCGCGCGCGTTGCCGTGCTCGCGGTACAGCCCGCGCACGTTGCGGTTGTCGGTGTTCAGCGACTCCGCCTGGAAGAACTGCACCCAGGTGGCGGCGCCCATGAGCGCCACGAACATGACGAGCGTGAGGGTCGCGAGGCGGCGCAGCGGGGTGTTCACCGCAGGTCACCTCCCAGTCGCTCGGTCGGGTTGTCGTCGGGGTCGGGGCCCTCGTGGGCGTCGGCGGTGCGCCCCGGTCCGGACGTGCGCACCGGGGCGGTGCCGGTCGGTGCGGCGGGCGTCCCGCAGGCGGGCGTCCCGGTGCGCCCCGTGCTGCGCCGACCGCCCACCGGGCGTGCGTCGCCGATCGGCGGGAGCGGCACGCCCACGTCGGGCGTCGCGATCGTCCGCACCGCGGGGACGGGGCGTCGTGCCTCGTCGGAGATGCGCAGCAGCAGCGCCGCGATCATCCAGTTGGCCACGAGCGACGAGCCGCCGTAGGCGAGGAACGGCGTGGTGAGGCCCGTCAGCGGGATCAGGCGGGTCACGCCGCCGACGACGACGAAGAGCTGCACCGCGACGACGAACGACAGGCCGCCCGCGAGGAGCTTGCCGAAGCCGTCGCGGACGCCGATCGCGATGCGCAGGCCGCGCTCGACGAGCACGGTGTACAGCAGGAGGATCGCCACGAGCCCGGTGAGCCCGAGCTCCTCGCCGAGCGCCGCGACGATGAAGTCGGAGTACGCGAACGGCACGAGGTCGGGCCGTCCCTGGCCCAGGCCGGTGCCGAACAGCCCGCCGTTGGCCATGCCGAACAGGCCGTACACGAGCTGGCCGGAGCCGCCGTACTGGCGGCTGAACACGTCGTTGTCGAGCGCGTGCAGCCAGACGTCGAAGCGCGCCGCGACGTGGCTGAACGTGGCGGCCGCGACGGCCGCGCCGCCGGCGAACAGCGTGAGGCCGATGACGATCCACGACGTGCGCTCGGTCGCGAGGTACAGCACCGCGACGAACAGGCCGAAGAACAGCAGCGACGTCCCGAGGTCACGCTGCAGCACGAGCACCGCGAGCGAGGCCGCCCAGACCACGAGGATCGGCCCGAGGTCCCGCGCACGCGGCAGCTGCAGGCCCAGGACCCGCTTGCCGGCCAGCGCGAGCGTGTCGCGGTGCGTCACGAGGTACCCGGCGAAGAACACCGCGAGGGCGATCTTCGCGAACTCGGCGGGCTGCATGCCGACGGGCCCGACGCGCACCCAGATGCGCGCGCCGTTGATGGTCTGGCCGAGACCGGGCACGAGCGGCAGCAGGATGAGCACGAGACCGACGACCATGGCCGTGTACGTGTAGCGGCGCAGCGTGCGGTGGTCGCGCAGCACCAGCAGCACGACGATCGCGAGCACCACGGAGACGGCGGTCCAGGCGAGCTGCCGGTCGGCGATGTTCGCGTCGGCGCGCCCGCGTGCCGCGTAGGCGATCGAGATGCGGTAGATCATCGCCAGGCCGATGCCGTTGAGGGCGACCACCACGGGCAGGATCACGGGGTCGGCGTAGGGCGCGCGGATGCGCAGCACGACGTGCACGGCGAACGCGAGCACGGTCGTCCCGACCGCGTACGTCATGGCGTGCGGCGGCACGGAGCCGGTCGCGCCGAGACCGGCCAGCACGTAGCCGGCGATGCCGATGACCAGAGCGGGGACGAGCAGGAGCAGCTCGGTCCCGCGACCGGGACGGACCCGGTGGGGCTGGACGCTGGCCATCACAGCGCCGCGGCGGCCGGTCCGGGGCCCGTCGCCGGGGCCGCCGCGGTCGCGTCGCCCGCGGCCGCGTCGCCGGCGGCCGGCTCCGGGTCGGCGGGCGGCGGCACGACCGGCTCGGTCGGCATCGGGTCGAGCGTCGCGCCGGGCGTCGACGACAACGTGGGCGTGGGGACCGGCGTGGGCGTGGGCTCGGTGTCGTCGGCGAGCATCGCGACGAGGCGGCGCGCCTCGTCGAGCGATCCCGCGGAGATCGTCTGCTCGACGCGCTCGCGCAGGTAGGCAGGCAGGTCCTCGACCTGCACGTCCGAGGCCTCGACGAGCTCGGCCAGGTCGACCGGCCCGATGCTCTGCGGGATCCCGCGGTAGACCGCGACCGCGCCCTGCGACTCGGCGACGAAGTACTGCGTCTGCGTCCACGCGTACCCGCCGACGAGGGCTGCGACGAGCGCGAGACCCGCGACGACCCACGCGACGACCAGGCCGCGGCGGCGCGGCGGCGGTGCGAGCGGCTCGTCGTCGTCCTCGGGAGCGGCCTCGACCGTGGCGGGCAGGGCCGGGCCGTCGTCGCCGTCCGTGCCGTCGTCGGCGGGCGCCGACCGGGCGCTGCGGGACAGCCGTGCCGCGCGCGCCGCGGGCCCGTCCGCGGCGGCTGACGGTCGGTTGCGGCTCACGGCCGCGGCACCGACGACCGCGCTCGCGGTCGACGGCATCGCGCCGTCGGGCAGGTCGTCGAGCTCGACGACGTCCGCGAGCACCACGGTCACGTTGTCGGGGCCGCCGGCGCGCAGCGCGAGCTGCACGAGGCGGTCGGCGCACGCGTCGAGGTCGGGGACGTCCGCGAGCGTCTCGGCGATGGTCTCGGCCGAGACGTAGCCGGACAGGCCGTCGGAGCACAGCAGCCACCGGTCGCCCGGGCGGGCCTCGCGCACCGACAGGTCGGCGGTGACGTCGGCGTCGAAGTCGCCCAGCACGCGCATGACGACCGAGCGCTGCGGGTGGTGCTCGGCCTCCTCGGGCGTGATGCGTCCGGTGTCGACGAGGTGCTGCACGAACGTGTGGTCGGTGGTGACCTGCGTGAGCGTGCCGTCGCGGAACAGGTACCCGCGCGAGTCGCCCAGGTGCACCATCGCGAGCTTGTTGCCCGCACGCAGGATCGCGGTGACGGTCGTGCCCATGCCCGCGAGGTCGGGCTCGGCGTCGCTGCGCGCGATGATCTCCGACCGGGCGTCGTCGAGGGCGGTCTCGAGCTGGTCGAGCGCGTCGTCGGGCCCGTGCGACTCGCCGTCGAGCGGAGCGAGCGCCGCGACCGCGACGGACGACGCGACGTCACCGCCCGCGTGCCCCCCCATGCCGTCGGCGACCACCAGCAGGTGGGGTCCGGCGTAGGCGGAGTCCTGGTTGTCCGACCGGACGAGGCCGACGTCGGAGCGCGCGGCGTAGCGGAGGGCGACCGTCACGCGGCTACCTCTGGAGCTCGAGCAGGCTCTGGCCGATCCGCACCGCGGTACCGGTGGGGACGGGCGTGGGCTGCTCGACCTTCTGCTCGCCGACGAACGTGCCGTTGGTTGACCCGAGGTCCTCGACGAACCACTGGTCGCCCTGCGGGAAGATCCGCGCGTGGCGGGACGACGAGTAGTCGTCGTCGAGCACGAGCGTGCAGCTGGGGGCGCGGCCGATGACGACGGCCGACGAGCCGAGCGGGAGCGTCGTGCCGCGCAGCGGGCCCTCGGTGACGACGAGCCGCGTCGGGCCGCCGCCGCTGCGGGAGCGCCGCGGTGCGCGGGGCGACTCGCCGACCGGGGCGGGGGCCTCGGCGGCGGGTGCCGGCTTGGGGGCCGGGCGGCGGCGGTCGATGATGCGCGTGCCGTACAGGTCGCGGCGCAGCACGGTGATCGCGGACAGCACGAGCAGCCAGATCAGCGCGAGGTAGCCCAGCCGCAGCAGGGTGACGGTCAGCTCACTCATGCGGGGGCATCACTCGTCCACGTCGCCGTCGCCGCCGGTCCAGAACAGGATCCGGGTGCGGCCGATGGTCAGGGTGTTGCCGTCGAGCAGCGTCGCGGCGGGCACCTGGTGCCCCTCGACGAACACGCCGTTGGTCGAGCCGAGGTCGCTCGCGACCACGCCGTCCGGCGTCACCCGGATCTCCAGGTGACGGCGCGAGACGCCGGGGTCGTCGACGATGATGTCGGCCTCCGAGCCACGGCCGATGACCGTGACGGGGCCCGTGAGGATGTACCGCTGGCCGTCGATGTCGATGAGCGGGTGCCGCGGGCTGGGGGCCGCCGACGTCGCGGGGGCCACGGCGCCGCGCACGGTCGCGCTGTGGACGGCGAACCGTCCGGCGTCCTGCTCGGTGTCCTCGCTGAACGACACCGTCACGGGGCCGACGAACGCGTAGTGCTGGCTCGCCGCGTGGTCGGTGACGTTGGCGGCGAGCTCCTCGGCCAGGGCCTCCGCACCCCACGCCTCGACCTGGTCGTAGTCGGCGGTGGAGAGCTCGATCGTGAACTCGTTCGGCACCACGGTGCGGTCGCGGCCGACCACGGCGGCGCGGTCGTCGAGCTCGCGGCGCAGGGCGTCGGCCAGCTCGATGGGCTTGACCTCGCTGCGGAAGGCGCGCGCGAACGCGTTGTTGACGACGCGCTCGACGCCGTTCTCGAACTTGTCGAGGAACCCCACGTCCACCTCCCTCCCCGCCGTGCGCGGACCGGGCGGCCCGTGCAGCGTGCTCCGTGGCCCGGCGGGCGCGAAGCCACGACGGTCCGCGTCGATGGTATCCGTGCAGGGCGCCGGACGGGTGCCCGGGCTGCGGGGCGCCTGGTCGCGCCGCCGCGTGTCGGCGCGACGCACCGGGTGACTGGTCGCATATGTGCCCACTTGCGTGCCCGATGGGTCCCTCCGTGTCCAGTTCTCTCGCGTGCGCGCGCGAGAGAACTGGAGTGCGTGGGCGCGCGCGAGGTGGCGGGCCCGGGGCCGGTTCGTCGGTGGGGGCTGCTGCGTGCTAGCGTTCTCCAGCGCGCGCGAGTGGCGGAACGGCAGACGCGCTGGCTTCAGGTGCCAGTGTCCGAAAGGGCGTGCGGGTTCAAATCCCGCCTCGCGCACAGAGACAGGACCCCCGGTCGGAGCACATCCGGCCGGGGGTTCCTGCATGTCCCGCCACCCCCCGGCGCGAGAGGTTCGTCGTCGCCGTGAAGATGACCTCCGCGGCCCGCGAGCGGCTCGCCGAACTGCTCATCGCCCCGCACGCCGGCATCAGGGACCCCGCCCGCGCTGAGAGGACCTACTCTCGCGCCATGGCCTTCCATCACGAGGTGAGCACCGAGATCCGGTTCGTCACCGACGGGCGCGTCTACGAGCCGGTCGGTCGACGTGCGGGGGCTTCATCATCGTCTACGGACAGCTGCTGAGCGGACCTGCGCGGCGCCCGTTCGCCGAGCACGACTTCCATACCTGCCCGCGCCCGGACGGCGACGAGCTGATCGCCGAGGCGAGGCTCGACCACCCCTCGGACCCGGAACTCGTCCACTAGACCGGATTGATGGTTTCTACTTTCGTGCTCGAACAAGGTGACGTCCCACTTGGCTGTCACTGAGTCGTTCGGCCACTTCGTCGAGTACTGACACCGCGACAATGCAAGTGCCGCAGTTGTGAGGAGTCTGCTTCCGGGGAACGGATGGCCATGCCGGAGAACGATTGCCTGCAGATCGTGGTTTTCGACGGGTTCGTCTGCTTCAAGGCTGTCGTGGCCGAGGATTCGTTTGAGGCAGCGGCGGTGATGGCCCGTTTCGTGTCGCGCGTCTGGGTTGCGACGCGCCGGACCGCCTCGGGCGCCTGGTCCAGCAGAACCTACACGGGCACCGAGGCTGAAAGAATGACCCGCCCTTTCGAGCCGACGGACCCTTCATACCCACCACGACCTGGTCACCGACTGGCATCGCCAGTGCACGACAGCACTGTTATAGAACGAGGATGACGATCGGGGCGCAGTTGCCTTTGGCATCGACTGACGTGTGCTCGTCGCCTACGGAGAAACCGTCCGCGACTGCAGTAAGCAGTTCCCGAACGACCTGATCGGATGAGTGGCAACCAACGCCCCAGCCGCCCTTATCGAGCTGAATACGCTCGGCCGGAGACTGAAGAAGCGGGTTTATGACGGTCTTGGCTGCTTAGAGCAGCACGGAGCCAGCAACGGGCGCGGCGAGGCCAAGAATGATCGACTCGAACATCTTCCCAGTTCGGCCCAGGGCCTCCGCAAGCTGACGGCTGGATCGTCAGTAGCGGGCTCGAGGCTGGCGGCTTCGTCCGCCGCACTTCGGATCTGGAGGACCGGTATACCGTTCGGGGAGGCTCATGTCAAGTGGCAAGTTCTCTATTGTCATGACGACGCACGACTGCTACCGTCCGTGGCGTCCAAACGTCGATTCTTGGAGAGGTAGACCATGAAGAGGATTATCCGCGCCGTCGCCGTCGCGGCCGTGAGTTCCACGCTGCTGGTGGGCATGGCGAACTCCAGCAGCGCTGCACCGCCGCCTCCCCCTCAGGGCTGTACTGGCCAGAACCAGTACAGGAGCGCGCCCTGGTACGACACGATCCTCGGAAATTACAAGGATGAGTCGTGGACCAACTGGAATGGATTCTACTCGGCAGGCCGAGGCGGCTACGGGTTCAAGTACCGCGTGGAGCGGAACGGCCAGAATGGCGGCTTGCCCATCATCTCCAATCAGAACGGAAGCTGCTACGCATGATGTCTCCGGCCCGGCTGGCAGGCCGCACGTCCAACGGCGTGCCTAGTCGGGCCGGACTCGCGGCCTCACGCTTCCGCCTGTTCATCGCAGAGATGGCGACGGTAATGGCGGCCGGGGTGGTGCTCGTTGGATGCGCTGCCGCCCCGGACGCGCCGATGTTCACGCCCGCACCCGACTCCGCTGAATCACCGTTTCATCAGTTTTTTGATGGCGTGCTCGTTATGAGTGTCACCCCGAGTGAAAACGCTGAACTTCGGGCTGCGTCGGAAGATCTGATCGCTCGTTGCATGTCCGATGCTGGCTTTGAGTACTGGCCGGAAGTGCCCGACCAATTGGCAACCACCCTCACTGAAACGAGCAACATAGAAGACTACGGGATCTGGCAGAACTTCGACCCCGATGCTCCTCGGGGTGAAAATGACGTCTACTATGACGGTTTGGCGCGCGCTGGGCAAATTGAGTACTCTACGGCGTACTGGGGTCCTTCTGGTGACGGAGGCTGCCACGCCGAGGCGATGGCGGAGACCGGAGGTGATGAAGAGGCCATCACCAACCAAGTGCTCGGGGGCCCGGAATACGCCGCGCTGGCCGAGGCGATGGAGTTGATGTCCGAGCAGGCGAACGTCTACTTTGGCTCGGACCGGCTCGACCCCCGGTTCAGTGAGATCAACGTCGCGTGGTCGAATTGCATGGCCCGGGACGGGCACGGTGCCTACCAGCGTCCCAACGAGGTTCAGGCCGCACTGTGGGATCAGTACGAGTTCGCGGCTGCTGATGCACCGCTCGACGCGGTTGAACTGCGGGTGCTGAAGGACTCTGAGACGACGCTTTTCTCTGCGGACGCCAGGTGTAGGGCTTCGGTCGACTACGAGTCTCGCGTCAAGGAGGTCAGGGCGGCGGTTGAGCTCGAGTTCATACGCGGCAACGAGGCAGAACTGCGACGGCTCCGCGATGACCTAGTTCTTGCTGCGGGTGAGGGGTCTCCTTAGGCATCGGACTGGCCGTTCTCCCGGGAGGGCGACGGACACACCAGCTCCGGTCTGACTCCGTCGCGTGGCGGGGGTGGGCGGGACCGACGTTGTCGTCCAGGTGACAGACCCCTGGCCGCCCGGCGAGCCACGTCCTGGGCGTCCGCTTCGATCGTGAGGGACGGGTCCTGTAGTCGATCGGGGTGACGTCAACGATGGCGGTGGCTAGCTTGTGGCCGCGGCGGGTGCGGCGCCCGACGTGCTCATCGACGCCGATGGCTGCGCGCCCTCGGAGCACGCTGGGTCGCCGCGCGGTACGGGCTTGCCTTCAGTGAGGACGGCGTGGTTGCTGGTGCCCCAGGGTGCTGCGAGTGCCCGTCTACGTGGTCAACCTTCAAGTGACGGCAGGCCAGCCAGGCCCGCGGGCCGCGGTGCGAGGACCCGAGACGCACGCGCGAGGCTCGCTGGCCTTGTGCTGTCCTGCGCAAGACATGGCCGGGCCAGTGCACTTAGAGTGTCGGACCCTGCGCAGCAGACTCGTCGCGCGCAAGGCGAGGGGCTTGTGGGCCAAATTGCTGGTTGCGGTCCCGTTACGGCCCCAAACAGCGGCACCTTCGGCGCCCCGGTCCAAACCGGTTGGGTGATGGGCTACGCGCCGGCGAGAACCGCCCGATCCGACCCAAAGTGCTGGCTGACCACGACGAGGTCGGCCTCGTGTAGTCGACCGACTCGTCGTATCCTGGAGGCTGATCAGGGGCAGTTCTCCGTGTGTGGGGTGGGGCGCACGGGACCCCGACGTCCCCGGAGATCGCCTTGTCGTCCCAGATCGTCGCGCCCTCGAGCGCGCCCACCCGCACGCCCGGCCCCGCGCCGCAGCCCTCGCTGATCGCCGTCGGTGGGCTGCCGTTCCTCGTCACGGCGCTGGTCGGCCGGCTGCCGGCCTCGATGATCCAGCTCGGCCTGCTGATGATCGTCGCATCGTCCGGCCTCGGCGTCGGCCTCGGTGGTGTCACCGTCGCGGTCGTCGGCGTCGGCACCGCGATCGGGGCGCCGGTCGTCGGGCGGGCCGTCGACCGCTGGGGGCCGCTGCCCGTCGTCGTCGTCGCCACGCTCGTGCAGGTCGGTGCGCTCCTCGGGGTGCTCGCGGCGACCACCGGGTCGACGTGGACGCTGCTGGCGTGCGCGGGGGTCGTCGGTGCGGCGAACCCGCAGGTCGGGTCCGTCGCCCGCTCGCGGTGGTCGCTCGTGGCGCGCCGCAGCGGGCAGGAGCGGGTGCTGGGCCGCGCGATGGGCTACGAGGTCGCGGCCGACGAGATCGGGTTCGTCGTCGGGCCCGTCGCCGCCGGGCTGCTCGTCGCGCTGCTCGGGCCCGTGACCGCGCTGTGGGTCCTCGTCGCGGCGGCCGTCGTCGGGCAGGGCGCCTTCGCGGCGTTCCTGCGCACCGAGCGGCACGCGTGGCCGCGGCACGCCACCCGCGTCGTGACCGACCGACCCGCGCGGCTGCCGATGGCCGCGCTCGTGCTGCCGATGCTCGTCGCCGGCAGCGTCGGCATCGCGTTCGGCTCGACGCAGACCGGTCTCACCGCGGTCAACGCCGCCCGCGGCACCGAGGAGCTCACCGGGCTGATCTACGCGTGCTCCGGTGTCGGCAGCGCGATCGCGAGCGTCGTGGTGTCCCGGCTCCGGGGGGCGAGCGTCGCCGCGCGCGTCGTCGCCGGTGGTGCCGCGCTGCTCACCGGCGCGCTCGGCCTCACGACCGTCCCCGGCCCGTGGGTCGCCGCGGCCTGCGCGGTCGTGCTCGGCGTCGGTGCCGGCACGCTCCTGGTCAGCGGGTACGCGCGCGCCGAGCAGGTCGCACCCGCCGGGCGCGTCGCGTCGACCATGGCGCTGCTGGCGACGTCGCTCGTGCTGGGGGTCTCGGCCGGTGCGGCCGCCGCCGGGGCGCTCGCGGGCACGCCGGCGCACGCGTTCTGGCCGACCGTCGCGGCCGGTGCTCTGGGGATCGGCGCGGGCGTCGGCCTGCGCGCGCGACGCCGGGCCCCGTCCGCCGTCTGACGCCGAACCGCGCCCGCGGCGCGACGTGGTGCGGCATGCTCGTCCGCATGGCGACGACGCGACCCCCGTCCGAGGCGCCCGGTGCCGCGGCACGCCGGCCGGGCGCCGCCACCCTGGTCGCCGCGGTCGGCGTCCTGCTGCTCGGCGGCTGGGCGTGGTTCGCGCTGCACTGGGCGACCCCGGTGCAGGGCGTGTGCGCCGCGATCTACCCGGCACCCCCCGGGTGCTCGCCGGAGCGGGTCGGCGTGGCACGCGTGTGGTCCGGGGTGCTCGTCGCGGGGGTCGTCGTGGCCGTGCTGCTCGCACGCCGCAGCACGCGGTCGCGGGCGGTGACCGTCGCCGTCGCCTGCGCCGCGCTGCTCGCCCTGGTGCTCGTCGCCGCGGCGGTGCTGCGCGGTGCGCCGGTGTAGCCGGTCGGCCCGGTCACGGCCGCCACGCCGTCCGCACCGCCTGGCCGTCGGCGGCGCCTGGGCGTCGGCGAGGCACCCGCGCGCCCGTGACGGGACCGCACCACCGGCCTAGCGTGGCCGCATGACGCGCGCGCACCGCCTCACGCCCGCCGACGCCCGTCGCGTCGCGGTCCGCGCGCAGCTGCTCACCGCGCCACGGCCCACCGACGTGCTCGACGTCGTGCGGCACCTCGCGGTGCTCCAGCCGGACCCGACGAGCGCGGTCGCGCCGAGCGCCGACGTCGTGCTGTGGAGCCGCATCGGCGTCGGCTACGACCCGCGCGAGCTGCAGGACCTCGTCGACAGGCAGCGCCTCGTGCACCTGCGCGGGTTCCTGCGCCCCGCCGAGGACGTCGCGCTGTTCCGTGCCGAGATGGCGGCCTGGGACGTCACCGCGCGCCCCGGCGTCCGCGAGTGGCTCGCCGACAACTCCGCCGCCCGTGACGACGTGCTGGACGTGCTGCGCGCCGACGGGCCGCTGCCCGCCGCCGCGATCCCCGACACGTGCGCGCGCCCGCGGCGGTCCAGCGGGTGGAACGACGGCCGCAACGTCCGCATGCTGCTCGACGTCCTCGTCGCGCGCGGGGACGTGGCCGTGGCCGGCACCGAGGGCCGCGAGAAGCTCTGGGACCTCGCCGAGCGCGCCGACGTCGAGCAGGAGGTGACCGACCTCGCGACGTGGCTCGAGCTGGACCTCGTCGACCGGCGCTGACGGGTCGGGCGGTCGCACGGCGCACGCCGACGGCCGCCGGTCCGGGAGGACCGACGGCCGTCGTCACCCCGGGGAGCGCCCCGGGTCGTCCCTCAGGAGCAGGCCGCCCCGTTGACCGTGAAGCCCGTCGGTGCGGCGTTGGTGCCGCTGTACGAGCCGTTGAAGCCCAGGCTCGTCGACCCGCCCGGTGCGAGCGCGCCGTTCCAGGCCGCGTTGGTCGCGGTGACCGTGGCGCCCGTCTGGCTCCAGGTCGCGCTCCAGCCCTGCGTCACCTGCTGGTTGCCGGGGAACGTGAACCCGAGCCGCCACGACGTCCACGGGGTCGAGCCCGTGTTGGTCACGGTCACGGCCGCGGTGAAGCCCGAGCCCCACGAGCTCGCTGAGTAGGTGACCTGGCAGGACGCCGACGGGGTCGGGGTGGGGGTCGGGGTCGGCGACACGGTCGGCGTCGGCGTGACCGTGGGGGTCGGGGTGGGGGTCGCCGTGGGGGAGACGGTGGGCGTCGGGGTCGGCGTCGGCTCGGGCGTCGTGCCGCCCGCCTGCTCGGCGGCCCAGGTGCTCAGCCACACCAGCGCCGAGTTCCAGTTGATCGCCACCTCGTTCACCGAGTACGCCTCGATGTGGTCGACGTAGCACTTCTGCGGCGCGCAGCCCGCGAGCTGCGCGGCTGCGAGCGGGTCCTGCAGCTCGCTGTTGGGCCCGCCGGCGAGCGACCCCGGGGGAGCCGTGGGCAGCGACGCGTCGGCCTGGTGCGCCCAGAACCGGTGGTGCACGTTGCGCACCGGGTTCTCGCCGTAGCCCGCGATGTACGACTGGTTGAGCGGGTTGCGGCCCTGCAGGTAGTCCAGCGCGCCGTACACCGCGGTGCGGTACTTCGCCTGGCCCGTGAAGTCGTACGCGAGGGCCAGCGCGTTCGCGTTGTTCACGACCTGGCCGTTCGAGCCCCAGTAGTACACGGTGCCCGCGTTGTTGGGCGCGGGGTACGCCTGGTTCGCGAGCCGGCCCAGCGTCGCGTCGGCGAACGAGACGATCGCGGCGCGCGTCGCGGCCACGTCGGCCGCGGGCAGGTCGGTCGGGACGAGCGCGAGCGTCGTGTCGCCCAGCCCGCCGGTCCAGCCCCAGTCGTAGCCGCGCTCCGCGAAGCTCGTGCCCCGGTAGAACGGCGAGCCCGTGACGTCGGCGCGGTACGCGGCCTCGCCCGTGGTCGCGAACAGCTCGGCGGCGGCCCAGTAGAACTCGTCGGTCACCGACGGGTCGCCGTAGGCGCCGCCGCCCGTGCCGTCGGCGTCGGACGCGATGCGGTTCGGGTTCGCCTTGGCCGCGGCGTACGCGGTGCGCGCGGCGGACAGCGCCCGCGCGGAGAACGCCGCGTCGTACGGCGCCCACAGGCGCGACGCCTGCGCCGCGACGGCCGCCATGTTGAGCGTGGCCGCCGTGCTGACGGGCGCGAGGATGCGCCGCTGCGCGTCCTGCGCCGGGATCGTCGGGATGCCCGTCCAGTTCTCGTCGTGCATCTTGTGGTGCACCATGCCGGCGTCGGTGCGGCCCGCGGGGACCTGCATGCGCAGCAGGAACTCGACCTCCCACCGTGCCTCGTCGAGCACGTCCGGGACCCCGTTGGTGCGCTCCGGGATCGCGGCCTTGCCGTCGCCCAGCGTCGCGCGGTCGGCACCCGCGACGTGCAGCGTGCGCTCGTACGTGTTCTGCAGCTGCCACGTCGCGATGCCGCCGTTGACGACGTACTTGCCGTGGTCGCCCGCGTCGTACCAGCCGCCGCGCACGTCCAGGCTGTACCCGCACGACTGCCGGCACGGCACGCTCGTGTCGCCCTGGTTGGGCGCCACGCCCAGGTGCCCGGCGGCGCGTGCGTACGTGCTGCCGACGTACTGCGCCTCGATCGCGATGCCCGAGCGCTGGTGGTAGAAGAACGCGAGCGAGTCGGACCGCAGCTTCTTCACCGGGTCGGCCGAGATGTCGAACGGGTGGCTGCTGGCGCCGCCCGCCGACAGCACGTAGCCGGTGCCGGCGGTGTCGTACGACGAGAAGTCGATGAGGTGCGTGCGGTCGCCCGACAACGCGTCGGCGCCCTTGACGGTCGACGTGCCCTGCGCGACGGTGCGCCCGGACGCGTCCTTCAGGGTCCACGCGACGGGCGTGGTCGACGTGCTCACGAGCGTCGCGACCTTCGCGACGCCGGGCACGTACGCGACCTGGTTGACCTTGACGGGCGTGCCGGGGTCGGGTGCGGCGACGGCCGCGGGGGCGGTGACGCCCGCGACCGTGAGCGCGGTGGCGACCGCGAGGCCCGCGGCCCAGGCGCGGCGCCGCGCGCGCCGTCGGGTGATCGGTGACATGGCTGTCCTCTGGTGGCGACGACGGGTGACGTGCGCGCCGCGGGCCACCCCGACGCTGGGGACCGGCCGTGGCGGGAGCGCTTCGACCACGGTAGGTGGGGGAGCGCGCCGCGCCCGGGGGTCGGTGCGGTCGGAATCGATTAGGCACCGCCGGGCTCGCCCGACGCGCCGACGGCGGGGCTCCTGCCTACCCTGGCCGCATGGCGTGCCGCATCAGCGAGCTGGTCCTCGAGGCGTCCGACCACGAGCGTCTCGCGGCGTTCTGGTCCCAGGTCCTCGGCTACGTCGAGCTGGGGCGGGAGGACGACGACAGCATCGAGATCGGGCCCGCGGACGCCGGGTTCGGGGGGCCGCAGCCCACGATCATCGTCAGCCCCGTCGAGCAGCCCCGGCCCGGGAAGCTGCGGCTGCACGTCGACGTGAGCCCCACCGACCGTGACCAGGCCGCCGAGCTCGAGCGGCTGCTCGCGCTCGGTGCCCGACCGGTCGACGTGGGGCAGGGTCCCGACGCGACGTGGCACGTGCTGGCCGACCCCGAGGGCAACGAGTTCTGCCTGCTGCGGCGGCGGCTCGACCCGGTCTGACCGCGCTACGCGTCCCCGGGCGCGACGGTCCCGTCCGCGAGGACCGACACCTCGTCGTCGTCGACCACGACGAACCCGCCGGTCACCGTGACCTCGACCGGGTCGCCCGTGGCCGGCCGCACCCGCACGACCCCCGCGGCCAGCACGGCCGCGACGGGCTCGTGCCGCGGCAGGATGCCCAGCGACCCGGACACCGACGGCACGGTGACGCCGCGCGCGTTCCCCGACCAGCGCACGCCGTCCGGTGCGACCACCTGCACGGTCAGCAGGCCCGCGGCGCGGTGCTGCGGGGTCGGGGACGGCGAAGCGGCGACGGACACGGGACTCCTCGGTGCTGCACGGGGGCGGAGCCTTCGGAGTCTGCCCCGCGTCCTGGGCCTCGACCTCGTCCTTCGGTCCCAGACGACGCCTGCCGGGGGGTGGGACGCGTCACGTCACCGCCGGAACAGGCCCGCCCACAGGAAGTCCTCGCCGAACGTGTCCCCGGACGTCACCGTGCGCATGCGCCGCAGCTCGACCTCGGTGAGCCCGGCCAGCGAGCGCCGGAGCTCGTCGGCGGTGTACGCGAGCCCGCCGCCGAGGCCGCCCGCGCGGTACAGGTCGAGGTCGTCGGCCTCGGTGCCGCCGCGGCCGTCGTGCCCCGCGGCGAAGCACGCGATGCCCAGGTGCCCACCGGGTGCGAGGGTCCGCTCGAGCAGCGCGCGGTAGGACACGCGGCGGTGCGGCGGCAGGTGGTGGAAGCAGCCGGAGTCGACCACGAGGTCGTAGGGCCGGTCCGTCCGCCACGTGAGGACGTCGGTGCGCACGAACCGCACGTCGACGCCCGCCTGCGTGGCGCGCTCACGGCCCCACGTCACGGCCGTCGCCGAGAGGTCGAGCGCGTCGACCCTGCAGCCCTGCTGCGCGAGCCACACCGCGTTGCGCCCCGGCCCGCACCCGAGCTCCAGCACGCGCGTGCCGGGCCCGAGCGGCAGGCGCCCGTCGGCGTGCCACGCGACGAGGGACTCGTCGGGGACGGCCCGGAAGAAGGGGACCGGTCGGTGCCGGTCGGCGTAGAACCGGTCCCAGAAGTCGGTGCCACCGCGCTCGGACCACCGGTCGGCGCGCTCGTCGAACAGCTGGTCGAGCAGCGCGAGGACGTCGTCGACCGACTGGATCGAGCGGCCGCGGCCGACGGTTCCGGGCATGGCGTGCACCTGCGCTTCCGCGACGACGACGGGGGGTGCGGCGACGCTACCGGTGCGCCCGGGAGGGCCACGGGACCTCGGTCTCGTGACGCGTGACGACCCGCGGTGCTGTGGTGGGCGCCGGCCGGGCCGACACAAAGCGTTCGGGTCCCGACGTGCCCGCCCGGCAGGATGGGGGCATGAGTGCGACCCTGCAGGTCCGTGGCGTCGCCGCGGCGTTCGGCGACCGCGAGCTGTTCTCGGGCCTGGACCTGGTGGTCGCGCCGGGGGACGTCGTGGGGCTCGTCGGGCCCAACGGCGCGGGCAAGACGACGCTGCTGCGGATCCTGGCCGGGCAGCGCGCGCCCGAGGCGGGGTCGGTGCAGCTCTCGCCCGCGACCGCGCAGGTCGGGTACCTCGTGCAGGAGGTCGAGCGGCGCGACGACGAGTCCGTGCGGACGTTCCTCGAGCGGCGCACGGGCGTCGCCGACGCGCAGGCCGCGATGGACGCCGCCGCCGACGCGCTCGCGGCCGACGCGCCCGGTGCGGCCGACGCGTTCACCGACGCGCTCGAGCGCTGGACGTCGCTGGGCGGCGCCGACCTCGACGCGCGGCTCGGCGTCGTCGCCGACGACCTGGGTCTCGCGGTCGACCTCGCCCTGCCGATGACCGCGCTGTCCGGCGGGCAGGCTGCGCGCGTCGGTCTCGCGGCGCTGCTGCTGTCGCGGTTCGACCTGTACCTGCTCGACGAGCCGACCAACGACCTCGACGCCGACGGCCTCGACCGGCTGGAGGAGTTCGTGGAGCGCGCGCAGGCGCCGATCGTGGTGGTCAGCCACGACCGCGAGTTCCTGGCCCGCACGGTCACGACGGTCGTCGAGATCGACCGGTCCCTGCAGCGCGTCGCCACCTACGGCGGCTCGTACGACGCGTACCTCGACGAGCGCTCGACGGCCCGCCGTCACGCGCGCGAGGCGTACGAGGACTACGCCGCGCGGCGCGACCAGCTCGCCGCGCGGGCCCGCACGCAGCGCGCGTGGATGGAGAAGGGCGTGCGCAACGCGCGCCGCAAGGCCACCGACGGCGACAAGCACGTCAAGCACCACCGCGGCGAGGTGGCCGAGAAGCAGGCCGCGAAGGCCCGCCAGACCGACCGCCTGATCGAGCGGCTCGAGGTCGTCGACGAGCCGCGCAAGGAGTGGCAGCTGCGCATGACGATCGCGACGGCTCCGCGCTCGGGCGAGGTCGTCGCCACCGCGCGCGGCGCGGTCGTGCGTCGTGGGGACTTCACGCTCGGGCCGGTCGACCTGCAGCTCGACCGGCAGGACCGCGTCGCCGTGACCGGGCCCAACGGGTCGGGCAAGTCGACGCTGCTCGGCCTGCTGCTGGGGCGGCTGACGCCGGACGAGGGCGCGGCGTCGCTCGGGTCGGGCGTGCTGGTCGGCGAGGTCGACCAGGCCCGCGCGGTGTTCGAGGGCGACGAGCCCGTCGGTGACGCGTTCGCACGCGAGGTCCCCGACTGGCCGACCGCCGACGTGCGCACGCTGCTCGCGAAGTTCGGGCTCACGGGGCACCAGGTGGGGCGGCCCGCGTCGTCGCTGTCGCCGGGCGAGCGCACGCGCGCCGCGCTCGCGCTGCTGCAGGCCCGCGGCGTCAACCTGCTCGTCCTCGACGAGCCGACCAACCACCTGGACCTGCCCGCGATCGAGCAGCTCGAGCAGGCCCTGGAGTCGTTCGACGGCACGGTCCTGCTGGTCACGCACGACCGACGCATGCTCGACACCGTGCGGCTGACCCGCCGCTGGCACGTCGAGGACGGCGTCGTGACCGAGGTCCGGCCGGACTGACCGCGGGCGTCAGGCGGGTGCGCGCACGTCCCCGTCGACGTACCGCCAGCCGTCCGGGCCGCGGCGGAACCGGCTGACCTCGCGCATCGACCCGCGCCCGCCTGGCGAGCGCCAGAACGCCTCGAACTCGACCGTGCCAGTCGTGTCGAAGACGCCGCCGCCGGCGGTCGCGAGCACGTCGAGCCGGTACCAGCGCACGTCGTCGTCGAGGTCGAGGTGCGCCGGGCGCGTGGCCGCGTGCCACGTGCGGCGCAGGTACGCCGCGTCACCGACGGCGAACGCGCTGAACCGCGACCGCATGAGCTGCTCGGCGGTGCCGGCCGTGCGGTCGCCCGCGTGCAGGGGGCCGCAGCACTCGTCGAACGGCAGGCCGCTGGAGCAGGGGCACCGGGTCATCGCCCCAGCATCGCAGGGTCGCGCCGCGCGCAGCCCCGCCCCCCGGGGGAACCCGGCGGGCGGGTCCGCCCGTTGGGAGGGGCGAGACCGCCGGGAGCACGTCACCGGTGGACCCGCCGAGCACCCAGGGAGCCCCCGCATGAGCCCGACCCCCACCCGCCTGCTCGCCGCGACCGTGGGGGGTGCCGCGACCGCGGCCTACTACGCGACGCCCGACGTGATCCGCTCGCGCACGGCGCGCGGCTGGGCCAAGGCGGCGCTGCTGCTCGTCGCCACGGCGGCCACGCTGCCCGACGCGCGCGCCACGTGGCAGCACAAGCGCACCGCCGAGCCGACGCCGCTCACGTCGCTGACCTGGCAGGACGCCGCCGACGAGGTCGAGGCCCCCGGCGACGACGCGCCCGCGCCGACGTTCCGCTCGCTGCCCGCCCGCCAGCAGGCCGTGATCGCGGGCGTCGGGGCCGCCGTCATGGCGGGCAGCGTGTGGGCGACCGTGGCGACCGAGCGGTGGCTGTACCGCCGCGCCGAGACGCGTCGCGTCGCGGGTGCCCGCTGGGCGCACACCCGCACGGGACTCGTGATGGGCGGGGTCGCGGCCGCGCTCGCGCTGATCCCGGACCCGCCGGAGGGCTCGGACGCGCCGACGGGCGACGCGACCCGCTGACGGCCGGGCCGGTCCGGGCGGTCGCGCGACGCGTCAGCCGTGCTCGGTCGGCTCCGGGTCGTCGGCCGACGGGGGCGGCGGGACCGGCTCGCGCGGGTCGGGCTCGTCGTTCGTCGGGAGGTCGTCGAAGTTCGGCGCGTCCGGCACGGCGCCGGGGTCGGGGATCGGGCTGCTCATGGCACCTCCTGGTGGGTGCTGCCGACGCTAGCCCGGGCTGCTCGCCGTCGCCGGTCGAGGGGTGCGGACGACGTCAGACCGTCTCGGGTCGCTTCCTGCGCGCGAACCGCGCGGGCGTTCCGGGCCCGTCCCACACCTGCACGGCACCCCAGACCGACGCCGCGATCGGCACGGCCAGCACGGCGCCCGTGATGCCCGCGAGCACGGTGCCCGCGGTCAGCGCGACGAGGATGACCAGGGGGTGCAGCTGCAGCGAGCGGGCCATGACGACGGGCTGCAGCAGGTTGCCCTCGAGCTGGTTGACCGCCACGACCACGGCGACGACGACGAGCGCCTGCACGGGCCCGAGCGCCACGAGCGCGACCAAGGCGGCCAGGGCGCCCGCGAGGGTCGCCCCGACCAGCGGGATGAACGCGAGCAGGAACACGAGCACCGACAGCGGGAGCACGAGCGGCACCCCGACGACCGCGAGGCCGATGCCGATGCCCACGGCGTCGACCGCCGCGACGATCGCGGTGCCCCGCACGTAGCCGCCGAGCGTCTGCACGGTCCGGGTGCCGACCCGCCGCCCGCGCTCGTAGCGCTCGCCCTCGAACGGCCGCAGCAGGAACTCCCAGATGCGCGGGCCGTCCTTGAGGAAGAAGAACAGCACGACGACCATGAGGAAGAACCCGGTGACGAAGTTCGCGGTCGCCGACAGCCCGGCCAGGGCGCCCGCGCCGACGGCGTCGGACGCGAGCAGCCCCTGCAGCGCGTCCTGCGCCTCGCGGACCTGCGCGTCGGTGATCTCGAACGGCAGCCCGGACACGAGCGTCTGGAGCTCGGCGATGCCGTCGACCGCGGAGTCGGCGAGCTCGTCCCACTGCGCGACGACCGCGCGGACGACCGCCCACACGACGAGCGTGAGCACGCCGACGAGCGCCAGGAGCGACACCCAGGTCGCGAGCATCGAGGGTGCGCCGCGGCGGCGCAGCCACGACACGAGCGGGCTGATCGCGGCGGCGAGCACGAGCGCGACGAGCACGGGGATGACGATGAGCGTGAGCCGCGTGATCGCGAGGACCGCGACCGCGACGACGGCGACGACCGCGAGCACCTGCAGCGCGCGGGTGCCGGCGCGGCCGAACCCGTCGGCCCACAGCGCGCCGGCGCCGCGGGCCGGTGGCGCCGGGGGAGCCGGTGGCGCTGCCGGGGGTCGGGGGGCGGCCGTCTCGCGGCGTCGTCCGAACAGGCCCATGCGCGTCTCCCGTCGTCGCGGTGCCGGGTGGCACGTGCGCCCGAGGCTACGGTCAGCGGGCGCGGGCGGCGCGGCGACCCGCCTGGTCAGGCGGGTGAGAGCGGGCGGTCAGGCCGCGAGGCCCAGGGCGGCGTCGAGCGAGCGGGCTGCCGCGTCGGGGTCGACGCGCACGACGAGCAGCGCGGCGACGACGAGCGCGGTGCACGCCTCGGCGAGGCGTGCACGCTCGTCGTCCGGCAGGGCGGGGTGCGCGGCGTCGACGCCGCGGCCGATGCCGCCGCGCAGCTCGTCGCGGTAGGCGGCGATGGTCGCGCGCACGTCGGCGTCGTGGGCGACGGGCGCGCCGGACGCGTTGAGCAGCAGGCAGCCGTGCGCGGCGGCCGCCGAGCCGTCGGCGGTGAGCGCGTCGCGCAGGCCGCGCAGGTAGCGCGCGAGCGCGTCGGGGGCGACGGGGTCGGCGGTGAGCACGCGCAGGCGGGGGCGCACGACGTCGGCGAGGTAGCTCGCGACGGCGGCGTCGAAGAGGCCGCGCTTGCTGCCGAACGCGTGGTAGATGCTCGACCGGCTCAGGCCGGTCGCGGCCTCGAGCGCGGGCAGCGAGGCGTCCTCGTAGCCGTGGGACCAGAAGACGTCGCGCGCCGCGCGCACGACGGCGTCGGCGTCGAAGGTCGGTGCGCGTCCCATGACCACCCTCACACTTTCTGTATCGGTCGATCCAGTATAGGTTGTGGAACGTCCGGTACAGAACGGGTCGGCGCCGCCGGCCGGGAGGGGGAGGTCGCCATGGTCGTCCTGGGTCTCGTGCTCGCGGGGGTCGCCGCGCTGCTGCACGTCTACATCTTCTGGCTCGAGTCCGTCGCCTGGACCACGCCCCGCGCCCGCGCGACCTTCGGCACCACCGAGGACGAGGCGCGCCACACCCGCGCGATGGCCTACAACCAGGGCTTCTACAACCTCTTCCTCGCGATCGCCGTCGTCGTCGGCATCGTGCTCGTCGCCGCCGGGTCGACGGGCGCCGGCGCCACCGCCGCGCTCGTCGGCACGGGCTCGATGCTCGCCGCCGCGCTCGTGCTGCTGCTCTCCGACCGCACCAAGGCGTCCGCCGCGATCAAGCAGGGCACGGTCCCGCTGCTCGCCGTCGTCGCGCTCGTGATCGGGCTGCTCGCGGGCTGAGGGCTCAGCCCAGCACCCGCAGCGAGCCCGAGGTCTCGCCCGTCGGGTCGTCGACCACGACGACCAGCAGCCCACCCGTCGTGGTGACCCAGCCGTGCTCCGGCAACGGTGACCGCCACCGCTCGTCCCCGTCGGCCACGTCCAGCGCGACGAGCTCCCCGCCGTCGCCGCGATCGTCGAGCCGGACCAGCAGCACGACCCGGCCGTCCGACAACGGGGACGTCGGCACCAGGTCCGGCGGCGAGCGCCACAGCGTCCGCCCCGTCGCGGCGTCGACGGTCACGACGCGGTCGGACGCGAACAGGTGCACGCGCCCCCGCAGCACGATCGCCGTGTGCACGTCGCGGTCCAGGTCCGCCGTCCACCGTTCCTCACCGGAGCGCGCGTCCCACGCGCGGACGGTGTCGCCGGACGTGAGCACCAGGCCCGGCGCGCTGCCGTCGTCCGCCCACCGAGGGACGGCGCCGCCCTGCACCGTCACCTCGCGCTCGGCGGTGACCAGCGTGGTCACGTCGTTCACGACCGAGACCACCGCACCGTTCGTGCGGTCCGTCAACCACCAGAAGCCGACCCCATCCGCTGTGTCGACGCCCGCGAGCTCGTCGTACCGGCGCAGCACCACGCCGTCGTCCGAGACCAGCGTGATCACCTGCCCGTCGTGCACCGCCACCGTCGACGCGTCGATCGCCTGGACGTCCGCGCGGTCGAGCGCCGAGGACCTGCCGCCGTCGTCGTCCGGCCCGGGCAGGTCGAGCCGCCACCGTGCGGCACCCCTCAACGGGTCGAGCCCCGTGACCCGCACCGCGGTCTCGAGCGGGGTGACCACCACCGCGGTTCCCGCGACCATCGCGAACGCCGTCGGCGCCTCCTCGAGCGCGACGTCCCCGACGACCTCACCCGTGCGGACGTCCACGGTCCACAGGTGCGCCGCCCCGTCCGTCCCGGTGGTCGGCGGACCCGGCTGCCGCCAGCGTCCCGTCCGCAGGCAGCTCAGTCGTCCTGAGCCGTCGGGTGCGGCCTGGCACGTCACGGGCTCGGGCCGCGCCCCGGGCGGGCTGCCACCCGTCCCGCCCGCGAGGACCCGCCGCCAGAGGGTGTCGCCGGTCGCGCTGTCCATGCCCTCCAGCGCCACGCCACCCGGAGCCTCGCGCTCGCTCACGAGCACGCGGCCCTCGGGTGTCATGACGTCGACCGACGACCCCGCGTCGGCGCGCTCCCACCGCACCCCCACCCCGGGGTCCAACGGGTCGAGCAGTCCCTCGACGCCCCTGAGGTCGGCGAGCGCCGAGCGCTCCCGGAGGTCGACCACCACCTGCGCAGCGGTCAGCGCGAGCACGACGACGCCGACGACGCCGACGGCCCACCACCGACGGTGTCGCGCGGCCCGCGGAGCGGGCGCGGGCGGGGCGGCATCGCCGTCCGGGCGGTCGTCCCCGTCGTCGTGCAGCTCGACGTCCAGCCGTCCCCCGTGGCGCGCACCTCGTGACGCGTCCGGACCGGTCACCGGGAGCCCGAACCCAGCACGGTCGCCGGCCCGTCGGCGGGGCCGTCGCCGGTCGTCGCCACCAGCACGCCCCCCGCCGCGGTGACGTCCTGCACGCCCTCGGGGAGCCGCGCCCGCCACGCCACGGCGCCGTCCGCGCGGTCCAGGACGAGCACCTCGCGGCGCCCGTCCGCGAGCGGACGCAGACCCATCGCCACGAGGTGGGCGCCGTCGGTGACGACCGGACCCTCGCGCACCTGGTCGGAACGCCACACGTCGGCGCCCGTGCGGGCGTCGAGCGCGACCATGCCACCACCCGTCCCCGAGTAGACGCGCCCCGCGAGCACGGCCAGGCCGGAGGCCGCGCCCGAGTCGCGCGACCACAGCTCGTCGCCCGCGGCGTCCAGGGCCGTCAGCCGCGTCCCGTCGGGCGACGTGAGGAGCAGCCCCGGCACGCTGCCGTCGTCGAGGGCCAGCTCGACGACCTCCCCGTCGACCGTCTGCTCGCCGTCGGCGCGGACCACCGTGGTCGGTGCGTTCACGTCCGGTCGGGTGTAGTCGCGCAGCAGGACGGCGTCGTCCCCGTGCTGCAGCGCGAGCGCGCTCTCGGGGAACGGCAGCGTGCGGACCGCCGCCCCGGCGTGGTCGAGCACCGTGAGCTGGTCGCCCGCGCCCGCGAGGACGTGGTCGTCCAGGCGCGCGAGGAACGTGCGCGCACCGGCGGTCGAGGACGGCAACGACGCGTCCCACGCCGCCGCACCGTCGGTCGTGACCGCGTCGACGCGCAGCGCGCCGTCGACGGGCGTGATCGTCACCACCAGGTCACCGACCAGCTCGGACGCGGCGGGAACAGGGTCCGTGCCACTCGTGGTGCGCTCGGCGAGGACCGTCCCGTCGTCCGCGTCGAGCACCACCAGGCGCGAACGCGCCGACACCGGCACGGGCGCGTCGCCCTCGTCGGCGCCGAGCGTCGAGACGGTCTCCACGACCAGGCAGACGACGACGTCCCCGACGTCGCAGCGGCCCGGCGGCAGGTCGAGCACCGTCCCGGCCGGCGGCGCCGACGTCGCGTCGAGCAACGGCACCCGCCAGCGGACCTCACCCGTCGTCGCGGCGCGCGCGGCGACCGCCGGCCCGCGGGGCCCGGGCTCCGTGACGACGACCGCGCCGCCCGCCGTGGTCCCCACCAGGTCGGCCGTCGTCACGCCGTCGGGCAGGGTCCAGAGCGCCTCGGGCGGACCGTCCAGCAGAGGCACCGCGCCCGGGAGCCGCGCGACCGCGTCGAGACGCGCGCGCTCGCGGGCGTCGACGACGAGCTGACCGACGACCGCGCCCGCCACCCCGAGGGTGACGACGAGGGCCAGCACGGCGGCCAGGCGTCGGGGGCGTCGCGGACGCCACCCTCGACCGCTCGCGCCCGTGGTCGTCTGCGCGACCGGGGCCTCGGCCGCGGCCTCGACGACCTCGACGTCCTTCCGTGACGCGTTCCCCATCGCCGCAGGCTAACGAGGCAGCGCCGCGCCGCGGGCGGGTTCGGGGCCCAGGATCAGCCGTCCCCGGCCAGCACGTGGTACGTGGTCGGCCCGTCGTCGGGTGACTCGACCGCGAGCAGGAGCCGCGCCTGCACCATGACCAGATCGGTGCCCACCGGGAGCGGAGCCCGCCACGCGACGGTCCCGTCGTCGCGGCGCAGCGCGACCAGCTCGGGGCCGATGGCGTCGGAGGTCGTGGGATCCGCGAGGCCGAGGAGCAGCCGCCCGTCCGTGACGACGTCCCCCGAGCCCAGCGCGTCCGACCGCCACAGCTCGCGCCCCGTACGGGCGTCGAGCGTGACCAGCAGACCGGGGCCGGCCATGTGCACGCGCCCGTCGAGCACGGTCGTCGAGGTCCGGCTGTCCCGGAACCACGACGCGACGCCGTCGAGGTCCCACGTCCACGACCGCTCGCCGTCGCCGTTCCACGCCTGCAGGGTGCCCGTGTCCACGAGCGTCAGGAGCAGGCCCGGCACGCTGCCGTCGTCCGTGGCCGGGACCAGGGTGCCGTCCAGGTCGACCTCGGAGTCGGCGGTGACGAGTCGGACGCCGGAGGGCGTGGGTGCCGGGCCCTGGAGCGCGCGCACGTGGGCCTCCCACGACGGGACGATCACCACCCGCCCCGTCGTGGTCTGCTGCGCCGACTCCGTGGGAGCCAGCGGTGCCACCCGGAGGTCAGCGCCGTCGGGCCCGACGAGGTGCACGGCCTGTGGGGTGACGAGCGCCGTCCCCGCGTCGAGCGGGCCGACCCAGGCCGACGCGCCCTCGGTCGCGGGTGACTCGAGCGTGCGCTCCCACACGACGCCCCCCTCGGGCGTGAGCGCCCGGACCCGCAGCACGTCGTCGGCGTCGTCCCACACCGCGAGGTCGGCACCGGCCGTCGCGAGGTTCCGCGGCAGCGGGCGCGGCAGCGCGTCGGTGAGGTCGGTGAGCACCCGCCCGTCACGCGCGTCGAGCACGAGCAGACGCGCGACGGTCGGGGGCAGGCTCTGCCACTTCTCGCCGTCCGTGTACCCGGCGGCGTCGGTGGCGAGGCACGCGACGGCGTCCGGGGTCACCGGGTGCGCGACGCACGTCCCCGCGAACCCGAGGATCTCTGCGTCGTCCGGCGCGTCGCGTGCGACCGAGGCGAGCGCCTCGACCCGCCACCGTTCGCTGCCGTCGGTCGCATCGACGGCGACGACGTCGGCGCGCTCGTCGAACCCCGTGCGGATGCTCACGAGGACGTCGCCGACGGGCGCCACGAGCATGTCGAGCCGGCCCTCGGGTGCGGTCCACGCCACGCGGGGCGGACCGTCGAGCGGTGCCGCCACGAACGGCAGGTCGGCGAGCGACGCGAGACGTTGGCGCTCGCGGGCGTCGGCCCGCACGTGGACGACCAGCACCGCCGCGAGGACGGCGAGGGCGGCGAGGGCGGACGTCAGCACCGTGCGACGTCGACGACGTCGGTCGGCGGCAGGTGTCGCGTGTGGTGGCGCTGCGGCGGAGGTCGACAGGTCCGGCGCCGGGGCGGAGCCCGGACGTGTGGTGCCGTCGTCCTCCACGAGGTCGACGTGCTGCATCTGCCCCCTGCGTGCCATGAGGCGCAGGCTAGTGAGCCGGACGCCGCGGCGTGGGTCTTTCGGGATGCCACGTGCGCGGTGCGCGTGCCGGTGCCATGCGCACGGTGCGTCCGGGCGCGCGTCACCCCTCGGCCGGGGGGGGGAGGGCCGAGGGGTGACGGCACCGTGCCGCGCGGGGAAGTGCGGCGGTGCGGACGGGCGCGGGGGGGTGCGCCCGTACGGTCAGCGTCCGGCCGTGGAGGGGGTGGCCGGGGCTGGGATCAGTGCAGCGTCATCACTGCGTAGTGCGTCATCACTGCTCGGTGCGACGCGACTGCTCGGTGCGACGCGACCGCTCAGGGACGAGACTGCTCAGTGCTGCGAGCGGTGACGACGGCGAGCCAGGACGAGCGCGGCGCCGCCGGCGATCGCGGCGACCCCGGCGAGCAGACCGAGCGCGGCCTGCGTGCCCGTGGCGGCGAGCGTGTCGTCGTCGGTCGCGGAGAGCACCTCGGCCCGCTCGGTCGGCGTCGGGGAGGCGGCAGGCGTGGGGGTATCCGCGGGGGCCGGGAGCACCTCGGAGCGCTCGGTCGGCTCGGGGCTGGGCTCGGGGGTCGGCGCGTCGTCGACGTCCTCGGTGGGGGTCGGCTCGGGCGTCGGCTCCTGGCTGGGCTCGGGCTCCGGCGCGACGCTCGGCTCGGGCTCCGGCGTGGGCTCCGGGGTCGGCTCGGGCCGCGGCGCCGGCGGCGTGCACAGCGCGGTGACGTCGACGACCTCGGTCAGGTCGTAGTGGCCGTAGGCCGCGAGGTTGTCGGAGGAGAAGCCGCCGTTCGGGGGCGTGATGACGGTCGGCATGACCTGGGTGAGGTCCTTGCGCTCACCGTCCTTGCCGTTGCCGATGAGGTCGACCTGCAGCCCGAACGCGCCGGGTGCGGCGCAGACCGCGGCGGTGTCGGCGGCGTCGAGGACCAGCTCACGGACCTCGGCGTCCTTGGGCAGGAAGCCCGAGGCGCCGTGCCGTGCCGCGTCGTCCGCGGTCGGCCACGCCCACACGTCGTGCAGCGCGACGCGGTGCTGCTGGCCGCTGTTGGACCAGTTCGCGGGCTTCGACGCGTCGAGCTTCTGGTACAGGAAGTACCCGGTCGCGCGGTCGCAGGCGTAGGTGGACCAGTCGATGGCGCCGCGCGCGTTGCGGGAGACGCAGCGGTCGGGCTGCCCGGGCTTGTCCTTCCCCTTCCACCACGACGTGGAGTGGCCGGAGCCGCCGGACCAGTGGTGGCCCCCGGTGGCGGAGGCCGTGGCGGCGGGCAGGACGACGAGCGTGGCGGCGGACAGCAGGACGACGGGAAGACGGCGGTTCACGGGGGAGGACTCCTCGGCCATGGACGGATGGACGGGTACCCGGCACGGCGGACTCGCCATCGGGCGTATCGGACAATAGAGGCAAACGTGAGGCGTTTGGTGAACTTCTGTCCAGGTTGTGCACGAATCATCCGAACGGCGGCGTTGAGGGTGGTTCGAGGCGGGTGAATCATCGCGTCGACCCCCCGACCGTTGCGCTATGCCCACCCTGTAACGCATGCGTTACTGCAGGTCAGCGACGGTTCGCCGCCTCCCGCGCCGCGCCGCCTACCCATATGTTCGTCGCGAAGATATGGTCGCCTCATGTCTCCCGGTCTCCAGCAGCCCGCCTTCCTCGTCCTGAGCGCCCTCGCCGAGGGCCCGCTGCACGGCTACGGCATCGTCCAGGCCGTCGCGGCGGCGTCCGACGGCGCCGTGACGCTCCGGATCGGCACCCTCTACGGCGCGCTCGACCGGCTCGCCGCGCGCGGACTCGTCGTCGTCGACCGCGAAGAGGTCGTCGACTCGCGGCTGCGTCGCACCTACCGCCTGACCGGCGAGGGCGAGCGCGTGCTGCGCGCCGAGGCGCAGACGCTCCGTGCCCGCGCCGAACGCGCGCTCGCGGCGCTCGGGCGGCGGAGCGCGCCCGGCGCCGACGCGTCGGACGCGGGAGCCACGGCGTGACCGCCCACGGCGCCCCGGTCGAGCTCGCCGAGCGCTACGCGCGGTGGCTGCGGCTCCTGCCGCCCACCGACCGCGCCCGCTCCGCCGACGAGATGCTCGCGACCTACCTCCGCACCGTCCCGCCCGGGCGCCGCCGCCCGACCGTCGCCGACCGCCTCGACGTCGCGCGGTACGCCGCCCGTCGCTGGTGGCACGCGCTCGGGGCACCCGCCGACGTCCGCCCCGAGGCGTCCGCGACGGTCGCGTGGCTCCTGGCCGCGGCGCTCTCGTACGCCGCCGTCCGTGCGCTGGTGCTCGGGGTGGCGTCCGTGCGGGAGGGCTGGTCGCTGAGCGCGCTCGCACCGCTCTCGCCGTCCTGGGCGCTGTGGCCGGTCGTCGTGGTCGCGCTGCTGTGCGGGTCGCGACGCGTCGCGGGGGCGACCGCGGCAGCGGCGGCAGCGCTCGGGGCGGGCGCGCTGGTCGGCGTCGTCGGCGACGGTGAGCGGCTCGTCGCGGTCTACGAGGTCGGCTGGGTCGTCGCGCAGGCCGTCGTCGCCGTCGCGGCTCTGCGGGCCGGTGCGCGCCCGCGGCGCCGCGTGCGGGTCGTCACCGTGCTGGTGCTGGTGGTCGGGAGCGTCCTCGGGCTCGTCACGGCGGCCGACCTCACGGGCGTCCTCCCGTCCGGGCAGCTGGGGCTGCGGCTGGCCGGCGGGCCGGGGGTCTCGGCCCTCGTCGGACCCGCGGCCCTCGCGCTCGTGGCCGTGCTCGGTGGGCGGGTCGAGCGGCACGCGCTGCCGCCGCTCGCCGCGGTGCTCGCGGTCCTGGTCGTGGGTCGCGACGGCGGCCTGCTCCCCGGGTCCACGCGCTGGGTGCCGATGACGGGCCTGCCGCTGGACGCCGCGACGCTGCTGCCCCTCGTCGGCCTTCCCGTGCTCGTGCTCGTCGCCGTCCGCCTCGTCGTCGCGGCCGCGGACCGCGCGGCGCAGCCCCGCCGTGCCGTGCGGCCCGCCGTGCCGGGCGCCTGACGGCCTCGTCGGGCCGCACCAGGTCCCGTCAGGTCCCGTCGCGCGCCGTCAGGCGGGGAGCGCGAGCGACGCGACGGCGCGTGCCAGCAGGTCGACCGACGTCTCGGCGCGGCGGTCGTCCCGGTCGACCACCCACGCCTGGATCACGCCGTCCGTCGCGCTGAGCACGAGCGCCGCGACGTCCGCCACGGGTGCCGCCCAGCGGACGCCCGCGTCCCGCGACCAGGCCGTGAGGCGGTGCTCGACCTCGGCGCGGTAGCGGTCCTGCTCCCACAGCGCGGGGCGCGTGCCGGCGTCGTCCTGCGCGGCCCGCACGAGCTCGGTGAGGTACGCGTCGCGCTCGGGGTCGGTGCGCACGATGTCGAGCTGCGCCAGCAGCGCCTGGCGCAGCGCCGTGGGCACGTCGTCGCTCTCGACGGCGGCGCCCCACGCGGCGGCGGCCCCGGTGAGCTCGCGCTCGACGAGCGCCCGGACGAGCGCGGCCTTCGAGCCGAACGCGTAGTGGAAGATCCCGTGGGGCACGCCCGCGCGCGCCGTGACGGCCCGGGTGGTGAGGCCCTTGAGCCCGTGCTCGCGCAGCACGTCGACGGCGGCGTCGAGCAGCTGCGCACGGCGTTCGTCGGCGGGCCGGTGCGTCCCAGCGGTGGGTCCCGTGCTCATCCCGTGAGCGTACCGAGAATCTTGGCCGCACGACTTGGTCATATGGCCAAGATCGACGTACGGTGAGGTTCCGCAGCGCCCGGCACGAGGAGGACCCGTGATCGTCATCGCCCCCGCCGCACCCGGCGACCTGCCCGCCGCCGTCGACCTGCTCGCCGACGTCTTCGTCACCGACCCCGTGATGGCGGTGGTCGTCGGCGGAGCGCCCGACGACCGGGACGCGCGCCTGCGGCACCTGCTCACCGCGCTGCTGGCGCCGGCCGTCGCCGACGGGACGGTCGACCTCGCGCGCCGCACGGGCGACCCCGACGTGCTCGGCGTCGCGTGCTGGGAGGCGCCCGGCGCGCCCGTCAGCACGGCGCGGCTCGCGGCCCGGCTGCCCCGCCTGCTGCGCGCGGGCGGACCGACGGGCCTGCTGCGGGCCGCGCACGCCAAGCGCGTCATGGACCGCCACCGCCCCCGGCGCCCGCACTGGTACCTCGAGTGGATCGGCGTGACCGGCGCCGCCCGCGGCCTCGGCGTCGGCGCCGCTCTGCTGGGCGCACGGCTCGCGCACGCCGACGCGCGCGACGTGCCCGCGTACCTCGAGTCGTCGACCGAGCGGAACCGGCGCCTCTACCGGCGCCACGGGTTCGTCGACGTCGCGCCCGTCCGCGGCCTCGCGGGCGCCGCCCCCATGGCGATGTGGCGCCCGACGGCGTCCGAGCGCGCGGCCGCCGCGGCGGTCACGAGCGTCTGACGTCCGCCGCAGGTCGCGGCCGCGTCGGGTCGGCGGCGTGGTGCGTCGGCGTCAGGCGGCGAGGTCGACGACCACGGGTACCGCCGGCGTGAGGGTCGCGGGGGCCGTGGTCGGCAGCGTCACGACGGCGTCCCGCGCCTCCGCCCGCCGGCGCGCGCGCCGCCGCAGCGCGACCACGACGGCGTGCAGTCCGACGACGCCCCACACGAGGTTGGTGACGAACGACGGCCACACGCCGCTCGCGGCCGCGACCGTGCCCATGAGGGCGCCGGACACGACGTTGGCGAGCTGGTAGCGGCCGGAGGACGGCGCCCAGGTGCCGCGCGTGACGAGGACGTAGGCGACGAGGCACGTGACCGCGCCGAGCCAGCCGAGCGCGGTGACGAATGCGGACACGGGCGTACTCCGAGCAACGAGCAGAGGGGTGGGGGAACCGCGTGGTCGGCGTGGCCGTGGCCCGCGCGGTGACTCCAGTGTGGGGCTCTCCGGGGTTCAGCACAATCGAACTGGACTGCACCAGGGGTTCAGTGGAACTGAACTACTCTGACCCTGTGACGACCGACCCCCGCCGCCTCGCCGTCCTCCTCGCCGTGCACCGTGCCGGCGGGGTCCTCGCGGCCGCCGACGTGCTGCGCGTGACGCCGTCGGCGGTGTCCCAGCAGATCGCCCGGCTCGAGGCCGAGGAGGGCGTCGCCGTGCTCGACCGCGGACCCCGCGGCGCGACGCTCACCGCCGCCGGGCGCGTGCTCGCCGACGCCGCCGAACGCATCGAGGGCGAGCTCGTCGAGGCCCGCAAGGCGCTCGCCGCGCTCGGCGGCGAGCTCGCCGGCCGGGTCACCGTCACCGGCTTCCAGACCGCGCTGCGGGCCGTCGTCGCACCCGCGCTCGCGACCCTCGCCGAGCACCACCCCGGCGTCGACCTGGTCGTCGAGGAGCGTGACGCGACCGACGCGCTGCGCCGTCTGCGCGAGGGCGACGCGGACGTCGTGCTCATCGAGCGCGACGAGGACGCCGACACCCACACGCCCCGCGGGCAGCGCGACGTCGTGCTGCTCGAGGAGCCCTGGCGCGTCGTGCTGCCCCCGCAGGTCGCCGTCCCCACGCAGCTGTCCGACCTCGCGGGCGCGACCTGGCTCGAGTCCGAGCCGGGCACCGCCGCGGCCCGCGCGCTCGCCCGCGTCGCGGCGCAGGTCGGCACGCTCACCACGCGGCACGTCTACTACGACTTCGACGTCGCGCTCGCGCTCGTCGCCGCCGGGCAGGGCATCGGCATGCTGCCCGCGCTCGCGCTGCAGGGCGACCTGCCCGAGGGCGTCACCGTCGCGACCGTCCCCGGGCTCGGCTCGCGCCGCCTCGTCGCACGCCACCGCGCGACCCGGCACGAGCCCCGTCCCACCGTCGCCGCGGTCGTCGACGAGCTGCTCGCGTCCGCGTCCGCCCTCGACCTCGCCTGACCCGCCGTCGCCCACCTACCCCCGGTCCGCTCCTGCCCCGCCGGCCCCCGCCCACCCGCTCACTTCGGCGAGCGCGGTACTCGTGCGTCGAGTGCGGTACCCACGAGTGCCGCGCTCGACGTGCCTCTGCCGCGCTCGGCGGGTGCGTGCCGCGGCCGGTGGGGGTCGAGGTGCGTGCGCACCGGGGGCGGGTGAGGATCGGTGGACCGCCAGCCGTCGAGAAGGAGCTGCTCCGTGGTCAACGTCGCGATCGTCTACTACTCCGCCAGCGGGACCGTCCAGGCCATGGCCGAGCGCCTCGAGCAGGCCGCGACCGCGGCCGGTGCGCAGGTGCGGCGCCGGCACGTCAAGGAGATCGCGCCCACCGAGGCGATCGACGCGAACCCGGCGTGGCGCGCGCACGTCGACGCGACCGCCGACGAGCCCGTCGCGACCCCCGACGACCTCGTGTGGGCCGACGTCGTGCTGCTCGGCAGCCCCACCCGGTTCGGCAACGTCACCAGCCAGTTCCAGCAGTTCGTCGACACGCTCGGGCCGCTGTGGGCCGAGGGGAAGCTCGCCGACAAGGTGTACTCGGCCTTCACCGCGACGCAGACGGCGCACGGCGGCCAGGAGGAGACGCTGCTGTCGATCCACACCGCCGTCATGCACTGGGGCGGGATCGTCGTCGCGCCCGGCTACACCGACCCGCTGAAGTTCGCCGACGGCAACCCGTACGGCGTCTCGCACGTCACCGGCCCCGACAACGACGCACCGCTCGGCGACGCGCAGCTCGACGCGCTCGACCACCTCGCGCAGCGCGCGATCTCCGTCGCGGAGAAGCTCGCGGGCTGACGCCGGGCCTCGACGCTGCGCGTCGCAGCCGCCCGCGGCCGGCGCCGCCGCGTCGCCCGACCACCGGGGTTCACCGTCCCGCGGCGCGGCGGCCACCCGCGTGCCCTACAGTCCGCGCGTGACCAGCCCCGCCCTCGCGCGCCGACTCGGCCTCACCGACGCGGTCGTGATCGGGCTCGCGGCGATGCTCGGTGCCGGCGTGTTCGGCGTGTGGGCGCCGGCCGCGCAGGCGGCGGGTGCGGGGCTGCTCGTGGGCCTGGTGGTCGCGGGCGCGGTCGCGTGGGCCAACGCCACGTCGACGGCGCGGCTCGCGGCCGCGCACCCCGTCGCGGGCGGCGTCTACGCGTACGGGCGTGCCGAGGTCGGACCGTGGTGGGGGTTCGTCGCGGGGTGGTCGTTCGTCGTCGGCAAGACCGCGTCCTGCGCGGCGATGGCGCTGACGTTCGCCGCGTACGCCGCACCGTCCGCGTGGCAGCGGCCCGTCGCGGTGGGCGCCGTGCTGCTGCTCGTCGCGGTCGACCTGCTGGGGGTGACGCGCACGGCACGGGTCGCGCGCGTGCTCGTCGTCGTCGTGCTCGTGGCCCTCGCGACCGTAGTGGCCGCAGGTGTCGGCGTCGACGCCCCCGCGGGCCTGCCGCCCGTGGCCGACGTGCTCGTGGCGGGGCCCCTCGGCGTGCTCCAGGCCGCGGGGCTGCTGTTCTTCGCGTTCGCGGGGTACGCGCGCGTCGCGACGCTCGGCGAGGAGGTGCGCGACCCGGCCCGCACCATCCCGCGCGCCGTCGCCGTCGCGCTGGTGACCGTCCTCGCGGTCTACGCCGTGCTGGGTGCGGTCGTGCTGCACGCCCTGGGCGCCGACGCGCTCGCGGCCTCGCGCGCCCCGCTCGCGGACGTGGTCGCGGCCGCCGGGTGGGACGCCGCCGCACCGGTCGTGCGGGTCGGCGCCGCCGCCGGCAGCCTCGGCGCGCTGCTGGCGCTGCTCGCGGGGGTCGGACGGACCACGCTGGCCATGGCGCGCGAGCACGACCTGCCCGGGTGGCTCGCGGCCGTCGCACCCGGCCGGGCGACGCCCGCGCGCGCGACCGTCACGGTCGGGCTGGTCGTCGCCGTGCTCGTCGCACTGCTCGACCTGCGCGGCGCGATCGGGTTCTCGTCGGCGGGCGTGCTGCTGTACTACGCCGTCGCGCACGTCGCGGTGCTGCGCGGCCGCACGTGGCGCGGCCCGCCGGCGCGGCGCGGGGCGACCACGGTGTGGTCGGTGCGCGTCCTGCCGGTAGCCGGGCTGGTGGGCTGCCTCCTGCTCGTCGTCACGCTGCCGCCGTCCGCGCTGGTCACGGCGCTGGGCGTCGTCGCCGTCGGCGTCGTCGTGCGCGGGCTGCTGCGTCGTCGCGCGACGACCCCCTGAGCCGCCGTGCCCGAAAGCCCGGAAAACCCGTTGGCGGCCCCGCGGACGCGGCGTAGCGTCGTCGGTACACGGAGAGGAGGTGGTCCGAGACATGAAGTACTTCCGGACGCGTGAGGTGGCTGCCCGCTAGCCGCCCGAGACATCGGACGGACCGCGAAGATCCGCAGGTGCCCCGCCGGACCACCCGGCACGGGCGGCAGCGAATCCCCGCAGTCACCGCAGCCCGTGGGAGCCGCGACCTCGTCCCTCGCGGCAGGGCCCCGTCAGGGGTTCCGGCCCACGGGCTGTTCCCTGCCCGCACACCGGCGGTGGCAGGCTGGGGGCGTGGCCCTCAAGACCCCCGCCGAGATCGAGCAGATGCGTCCCGCCGGGCGGTTCGTCGCGCACGTCCTCACGTCGTTGCGCGCGTACGCCCAGGTCGGCATGACGACGAACGACCTGGACGCGCACGCGCGCGGCCTCATCGAGGAGGCCGGGGCGCGCTCGGTGTACCTCGGCTACCACCCGAGCTTCGGCGCCATGCCGTACCCGGGGGTGCTGTGCACGTCGGTCAACGACCACGCGCTGCACGGCCTGCCGTCGGACCGGGTGCTCGCCGACGGCGACGTCCTGAGCATCGACTTCGCGTGCGACGTCGAGGGCTGGGTCGCGGACTCCGCGCTGACGTTCCAGCTCGGCACGACGACGCCCGAGGCGCAGCGCCTCATCGACACCACCGAGCGCGCGCTCGCGGCGGGCATCGCCGCCGCGCAGCCCGGCGCCCGCATGGGGGACGTGTCCGCCGCGATCGGCCGCGTCGGACGGCAGGCCGGGTACGGCATCAACACCGACTTCGGCGGTCACGGCGTGGGCCGCACCATGCACGAGGAGCCGCACGTCCCCAACGACGGCCGCGCCGGGTCGGGCCCGCGCCTCAAGCCGGGCCTCGTCATCGCCATCGAGCCGTGGTTCATGGCCGGCGGCAGCGGCTACGTGGTCGACGACGACGGCTGGACCATCCGCAGCGCCGACGGCTCCACCGCCGCGCACGCCGAGCACACGGTCGCGATCACGAAGCGCGGCCCGCTGGTGCTGACCGCGCGGGACTGACCACGCGGGCCTGACGTCGGGCTCGACGCCGGGTCGCGGATCCGGGCCCGCGCGCCGACGAACTCTGGCAGGGTCGGGTGATGGCCACCGGAGACCTGCCCCACGCCCGCCCCGTCGACCCCGACGCGTGGACCGGTGAGGACACCACGCCCTTCTACCGGGACCGCAGCTGGTGGGTCAGCACGGCGGCCGCCGTCGTGCTGCTGGCAGCGACGTGGGTGACCCCGTTCGGGATCGCGACCGCCGGGGTCCTCGCGGGTATCGGGATCGCGCTCCACCCGGGCAAGGGTCGCGACGACCGGATCGTCCGCGCCGTGTGCGTCGGCGGGTTCGTGCTGCTCGTCGGGCTCATGCCCCTGCTCAGCGCGGGGGCTGCGGGGCTGAGCCTCAACCAGCGGGTCGCCCAGGCCGTCGTCGGCCTGGTCGTCGGGCTCGTCGTCGGCAAGGTCGTGCAGGTCAGGCGGGACGCAGCTCGGCGGGCACGGCGCTCGGCGGTGTGACGCCCACGGGCTCGACGAGCACGAGCGGGTCCGCGTCGAGGTCGAGCACGCGCGAGCGTGCCGGTGCCGTGGTCGCGGTCTCGAAGCGGACGGTCGCCTCGCGGCCCCGCACGTGCACGACCCAGCCGCGCCCGAGCGTCGCGTGCTCGACGTCGAGACCGGGACGCGCGTTGGCCTCGTCGAGCGGGCGCCCGACGGGTGACGGGCCCAGCGGGCGCCCGACGACGCGTGCTCCGGTGCCCTCGTCGGCGGCGTCCGCCGCGTCGAGGGCGGTGACGTCAGGCAGGTCGGGATCCGTGACCGGCTCGGTGGTGGCGCCGTCGACGGGGGTGTCAGCGGTGGTGTCGGCGACGTCGGGACCCGTCGGCCGGTCGTCGACGTCCGCGACGTCGGGCGCGGCGTCGACCTCGGGTGCGTCGGCGACCGCGAGCCGGCCGCTGACGTGGTCGTGCTCGGCGACCACGGCGCGACGGGGCGCGTCGAAGAGGTGCGCGTCGAGGTCGAGAGCGAGCTGTGCGTGCGCCGACAGCGCGTGGAACGCGACGCCGAGCAGGCGCACGGGCTCGACCACGCCCGCCGCGAGCACGGCCCGTCGCGCGGCGTCCCGCAGGTCGGCGTCGGACGCCGTGGGGTACGGGAACGTCACCGAGCGGGTCACGGTCGAGAAGTCGGCGTAGCGCACCTTCGCGACGACCGTGCGGGCGGCGCCGCCGTGCCGTTCGAGCCGTTGCAGCGCCTCGTCGACCACGTCGTCGACGGCCGCGAGCACGACCTCGCGGCCCCGCAGGTCCGTGGCGAACGTGCGCTCGGCGCCTGCCGACTTCCGCTCGGTGGACGTGACGACGGGACGGTCGTCGAGCCCGCGGGACATCAGGTACAGCCCGGTGCCGTGCGCCTCGCCGAGCGTCATCGTCAGCGTGTCGAGGGGCTGGCGGCGCAGGTCGGCGACCGTCCGCACCCCCAGCCGTTCGAGCGCGCCCTGCGTCGCGGGCCCGACGCCGGGGACGGTGCGCACGTCGAGCGGCAGCAGCACGTCGTCCTCGTCCTCGGGTCGCACGACGACGACGCCGCCGGGTTTGCGCAGGTCGGACGCGATCTTCGCGACGAGCTTGGACCGCGCGACGCCCACGGACACCGTCAGACCCGTGAGCTCCGCGACGCGCGCCTGCAACCACGCCGCGGCCTCCTCGGGCTCGGGGACGCCGTCGGGGGCGAGTGCGAGGTCGGCGAACGCCTCGTCGATCGAGAGCGGCTCGACCGCGGGCGTCAGCTCGCGCAGCACCCCCATGATGACCTGCGAGTACGCCGAGTACGCCGCGAACCGCGGCACCAGCACGGCCGCCGCCGGGCTGAGCCGGCGGGCCCGGGCCATGGGCATCGCGGACCGTGCGCCGTCCCGCCGCGCCTCGTACGACGCGGTCGACACGACCCCACGCCCGCCGACCCCCCCGACGAGCACGGGCCGCCCGCGCAGCGACGGCTTGTCGCGCTGCTCGACGGCCGCGAAGAACGCGTCGGCGTCGAGGTGCAGGACCGTCGCGGCGTCGCGCACGCGCACGCCCGCCTCGAGCCGCTGCGCGCGATCACCTCCCCGGTCCACACCCCCATCCTCCGTCGTCCGGCTGACACCCACCCGCCGCGTGCGGCGTCCGGCACCCGTCGTCCGTCACAGGTGCTCGGTGCTACCCCGTCAGGTTCCTCGGCGGGTGTCGTCGTCGGAGGTCACCGCGAGCAGGTCTCGTGGACGGCGGCCGGGTCGGTGCGCGGGGCCAGGTCGTGGTCGCGCAGGATCACCGACAGGTGCGGGTCGTGCGTCCCGGGGTCGGACTGCGCGGCGCACAGACGCTCGAACGGCGCGCGCTCGTACTCGATGTCCAGCACCACGGGGTACACCGCCGTGTACGCGCCGCACTCGTCCCACTGCGCGCACGACTCGGACACCACGAGGTCGGCGCCGAGGGCCCGCACCGCCTCCGCGAGGTCGGGCGTGTTCTTCTGCGCGTACGCCAGGCCGTGCGCGTGGGTCCGCTCGACCAGCAGCGCCGTGAGCGCGAGCGCGTCGTCGGACGTCAGCAGGCCGCGCGAGCGCGTGAACGAGTCGAGGTTGTCGACCTCCACGGCGTCGAAGCCGCTGGCGGCGCACGTGTCGATCGACGCGCCGACGCGCTGCGCGACCCGGGCCCGCAGGTCGGGCGTCGACAGGTCGTACAGCACCTCGTCGGGCCACCCCGGGTCGACCACGGGCTCGCCGTCGTCGTGCAGCACCAGGTCGGGCTCGTCGCGCAGCACCGCGGCCGTGTCGCCGGGCTGGGTCTGGAACCCGTTGACGTAGCAGATCGCGTACGGCCCGGCCGGTTGCTCGGTGGAGTCGCGCGCGACAGCGACCGAGCCGGCGTCCGGCTCGTCCGCGCCGCCGAGCTGGTACTCGAACGGCGCACCGGCGGGCGGCAGCGGGACGTCGAGCGTGGCGGTGCCCGACGGCGCGGCGGGTGCCTCGACCCCGGGCGCGTGGACGGACGGGGACCCGCCCGGGACGTCGGCCCGCGCGCACGACGCGAGCGGCACGACGCACACGGCGACGACGACGGCCGGGTGCAGACGCCGCCGACGGCTCGGAGCGTCCGGTCGCGGCACGTCGCCACTGTAGGCGGACGCGCGTCGCGGACCCGCGGTCGCGCACGTCGTCGACGCCATCGCCGACGCCGACCCCGTCGACGGACAGGCACCCGGACCCACGGACACCGGCACGCGCCTGTCCGTCGGCCGAGGCGGTGTCCGTCGACGCGTGCGTCGGGTGCCGGAGGCGCCGTCGCCTCTGAGCCGTCTGCACGGCCTGGGAGGATGGACGCGTGAGCCGCCCGTACCGCGTCATGACCGTCTGCACCGGCAACATCTGCCGCTCCCCGATGGCCGAGGTGGTGCTGCGGCAGCGCTTTGCCGACGCGGGCCTCGGCGACGTCGTCGAGGTCGACTCGACGGGCGTCAGCGACGAGGAGCACGGCAACCCGGTGGACCCGCGGGCGCGCGCGGTGCTGCGCCGTCACGGCTACCCGACGGGCGAGGGGCACCGCGCGCGGCAGGTGCGGGCCTCCGAGCTCGCGGAGCGTGACCTCGTGCTGCCGATGACGGCCGCGCACGCGCGGGCGCTGCGTCGGCTCGTGGACGGTGACCCGGCGCTCACGGACCGCATCCGGATGCTCCGCACGTTCGACCCCGCGGCGCCCGCCGAGCCGGGCCAGCCCGAGCACGTGCTCGACGTCGACGACCCCTGGTACGGCCCGGACTCCGGGTTCGAGACGACGCTCGCCGAGATCGAGGCCGCCGCGGACGGGATCGTCGCGCACGTGCGCGCCGCGCTGGACGCACCGGACCGCTGACCCGTCCGCACCCGCGCACCTTCGCCCCGCGTTCTCCTCGTCGACGGACACCGTCGCGGACGACGGACAGCCGCGTGCCCGTGTCCGTGGAGTCGTCAGCCTGTCCGTCGGCGGGCCTGGTCGCGAGGAGCCCGCGTTGGTGGCGCCTGTGAGGTGACGCGGGCGGGCGTGTGGCAGCGTTGCCGTCCGTGCCTGCGATCCGTCACGTCCTGTTCCCCGGCCGTCACCACCTGGTCACGGCGTTCCAGGTGGCGTACCTGACCGACCTGCTCGCGGGGCGCGTGCGCGACGCCGCGGGGGAGCCGGTCGAGTGCGCGCCCGACGCGCGCGTGGTGTGGGCGCTGACGTCCGCGACGCACAGCGGCACGCGTCGCAACCCCGTGCCGGCGCACCGGCGCGAGGCGATGGTCGAGGCGGTGACGACGCGCGCGGGGCTGCCGTCGCTCGTCGTGCCCGTGGCTGACGTGCCGCCGAGCCCGCGGTTCGCGCACACCGTGCTCGCGACGTCCGAGCTGGTGCTGGGTGCGCCGCTGACGCCCGCCGACACGGTGGTCGCGTGCTCGACGCCCGAGGTCGCGGCGATGTACGCGGCCGAGGGGTTCCGCATCGCGACCGTCGAGGCGGGTGCCCCGGGCGACCCGGACCGGCCGTGGGTCGTGCTCGAGCGCATGGTCGCGGGCGACGACGCGTGGCGGACCCTCGCGCACCCCGAGGCCGTCGCGTTCTACGAGCGGTACCGGCTGGACGAGCACGTGCGCCTGGTGCACACCGACCCGACCGTGCAGGACGACGGCGACCTCACCGCGACGCGCGACTACGCGACGTACACGGCGGCGTTCGACGACGCGTCGGACCGCAAGTGGGCGCAGGTCGCGCCGCACGTGCGCCCGGGCCGTGTCGTCGACCTGGGGTGCGCGGCCGGGGGGCTGCTGGAGCGCGCCGCGCGCGACCCCCGCCTCGCGGAGTCCGACCTGTACGGCGTCGACGTGTCCCGGCACCTCGTCGCGGAGGCCGAGCACCGGCGCGCGCAGGGCGTGTTCGCCAACCCCAACGTGTTCTTCGCGCAGCGCAACCTGCTGCTGGGCCCGGTGTTCCCGGACCGCTCGGTCGACACGACGACGACGATCGCGCTCACGCACGAGATCGCCAGCTACGGCGCGGGCCGCGCGGACCTCGAGCTGCTCGCGCGCCGGATCTTCGCGCACACGCGCCCGGGCGGCGTGTGGATCAACTCCGACGTGCTCGGCCCGGCCGACCCCGACCGCGTCGTCGACCTCGTGCTCGACGGCGACGGCGACGTGCCCGCGCGCGACCTCGACGCCCTGCCGCGCGCCGAGGCCGCGGCGCACGTCGCGGGCCTGGCCCCCGCGGCGCGGTTCACGCAGTTCGCGCACGACTTCCCGCGGCTGTCCGGCGCCGACGTCACGTACGCGTGGGTCGAGCGTGCGGACGGCCGCAGCGTCGCGCGCACGTCGCTGCGCACCGCGATGGAGTACCTCTACACGCGCGACTACACGGACTCGTGGCTGTCGGAGTGCCACGAGCGGTTCTGCGACCTCACCGGCGACGACTGGGCGGACCTCCTGACGGGCGTCGGGTTCGAGCTCGAGCCCGGCAGCGGCCCGTGGCGCAACGACTGGCTCGTCGAGCACCGCCTGCGCGTCGGCGCGGCGCTGCGCGACCCGGCGACGGGCGAGCCCGTCGACTGGCCCGACACGCACACCCTCACGGTCGCGCGCCGCCCCCTGGTCGCGGTCGCGTCGTGATCCGACGCGCCCCGCACCAGCGCGTCGAGAATGATCGACGAAAGTCGAGAAGATTCGACAGTCGTCGACTATCGTCGACGGATGGACATCACCCGTCCGCTCGCAGTCGTCGCGCCCACGCTCGACGCCGACGTGCTGTACCGGCTGCTGCGCGCTGAGGAGGTCGCCTTCACAGCGGGGCAGCTGCAACGTCTGATCCCGGAGCGATCCGTCGACGGGGTGCGCCGCACGCTCGAGCGGCTCTCGCGCCAGGGGGTCGTGAACGCCGTGCACGTCGGCCACGCGATCACGTACCGACTCAACTCGGACCATCTCGCGGTGCCGGGACTTCGGCTGCTCGCGGCACAGCCCGCCGAACTCGTCGACAGGATGGCGCGGCAGCTCGACACGTGGCCGGTCCAGCCGCTCTACGCATCGATCTTCGGGTCGTGGGCCAGGTCGCAGACCACCGAGACGTCCGACGTCGACCTGCTCGTGATCCTCCCGACCGCCGCCGCGGACGAGGTCGAGGCGTTCGTCCGGGATCTGGAGGACCGGGTCCACGCATGGACCGGGAACGATGCGCGGGTGCTCCTCCTCGACCAGGAACAGGTCCGCGACGAGAGCCTGCGGCCCGTGCTGCAGAACGCGCAGCGTGACGGGATCCGGGTCGCGGGCGACGAGCACTGGCTGCGTCGTGCCCTCCGACGCGCGGCGGCGCAGTCGTGAGACTTCAGCCCGCAACCCCGGGCGTACGTGCCGGTCGACTCGCCAAGGCTCGGCAGTTCGGCGACGCAGCCGCCGACCAGCTGAGCCTGGCCGACGACCCACGTGACGTCGCGGACGCGTACGTGACCCTGGCGGTCCACGCCGGCATCGCCGCTGCCGACGCGATCTGCTGCGCACGGCTGGGGCACTACTCGCGCAGCGAGAGCCACCACGAGGCGATCGAGCTGCTGAAGTCCGCCGACCCGACGATGGCCCGACACCTCCACACGCTGCTCTCGCTCAAGACGCAGGCGGCCTACGCCTCGGGTTCCGTCCGCGAGGGTGACGTCACACGTGCGCAGCGGGCGATGGAGGCACTGCTGCGCAGCGCGGGCACGCTCTCCTGAGTCCGCGTCGACGTCCCCGTGCACGGCAGACTGGCCCGCATGAAGGTCGCTGCCCGCGCGCACGTGCCGCCGTTCGCCGTCATGGAGATCCTCGCCGCCGCGAACGCGCGCCGCGCCGCGGGCGAGCACGTGCTCAACCTGTGCGCGGGCGAGCCGTCGACCGGGGCGTCGGACGTCGTGCGGCAGCGCGCGATCGACCTGCTGACGGCCGGCGACCTGGGGTACACCGAGTCGCTGGGTGCGCCGGGGCTGCGCGCGGCGATCGCGACGCACTACCGGGGCACGCACGGCGTCGACGTCGACCCGGCGCGGGTCGCGGTGACGACGGGGTCGTCGGGCGGGTTCATGCTCGCGTTCCTCGCGGCGTTCGACGTCGGCGACCGCGTGGCCCTCGCGCGGCCCGGCTACCCGGCGTACGCGAACATCCTCACGGCGCTGGGCTGCGAGGTCGTCGACCTGCCGTGCGGGCCCGAGCAGCGGTACCAGCCGACGGTCGCGCAGCTCGAGGCGCTCGACCGGCCCGTCGACGGGCTCGTGGTCGCGTCGCCCGCCAACCCGACGGGCACGATGATCGCGCCGGACGAGCTCGCGGCCCTCGCCGCGTGGTGCGGCGAGCACGGCGTGCGCCTGGTCAGCGACGAGATCTACCACGGCATCACGTACCCGGACGCGTCGGGCGAGACGCCCGCCACCGCGACCGCGGCCCGGTACCTGCGAACCGGCGCGGTCGTCGTCAACTCGTTCTCCAAGTACTGGGCGATGACGGGCTGGCGCCTGGGTTGGCTCGTGCTGCCCGACGACCTCGTGGCACCTGTCGACGCGCTCGCGGGCAACGTCGCGCTGTGCCCGCCGGCGCTCGCGCAGCACGCGGGCGTCGCGGCGTTCAGCGACGCGGGCATGGCCGCCGCGCGCGCCAACGTCGAGCGCTACGCCGAGTCCCGCAGGCTCCTGCTCGACCGCGTGCCCGACCTCGGGTGGGACCCGGTCGCACCCGCCGACGGGGCCTTCTACCTGTACGGCAACGTGGCGTCGACTAGCCTCGACGCCGTGACGTACTGCGCCCGACTGCTCGACGAGGCCGGGGTGGCACTGACCCCCGGCACCGACTTCGACCCCGTGGGCGGCCGTGACTGGGTCCGGCTGTCCTTCGCCTCCTCGCCGGCGGTGGTCGCCGAGGCGGCCGACCGGATCGTCGCGTGGCAGGGCACGCTGTGAGCGCCGTGCGCGCCGCGACCGCGGCCGACGTCCCCGCCGCGGCGCGGGTGCTGGCCGACGCGTTCACGGGCTACGCGTGGACCGACTGGGTGCTGCCGGCCGACGACCACGCGGCACGGCTCGCCGAGGTGCAGGGCCTGTACCTCGCGCACGCGGTCGAGCACGGCGTCGTCCTGGTGGACGACGACGTGCGGGGCGTGGTCGCGTTCGTGCCCGTCGACGTCCCGCCGCCCGCCGACGAGGTGTGGCACCGCGTGGCGGAGCTGCACGGCGACCGCATCGAGCGCCTGGGTGCCGCGCCGAGCCCCGAGCCGCCCGCCGGGGCGTGGACCCTCGCGACCCTGGGCGTGCTGCCCGAGGCCCGCGGGGCGGGTCTGGGGTCACGCCTCGTGAGCGAGGGGCTCGACCGCGTCGGCGACGTGCCGGTCGTGCTCGACACGTCCGACCCGCGCAACGTGACGCTGTACCGGCGGCACGGGTTCGAGGTCGTCGCGCAGGTCGACGTGCCGGACGGGCCGTCGGTCTGGTCGATGCTGCGCCGGGCGGCCTGACGCACCGACGCGCTGCCGGGCGCGGCGCGCGGGTGGTCCCGCGTACCGGCCCGGCACGTGTCAGGGGCGCAGCCCGTGGAGCAGCACGGACGCGTAGCGCGCGGCCGCGCCGTCGTCGGCCGTGCGTCCCAGCCGGACCGCGACCTGCATGCCGCACACGAGGTGCTGCACGTCGACGGGCGTGAGGTCGGGGCGGACGTCGCCCGCGGCCTGCGCGCGGGCGAGCAGCGCGCCGAACGCGGTGAGCAGCTCGTCGAGCACGGCGCGCAGCTCGGGGCCGGCCCCGGCGGAGTCGCTCACGACCTCGGCGAGGGCCGGGTCGTCGGCGAGCAGGCGCGTGGCGCCCACGACGAGGTCGCCGAACGCGTCGGCCGTCGGGTCGTCGGCGGCCTCGCGCGCGGCCGTCACGAGCGGGTCGAGCGTCTCGAGCGCGAGCGCCTCGACGAGGGCGCGGTGGGACGGGAAGTGCCGGTACGCGGTGCCGACCCCCACGCCCGCGCGGGCGGCGACGTCGGCCAGCGCCGGCGGGTACCCGCGCTCGTCGCGCGCGCTGCGGGCGGCGTCGAGCAGGGCGGTGCGGTTGCGCGCGGCGTCGGAGCGGAGGGCGACCATGCCCCGACCCTACCTTGAAACGGAATCCGTATCCGCTTAAAGTCCGCCGAGTCGGAACCGGAGGAAGGTTCCGCTTCTGATCGGAGTCGCCGTGCCCGCGTCCACCTCGCCCCGCGCCACCGCCGCAGCAGCCACCGCCACCGCGTGGGACCCCCACCACCTGCCCGACCAGACCGGCCGCACCGTCGTCGTCACGGGCGGCAGCGCGGGCATCGGCTACTTCATCGCCGAGCAGCTCGCGGGCGCCGGTGCGCACGTCGTCGTCGCCGCGCGCGACGCCGGCCGCGCCGCCGCCGCGCGGGCCGCGATCGTCGCGCAGCACCCCGCCGCCGTCACGAGCGTGCTGCCGCTCGACCTCGCGTCGCTCGACTCGGTGCGCCGCGCGGCCGACGCGCTCGCGGACCTCGACCGCGTCGACGCGCTCGTGCTCAACGCGGCCGTCATGGTGCTGCGCACGGCCGGCGCGACCACGGCCGACGGCTTCGACCCCGTCATGGGCACGGGGCACCTCGGCAACGCGGCGCTCGTCGCGCACGCGCTGCCCGTGCTGGCCCGCACGCCCGGCGCGCGCGTGGTCGGCACGACCAGCGGGCTCGTGCGGCTCTTCCACCCCGCGATCGGCGACCTCGCGGCCGCGTCCCGCCCGCTGCCGTCGGCGCGACCGCTGACCGTCGGCCGTCGGTACGTGCTGTCCAAGGCCGTGCACGAGGCGTTCTTCGCCGAGCTCGACCGGCACCTGCGCGCCACGGGCTCGTCGACCGTGGCCCTGCTCAGCCACCCCGGCGTCGCGATCGGCTCGCGCAGCCCCCTGCGGCCCGGGGTCCTCGACCCGCGCCGCGCCGACCGCGGCGTCGAGCCGCTGTGGGGCCTCGTCGGCGCGGGCAAGGACGCGGGCGCGTGGTCGGCCGTGCGCGCCGCCGCCGACCCGCACGTCGAGAGCGGTCAGTACTGGGGGCCCGCGGGGCGGATCACCGGCCTGCCCGTGCTGGGCGCCGGCGACCCGCGCTACCGCGAGCCCGCGCTCGGGCGGCGCGTGCGCGAGGAGACCGAGGCGCTGGTCGGCGTGCGGCTGCCGTGACCGGGGTGCCGGGCGGCCCACAGCCCGGCGACGTAGGTTGTGCCCACGCTGCCGAGAGGAGTCCCGCCATGCTGTGCCCCGTCGACCAAGCGACGCTCGTCATGACCGACCGCCAGGGTGTCGAGATCGACTACTGCCCGGTGTGCCGCGGCATCTGGCTGGACCGCGGCGAGCTCGACAAGATCCTCGACCGCGCCGCCCCGGCCGCACCGGGCGTCGACCCGCGCGCCGTCCCGGGTGCTGCGGCGCCCGCGCCCGCGTACGGGCCCCCGAGCCGCGCGGGTACGACGACCGACGCGGGTACGACGAGCGGCGGGGTTACGACGAGCGCGGCGGCGATCCGCGGAGCGGCTACGACGACCGCCGCGGGTACGACGGCCGCAAGCGCAAGAAGCGCGAGTCGTGGCTCGAGGACCTCTTCGACTTCTGACCCGACGTCCGACCCCGCCGACGTACCTCCACCGCTAGGGTCACCGCGACCCCGGTGACAGGAGAGACGTGAGGCTGTTCCGACGCGACCGCACCCCGCCGCCCGAGGCGCTCGGTGCGGGCACCGCCCTGACCGTCGACGTGGTCGAGGGGCAGTTCACCTCGGTGCTGGTCTGGACGCGTGAGCTGCGCCGCGTGCTCGACGACGCGCAGCCCGCGCTCACGGTCCTGCACGCCGCGGGTTTCGAGGGAACCGTGCAGCTGCGCGCCGGCGACGCGCCGGGTGCCGTGCTCGGCGACGTGCGGCAGCGCACCGGGCGCACGTTCGGGATCGAGGTCGAGCCCGGCGGCGACCTCGTCCTCGACCTGGGTCGGGGGGCGCAGCAGCGACGGACCGGCCCGATCATGACCGAGCTCGTGGCGCTGCCCGGCCTCGGGCTCCAGGACCCGCACTCCATCGCGCTCGCCGAGGTGGTGTTCGCCGTCGCCGAGGTGGTCGCCGAGGAGGCGGACGACCCCGTCGCGCTGCCGGCGCCGCTGACCGTCACGCGCGCCAACCTGCAGCTCCTCGCGGAGACCGACGACCTGCCCGAGCGCTGGTGCGCGTGCCTCTTCGTCACGCGTCCGCACGACGTGCCGCCGGACGCGGACGAGGAGCTGCGGTCCGCGCTGTGGGTCGAGCACACCGAGGGCGTCAAGGTGAACCTCGACGGGTCGGTCGCCGACGACCCGAGCGAGCGGGACGACCCCGGGGCGGACTCGCACGCGGCGCTCGCGACGCTCGAGGAGTGGGCGGGCACGGACGTCGACCTCGGCCCGTACGCGCGCTGGCTCGCGGAGCGGACGCAGGAGTGGCTGGGGATGACGGTCCGGGGGCTGTCGCCGACGGGTCGCTGACGGGACCGGGCGGCGGACCCGAGCGTCGTCCGCCGGGACGCGTCGTGGGACGGGACCGCGCCCCGGGCGGCGCCCGCGCCGGCGCCCTCCTACAGTCGCCGCATGGCAGGCGCGGTGCGCATCGGCATCTCGGGGTGGCGGTACCCGCCGTGGCGGGGCGTGTTCTACCCACCGGGGCTGCCGCAGCGCAGCGAGCTCGCGTACGCGGCCGCGCACCTGGGGTCCGTCGAGATCAACGGGTCGTTCTACTCGTTGCAGCGCCCGGATTCGTACCGCGCGTGGCGGGCGGACACCCCCGAGGGGTTCGTGTTCTCGGTCAAGGGCCCGCGCTTCGTCACGCACATGAAGAAGCTCGCGGGCGTCGAGACGCCGCTCGCGAACTTCTTCGCGTCGGGCGTGCTGGCGCTGGGGGACCGGCTCGGGCCGCTGCTGTGGCAGCTGCCGCCGAACCTCGGCTTCGACCCCGACCGGCTGGCCCGGTTCTTCGACCTGCTGCCGCGCAGCACCGCGGCGGCGGCGCGCCTCGCGGAGCGGCACGACGACAAGGTCGCCGAGGGGCGCGCGCTGACGACGACGGACGCGGACCGGCCGCTGCGGCACGTGCTGGAGGTCCGGCACGACTCGTTCGTCACGCCCGCGTTCCCGCAGCTGCTGCGCGCGCACGACGTCGGCCTGGTCGTCGCCGACACCGCGGGACGCTGGCCGCACCTGGAGGACGTGACGAGCGACGTCGTCTACGTGCGCCTGCACGGGCACGGCGAGCTGTACGTGTCGGGGTACGACGACGCACAGCTCGACGCGTGGGCCGCGAAGGTCGCGGCGTGGGCCACGGGCGCACCGCCGCCGGACGGCCCGCGTCTCACGCCCCCGGCGCCCGACCGGCCGCGTGACGTGCACGTCTACTTCGACAACGACGTGAAGGTGCGCGCCCCGTTCGACGCCGCGGCGCTCGCGGCCCGGCTCGCCGAGTGCGGTCTCGGGGCACCCGTGGGTCGCTGAGGGGCGTTCCGCCGGACGGGTGGAGTCGTGGTCACAGCGCGAGCCCGTCGGTTATGACCGCTTAGTCTTCCCTCCGGCAGGGCCGCGGGGCACGGCCACCAGGGCATGGACACCACGAGCACGGGACGGCACATGATCTTCTTCGGCTGGGGACGACGCGGCAAGACGGCCGAGCTCGACCCGGGGCGCGTCCTGGTGCGCGCGTGGTCGTACTTCCACCTCTTCTGGCTGTTCCGCATCTCGTGGCCGAAGGGCTACACGCTCGCCACCGCGACGCCCGACGGCTGGGCGCAGCGCGCGATCTCCGACGAGGAGGGCCGCGCGCTCGACCCGAACGGTGCGACGGACGTCAACGTGTGGTGGCGCTTCGGGCTGCTGCTGCCGGTGATCGGCATCGTCTGCTCGGTCGTCATCGCGTCGCTGTTCCCGTCCGCGTGACGTCGCGGGCCTGACCCGCACGCCCCGGCACGGCCGCGCGCAACGTGCGCGTCATCCGGCGCCCGTAGCGTGACCGGCATGGACGTGGCGGTGCTCGGGGCGACGGGCGACGTGGGCCGGCAGATCTGCACGCAGCTCGTGGAGCGGCAGGTGCTGCCGCCGACGTCGCGGCTGCAGCTCGTCGGCCGGCCGGGCGGTGCGTCGGGGCGCGCGGTGCACGGCCTGCGCACGGACCTCGTGGACGCGTACGACGAGCACGCGCCGCTGCTGGACGTCGCGCTCGACCCGGACGACGTGGTCGCGGACGTGGTCGTCGTGGCGGCCGGGCGCACGCCCCCGCCGACGAGCGACGGCGTGCCCGCGTCGCGCGCCGAGCTCGCGGCCGACAACGCCGCGGTGTTCCGCGCGTACGCCGACGCGCTGGCCGCGCACGGGTCGGGGAGCGAGGTCGTCGTCGTGGTGTCGAACCCGGTCGAGCTGGGTGTCGCGATCCTCGCCGAACGGCTGGGGCGGCACCGCGTGATCGGCATGGGCGCGTGGCTCGACACGCTGCGGTTCCGTCGCGAGCTCGCGGTGTCCCTGGGGGTGCGTCGGCACCGCGTGGGCGGGTTCGTCGGCGGGCAGCACGGCGAGGACGCGGTGCCGCTGTGGTCGACCGTGCGCATCAGCGGCCTCGACGTCGACGAGCGCGAGCGGGCCGTGGCGCGGCTGCGCGGCGGCCGCACGCTCGCGACGTTCCCCGCGGAGGTCGCGGACGCGAAGGCGCAGCTCATGGCCGTGGCCTCGCGCGACATCGCGGCGGCGTTCGCGCTCATCGACACCTGGCCGCCCGACCTGCGGGTGGTCGCGCGGCCGTGGATGACGCACCAGTCCGGCGCCAAGACGGCCACGGGCACGGCGTCCGCGACGATCGACCTGGTCGAGACGATCCTCGACGGCCGCGAGATCGTCGTGGCCGGTCAGGTCGCGCTCGCGGGCGAGGCGTCGGTGGGCGGCTCACCGGTCGACGGGGTGCTGGGCGTGCCCGTCGTCGTCGGGCCCGAGGGGTGGACGCGCGTGCTGCTGGACCCGCTGCCGCCCGACGAGGACGCGCGCCTCGCGCAGGCGGCCGCGGCGATCGCGGCGGGCGCTGCGCCGTGGACGGGCACGACCCCGACGACGACCCCGGCGACGGCGGACGGAGCGGCCCGGTGACCCACGACGACACGCGCTGGGTCGGGTACGTGCGCGCCGACCACCGCACCGGCAGCATCGCCGCGCTCGCGGGCGTGTTCGCGACACGTGGCGTCAACGTCGACTCGATGGCGACGGGTGACGTGCACGACGACGCGGGCCTGGTCGTCGTGACGTTCCGCGCGGGCGATCGGCGGGCGCGCCTGCTCGCGCGCACGGTCGAGCGCCTGCCGCAGGTGCGCTCGGTGCTGCTGCGCGTCGCCGACGACGAGCGCGTGCGCGCCGCCGCGGTGGTCCGGCTGCCGCCGGGCGTCGCGTTCCAGCCGCCGCCCGAGGCGTCGGTGCGCTGGTCGGGCGACACCGCGACGGGCGACCCGCTGCTGGTCGAGGGGCCGCTCGCGGACGTCGAGCTCACGGTCGAGGCGGCGCGCGCGGCCGGTGCGCACGCCGACGCCGCGGTCATCCAGCCGCCGTACGCGTGAGGGGTCGCAGGCGGCGTGGTGCATCGAGCGCGACGCTGGTAGTCCGCATGTCAGAGCCGTGCCATCGCCCTTCTGGGCCTAGCTAGACGCCCTAGCCGACGTGCGTGCGGCTCGACTACGGGCGCGCGCATCGGGGCAGGCCTGTGTGCCCACGACCTGAGTCGAGATGTCGTGGTTGGTGCCCAGCGGTTGAGACGGACGCGGCGCACCGCGCTCGCCCGGGCTGAGTCGCTCTAGACCACTGCGCCGCGAGGCTGCGACGCATAGTGAACTAGTCCTTGCTCGTGCGCTTCTCGGTCACAGGGCCGCGAGGAGCCCGCTGCGTAGCGCTCGCGGACACGAAGCGTCCGGTGACCGCGCTGCGCCCGTTCGTAGTGGTTGCACGGTAGGTGGCGCGGTCGATCTGCTTGAGCGATACCTTGCTCGTCGACTTCATGTGTCCTCCCGCGGTGGGTGCTCATGCTAGCTCCTCAAGCTGTCAGATGAGGCTCAAGAGGTCACCCCACTGGCTGGCCAGTTCCAGGAGTTCCTGCTGCCATGCGTCGGCGTCCAGCTCCTTCAGTGTTCTTGGGCTAGCCGATGTCAGCACTGCAGACGAGAAGGCTGGTCCGCCGTCGACCTCGACTGTGATCGGCGCCGCGACCACCGAGCGCCATCGTTGTGTCGCACCGCGCGGACCATCAAGATCAGCAGCGAGTACGTCGTCGCGCCCCAGGCACTGGCCAGCGACCCAGGCACTGTCGTGGCCGACTTCCACACGTCGGAGTTGAGCCGGGTCGACGTAGGTGCGATCCGGCGCGGACCAGCGCACGAGGCGTCCGCAGCCGTCAGCGATCCACAGTGTCAGGTTCGCTTCATCCCCGAGATGAGGGCGGAGCTGGTCTACGTGATCCTGCAGTTGCTGGTTATGAAATTGCTGCCCCCACCGAAACTTTGACGCCTGTTGCGCCCATACCGTAGCGGCCCGTTCCTGTGGCGACCGGTAATCTGGTTCGCAAAGATGAGGTAGTTCACGTAGGGCTTGGGCGGCGTCCGCGTGGTCGTGAAGCGTTACCGGGCGTACGCCGATTGCTGTCCACTGGTTTTCGAGAGCTGGCTTAAGTCGCTCGAATGTCGCGCGGTCGAGCCCGATTGCTTCTCTGGCGAGCAGTACAGCCACCTCATGGTCTTTGTGAGTCGAGTGCAGCCACTGGCGAATGTCTGGATCGCGATAAGAGGTGCCTGCCAGGATGAGGGGCCCCTTCTGGATCGAGTCCTGGAGCGCAGCGACCTGCCAGGGATGCGGTTCGGCCCCGAGTCTGGCGAAGTCGCTCAGGGTCAGCACGATCCCGCGATCCGGAGCAGCGGGGTCCGGTGGGAGGATGCCATGGAGGTGGTTTACGACGTAGGCGTCGGGAGGGCCTTGGCGACTCTCTGCTCGTTCGTGCACCTCGGCCTTGATGCCGCTCTCGGCTAGAGCCAAGCGCAGTGCGTCGCCAAGCAGAGTGTCGAAGTTGAGCGTGTGGAGCTGGACCGTTCCCGGATTGTGCCGCGCAGCAAGGGCGGCTGCCGCGAGGTGCAGGACTGCCGGTTCTGGCGCCGTAGGGCCGTCGTACAGGGTTTGTCGAAGCAAGGATGCGAAGTCGGAGGTGGCCGCTTTTGCTGCCTCTGCGGCCAAGATTGCGTCTTGTCTCGCGAGGAAGGTGCTCGCCTCCGTGTGATTGCCGACCGCCCCGCTTCTCACAAGGAGGTCACGCGCTAGCGCGTCCCAACCCGGGAGGCCCGCGCCAGCGGAAGCTCCAGCCCCGAGCAGCACGCTGACTCGGTCGGCGGCGAGCGGCCGCAACTGGTTGATGGTCGCCTTATCGAGGTCGGCTGCGCTCACGTGCCCAGGATGCCCGAGATCAAGGTCGACCACGTGCCGTTTGAGCACCTTGGCTCCGCGACTTGCTCGGCCTCCTCTCGTTGCAAGGAGAGCAAGCGCAGACACTCACCATGCGTGTATCCGACCGCCGTTTGCACCCCCTGAGAGTGCCTCGGAGGGTGACGAAGTGAGCGAGGCCAGTACGGCCGCGCGAAAGCGGGCCTTCCTCGACGTGGCGCGGCAGGCGCCCCTGGCGCGCCCGTGCGGGCCCATCCCGGGAGCCTCGTCGATCAGCTGCGGACGCCTCACCGGAGTTGGTTGGCGCTGTGATCGGACCGCTCCTGTCCGTTCAGGGGAGATGAACTGCGTACAGGTCAGCACCCCACCTCGCAGCACCTTGTCGGACAAGTGACCACTTCGTGTTGTCCTGCCCGCTGCTGCCTGCCTAGCGTGGCGCTCGTCGCACTCCGGGTGCGGCGCGAGTCCTCAACGAAGAGGTGAGCAGCTTGTCCGACATGTTGGCGGGGCAGGACGAGGTCGACGTCCGGCTGGTCGAGCGGATCGTCGAGCTCGGCCTGCGGGTCGGCGAGGTGCTCCCCACGGAGTCGGAGATGGCGGCGGCCATGCACGCGGGGCGTCCGCAGGTCCGCGAGGCGCTGCGCGTCCTCGAGGCGTTCGGCGCGGTGCGGTCGCGGCAGGGCGCGCGGCGCGTGTGGCTCGGGTTCCACCCGGACCGGTTCGGCCTGTACCTCGCCGCGGTGCTGGGCGTGTCGGACCGGTCGGTCGAGGAGCTGTTCGAGATCCGGCACGCGTTCGAGATCAGCCACGTCGCCGAGGTGACGGCCCGCATGACGCTCGCCCAGCAGGACGACCTGCGGGCGACCGTCGCGGCGATGACGACCGGGGCACGGCGCGGGCAACCCGTGCACCGGGAGGACGAGGCGTTCCACCGGGCGCTGTTCTCGTCGGTCGAGAACCGCGTGTTCGAGGGCGTCTCGGCCGCGTTCTGGCGCCTGCACGGGCGTCTCGAGGGGGGCGCGCGGCAGCAGGAGGACCTGCTGTCCGTCGCGGCGATGCACGCGCGGATCCTCGAGGCCGTGGTCGCACGTGACGTGCGGCTCGCGACCCACGAGCTCGACGCGCACTTCTGGGGGGTCCGGCGCCGGCTCGACGACCGAGCGGCGACCGTCCCCGCCCTCACCTGACGGGTCGGGCACCCGACCCGCACCACCTGTCCGGGCCCCCGGGCGCAGCGCTGCGCCCCGGCACGCCCGGAGCACCCGACACCACCACTCGTAGGTCATGCACGGCTCAAGGAGGAGCAATGAAGGCACGCAGCAAGGTCGCCGCCGTCGCGCTGTCGATGGCCGCGGTCACCGCGCTCGCGGCGTGCGGGGGCGGCGACGACGCCGCCGAGGGGCCCACCACCGTCGAGTACTGGCTCTGGCAGGACGACGCCACCGACACCACCTGGGACGACCTCGCCAAGGACTTCAACGCGACGCACGACGACGTGCAGGTCAACCTCACGACGATCCCGCTCGAGCAGTACCAGGACCGGCTGCTCACGGCCGCGTCCTCGGGCACCGCGGCGTGCGCGGCGCGCAGCAAGGACTGGTGGCTCGGGCAGTTCGCGCCGCAGGGGATCCTTGCGGACCTCACCGACCAGGTCGAGGCGTGGGACGGCAAGGACGACGTCATCGACTCGCTGTGGGACACGGGCCGCCTGCCGGGCAGCGACGCGGTCTACATGCTGCCGCACCAGTACGTGACGCTGTGGCTCTACTACAACAAGGACCGCTTCGCGGAGGCGGGCCTCGAGCCGCCGACGACGCAGCAGGAGTTCCTCGACGCGGCCGCGGCGCTCACCGACGCGGCGGCCGGCAAGTACGCGTTCGACGTGCGCGGCGGCGCGGGCGGCCAGGACCAGTGGATGGCCTGGATGTTCGCGGGCGGTGCCGACGTCGTCGACTCCGCGGGCGACGTCGTGCTCGACAGCCCGGAGGCCGTGGCCGCGAACGAGCGGTACCTGTCGGTCGTCACCGAGCTGGACGCCGCGCCCCCGGGCTCGGTGACCGCGGCGTTCGCGCCCGTGCAGACCAACTTCGCGGCCGGCACGACCGCGATGATGATCCACCACCCCGGCTCGCTCAACGCGATGCGCGAGGCGCTGGGCGACGCGCTCGGCGTCGTCCCGATCCCCGTCGGCGACGGCGCCGGGCCCTCGACGCTCACGTCGATGAGCGGCAACGTCGTGCTGCAGTCCTGCAAGGACAAGGACGCCGCGTTCGAGTGGATCTCGTGGCTCGCGACCGAGGAGCCGATGCGCACGGTCTCGACGTCGATCCAGGGGCAGCTGCCCGTGCTGGAGTCCGTCGCCGCGTCCGAGCCGTTCTCGACGGACCCCGACCTGCAGCTCGCGGTCGAGGCCGCGCGCACGGCCAAGAGCTGGCCGGCCCTCCCGGGCGTCGCGCAGCTCGCCGCCAAGGAGTTCCAGACGCAGGTGCAGATCGCGCTGCAGGGTCAGCAGTCCAGCGAGGAGATGCTCGCCAAGCTCGTCACGACGCTCGAGCAGGACTGACCATGACCACCGTCACCACCCGAGCGGCCGGTCCCACCGGCACCACCGGCACCGGCCGCTCGGCCACCACCCCCGCGCCGCGGCGTCGCCCGCGGCGCGGGCTGGAGGCCTACGTCTACCTCGCGCCCGCGCTCGTGCTGGTCGGCACCTTCGCCGGGTACCCGCTCGTGCGGTCCGTGTGGTTCGCGTTCAACGACGTCAACCCGTTCGTCGGCGTGCAGGGGTTCGTCGGCCTGCAGAACTTCGTGGACGTCGTCACCGCGCCCGACTTCGGGCTGCTGGCCCGCAACACGCTCGTCTGGACCCTGGGCGCGGTGCTGCTGCAGCTCGTGCTGGGCCTGGTCGGCGCGCACCTGCTGAACGCGAAGTTCCCGCTGCGGGGCGTGTACCGCGGGCTCGCGATGATCCCGTGGGCGACGCCCAGCGTGCTGGTCGCGCTCATGTGGATCTGGATCCTCGACCCCAACCACGGCGTGCTCAACGCGGCGCTGCGCGGGCTGGGCGTGATCGACCGGCCCATCGCGTTCCTGTCGGAGTCGTCGACCGCGCTGCCGACGCTCGTCGCGGTCGACGTGTGGCAGGGCGTGCCGCTGTTCGCGGTGATGATCCTGGCCGCGCTGCAGGGCGTCGCGCCCGAGCTGCGCGAGGCCGCGGGCATGGACGGCTGCGGGCCGGTGGGCGTGTTCCGGCACGTCGTGCTGCCGGCGATCCTGCCGACGATCCTCATCACGACGCTGCTGCGGCTCATCTGGACCGCGAACTACGTGGACCTCGTCCTCATCATGACCGGCGGCGGGCCGGGCCTGGCCTCGACGACGCTCTCGCTGCAGTCGTACGTCACGGCCTACAAGGCCATGGACTTCGGCACCGGTGCCGCGTACGCGGTGCTGCAGGCGGCCGTGCTGTCCGTGCTGGTCGTGGTCTACATCCGCCTCACCTCGAGGAAGGGGGCCGGCCGATGAGCGCCGTCTCCGCGCGGCTCACCGGCCTGGCGGCCGCACGCCGCACCGGCCTGTACGTGCTGCTGACCGTGTGGATCGTGACGATCCTCGGGCCCTACGTGGTCATGTTCCTCACGTCGCTGACGCCGTCGTCGCAGCTCGCGTCCGCGGGTGCGTCGCTGTGGCCCTCCGAGATCAGCACCGCGGCGTACTCCGAGCTGCTGGGCTCGACGCCGTTCCTCACGTACCTGCGCAACAGCCTCGTGGTCGCGGCGGTCGCCGTGCCGCTGGCGCTGGTGTGCGCGAGCGGCGCCGCGATCGCGCTGTCCCGCTTCGAGTTCGTGGGGCGCCAGGTGTTCATGGTCGCGGTGCTGGTGGCGCAGCTGCTGCCCGCGGTGCTGCTCGTCATCTCGCTGCAGGGCCAGCTGCGGGTGTTCAACCTGCTCGACAACGTGCTGGGCCTCGCGCTCGTGCACGCCGCGTTCGCGACGCCGTTCGCCACGTGGCTGCTCAAGGGGTTCCTCGACTCGATCCCGCGCGAGCTCGAGGAGTCCGGCCGCATCGACGGCGCGAGCTCGTGGCAGGTGGTCCGCATGATCATCGTCCCGCTGCTCGCCCCCGGCATGGTCGCCGCCGGCACGTACATCTTCATCCTGTCGTGGAACGAGTTCCTGTACGCGCTGACCTTCATGCAGTCGACGTCGACGCGCACGCTGCCGATCGGCCTGCACCTGTTCATCGGCGAGTACCAGATCCGCTGGGACCTGCTCACCGCCGGCGGCGTGCTCGCCGTCCTCCCGGTCGTCGCCGGGTTCCTCGTCGTCCAGAAGCGCCTCGTCGCGGGCCTCGCCGCGGGCGCCGTCAAGGGGTGATCGCGCAGCGCAGACCCACCCCGCCGGCACCCGCACGCACCACCCCCGGAAGGACCCCGTCGTGAAGATCGAGAGCATCGAGTACCAGCTGTCCCGCCTGCCCCTGCCGAAGGGCACGTGGGGCGACCAGATCCACGTCGTCACCCACATCGAGATCATCACCGCGCACCTGACGACCGACACGGGCGTCGTGGGCGTGGGCCTGTCCCACACGTCCGGCGTCGGCGGGCGCGCCATGATGGCGATGCTCGAGGAGCTGACGCCGACCCTGCTCGGCCAGGAGGTCGCGGCCGTCCCGCTGTGGCACCGCTCGTGGCAGTACCTGCGCGACAACGGCCCCGGCGGCACGACGACGCTCGCGCTCGCGGCCGTCGACATCGCCGTGTGGGACGCCCTGGCCAAGGAGCGCGGCGTGCCGCTCGCGGACCTGCTGGGCCGCGTGCGCGACCGCGTGCCGCTGTACGGGTCGGGCATCAACCTCAACCTGTCGGCCGAGGAGGTCGTCGAGCAGGTCAAGGGCTGGAAGGCGGACGGCTACTTCGCCGCCAAGGTCAAGGTCGGCAAGCCCGACCTCGAGGAGGACGTCGAGCGGCTCACCAAGATCCGCGAGGCCGTCGGCATGTACCCGCTCATGGTCGACGCGAACCAGGGCTGGACCCTCGGGCAGGCCGTGCAGGCCATGTCGCGGTTCGAGCACCTGGGCCTGTACTGGGTCGAGGAGCCGCTGCGCGTCGACGACGTCGTGGCGCACCAGCGGCTGCGGGCGCGCTCGACCACGCCGATCGGCCTGGGCGAGAACGTGTACACGCTGCAGCAGTTCAACCAGTACCTCGCGAACGACGCGTGCGACTTCGTGCAGGCCGACCTGGGGCGCGTCGGCGGCATCACGCCGTACCTCGACATCGCGGCGCTCGCCCGCGCGTACTGCGCGCCCATGGCCCCGCACTTCGTCGTCGAGCTGTCCGCGCACGTGCTGTGCTCGGTGCCGAACGCGCTGTGCGGCGAGATGACCGACGGCGGCACGCTCACCGAGCTGGGCGCGATCCTGCCGCAGCCGCCGCAGCACGGGTTCTTCGTGCCGCGCGACGTGCCCGGCCACGGCCTCGAGCTCGACACCGAGCACCTCGCGGCGCACCGGGTGGAGGTGTGACCGTGACCGACCACCTCTTCGGCCTCGAGGGCCGCACGATCGTCGTCACCGGGGCGCTGGGTCAGCTCGGCTCGGCCCTCACCCGCGAGCTGCTGGCGCGCGGCGCGCGCGTGGCGGCGGTCTCGCGCGAGGCCGCGCCCGGCCCGGATCACGCGCTCGCGGACCTCGTGGACCACCCGCGTCTGCGGTTCGCGGCGCTCGACATCGCCGACCAGGCCAGCATCGAGGCGGGTCTCGACGCCGTGCTGGAGCCGTGGGGCGCCCCCGACGGCCTGGTCAACACCGCGGGCATCGACACGCAGCCCAGCGCGCCGCCCGAGGTCTCGGGCCCGTTCGAGCAGTTCCCGGTCGAGGTGTTCCGGCAGGTCGTGGACGTCAACCTCACGGGCACGTTCCTCATCACGCAGGCCGTGGGGCGGCGCATCCGCGAGGCCGGCAAGCCCGGCTCGATCGTCGCGGTCGGCTCGATCTACGGCATGGTCTCGCCGGTCCAGGACATCTACGCGTACCAGGAGGAGCGCACGGGCGTCCCGTTCGTGAAGCCCGTCGCGTACTCGGCGTCGAAGTCCGGGATCTACAACCTCACGCGGTACTGCGCGACCTACTGGGGCCGGCACGGCATCCGCGTCAACACGCTCACGCCGTCGGGCATCGAGCGGGACACGCAGGACGCGACGTTCCAGGCCAACTACACGAGCCGCATCCCGATCGGCCGCATGGCCACGACGGACGACTTCCTGGCGCCCGTCGTCTACCTGCTCAGCGACGGCTCGCGCTACATGACGGGCGCGAACCTCGTGGTCGACGGCGGGTGGACGGCGTGGTGAGCGACCGCGAGCGCATCTTCTCGGCGCTCGTCACCCCCACGCGCGCGGACGACGCGGTCGACCTCGACGTGCTGGGCGAGGTTGTCGAGGAGCAGCTCGCGCGCGGCGTCGAGGGGTTCTACTGCTGCGGCTCGTCGGGCGAGGCGCTGCTGCTCTCGCTCGACGAGCGGCAGCAGGTCGTCGAGCGCGTGACCCGGCAGGTGGCCGGGCGCGTGCCGGTCGTCGCGCACGTCGGCACCGCGAGCACCGCGCAGACGATCGCGCTCGCGCGGGCCGCGCAGGAGTCCGGCGTCGCGGCGATCTCGATGATCCCGCCGTACTACTACGCGTTCACGCCCGACGAGATCGAGCGGTACTACCTCGAGGTCGTCGAGGCGGTGGACGTGCCGGTGCTGCTCTACAACATCCCGCAGTTCACGCGCGTCGCGTTCGACAAGTCCAACGCCTCGACGCTGCTGACGCACCCGCGCGTGGTCGGCATGAAGCACACCGACCACAACCTGTACTCGCTCGAGCGGCTCGTGCAGGCGTTCCCCGACAAGGTGTTCGTCAACGGGTTCGACGAGCAGTACCTGTCCGCCCTGGCGGTCGGTGCGCGCGCGACGATCGGCACGACCGTCAACATCCAGCCCGAGCTGTTCGCGCGCGTGCGGGACCGGTTCGCCGCGGGCGACCTCGCGGGCGCGCGGCGCACGCAGTCGCAGATCAACGAGGTCGTCGAGACGCTCGTCGCGCACGGCGTGTTCCAGTCCGCGAAGTACCTGGCGTGCGCGCGCGGCGACGTCACGGGCAACTGCCGGCGCCCGTTCCGTCCGCTCGACGACGACGACCGGACCGCGCTCGACGCGCTCCGCGGTCGCATCGCGACGTTCGTCGCCGAGGACGCCGCATGACGGGCCAGGCCGTGCCCACGCAGCGGCGGGGGTCGGCCGACGCGCCGCCCACACCCACCCCCGTCCACCCTGCCCCCGCGCACCGTCGCGCACCGGGCCCCGACCGACCAGGAGAGGTCGCCATGTCCACGTACGTCTTTCCCGACGTCGCCCCCGAGCCCGTCGCCCCGCCGCGTACTGCGTACCTGGTGGCGTCGGGTGATCTGCGGGAGTCGGCGAACACGGCGGGGTGGGCCACGCAGGTCGAGCTGGAGCACGTCGTCACGGCGGCGTTCGCGGAGCACGGGTGGGATCTGGTGCGGGCGAACGGGGTGGATCCGGTGACGGGGCATGGGTTCATCAGCTCGCAGCGGATGGGTCTGGAGGTGTTCGCGAGCGTTCCGCCGGATGCGCCTCTGGTGGTGGCGGAGGCGGTGTGGCAGTACAGCCATCACGTGCTCGCCGGTCTGCGGACTCACCGGGGGCCGGTCCTCACGGTGGCGAACTTCGCGGGGGACTGGCCGGGGTTGGTGGGTCTGCTGGGGTTGAACGCGGGCATGACGAAGATGGGTCGGGAGTACTCGACGATCTGGACGGTCGACGGCACGGACGACTGGTTCCGCGCGGGGGTCGCGTCGTGGCTGACGCACTGGCGGATCGTGCATGACGCGTCGCACGTGCGCCCGTTGCCTGTGCTCCCTGAGGGTCCCGAGCGGGAGCTGGGGGAGGCGTTGGCGGCGCAGCTGCTGCGGGACAAGGCGATCGTCGGGGTGTTCGACGAGGGTTGCATGGGGATGTACAACGCGATCTTCGACGACGAGCTGTTGAACCCGACGGGGATCTACAAGGAGCGGTTGTCGCAGTCGGCGTTGTGGGCGCAGATGCAGCAGGTCCCCGACGACGTCGCCGACGGGGTGCACGAATGGTTGCTGGAGGCGGGGATGACGTTCCGGCTGGGCACGGACGAGGCCACGGAGCTGACGCGTGAGCAGCTGCAGTGGCAGTACAAGATGTACGTGGCGGCGTTGTGGATCGCCGATGACTTCGGGCTGGACGCGGTGGGCATCCAGTACCAGCAGGGTCTGAAGGACGTGTGCCCGGCCTCGGATCTGGCCGAGGGGTTGTTGAACAACGTGGCCCGTCCGCCGGTGCGTTCGCGTGACGGGTCGCGGGTGCTGTGGGACGGGCGGGCGGTGCCGCACTTCAACGAGGCCGACGAGGGTGTCGCGGTCGACGCGCTGGTGACCAACCGGGTGTGGTCGGCGATGGGTCTGGACCCGGCCACGACGTTGCACGACGTGCGCTGGGGCGAGGACTTCGACGGGGACTTCGTGTGGGTGTGGGAGATCTCGGGGTCCGTGCCGGCCTCCCACCTGGACGGCGGGTACGCGGGGGCTGAGGGGTGGCGGCAGGACCCGGTGTTCTTCCCCGCCGGTGGGTCGACCCTCAACGGGGTCTGCAAGGCCGGGGAAGTGGTCTGGTCCCGGGTCTACATCGCCGACGGCCGGTTGCATGCTGATCTGGGCCGTGCCACCGCGGTCGACCTGCCCGCCGCGGAGACCCGGCGCCGCAAGGAGGCCACGAACCCGGAGTGGCCGATCCTGCACGCCGTGCTGCACGGCGTGACCCGTGACCAGTTCATGGCCCGTCACAAGGCCAACCACCTCAACGTGGCCTACGCCCCCGACGCGGCCACCGCCGACAAGGCCCTGACCGCCAAGGCCGCCATGCTCCACGGCATGGGCATCGAGGTCCACCTCTGCGGCGACATCCAGATCTGACCACCGGAGCAGGGCACGGAGCAGGCACCGTACGCCCGGCCGCGGCACCGCGGCCGGGCGTACGGTCGGGTGCCGGCGCACGGCCGGCGGACGAGAGGGACGGCACATGGCTGACACGCAGGACGACGCGACGGCGCTGGTCGAGCGGCTCGAGGCCGAGCTGCGGGACGTGACGCTCGTACGGTTCGGGCACGACGACGCGTGGTGGCTCGGCACGTGGGTCTGGCGCGTCGCCGCCGAGCGCGACCTGCCGGTCGTGGTCGACGTGCGCCGCGGCGAGCACCAGCTGGTGCATGCGTCCCGGCCGGGCACGTGCGCCGACAACGACGGCTGGGTCGAGCGCAAGGTGCGCACGGTCCGCCGGTTCGGAACCGCGTCGTACGTCGTCGGGCGGCGGCTGGCCGCCAAGGGCCAGACGCTCGCCGACTACGGCCTCGACCCCGCGCGCTACGCGACCGCGGGCGGCTGCGTCCCCGTCGTCGTGGACGGTGCCGGTGCCGTCGGCACGCTCGCGGTCTCGGGGCTGCCGCAGGCCGACGACCACGCGCTCGCGCTCGAGGCGCTGCGCGCGCTGCGGGCCGCGCAGGAGACCGGCGAGGTCTGAGGCCCGCGACGGGCGGCGCGAGCGTCGCGACGACGGGTCCGCGTCAGGCGGTGTCGGTGCGGGCCGCCGGCACCGCCGGCGTCGCCTCCGCGTCGTCGGCCCCCGCCGCCGTCGTCGCCGACCGCTCCGGGCCGGCCGGCTGCGCTGCCGCCGGCACCCCCGCCGCCGCCAGCGCGGCGTCGACCCGCGACTGCACGAGCGCGGCCGTGCGCCGGCGCCGCCACCGCACCAGCACGACCCCACCCACGACCACGACCAGCAGCGCGAGCTGCGACCACGGCACGGCCCACACCACGACCGACGCCGAGCCCGTGCGCAGCGCCGCGTCCACGACGTCGTCGCCCACGACCCACGGGCGCGTGTCGACGTGCCCGGCCGCGCGGACCACGGGCCACACCCGCAGGTCGCCCTCGACCCACGCGGACTGCCCGGGCAGCACCTCGCGCAGCTCGGCGCGGTGCTCGGCGGCGCCGACCCCGCCCGGGCCCGCGAGCTCCGCGACCGTGCGGGCCGCGAGACGCACGTCGCCGGTGTTCGCGACGCGGTAGCGCACGTGCACCGTGCCGGGCGCGAACGGGTTCCACGACGGCACCCAGCGCGCCTCGACGTCCTGCGGCGCGAGCGCGGCCGTGACCTCGCCCGTCACACGCAGGTGCAGGCGCACGCCCGTGCGCGCCGCGAGCCGCACGCCCTCACCCGTGACGAGCTCGGCCACGACGCCCGCCGGGTGGTCGCCCGGCGTCGCGTCCGCGGGCACCGTGACCGTCACGGGCACGGTCGCGCGCGCACCGGGGTCGAGCGTGACGCGCAGCGCGCCGTCCGCCTGGCGCTCGGCCCCGGGGACGTCGCCGAGCGCGACCCACGCGCCGCCGTCCACGGGCGTCGAGCCGCCGGGCGGCAGGTCGAAGTCGCCGCCCTCGGACAACGTGCCGTCGCCCGCGTACACCGCGAACGTCGCGGCGCGGTCGCCCAGGTTGTCGAGCACGACCGCGTCGTCGGCCGACGCACCCGGGTCGAGCACGTGGCGCAGCGACAGCCGCCCGTCCGGGCCGTCGGGCGTGCCGGGGCGCACGGACCACGTGACGGCGGGCGTCCCGGCGTCCGTCGTCGCCGGGACGGGCGCGGGTCCGACCGCGGCCGCGGGTGCGGCGGCACCGGTCGCGGCGAGCGCCGCGAGCACACCCGCGGCGAGGAGGCGCCCGGCGCGGACGTGCACGGCGCGGGCACCGGCGGTGCGGTGCGTGCGGTCGGTGCGGCGGGTGTGGTCGGGGCGGCGCGTGCGCGTGCCCCGCGGCGCGGGGGTGGTGCGCGGCGCGCGGGCGGCGGGGGGCGTGCGGTGCATGGGTCTCTCCTCGGTCCGGCGTGCGGCGGGGGTGGCCCCCCGCCGCACGCCGGTGTCCGTCGGTCGGGTCAGTCGACGGGGAACAGCGTCAGGCTCAACGTGCCCGCGTACTCCCCGGGCGCGGTGTCGACCGGCACGTCGAGCACGAGGTCCGCGCCCAGCGTCGCCGTGCCGACCCGGCCCTCGGCGGTCGCCGACGCGAGCCGGCCGGGCACGACCAGCCCCTCGCCGCCGCCGAGCGCCGTCGCGCGCGCCTCACCGGCCACGAGGCCGGCCCGCGGCGTCTCGACCCGCGGCGTCCACCCCAGGTGCTTGCCCTCGAGCAGGCGCGACCCGGAGTCGAACGTGTACGCCTGGCCGGTGACGGCCCACCCGGTGACCCCCGCCTGCGCGACGCTCCGCGAGTCGGTGACGGTCACGGCGGGCAGCTGCCCCCGGAACCGCAGCGCGGTGCCGGTCTGCTGCGGCCCGTCGAGCGTGACGCCCGAGCCGTCGTCGGCCACGGACAGCGCGAGCACGCCGTCCTGCCCCTCCGGCACGACCGCCCGCAGCTCGACGCCCTGCGTGCCGCCGTCCTCGCGGAACAGGCGCGGCAGCAAGTCGATGAGGTTCGTCGACCACACCTCGAACCCGTGCGGGCCCTGCGTGACGCCGGCGAACTCGTGCTCGACCCCGTTCTTCTCCAGCAGGTCCAGCAGGTTCATCGTCTGCTGGTAGGTGAAGTCGGTCTTGTCACCGGTGTACATGCGCGCCAGCCGCGTCTCGGCGTTGACGGCCGCGGCGTCGAACTGCGGCGTGCCGAAGAACAGCCCGCCCGAGAACGCGCCGACCCACCCGAACTGACCCGGACGGGTCAGCCACGTGTTGAGCGTGTTCATCGCACCCATCGACAGGCCCGCGATGCCCTGCCCGGCCGCGTCGGACCGGATGTGGTACGCCGCGCGCGCCGCCGGTGCGAGGTTGTCGAGCAGCTCGGTCGGGAAGTCGGGCACGTTGCCGTTGCCCATGACGACGACCATCGGGACGATGCCGCCCTGCGCCGAGTAGTTGTCGAGGATCTGCGGCGCACGGCCCACCTCGACCCAGTCGCCGTAGTTCTGCCCGCCGCCGTGGTTGAGGTACAGCACGGGGTACGGCTCGGCGCGGTCCGGGTCGTAGCCCGGCGGCGTCCAGACGTACGCCTTGCGCTCCTCGTTCGCGACCTTGCTGTCGTACGTCAGCACGGACAGCTCGCCCCGCTGGCCCTCCGGGGCGTCGGCGAGCATGCGGTCGTTCTCGCCCGGCACGAACAGCGGGCTGACGCCCGTGAGCGTGTTCACGGTGTCGGCGGGGTCCTTCTCGTCGACGCCGTCGACCACGTACCGGTAGTAGTAGAAGCCGTCGAGCGGCCCCATCGACAGCCGCCACCGGTCGCCGACCTTCGTCATCGGCACCCGGAACCACGCGCCGTTCGGCGCCCAGTTCGCCCACACCGTGACGCCCTTCGCGTCGGCCCACTGCGTGCCGGTCTCGAACGTGACGATGCCGTCGGCGTCGACGTGCGGCGTCGTGATCGAGCCCGCCGCGGGCGGCGTGTAGCGCGCGTCGAGCGGGCGGTGCCCCTCGCGCGGGCCGTGCCCCGCGTCGTCCCGGAAGACGCGCGACGCGAAGTCCCGCAGGCCCTCGCGCCACGTGTCCCACGTGCCGCCCGTGTCGGGGTCGACGCCGTCGAACTCGTGCTCGACGCCCGCGCGCTCGAGCGTGCGCAGCAGGTCGTGCGTGCTGTTGTACGCGGGGTCGAGCACGTTGCCGACGTAGACGCGCAGCCGGTCGGTGCCCGCGTTGATCTCGCGCGCGGTGCTCGCGCTGATCGACCCGGTGAGCCGCCCGGAGAACGACGCGACCTCGGAGAACACCCCCGGGTCGGTCCGCAGCACGGTGAGTGCGTGGTGCGCGCCGTCGCCGATGCCGGCCAGCGCCTGGCCCGCCGCGTCGTCGGACACGTGGTACGCGTCGCGGGTCGCGGCGACCACGCCGTCGAGCAGCTCGGTGCGCGGGTCGGTGCCCCGCGCGTCGGCCATGACGACGACCATGTCGGCCAGGCCGCCCTCGGCGGCCAGGTTGTCGAGGACCTGCGGCGCACGGCCCAGCTCGGCCCACTCGCGCGCCGACTGCGAGCCGTCGGCGAGCAGGTAGAGCACGGGGTAGGCGTCGGCGCGGCCGGGGTCGTAGCCCGGCGGCGTCCACACCAGCGCGTCGCGCTCGGCGCCGTCGACGGGGCTGTCGTACGCGAGGTCGGCGACCGTGCCGCCGTGCGCGACGTCCGCCATCCACTGCACCGACGGTCCGGGCACGAACAGCGTGCTCCACGTGGGGTGCGCCGTCACCGCGACGGGGCTCGTGGGCTCCTTGAACGACTTCTTGGTCCGGTCGGGCCACGTGGCCGTGTACTGGTAGTAGTACAGGCCGGGCTGGAGGATCCCCACCTGCGTCGGGTAGTCGGTCCCGCTCGGGTCCATGGCCAGGTCCGACCACGTGCCCGCGGGCCCGAAGTTGCCCTGGAGCTCGACCTGCGCGGGCTTGCTGCCCAGGATCCGCTCGGCCTCGGCCTGCGGCACCACGAACCGGTGGTAGCCCTCGGGCGTCACCGACACCCACGGGTCCGGCGCCACCGGCTCGGCTGCCGCGGACGGCGCCATCGCCGCCGCCGTGCCGAGCGCCAGCGCGGCGCCGGTGACCACGGCCGTGGTCCTGCGTGCTGCGCCACGGGCCTGCCGTGGCGTTCTTCCCCTCATCCCCATCGGTACCCCTTTCACGGTCCCGACCGGCAGGGGACGTCGCGGCCCCGCGCTCGTCCTCGAGCGTGGGGGAGTACGTCCTGCGCCACCCCCTGACGGAGCCACGGACGCCTGCGTCCGCGGCCTTCCCGCCGTCCTGCGACGGTGCAGGGGCGGGTGCCCGAATGCTGTCGGGTCGAGAGGTTTAACGTCAACCTTCCGAGTGCACCGGGGTGTGCAGCGCGGCGCGGCGCACCCCTGCCCGTGCGACGCGGGGTGCCGTACGCTGGCCGACGGACCACCACAACTGAACACGCTGCTCGAACCGCGGCGGGAGAGCTCCCGCCGACCGTCCGCCCGCACACCGGTGCGGACGGCAGCGCGGGACGCCGAAGGAGCAACCCTCCCCGGGAATCTCTCAGGCCCCCGTACCGCCGCGGCCAGGCAACTCTGGAAAGCGGCGCCGGCCAGGTCCGGCGCCCACCGACGGTGCAAGTCGGCGCGCCCCGGAGCCCGTCCCGTGGGACGCGCTCATGGCGGACCGGCAAAACTCTCAGGTCACCCCTGCGCGGGTGGATGACAGAGCGGGGAGCCCCTACCCGTCCCGGACCCGTCCGGACGACCCCGTGGAGCACCCGTGACCGACCTCGCCACGCCGCCCGTCACCCCGCCCGCCGCACCGACGCACTCGCCCGCGGCCGCGGGTTTCGTCGACCGGCACGTCGGCCCGCGCGGCGACGAGACCGCGCGCATGCTCGCGACGCTCGGGTTCGCGGACCTCGACGCGCTCGTCGACGCGGCCGTGCCCGCCGTCATCCGCACGGACCGGCCGCTGGACCTGCCCGCCGCGCGCGGCGAGGAGGAGGTCCTCGCGGACCTGCGCGCGATCGCGGGCCGCAACCGCGTGCTGCGCCCCATGATCGGGCAGGGCTACTACGGCACGACGACGCCCGCGGTGATCCGCCGCAACGTGCTGGAGTCGCCGGCCTGGTACACCGCGTACACGCCGTACCAGCCCGAGATCTCGCAGGGCCGGCTCGAGGCGCTGCTCAACTTCCAGACCGTCGTCTCCGACCTGACGGGCCTCGACGTCGCGAACGCCTCGCTGCTGGACGAGGCCACCGCGGTGGCCGAGGCGGTCGCGCTGATGTGGCGCGCGTCGCGGGCGACGACGGGCACGGTCGTGCTGGACGCCGACCTGTTCCCGCAGTCGCTCGCGGTCGCGCGGGGGCGGGCCGAGGCCGTCGGCCTGCCCGTGGTGGTCGCGGACCTGCGGGACGGCCTGCCCGAGGTCGACGGGCCGCTGGTCGGCGTCGTCGTGCAGCAGGTCGGCGCGTCGGGCGCGCTGCACGACCTGCGTCCGGTGGTCGCGGCCGCGAAGGAGCGCGGCGCGCTCGTGACGGTCGCGGCGGACCTGCTCGCGCTCACGCTCGTGACGACGCCCGGCGAGCTCGGCGCCGACGTCGCGGTCGGCTCGGCGCAGCGGTTCGGCGTCCCGCTGTTCGGCGGCGGCCCGCACGCCGCGTTCATGGCGGTGCGCCAGGGTCTCGAGCGCACGTTGCCCGGGCGCCTGGTGGGCGTCTCGGTCGACGCCGACGGCGCACGCGCCTACCGGCTCGCGCTGCAGACCCGCGAGCAGCACATCCGCCGCGAGAGGGCGACGAGCAACATCTGCACCGCGCAGGCGCTGCTCGCGATCGTCGCGTCGATGTACGCCGTCTACCACGGGCCCGACGGCCTGGCCGCGATCGCGCGGCGCGTGCACGGCGGCGCCGTCCGGCTGGCCGAGGTGCTGACGGCGGCGGGCGTCGAGGTCGTGCACGAGCACGTGTTCGACACCGTGCGCACGCGCGTCCCCGGTGCGGCGCGCGCGGTCGTGGCCGCGGCCGCCGCGCGCGGCGTCAACCTCTGGGCGCCCGACGACGACCACGTGCAGGTCGCGTGCGACGAGACGACGACGGGCGACGACCTGCGCGCCGTCGTCCTCGCGTTCGCCGACGCGGGCGTCGCGACGCCGCCGGTGGACGGGCCGTCCGTCGCCTCCGTCGCGCCGCAGCCGGCGGACGTGCCCGCGCACCTCGCGCGGTCGACCGGCTACCTCACGCACCCGGTGTTCCACGTGAATCGTTCCGAGACCGCGATGCTGCGGTACCTGCGGCGGCTGTCCGACAAGGACCTCGCGCTCGACCGCACGATGATCCCGCTGGGCTCGTGCACCATGAAGCTCAACGCGACCGCGGAGATGGAGCCGATCTCCTGGCCCGAGTTCGCCGCGATCCACCCGTACGCGCCCGCCGACCAGACGCAGGGGTACGCGGCGCTCGTCGGAGAGCTGCAGGACTGGCTCGCCGAGATCACCGGGTACGCGGCGGTGAGCGTGCAGCCGAACGCGGGTTCGCAGGGCGAGCTCGCGGGGCTGCTCGCGATCCACGCGTACCACGAGTCGCGCCGCGCCGACGGCGACGAGCCGCGCGACATCTGCCTGATCCCGGCGTCGGCGCACGGCACGAACGCGGCCTCGGCGGCGCTCGCGGGGCTCAAGGTCGTGGTCGTCGCGACGGCAGAGGACGGCGAGGTCGACCTCGCCGACCTGCGCGCGAAGCTCGCGCAGCACGGCCCGCGGGTGGCCGCGATCATGATCACCTACCCCTCGACGCACGGCGTGTACGAGGCCCACGTGCGCGAGGTCTGCGACCTCGTGCACGAGGCGGGTGGGCAGGTGTACATCGACGGTGCGAACCTCAACGCGCTCGTCGGGCTGGCCCGCCCGGCCGAGCTCGGCGGGGACGTGTCGCACCTCAACCTGCACAAGACGTTCTGCATCCCGCACGGCGGCGGCGGCCCCGGCGTCGGGCCCGTCGCGGTCGCGGCGCACCTCGCGCCGTTCCTGCCCGGTGACCCCACGCCCGGTGCGGCCGGCGGCTCGCCCGTCGCACCCGTCGCGGCCGCGCCCTGGGGCTCGGCCGGCATCCTGCCGATCTCGTGGGCGTACGTCGCGCTCATGGGCCCCGACGGCCTGCGCCGCGCGACCGAGACCGCGGTGCTCGCTGCCAACTACCTCGCGGCGCGCCTGCGCGAGCACTTCCCCGTGCTGTACGCCGGCCCCGGCGGGCTCGTCGCGCACGAGTGCATCCTCGACCTGCGCCCGCTCACCAAGGCCACGGGCGTCACCGCCGAGGACGTCGCCAAGCGCCTCATGGACTACGGCTTCCACGCCCCGACGCTCTCGTTCCCCGTCGCCGGCACGCTCATGGTCGAGCCGACCGAGAGCGAGGACCTCGCCGAGCTCGACCGGTTCGTCGACGCGATGGTCGCGATCCGCGCCGAGATCGACGCGGTCGCCGACGGCACGTGGGAGCTCGCCGACTCGCCGCTGCGGCAGGCGCCCCACACGGCCGCCGCCGTGACGGCCGACGCGTGGGACCACGCCTACGGCCGCGAGCGGGCGGCCTACCCGCTCGCGTCGCTGCGGGCCGACAAGTACTGGCCGCCCGTGCGCCGCATCGACGGCGCGCGCGGCGACCGGCAGCTCGTGTGCTCGTGCCCGCCCGTCGAGGCGTACGCGGACGACGTGCGATGACCGGCCCCGCCTCGCCCGCCACCCCCACCACCCCGGGAGACGACATGACCGACCGGCGCTCGCCGCTGCACGACGAGCACGTCGCCCTGGGCGCCGCGCTCACGTCCTTCGCCGGCTGGCAGATGCCGCTGCGCTACACGTCCGACCTGGCCGAGCACACCGCGGTCCGCACCGCCGCCGGCCTGTTCGACCTGTCGCACATGGGCGAGATCGAGGTGACCGGCCCCGACGCCGGCGCGTTCCTCGACCGCGCGCTCGTCGGCGACCTCACCGGCCTGCGGGTGCACGGCGCGCGCTACACGATGGTCGTGCAGGAGGACGGCGGCGTCGTCGACGACCTCGTCGTCTACCGCACGGGCGAGCGGACGTACCTCGTGGTCGCGAACGCGTCGAACCACGAGGTCGTGCTCGCCGAGCTGCGCGAGCGCGCCGCGGGCGCCGGTGCGGGCCTCGACGTCGAGGTCGTGGACCGCTCGCAGGCCACGGCGCTCGTCGCGGTGCAGGGACCGCACGCGCTCGCCGTCGTCGAGGCGCTGCCCGGCCTCGCGCCCGCACCCGACGCCCCCGCCGACGTCACCCCCGCGACGCTCCGGTACTACGCGTGCCTGCCGATGGTCGTCGACGGCACGCCCGTGCTCGTCGCGCGCACCGGCTACACCGGCGAGGACGGCTTCGAGTTCTTCCTCGACGCGGCCGCCGCGCCCGCGCTGTGGCGCGCGCTGCTCGCCGCCGGTGCCGACCACGGGATCGTGCCGGCCGGGCTGTCCGCGCGGGACTCGCTGCGTCTCGAGGCCGGCATGCCGCTGTACGGCAACGAGCTCGACCGCACCACGACCCCGCACGACGCGGGCCTCGGGCGCGTCGTCCGGCTCGACAAGGTCGACGCCGCGGGCGAGCCCGTGCCGTTCGTCGGGCGCGACGCGCTCGCCGCGCGCGCGACCTCGCAGCCCGCGCGCGTGCTCGTCGGCCTGCAGGGCCTCGGGCGCCGCGCCGCCCGCCACGGGTACGCCGTGCTCGCGTCCGACGCCCCCGACGCCGCGACCGTGGGGACCGTGACGTCGGGCGCGCCGTCGCCCACGCTCGGCCACCCCGTCGCGATGGCCTACGTGACGCCCGAGGTGTCCGCCGAGGGCACCGAGCTCGCGGTCGACGTGCGCGGCCGCCGTGAACCGGTGCGCGTCGTGCCCCTGCCCTTCTACCGTCGTCCTCGGTGACGGCGCACACGCCGTCGCCCCGCACCCCGCACCCCCGCACCGCCCGAGACCCCCAGGAGCCCCGATGACCGCCGAGCTGCCGACGACGCTGCAGTACACCGCCGAGCACGAGTGGGTCGACGACGCGTCGCCCGCGACGATCGGCATCACGTCGGTCGCCGCCGACGCGCTCGGCGACATCGTCTTCCTCGAGCTGCCCGCGGTCGGCGCGACCGTCGAGCAGGGCGCCGTGATCGGCGAGATCGAGTCGACGAAGTCGGTGTCGGAGCTGTTCTCGCCGGTGTCCGGTACGGTGACCGAGGTCAACCAGGCAGCGGTCGACGACCCGTCCGTGGTCAACTCCGACCCGTTCGGCGCCGGCTGGCTCCTGAAGGTCGACGTCACCTCCACGGGCCCCGTCATGACGGCCGAGGAGTACCGCGCGCTCAACCCGTGAGGCCCGTTCACCCCGATCCGTGGGTGAAAGTGCCCAGCAGACCCCCCGGACGGGCGCGAACTCGGACACGCGTCCATTCGTCCGGGTGCTTGCCCCGAACGAGTGACCTGCCGCACCCTGCTGAGGACGGAAGTTCGCCCGGGTGTATCAGGGCCGGTCGGACGATGTCATGTCAGGTGCAGCGATCGGCACCGCGGGGGGGATCTCACGGTGATTCGGAGAAGTCGGCAGAAGTCGCGTCATAGCGGTCCCACCTGCCCCTCTCATCCGGTACGCAGCCACCGCGGTCCCGGAGAGTCCGGGCCCGCCGCACTCCGGAGGACATCATGAGCATGCTGGACACCACCGTGAACCCGGCCGCCACGGGAGCGCACGCGCTCACCCGTCGTGAGCGGGTGGTGCTGGCGGAGCTGGCCGAGGACGTGACGCTCGAGGAGATCGCCACGCGGCTGTTCGTCACGCGCAACACGGTCAAGTCGCAGGTGCGTTCCGTGTACCGCAAGATCGGCGTCTCGACGCGTGCCGAGGCGGTCGCGTGGGCCGAGGCGCACGGCATCCGCTGATCCGGCGTGCCGCCGGCCCCCGCGTCGGGAACGGTGCGGCCACACGGCCGTGACCGCGACGTGACACGTGGCTGGCACACTCGGCGCATGGACCCCGTGCTCGTCGTCGCCGCCGCCGTGGTCGACGACCTCGACGACCCCCGCCTGCTGCTCGCCGCGCGGCGTGCCACGCCCGCGAGCCTCGCGGGCCGCTGGGAGTTCCCCGGCGGGAAGGTCGACCCCGGGGAGACGCCCGAGGAGGCGCTGCACCGCGAGCTGCGCGAGGAGCTCGGCGTGCGCGTGGGGCTCGGCGTCGAGCTGCTCGGCCCGGACGACGGGGCGTGGCGCCTGTCGGAGCGGTACGTCATGCGGCTGTGGTTCGCCGAGGTGGTGGAGGGCTCGCCGGAGCCGATCGTCGAGCACGACGAGCTGCGCTGGCTGCCGTCGGGGCAGTGGCACGACGTGCCGTGGCTCGACGCGGACGTGCCGATCGTCGACCGTCTGGTGGAGTTCGTGGCGTCGTTCGCACCCGACCCGCACGCCGGACCGGGGCGCTCGGCCTGACGTCGCGCGGCCGTGTTCTCCGTGCGCGAACACCTGCCGCCGACCACTTGGCACTCTCCCGCGGAGAGTGCTAATCCTTGACGTGTAGCCGACCCCCGGCGGGCGACCCCGCCGGCGGGAGCACCGGGGCCCGGGCGGTCCGGGCCCCTCGTCGAGGAGGTGATGGGTGTGGCTACTCGTGTCGACCCCTTCCGGGAGATGGACCGACTGCTCACGCAGGTCCTGGCGTCCGACCGCGCCGCGGCGACGATGCCCATGGACCTCTACCGCGACGGCGACCACTACGTGCTGCACGTCGACCTGCCGGGCGCCGACCCGGGCACGATCGACGTCAACGTCGAGGACCGCACGCTGACCATCCGCGCCGAGCGGACCGCCCGCACCGAGCACGACGTGCAGTGGCTGGCCAAGGAGCGGCCCGTGGGGACGTACGCCCGGCAGCTCACCGTCGGTCGCGGGCTGGCGCTCGACCGCATCTCCGCGACCTACGCCGACGGCGTGCTGACGCTCACGGTGCCCGTCGCCGAGGAGGCCAAGCCGCGCCGCATCGAGGTGCAGCACGGCGCGACGCCGACGTCGATCGAGGCGGGCGCCGCGGCCGGCTGACCGCCGCCCCGCCCCGCGACCCCGCAGGCCGTGCCGCGCCCCCGGTGCGCGGCACGGCCTGCGCCGTGCCGCGGCGCGACGTCAGGCAGCCGGTCCGAGCCCCGCGAGCACCCGCGTGACGGTCGCCGTGCTCACGGGCTTGCTCAGCAGCGCCGTCACCCCCTGCGGGGGGTCGTCGCCCACGGCCGCGTGCTCCACGACGCCCGTGACCAGCACGAACGGCACGTCGGCGCACGCCCCGCGCACGCCGGCCAGCACGTCGAGCCCCGTGCCGGACGGCAGGCGGTAGTCGCAGAACACCACGTCCGCGCCGGGAGCCGCGGCGACCGCCGCCGCGACGTCGTCCGCCTGCGCGACGTCCCAGCCGGCCTTGTGCAGGATGTGGGCGAGGACCAGCCGGGACACGGTGTCGTCGTCGACCACCAGCGCCCTCATCCGGCGTCCCCCGCCGAGCGCACCGCGACCATGCGCAGCACGCGGTCCAGCATCGTCAGCTCGAACACGCGCCGCGCGTCGGCGGAGCGTGGCTCGCACACCACCGCCGTGCCCCCGACCGACTCGCACACGCGGTGCGCGTGCACGACCGCCGCGAGCCCGGCGGAGTCGACGAACGTCGCCTCCGTGAGGTCGACCACCGCCGTGTCGACGCCCCCGACGGCGAACGTGTCGATCGCGCGCCGCACCTCGAGCGCGACGGGCGCGTCGAACCGGCCCGCGACCTCGATCACCGCGAGCCCCGGCGCGGGTCGCGTCACCTCCAACGACGTCGGCGTCACCGCGCACCCCCCGCCGGCGGTCGGTGCACGTGCAGCCGCCACGTGTTCACGGCGCCCTCCCGGGTGTGCTCGAAGTCGTCGACGAGCTTGCGGACGATCATCAGCCCGTACCCGCCCTCCTGCGGCACGCCGGGCACGGGCTCGACCGCCATCCGCGTGCGGTCCGGCGCGGCGCCGCCGTCGCTCACGTGCACGGTGACGCCGCGGTCGTCGACCGCGCCGCGCACGTGCAGCCGGTCGCAGCGCGTCAGGCCCGAGTGGTCGACCACGTTGACGCAGACCTCGTGCGTCGCGAGCTCGATGCGGGTGCGCACGCGACCCGGGCTGGACCAGCCGGCGTCCGCGAACAACGCCGTGAACCAGTCCTCGAGCACGCTCAGGGCCGAGTGGTCCACCGGCAGGTCGATCTCCCGGATCATGCCCACGCCTCCCGTCGGACGACGACGAGCGTGCGGTCGTCGGACTGCGCCACGCCCCGGCCGTGCGCCGCGACCGCGTCGAGCACTGCCGCGAGGTCGTCCGCCGCGGTGCCCCGCGACCACCGCGCGCACAGCGCCGCGAAGCGGTCGTACCCGAGCATGCCCCCCGTCGCGTCCTCCTGCTCCACGAGCCCGTCGGAACCGACCCACAGCGTGTCCCCGGGCGCCATCCGGACCTCGCGGACCGCGTGCGCCAGGCCCGGGAGCACGCCGAGCGGCGGCGACGTCGCGCGCAGCGGCGTCACACGCCCGCCCGCGCCCAGCAGCACGGGCGAGTGGCCCGCGTTGCACACGCGGGCGACGCCGCTCGCCGGGTCGACGTGGCCGACCGCGAGCGTGACGAACCGCCGGATGTCGACGAGCCAGTCGTGGACGTCCCGGTCGACCCGCTGCGTCGCCGCCACCACGTCGCCCGGCTCGACGCTGGTGAACGCCGCGAGGCACTCGGCGATCACGCGGCTCATGACGACCGCCGCGGGCAGGCCCTTGCCCGCGACGTCGCCCACGGCGAACCACAGCCCGCCGTCGCGCTCGGCGAACGCGTACAGGTCGCCGCCCGCGACGTGCGCGGGCACGGAGCGCGCCGCGACGTCGAGCCCGGGCACCACCGGCGGCGCGGGCGCGAGCACCGCCTGCGCGACGGTCGACGCGGCCTCGTGCTCGCGCGCGACGGCCGCCCGCTCGACGGCCGTCGCGTGCAGGCGCCAGATGGTGCGGGCCATCACGGCGGTCGCCACGACGACGTCGACGAGGTCGAGCTCGCCCGTGCCGAACGGCGGCCCGGCGGTGCGGGACACGACGACCCCGCGCAGGTCGTCGTCGGGCTCGGCGGGCACCTGCACGACCGTCGAGCCGCCGTCGAGCACCGCGACCCGGCCCGGCGCGGTCGTCGCGGCCGCCGCCGCGGCGCGAGCGACCACACCCGTCGCGGCGTCGGGATCGGCCGCGCGCACGTCGTCGGGTCCCAGCACGGCCACGACGTCGGCGTCCGTGAGGTCGGCCGCGATCGCGAGCAGCCTCGCACGCGCCTGCGTCGGGTCGAGCGCCCGGTCCAGCACGGACGCCAGCAGCCGCAGCGCGTGCAGGCGGTCGAGCGCCGTGACGAGCGCGTCCATGATCTCCGGTGCGTCCGGCGTCCCCGTGGTCACCGCGCGACCCTCACCCGGCGTCCGGCAGCAGGACGCCGGCGAGGTCCGTGACCTCGAGGATCGTCCGCACCGGCTCCGACGTGCCGGTGAGGGTGAACGTGCCTCCCCGCGCGAGCGCGGTGCGCCGCAGCGCGACCAGCTCGGCGAGCGCGCTCGAGTCGACGAACGTGACCCCGGACAGGTCGACCTCCAGCGCGGGGGCGTCACCCTCGACGAGCGCGCGCAGCACCCCCTGGGCCTGCGCCACCTCGTGCGCGTCGAACCGCCCCACGACCTCCGCCCGGCCGGTGCCGCCCACCCGCTCCGTGCGCACGCTCATCCGTCCCGCCCCCTCCGGTCCTTCGGCGCCCCGGCGCGCCCCGTGCCCCGCGCGCTCACGAGCGCCCGCCCTCGGCGGCCAGCCGCCGCAGGTGCAGCACGTGCCAGTGCACGACGTCGGCGAGGGCCGCGCCCGCCGCCGCGGTGAAGTTCTGCCGCCCCAGCCGGGTGCGCAGCTCGTCGTCGTCCAGCACGCGCTCCAGGGCGTCCGCGAGCCCCGCCGCGTCACCGAGGTCGTAGCGCTCGACCGCGAACCCCTCGTCCTCGACGAGGTCGTCCAGCTCGCTGCCGCGCGGCAGGACCACCGCCCGCCCGTGCTCGCCGGCCAGGTGCAGCACTCCGGGGGCGCCCGGGCCCGGCGCGGACGGGAACGCGACGACCGCCGCCGAGCGGAACAGCGCCGGCACGTCCTCGTCCGCGACGAACCCGGTCAGCTCGAGGCCCGGCAGGTCCGCGTGCCGCGCGGCGACCTCCGCCAGGTACCCCGGCTCGTCCGGACCGTCCGACCCCGCAAGCACGAGCACGACGTCGTCGCGGCCGCGTCGCCGCAGCTCGCGGTACGCGTCGACGAGCACGTCGGCGGTGACGGCGGCGCCCCACCTGCCGTAGGCGAGGACGCGCCGGGGGCCGGGCGGACGCGCGAGGTCCGGCAGCGGTACGAGCTCGAAGCTGCCGTGGGGTGCCAGCGCCACGTGGTCCGCGCCGAAGCGGTCGCGCACGAGGTCGACGTGCCGCGGGATGGTCAGCGCCAGCAGGTCGGCGCGCAGCAGGGCTCGCAGCCGCAGCCGCCCGACCGCGCGCGCCGCCCGGGCTCGCAGCGACGGACGCCCGCGGTCCGCCGCCCGCTCGTCGATCTCGTCGGCGAGGTCGTGCAGCAGCACGACCACGGGCACCCCCGCGCGTCGCACGAGCCACGGCGACAGCAGGCCGAGCGTGCCCGGCACCCCGTGGTCCCCGAAGGACGCGAGCTGCACGTTGAACAGCACCGCGTCCAGGCGGTGCTCCCGCGTCGCGCGGCGGATCCGCCAGGGCGTGCGCAGGTCCTCCGGCCGCCATGCCGCGACCGGCGTGACCCCCGGCGACGGGGCGGGCGCGCCCCAGGGCGTCACGTCGTGCAGCAGCACCACCTCGGCGACCTGCTCGTGGTGGGCGAGGTGGTGCACGAGGTGCCGCCCGTACTCGGTGAGCCGCGCGCGGCTCGGCGGGTACGCCGTCACCACGCCCACGTGCAGCCCGCGGCGGACCGCGCTCGCTGGTGTCATCGGCCACCCCCCCTGAGGGGTCGGCCCGCGGTCGCCGCGGGCGGGTGTTGACGCCCGGTGCTCCACGTCCGACCCTGTGGATGGTCCAGACGGTACTCCTGGCGCTGCGGCGCCGACAGCAGGGGCGCAGATGACCGGCACGGGGCAGACCGGCACGGGGGCGGCGGGAGCCGACCTGCTCCGACGGCTGCCCGCCGGCGCCCGTGCCGCGCTCGCGGTCGGTCTCCTGGGGGTGCTCGCGGGTGCCGCGGTCGGCCTCGCCGGGGGTGAGCGGGCCGCGACCGTCGTGTGCCTCGTCGTCGAGCTGCTCGCGGCGGCCGTCGTGACCGCGCGCGTCGTGATCCTGCCCGCCGAGCGCGGCGCGTGGAGCGCGATGGCGGCGGCGCTGCTGCTGCACGCCGTCGAGGAGCTGCTGGCGGCGTCGTCGGTGGGCGGGATCGGGCTGTGGGTCGCGCTGTCGGCGGCGTCGTCGGCGTTCGCGGTCGTCAGCGTCGTCGCCGTCGTGTCCGCGCGCCTCGTGACGCAGACCCCGGTGATGTGGCTCGAGACGACCATCGCGGCGTCGGGGCTGCTCGCGGTCGGCGCGATGCTCGTGGGGCCGCTCGGTGGCGCCGGGTGGCTCGTGCTCGTGCACGTCGCCGGACCGCTCGTCGTGCTCGCGGCCCTCGTGGGCGGGCTCGTGGCGCTCGCGCAGCGACCCACGCCCGCGTGGTGGGCGATCACGGTCGGCTTCTCGCTGATGACGCTGTCCGCGGCGCTCACCACGGCCGGGTCCGCCTGGGCCGAGGGCGGGCCGGGCCTGGCCGCGGACCTCCTGACGGGCGTGGGCACGCTGGTCGTCGCGGCCGGGGCGTGGTGGTCCCGCCCGCGGGCGACCGGGGTCGTCGCACCGCTGTCGAACCTCGGGGTGCCGCTCGTGTTCCTCGTCGCGGCGCTCGTCGTCGAGCTCGTCGACACCATGGCCGAGGTACCCGTGCTCGCCGAGGCGGCGGCGTTCGTCGCGCTCACCGCGGGGGTCGGGCGGCTGTTCCTCGCGGTGCGGTCCGCGCAGCGCGTCGGGCGCACCGAGCAGGCGCTCAACCGCACCCTGCGGCAGGCGCACGAGGACGCGCTCGCCGCGGCCGCGGCCCGCACGGCCTTCGTCGCCAACATGAGCCACGAGATCCGGACGCCGATGAACGCGGTGATCGGCATGACGGGTCTGCTGCTCGACACCGACCTCGACGCCGAGCAGCGCGAGTACGCGCAGACCGTGCGACTGTCGGGGAACCTGCTGCTCGACCTCATCAACAACGTGCTCGACCTGTCGAAGATCGAGGCCGGCGGCCTCGACCTCGAGGACCACCCGTTCGACCTGACGGCCGCCGTCGACGACTCCCTCGGGCTGCTCGCGCACGCGGCCAGCGCGCGCGACGTCGCGCTGCTCGCGGACGTCGACCCCGCGTGCCCCGCGTGGGTGCGCGGCGACGTGACGCGGCTGCGGCAGGTGCTCGTCAACCTCGTCGGCAACGCCGTGAAGTTCACGCACAGCGGTGACGTGGTGGTGCGGGTCGCACCCGCCGCCGGCCCGCCCGGCGCGCTGCGCTTCGCCGTGACCGACCAGGGCATCGGCATCCCGCGCGACCGCATGGACCGGCTGTTCCGCGAGTTCAGCCAGGTCGACGCGTCGACCACGCGGCGCTACGGCGGCACGGGGCTGGGGCTGGCGATCAGCCGTGCGATCGTCGAGCTCATGGGCGGTGCGCTCGGCGTGACGTCCGAGGTGGGCGTGGGCTCGACGTTCGCGTTCACGGTCGTGCTGCCGCCCGTGCCCGCACCGACGCCCGAGTCCACCGCCCCCGCGGTGCTGCACGGCCGCACCGCGGTCGTCGTCGAGGACGACCCCACCAACCGTCGCATCCTCGTCTCGCAGCTCGAGCGGTGGGGGCTGACGTGCCGCGCCTTCGCGTCGGCCGAGGACCTGCTCGACGCCGCCGACGTCGACCGACCCGACCTCGTGACGCTCGACATGCGGCTGCCCGGGCTCAGCGGGGTCGAGGCGGCGACCCGCGTGCGGGAGCACCCGGGCTGGCAGGACGTGCCGCTCGTGCTGCTGAGCAGCCTGAACGACGTGCTCACCGTGCAGGAGCGTGCACCGTTCGCCGCTCTGCTGACCAAGCCCGTGCGCGCGGCCGAGCTGCGGCGCGTCGTCACCGACGTCGTCACGGGCCGGCGGCGTGAGCCCAGCCGCGCCGCGCCCGCCCGCACCGGCGCGCGGCTGCGGGTGCTCGTCGCCGAGGACAACGCGGTCAACCGCACCATGGCGGAGCGGGTGCTGGCCGCGATGGGCCACGACGTGGAGACCGTCGGCGACGGCGGTGCGGCCGTGGCGCGCACGGCCGAGCAGGACTTCGACGCCGTGCTCATGGACATCCACATGCCCGTGCTCGACGGCCTGGAGGCGACCCGGGAGATCCGCGCGCGCGGCGGCGCGCACCAGCCGGTGATCGTCGCGCTGACCGCCAGCGCGACGGCCGAGGACCGGCAGGCGAGCGCCGCGGCCGGCATGGACGACTTCCTCACCAAGCCGTTCCGGTCCCAGGACCTCGATCACGTGCTTGCGCGCGTCGTCCCGCAGCGCTCGGACGCCGCGGTGGCACCCGCGCCCGGCGCGCCGACCGCACCCGCGCCGCCCGGCGCCGCCGACCCGACCGCCCCCGCCGCTCGGGACGTCCCCGCCGACCCCGCGGAGGGCGCGCCCGTCCTCGACGCCGACGCGTTCGCGCTCGCGTGCGAGGTCGACGCCGCGTCGGGCGGTGCGCTGCTCGGCGCGTTCGTCGCCGACTGCGCGACCGGTGCCGACCGCCTCGACGCGGCGGCCGCCGCGGGCGACCCCGGCGAGGTCGCCGCGGTCGCGCACGCGTGGCTGGGTGCGTGCGGGACGGTCGGCGCGACGGGCCTGGCGGACCTGCTGCGACGGGTCGAGGACGCCGCGCGGCGCGGCGCGCTGCCGGGCGCGGACGTGCTCTGTGCCGTGCGTGCCGAGGCGACCGCGGTGACCGCCGCGGTGCGTGCTGCCGTCAGCGCGTGAGCGTCGCCACGAGGCGGTCGAGCGCGTCGTCGAGGATCGACGGCGCCGTCGCGAGGTTGAGGCGCACGTGCCCGTCGCCGGCCTCGCCGAACGTCGGGCCGGGGTTGACCGCGAGCCGCCCGCGCGCGAGCACCAGCCGCGCCGGGTCGGCACCGCTCGCGACCACCGCGGGCGTCGCGCGCAGGTCGAGCCACGCGAAGTACGTGGCCGCCGGGCGGTCCCAGCGGGCCTCCGGCAGCCGCTCCGCCAGGACGGCGGCCGTGCGGTCGCCGTTCGCGCGGATCCCGGCGCGCACGTCGTCGAGCCACGCGTCGCCCGCGCGGTAGGCGGCCTGGTGCGCGATCGACGCGACGTGGCTGACGCCGTGCCGCACGATCTCCGGCAGCCGCTCCAGGTCGCGCGCCGCGGGTCCCGGCACGGCGATCGCGGCCTTCAGCCCGGCGAGGTGGAACGCCTTGGACGCCGAGTGCAGCGCGATCGCGTCGGGGATCACGGTGGTGGTGGGCACGAACGGCTCGTCGCCCACCACGAGCGGCGCGTGGATCTCGTCCGCGACGACCCGCACGCCGTGGTGCGCCGCGAGCTCGCCCAGCGCGCGCAGCTCGTCGGCCGTGTGCAGCGTGCCGGTCGGGTTGTGCGGGTGGCACAGCAGGTACGCGCGGGCACCCGCGAACGCGCGGTCCAGCGCGTCGAGGTCGAGCCGCCCCGCGGGCGTGAGCGGAGCGGTGACCACGCGCCGGCCCGCGTGCTCGACGAACGCGCGGAACGGCGGGTAGACCGGCGGGCTGATGACCACGCCGTCGCCGGGCCCGGTCACCAGGCGCAGCACCTCGACGGCGCCCAGCATGACGTCGGGCACGAGCCGCGTGCGCTCGACCGGCACGTCCCAGCCCTGCCGCCGGGCCGCGAAGTCCGCGAACGCCTCCGCGTACGCGGTGCCCTGCGGGCTGGTCGGCTCGGCCTCGTACCCCGTGTCGCCGGTCGTCATGGCGCGGTGCACCGCGTCGACCACCGCCTCGAGCGGGCGCACGTCCATCTCGGCGACGAACGCGGGCAGCACGTCCGGCTCGTACGTGCGCCACTTGAGCGAGGTGCGCCGACGCAGCTCGTCGGGCGTGACGTCGAACGGCGAGGTCATGAGGTCACGGTACGGCCAGGCGTGCGAGTCGTGGCGACGAGGTGCGGCGCCGACGTGCGGCGACTGGGTCTGCGTTCCATTTCTCACCATGGAACTTGAATGCGACCGGTCGCCGTTCAAGTCCGCTTGTCAGCGACGAGGGCTGCTGGTCAGGACGTCGACCACCGCGGGCGCGCGGTAGATCTGGCTCCGGGACTCACCGCCAGATGCCTGCCCGCCGCAGCAGACCGCGCGAGGCCCCGGCCGCCGCGGGTGCGGCGGGCCGGGGCCCCGGGTCGTGCGGCGCGGCGCCTGCGTCAGAGCGTCGCGCGGACCGTGCGGGTCGCCTCGACCAGGTGCTCGAGCGAGGGCGTGACCTCCTCGTAGCGGCGGGTCTTGAGGCCGCAGTCCGGGTTCACCCAGAGCTGGTCGACGTCGATGGTGCGGACCGCCTCGGTGAGCAGCTCGGTGACCTCGGCCTGCGACGGCACGCGGGGCGAGTGGATGTCGTACACGCCCGGGCCGACGGCGCGCGGGTAGCCCGCCGCCGCGATGTCGCCGAGGATCTCCATCTTCGAGCGGGCCGCCTCGATGCTCGTCACGTCCGCGTCGAGGCCGTCGATCGCGTCCATGATCTCGCCGAACTCCGAGTAGCACAGGTGCGTGTGGATCTGCGTGTCCGGGCGCACGCCGGCCGTCGAGAGACGGAACGAGCGCACCGACCAGTCGAGGTACGCCGCGTGGTCCTTCTCGCGCAGCGGCAGCAGCTCGCGCAGCGCCGGCTCGTCGACCTGCACGATGCCGATGCCCGCGGCCTCGAGGTCCGCGATCTCGTCGCGCAGCGCGAGCGCCACCTGGTTCGCGGTGTCGCCGAGCGGCTGGTCGTCACGCACGAACGACCACGCGAGGATCGTCACCGGGCCCGTGAGCATGCCCTTGACGGGCTTGTCGGTGAGCGACTGCGTGTACGTGGTCCACGCGACCGTGATGGGCGCGGGCCGCGACACGTCGCCCCACAGGATCGACGGGCGCGTGCAGCGCGAGCCGTACGACTGCACCCAGCCGTTCTGCGTGACCGCGAACCCGTCGAGGTTCTCCGCGAAGTACTGCACCATGTCGTTGCGCTCGGGCTCGCCGTGCACCAGCACGTCCAGGCCGATGCGCTCCTGCAGCTCGACGACCCGGCGGATCTCCGCCTTCATCTCGTCCTCGTACGCCGCCGCCGACAGCTCGCCCTTGCCGAACGCCGCGCGGGCCTTGCGGATCTCGGGCGTCTGCGGGAACGAGCCGATCGTCGTGGTCGGCAGCGCCGGCAGCCGCAGGCGCTCGGCCTGCGCGGCCTTGCGCGCCGCGAACGGGCCGCGGCGGAACTGGTCGTCGGTGAGCGCGGCGGCGCGCTCGCGCACCTCGGGACGGACCACGCCGGGTGCCTCCGCCCGGCTGCGCACCGCGTCCGACGCCGCGCGCAGCTGCTCGGCGACGGCCGCGCGGCCCTCGGTCAGGCCCGTCGCGAGCGTCGCGACCTCGCGGACCTTCTCGTCGGCGAACGCGAGCCACTGCACGAGCGTGCGGTCGAGCGCGGGCTCGTCGTCGAGCGTGTGCGGCACGTGGAACAGCGACGTCGACGTGCCGACCGCGACGGCGGCCGCACCGAGGCCCGCGAGCTGCTCGAGCACCGTGAGCCTCGCGTCGAGGTCCGCGCGCCAGATGTTGTGGCCGTCGACGACGCCGCCGACGAGCGTCTTGCCGGCCAGGCCGGGCACCGCGACCGTGGGTGCGTCGCCGCGCACGAGGTCGATCGCGAGGCCCTCGACGTCGGTGGCCGCGAGCACCGGCAGCGCCGCGCCGAGGTCGCCGTAGGGCGCCGCGACGAGGATCGCGGGCCGCTCGGGTCGTGCGAGCTCGGTCGCGAGCGCGCGGTAGGCGCGGGTCGTGGCCTCGGCCAGCACCGCCGCGTCGACGCCGATCGAGTCGGAGACGAGCGCGGGCTCGTCGAGCTGCACCCACGTCGCGCCCGCGGCGGCGAGCTCGGTGAGCAGGCGCGCGTAGACCGGCAGCAGGTCGTCGAGCCGGTCGAGCGGGTGGAAGCCCGCGGGCGCGTCCTCGGTGGGCTTCGCGAGCGCGAGGAACGTCACGGGGCCGACGACGACGGGCCGCGTGAGCACGCCGTCGGCGAGCGCCTCGGCGAACTCGGCGACCGGGCGGTCCGACGCGTAGCGGAACGCCGTGCCCGGGCCGATCTCGGGGACCAGGTAGTGGTAGTTCGTGTCGAACCACTTGGTCATCTCGAGCGGCAGGTCGTCGCCGCGGCCGCGCGCGACCGTCGAGTATCCGGCGAGGTCGAGGCGCCCGTCGGCGTCCTGCAGGTCGGCGAAGCGGGCGGGCACGGCGCCGACGAGCGCGGCCGTGTCGAGCACGTGGTCGTAGAACGAGAACGCGCTCGGGATCGCGGGGGCGTCGGTCGCGAGGCCGAGCTCGGCGAGGCGGGCGCGGGTGCGCCGGCGCAGGTCGGCGGCCACGGCCTCGACCTCGTCGGCCGTCGTGCGGCCGGCCCAGAACGCCTCGAGGGCCTTCTTGAGCTCGCGGCGCGGGCCGATGCGGGGGTAGCCGAGGACGGAGCCGGTGGGGAAGGCCGGGGTGGCCGGCGCGGCGGGCGTGGTGCTGGTCATGACAGGTTCCCTCGCGGAGTCGTCGAGGCGGCGCCGGTGGGCGCGGCCGGGGTCGTGGGTGCGGTGGTCGTGGGCGGGGCGGGGTCGGCGACGGTGGTGCGCCGTCCGCCGACGAGGTCGGCGCCGTCGAGCAGGTCGAGCGCCGCCTCGTGGGTGTTGAACGTGTAGACGTGCACGCCGGGCGCGCCGCCGTCCAGCACGCCGTTGACCAGGTCGACACCGGCGCGCGTGCCGCGCCGGTGGCGCTCCGCGGGGTCGTCGGTGCCGCCGAGCAGGTCGAGCAGGCGCTGCGGCACGGGCACGCCCGTCAGCTCCTGCACGCGCAGCAGGCGGGCCGGGTCGGTGGTGGGGATGATCCCCGGCACGATCGGGATGGTGACGCCGGCCTCGCGCGCCTCGGCGACCAGACCGAGGTAGGCCTCGGCGTCGAAGAAGACCTGCGAGATCGCGAAGTCGGCGCCCGCCTCCTGCTTGGCGAGCAGCGCCTGCACGTCCTGCGCGCGTGTGCCGCCGGTCGCGTGGTTGCCGCGCGGGAACGCCGCGACCGCCACGGACAGCGGGCGGACGCGGGCGCGCACCGCCTGCGACGCGGAGCGGCCGCACCGGCGGCCCTCGATCTCGCGGAGCAGCTCGACCAGCTCGGCGGCGGTGTGCACGCCGTCGGGGTGCGGGCGCCAGTCCGGCTCGCCCGCGGGCGGGTCGCCGCGCAGCGCGAGGAACGAGCGCACGCCCTCGTCGAGGAACTCCTCGACGATCGTCGTGACCTCGTCGCGCGAGGTGCCCACGCAGGTCAGGTGCGCGATCGGGGTCAGCGACGTCTCGCGCAGCAGGCGCCGCACGAGCACGCGCGTGGTCTCGCGCGTGCGGCCCGACGCGCCGTAGGTCACGGACACGAAGTCGGGCTCGACGGTCTCGAGCTCGCGCACCGTGCGCCACAGCCGCGGCGCGGCGTCGGGGTTCCGGGGCGGGAAGAGCTCGAAGGACACGGTGGGCCGGTCGAGGGCGCCCGCCTGCTCGGCGCGCCGCCCGGCGGCCCGGGCGGGCGGCGGGGCGGGTGCCTCGACCTCGGCCACGAGGGTCATCGGGTGCGGCCCGGGAGGCACGCGGTGCGTGCGCTCACGGGGCAGCACGGGCTGCACGAGGGGTCGGTCGCCAGGGCGCAGACGGTCATCGTCACTCCATCGTTCCTGGCGGAAGCACCCACACCCTCGCAGGGAGGGGGGTTGCTGCGGCGTCGCGGAGCCAGGTCTCTCAGCCGCTCTGGATGGTCGACGACGATGCTAGCGGCCATGCCCGGATGGCGGACAGCGCTTCTCGTTCAGTGAGACGACTTCGTTCGGTCGGCGGCCCTCCCGGCTCCGACGGGCCGGAGTGGGTCGGTACAGCTCGTCGCGCGCCGACCGCCCGGGGCGACGCCGGGTGGACGGCAGGGGTCAGCGGCGGCGGCGGTGCAGCGAGGGCAGCGCCTCGCGTGCCGTGCGCTGGTGCGGCAGACCGAACCAGGACGTCGCCGGGGTCATCACGGGGACGTCGTGCAGGCCCTCGTGGACGGCCGCGAGCACCTGCGGGTCGGGCTCGCCCGCCGTCCACCACGCCTCGTGCGCGGCCTGCACGGGGTCGTGCTGCCCGTCCGGGTGCGCGTGGTGGGTCATGGGGGCGACCTTAGCGGCGGTGGGAAGGGCCCCGTCGGCCGCCGGACGCTTGTTCACCCCACGCGTCACCCCGCCGGAGCAGCGCGCGCGCCACCCGGGGGACGCGGCGTCACCCGGCCACCACGACGCACCCCGCGAGGTGGTCGTCGACCACGCCGCACGCCTGCATCGCGGCGTACGCGGTGGTCGGGCCGACGAACCGGAAGCCGAGCGACTTCAGCTCCTTGGCCAGCGCGGCCGACTCGGCGGTCCGCGCGGGCACGTCGGCGTAGCTGCGCGGGCGCTCGCGGGGCGCCGTGGGCGCGTGCGACCACAGCACCTCGTCGAGCGTGCGGCCGGAGTCGTGCAGCGCGAGCAGCGCGCGGGCGTTCGCGATCGTCGCGTCGACCTTCGCGCGGTTGCGCACGATCCCCGCGTCCGCGAGGAGCCGCGCGACGTCGTCCTCGCCGAACGTCGCGACGACCTCGGGGTCGAACGCCGCGAACGCGGCCCGGAACCCCTCGCGCTTGCGCAGGATCGTCAGCCACGAGAGCCCCGACTGGAACGCCTCGAGCGAGATGCGCTCGTACAGCGCGTGCTCGTCGTGCACCGGCACGCCCCACTCCTCGTCGTGGTAGGCCGCGTACACCGGGTCGCCGGAGCCGAAGCACCGGAACGGCTCGTCCTGCGCCGGCGGTGCGGCGGGCGTCGCGTCGGGGGTGGGGACGGTGGTCGTCATGGCCCGAGTCTGGCGCGTCCCGCCGACACCTCGACGCGACCGGCCGGGCACCTGTGCGGCGCGGATCGTCACCCGGGTCTGGGGGCGGCCCGGATCCGTCTGAGGTGCGTGCCCGGGGCAACCGGAGTAGGCAGGGCTGCATGAGCACACCGGCAGCACCCGCCACCCCCGGTCCCGCGCGCCGCGCGCCCTGGTGGCCGTGGGCCGTCGCGGTCGTCGTGCTCGTCGGCGTCGTCGTCGCGCTGCTGCTGACGCGCGGCGACGGCGACGACGCGGCGGCCCCGACGACGTCGCCGACGCCCGCCGCCACCACGCCCACCACGGCGACGAGCCCGAGCGCGACCCCGGCCGCGTCGCCCACCGCGACCGCGGGCTGCGCCCCGACCGGCGACGGACCGCCCGCCGGCGCGGACGTCCGCGAGGTCGTCGACGTCGACGGCGACGGACGCCCCGACCAGGCGTGGCTCACGGGCGGCGCCGACCGTCGCATCGGCATCACCACCGCGTCGGGCGCGACGTTCTCGGCCGCGATCGACTCGGCGAGCCCGGTGCCCGCGTCGGCCGTCGTGCAGCGCGTGCAGGCCGACGCGATCCCCGTCGTGCTCGTCGACCTCGGGCGCGAGGCCCGGCTGTGGTCGGTCGTCGACTGCGGGCTCGTGGCACCCACCAACGCGCAGGGCCAGGCGTACACGTTCGACCGCGGGTTCGCGGGCCAGGGCACCGGCGTCGGCTGCACGCAGGACGGCGGTGCGCTGCGCCTCGCGGGCCTCGACGCCGTGAGCGCCGACGGCGGCACGTTCACGGTCACGCGCACGTGGGTCGACCTGGGCGACGGCGGGCGCACCGCGCGCAACGGCGCGGCCGAGCAGGTCGCGACGGGCGCCGCGGCGGACGACCCGGTCGTCACCACGGCGCAGCAGGTGTCGTGCGGCGACCTGCTGGCCGGTCGCGACGGCCCGGTCGAGCCCGCCTCCTGACGGGCGGCCGTGGCCGCGGCCCGTCGATGGGCGACCATCTGTCGACGGACAGCCGTACGGGTCGACGGACACGCGCGCGCGGGTGTCCGTCGACCGTGGGCGTGTCCGTCGGCGTCGTTGCGGGAGCGCCGGGAGGGTCGTCCGAGACCGGGGCCTACGCCCGGCCGAGCGTGCCGCCCGTCGCTCGCGGGCCCGGCGTCCTCAGCGCGCACACCCGCGGCGCGGTGACGTCGGTCGTGTCGACGACGACGGTCGCACGACCGCGCGGGTGCGCGGCCCGCGCGTACAGCCGCTGCGCGCCCGCGTAGCGCTCCCAGACCGGGTCGTCGGGCGCACGGCCCTCGCGTGCTGCCATGCGACGCGTCGCCTCGGCGAGCGGCACGTCGAGGTGGACCGCGACGTCCCAGCGGTCGGCGAGCCCGTCGCGCAGCAGGAACGTGCCCTCCACCAGCACGACCGCAGCGGGGGGTGCCACGAGCGCGACGCCGGGCGCTGCGAGGCCGTCGTCGCGCGTCGGGCGGTAGCGCCCGTCACCGCCGGGACCCAGCGGGTCGAGCACGTCACGCACGAGCGCCGGCACGTCGTACGCATCGAGCCAGAACCCCTCCGGGGAGTACCGGCCGCGCGCGTGGCGTACGTGCGGCGGTGCGAGGAAGTCGTCCGCGTGCACCACGAGCACGGGGCGTCGCTGGCGCACACGTTCGGCGAGGTGCGCCGCGAACGTCGTCTTGCCGCTGCCGCCGGCACCGTCGACCGCGACCAGGGCGCGGGCGCCGGGCGCCGCCGCGACCACCAGCCCGGCGACGACGGCCAGCGCGTCGTGCTCCATGCAGCGATCGTGCCACCGTCGCGCGCGACGGCCCGCCCGATCGCCGCGCACGACGGCGGGTCGGCTCAGCGCACCCGCCAGTCCCCGACGTCGCACCGACCGTCCTCGGCGGAGCCGGCGGCCAGCACGCAGCCGTCGGACCGCACGCCGAGCGTGTGCGTCGAGCCCGCGGCGACGGCCACGACGTCCCGCCACGCCGCCACGTCGCACTGCCCGCGGCCGTCGTCGCCCGCGGCGAGCACGCGCCCGTCCGCGGTGACCCCGACGGTGTGGTGGCTGCCGGCCGCGACGGCGACGACGTCGCACCAGGTGCCGACCTCCGCGACACCCGCCCCCGCGCTGCCGGCCGCGACGACCCTCCCGTCGCGCGTCAGGCCCACGGTGTGCAGGGACCCCGCGGCGACCGCGACGAGGTCGCGCCAGCGGCCGACGCGGCACTGGCCGCGGCGGTCGTTGCCCGTGGCGACGGCCGTGCCGTCGGCGCGCAGACCGACGGAGTGCCAGTCGCCCGCCGCGACGGCGACGAGGTCGCGCCACCCCTCGACGTCGGCAGCGCCCTCGGCGCGCCGCCCCGCGGCACGTGCGGTCCCGTCGACGAGCACCGCCAGGGTGCGTCGCCACCCGGCCGCCACGGCCACCACGCCGGACCAGTCGCCGACCTGGCACTGCCCGTCGCGGTCCCAGCCCGCGGCGAGGACCGTGCCGTCCGCCCGCAGCCCGACGGTGTGCGAGCGACCCGTGTTGGGTGCGGTGTGCACGTTGCCGGCCGCCACGGCGACCACGTCCCGCCAGTCCGCGGTGCGTCGCTCCTCGGCGCCCGGCGGGCCGGCCGTGAGCACGGACCCATCGGGCGTCACCGCGACCGAGTGCCGGCGTCCGGCGGCGACGCGGGACCGCGCGTGCGCGGCGGGCCGGCTCAGAACAGCGGCCACGGCACCGGCGACGACGCCGCCTCCGGCCCGGGGAACCGCCCGCTCGCGAGCAGCCGCTCGCACCGCGCGACCAGCGCGTCGACCTCGGCCCCGTCCAGCAGCGCCGCCAGCTCGTCGCCCAGCGCACCGTGCACGCCGTCGCGCACGCGCTCGACGCCCGCGCGCTCGTCGGCGTCGAGGTGCTCGCCCACCCAGCCCCACAGCACGGTGCGCAGCTTGGGCTCGGTGTGGAACGTGACGCCGTGGTCGACGCCGTACCGGTGGCCGCCCGCGACGGGCAGCACGTGCCCGCCCTTGCGGTCGGCGTTGTTGACGAGCACGTCGAGCACGGCCATGCGGCGCAGCGCGGGGGAGTCCTCGTGGACGACGGCCACCGGGCGGCCGCGCTCGTCGGCGCCCTCGAGGACCGTGCGCCACCCGGGTGGCACAGCCGTCGTCGGGACCACGTCGACGGGGTCCTGCTCCGGGTCGGTGTCCTGCCAGAGCTGCACCATGCCCGGGCCCAGCGGCCCGTCGCGCAGCCACGTGCGCGGCACGACGTCCCAGCCCAGCTCCTGCGACACGAGGTACGTCGCGACCTCGCGCCGGGCCAGCGTGCCGTCGGGGAAGTCCCACAGCGGCTGCTCGCCCGCGACGGGCTTGTAGACGACCTGCACGCCGCCGACCGTGCCGACGAACGTCGCGTTCGACGCCGTGGTGACGCGACCGACGACCACCAGCTCGCCGTCGAGGGCGTCGACGTCGTGCGCGTCGTCCGGGTCGGTCACGCGCCGTCGAGCGGGTCGCACACGTGACCGTCCGGGTCGACCGGCCGGCCGCACCGCGGGCACGCGGGTCGCCCGGCGCCCACGACGCGGCGCGTGCGCTGCACGAACGCCCGCGCGGTGCCCACCGGCATGCGCACCAGCAGGGCCTCCTCGGGCTCGTCCTCGTCGGCGTCCGCGAGGGCCAGCGGGTCGTCGTCGTCCGGCGCCTCCTGCAGCGGGAACGCCTCGACGACCACCTGCATCGTGCGCGGGTCCCAGCCCAGGCGCATCGTCCCGGTGCGGAACAGCGCGTCGTCGGGCGGGTCCAGCGGGTCGTCGTCGACGAGCTCGGGCGGGGTCTCGCGCGGGACGGAGACGGGGTGGTCCGCGTCGTTCGCGAGGTCGTCGAGCAGCTCCTCGATGAGGTCGGCGAGCGCGGCGGACTGCTGCTTCTCCAGCACGACGCTCGACGACCGGGCGCCCATGCGCGCCTGCAGGTAGAACGTGCGCTCGCCGGGGCGGCCCACGGTGCCGACGACGACGCGGTCCGGCCAGTCGAACTCGTGGACGCGGGTGGTCATCTTTCGAGTGTACGAACGGTCAGCGCGTCGCGTCGGTCGAGACGTGACCCGCGCCGCCGCCGACCGGTGCGTCGTCGGCGGGGCGGGCGGCCGCGAGCCAGCCGAGGTCGTCGGACGAGCTGTTCGTGGTGACGACGCGCGGGCGCCCGGGCCCGTACTGGACGATCGACACCGACGCGGGGCCGACGTCGAGGCGCTGGAACAGGTCGAGGTGCAGGCCGAGCGCGTCGGCCAGGACGGCCTTGACGACGTCGCCGTGGCTGACGGCCGCCCACACCGCGCCGGTGCCGTGCTCGCGCTCGACCGCGGCGTCGTGCGCGCGCACCGCCGCGACGGCGCGCGCCTGCATGCCGGCCAGCGACTCGCCGCCGGGGAACGTCACGGCCGACGGGTACGACTGCACCGTCGCCCACAGCGGCTCGCGCGCCAGGTCCGCGAGCGACCGGCCCTGCCAGTCGCCGTACCCGCACTCGGTGAGGGCGTCGTCGACCGTGAGCGTCGGCGTGCCGGCCTGCCGGGCGAGCAGCGCGTCCGCCGTCTGCCGGCACCGCTCCAGCGGGCTCGTCACGACCGCGACGAGCGGCACGACCGCGAGCCGCTCGGCGGTGCGCCCGGCCTGGCCGTGCCCGACGTCGTCGAGCAGCACGCCCGGGGTCCGCCCGGCGAGGACCCCCCGGACGTTGGCGTCGGTGCGGCCGTGGCGGACGAGCAGGACGGTGGCCATCCGGTCAGCCTAGGCAGCGAGGCCGCCCGCGCGCCCGCGCGACGTCACGCACCGAGCGCCGCGAGCGCCTTCCTGATCCGCGTCGGCGAGACCGGCACGGGCGTGCCGAGCTGCTGCGCGAACAGGCTCACGCGCAGCTCCTCGACCAGCCACCGCACGTCGTCGAGCGCGGCGTCCCGCGCCGGGTCGGGGGACGCGGTGCGCGCTCGCTCGCGCGCGGCGACGTACAGGTCCTCGACGTCCTGCACCTGCCACGCGAGGTCCGCGTCGCGCTGCGGGTTCTCGGCGGCCTTGGCCAGGCGGTGCCGCGCCGCGCGCAGGTACCGGACCAGCTGGGGCAGCCGGTCGGCGCCGACCTCGGAGACGAACCCGTCGTGCACGAGCGCCGCGGACTGCGTGCGCAGGTCCTGCGCGGTCGCGAGCAGCGCGAGGCTCGCCGAGCCGCGCACGTCGGCGTCGAGCTCGCGCCACGCCGTGAGCACGGCGACGAGGTCGGCGACCACGCGGTGCACATCGTCCTCGAGCGTGTCGCGCACGGCCTGGCGCAGCGCCGCGTACGCGTCGGCGTCGCGGACCTCGCGCACGGGCCGGCCGCCCAGGTGGCGGGCCATGATCCGGTCGACGGCCGCGAGCTGCACGTCGGTGACCAGGGCGTCGGTCGACGCGTACGGCGACGCCGCGAGCGCGAGGGCCTGCGTGCCCGTCCAGCGCGACGTCACGCGGGGCGTCGCGAGGCCCACGTCGAGCAGCAGCAGGCGGCGCAGGCCGCGGCGCGCGGCGGACTCGGCCGCGGCGGCGTCGGCGAGCACGCGCAGCGCGACGCCCGCGCGCGGGCCCGTGCCCTCCTCGACGAGCGTCGGGTAGGCGCGCACGACCCCGCCCGCGGCGGACGGCGCCTCGACCACGTCGGGCAGCGCGCCCGGCAGGTCGGCGGGCCACGTCGTCAGGCCCGTGCGCTCGAGCGTCGGGGCGGGTGCGGCCTGCGGGCGGGCGGTCGCGGGCGTGGGCGTCGTGGGGGTCCGCCGCGACGCACCGTCCGCCGCGGGCCGGTCCGCGGCCGTCGGGGGTGCGGCGACCCCCGCCTGCGCGGCGGCCTCCTCCATCGCGGCCCGCACGGCGGTGCGCACGGCCGACGCGACGGCGTCCTGCGCACGGTCCGCGTTGCGGCGCTGCAGCGCGAGCAGGTCGGTGCCCTCGTCGATCACGCCGCCGCGGTCGCCGACCACGCGGAACGTCATGCGCAGGTGCGCCGGCAGGCGGTCCTCGTCGACCGCGTCGGGCGGCACCTCGACGTCGCGCAGCGCCCGCACGGCGCGCGCGAACATCTCCCGGAACGACGGCGCCGCGTCGGCCGCGCGCACCGTGTCCTCCCAGGTCGCGGCGTTCTCGTCGAGCCACGCGTCGACCGCGCGCGCGACGTCCGGCGCGGGCACGAGCTGCACGCGCACGGGCTTGGGCAGCGCACGGATCGTCGCGGTCAGCAGCTCGGCGCGCATGCCGGGCACCATCCAGTCGAAGCCCTCGGGCCGCACGCGCGGCAGCTGCGACAACGGGACGTGCACGGTGACGCCGTCGGCCTCGGTGCCGGGCTCGAACTGGTACGTCAGCGGGAACGACAGGTCGCCCTGCGGCCAGCGCGACGGGAATGCCTGCTCGTCGATGTCGGCGGCGTCCTCGCCGACCAGCAGGTCACGCGTGTACGTCAGCAGGTCGGGGTCGGCGCGGCGTGCGTCCTTCCACCACCGGTCGAAGTGCCGTGCCGAGACCACGTCGGCGGGCACGCGCGCGTCGTAGAAGTCGAACAGCGCGTCGTCGTCGACCACGAGGTCGCGGCGGCGGGCGCGCGCCTCGAGCGCCTCGGCCTCGGCGAGCAGCCGCCGGTTCTCGTGGAAGAACCGGTGGTGCGTGGTCCACTCGCCCTGCACGAGCGCGTGCCGCAGGAACAGCTCGCGCGCGTGCTCGGGGTCGATCTTCGCGAGCAGCACGCGCCGCTGCGCGACCACGGGCACGCCGTACAGCAGCACCTTCTCGTCGACCATCGCCGCGCCCTGGCGCGTGGACCACGCGGGCTCGGAGTAGGTGCGCTTCACGAGGTGCGCGGCGGCCTCCTCGACCCACGCGGGGTCGACGCGCGCGACGTCCCGCGCCCACAGGCGCGACGTCTCGACGAGCTCGGCCGCCATGACCCACGACGGGGGGCGGCGCGCCAGCCCCGAGCCGGGGAAGATCGCGAACCGCGCACCGCGCGCGCCGAGGTACTCGTTGCGGGCGCGCGCGTCGGGGCGGCGCGGCTTGCCGTCGCGGCCCTTGGCGGGCGCGCCCGCGGCGACGTCGGTGACGAGCTGCATGCCGACCTGCGACAGCAGGCCGGGCAGCATCGCGCGGTGGATCGCGTCGCCGTCCCACGACCAGCGGGTCTGCACGCCGTCGGGTCCGGTGCGCTCGGCGGACTCCTGCGTGGGCGCACCGGTCGGGGTGTGCCGGCCGCCGTCGCGACGCCCGTCGCGGCCGTGGCCCGCTGCCGCGGGGACGTCGGACGACGCGGGCACCGGCGCGCCCTTGGCGTCGAAGCCCAGGTCCTTGGCCATCTGCCGGAGCTGCGCGACGACGTCCTGCCACTCGCGCACGCGCAGGTAGTGCAGGTGCTCGGCCTTGCACAGCCGCCGGAACGCGGACCCCGACAGCTCGCGCTGCCGGTCGCGCAGGTACGTCCACAGGTTGAGGTACGTCAGCAGGTCCGACGTCGGGTCGGCGAACCGGCGGTGCATCGCGTCGGCGGTCTCGCGCTGCTCGGCGGGCCGCTCGCGCGGGTCCTGGATCGACAGCGCGGCCGTCACCACGAGCACCTCGCGCGCGACGCCGCGGCGCCCCGCCTCGACGACCATGCGCGCGAGGCGCGGGTCGATCGGCAGGCGTGCCAGCGCGCGCCCCGTCTCGGTGAGCTGCGTGCGGCCCCGCCGCTCCTCGAGCGCACCGAGCTCGGTGAGCAGCACGACGCCGTCGCGCACCGAGCGCACGTCCGGCGGGTCGACGAACGGGAAGTCGACGACCTCGTCGGGCGACGTCACGACGCCCACCGCGATCATCCGCAGGATCACCGACGCGAGCGACGTGCGCAGGATCTCGGGCTCGGTGTACTCGGGGCGGGACTCGAAGTCCTCCTGCGAGTACAGCCGGATCGCGATGCCCGGCGCGACGCGGCCCGAGCGCCCGGACCGCTGGTTGGCGGACGCCTGCGACACCGGCTCGATCGGCAGCCGCTGCACCTTCGTCGCCTTGGAGAACCGCGAGATGCGCGCCGTGCCGGGGTCGACGACGTACCGCACGCCCGGCACCGTCAGCGACGTCTCGGCGACGTTGGTCGCGAGGATCACCCGACGGCGCGTGTGCGGCTCGAACACGCGCCGCTGCTCGGCGGCCGAGAGCCGCGCGTACAGCGGCACGACGTCCACGCCGAGCGCGTGCCGCGGGTCGCTGACCCGCGGTCCCAGGGACCCGCGCAGCGCGTCCTCGGCGTCGCGGATCTCGCGCTCGCCCGACAGGAACACCAGGACGTCGCCCGGGCCCTCCGCCATGAGCTCGTCGACGGCCTCGGTGATCCCGGTGACCACGTCACGATCCGGGCCGTCGTCGGGGGACAGCGGCTGGTAGCGGATCTCGACCGGGTAGGTGCGGCCGCTGACCTCGACGACCGGTGCGGGCACGCCGTCGGGGTGCTCGTCGCTCGGCGGGGCGCCGAAGTGCCGCGCGAACCGGTCGGAGTCGATCGTCGCCGACGTGATGACGAGCTTGAGGTCGGGCCGCTGCGGCAGCAGCCGCGTGAGGTACCCGAGGATGAAGTCGATGTTGAGGCTGCGCTCGTGCGCCTCGTCGATGATGAGCGTGTCGTACATCCGCAGCATCGGGTCGCGCTGGATCTGTGCGAGCAGGATGCCGTCGGTCATCACCTTGACCAGGGTCGAGTCGCTCGACTCGTCCGTGAACCGCACCTGGTAGCCCACGACCCCGCCCAGCGGGACCCCGAGCTCGTCGGCGATGCGCTCGGCCACCGTGCGCGCCGCGATCCGCCGCGGCTGCGTGTGGCCGATCTGCCCCGCGCGGCCCCGGCCCAGCTCGAGCGCGATCTTCGGGATCTGGGTCGTCTTGCCCGACCCGGTCTCGCCCGCGACGACCACGACCTGGTGGTCGCGCAGGGCCGCCGCGATCTCGTCGCGACGGGCCGAGACGGGCAGCTGCTCGGGGTAGACGATCGCCGGCAGGACCACGTCCGCGCGGGCCTGCGCCGTGCGGGCCAGGTGCGCGTCGCGGGCCGCGGCGCGGGTGGCGTCGTCGCGTCGTCCCCCGTCGCGTCGTGCCTCATTGCGTCGTGCTGCGTCGCGCGCGCGACGTGGAGCGCCGCCGCCGGCCGTGCCCTCACCGGCCGTGGCCACGCCGTCCGTGCTCTCGCGCGCGGAACCCTCGCCCCGCCGTCCGCGACCCCCACGCCGCCGCGGCGCACGACGCCGCGTCTCCGCACCGTCGGCCGCCGGGCTGCCGGCGTCGGCGTCGGCGGGGACGTCGGCGGGGGTGGGGTCGGACGTGCTCACGACCCACCATCCTCCCAGGCGTCCCGGCGGGGCTCACGCCGAATACCGGGACGCGGGGTCCGCGAGACCGGGCTCACCGCATCCGTGCGGCCGCAGAACGTTCCTCAGCCCGGTCTCGCTCCGGTGGCGTCCCGCAGTCCGGGCAGCAGCTCCTCCGGCAACTCGTCGACCGGCGCGACGACGAGGTCCTGCACCTTCCAGTCGAGGTCGGCCACCGCGTGCCACGCGTGCTGCAGCTGCGCCTGCGTGGGCATGCCGTCGCGCGGCACGACGAACGCCTCGACGTGGAACACGTGCCCCTCGTCGCGCACGCGGGACTGCGCCTGGGCGACCCACGGCAGCGCCCGCAGGGTCGCGTCGATGCGGTCGTGCAGCGGGTGCGGCTGCGTGCCGTCGACCGTCGTGGCGCGTGCGTCCATGAGCGCCGCGACCGCCGAGCGCAGGTTGCGGACGCCGTCGTGCAGGATGCTGCCGGAGATGAACAGCGCGGCGACCGCGTCGGCCCACCACAGGCCCGCACCGATGCCGAGCACGCCCACGATCCCGCCGACGGCGGTCATCCAGTCGGCCTTGTTCATGTCGGCGTCGGCGTAGAGCACGCGGTCGTGCAGCTGCTCGGCGAGCGGCATCTTGGCGCGGCCCAGCAGCACGGGCGGCACGATCGTGTACGCGAGGACCGCGACCATCAGCCAGCCCGCCCAGATCTCGTGCCCCAGCACGACGATGAGCCCGACGGGCGGGTGCTCGCCGGCCAGCAGCCCGGACAGCGAGTCGAACACCAGGAACGCGCCCATCGTCAGCAGCGCCGTCGCGGCCACCAGGTGACCGATGCCGACCGACCGGTGGTAGCCGTAGGGGTGCCGCTCGCTCGGCACCCTGCCCGTGACGTGCAGCGCCACCAGGAACGCGACCGGCGGGATGAACGACAGCAGGTCCTCCGCCCACGCGGCCTTCATGGCCTGCGAGCTGCCCATGACGAGGTACGTCGCCGTCACGGCCGTGACGAGGAACCCGATCGTCAGCCACGCGAGCCGCACCGCGCGGCGGCGTGCGCGCTGCGCGTCGGGCGGCAGCTCGGTGTTGCCGAACCGGAACGACTGCTGCACGGCTCCCTGCGTCACGGCGCCGTCACCTCCTGGTCGAGCAGGTGCCGCTCGAGCGCGACGAGGAACGCGTTCTCGCCCATCGGCGCGAGCACGACGTGCCCCTCGGGCTTGCCGTGCTCGTCCGTGACGGTCGTGTAGGCCACCGTCACCGCGGCCTTCGACGTCCACGGCGTCGACGCCGTGAACCCGCCCACGACCACGTCGAGCCGGCCCTCCTCGAGGTCGGCGACGAGCGCCTCCTCACCGCCCGTGGTCCACGTGACGTCCGCGCCGAGCGAGTCCGCGAAGTCCTCGACGAGCGCGACCTCGACGCCGTCGGGCGACCCGTCCGGGCCGAGCGCCGTCCACGGCTCGTGCGGCGAGAGGCCGGCGCGCAGCTCGCCGCCGCGCACGCGCTCGAGCGTGCCGTCGGGGTCGGTCGGGAACGTCGGGGCGTCCGCGCCGCAGCCGGTGAGGGCGACGAGGGCGAACGCCCCGGCGACGAGCGCGGCGCCGCGGGCGCGGCGGGCGGCGCGGTGCGCGTCACGCGTGCCGGCACGCGTGCGGCGACGGCGGGAGGACGTCATGCCGTCATCGAACGCCGGGACGCGCGTCCGCGCACGTCAGAGAGGTGGATGCCGACCCGTCGTGCACGGGTCGCGGTGGGCCGGGTGCCTGCGACGCGGCCCGTCAGCGCAGACGTTCGAGCTCGACGAGCCCCTGCACGACCGGCCCGACCACCACGAGGTACATGAGGCCGAAGAACAGCGCCCCGAGCAGCGTGAACCCGATCGCGTCACCCAGCCGACCGGGCGTGCGCAGGTGGCGCACGATCTTGCGGACGAGGTGCGTCGGGTGCTTCACGTCCCACGAGTTCAGGCGCACGTGCCGACCCAGGTAGATCCCGAACGCGACGAGCAGCAGGACGACCGCCTCGACCGCGCGGGCCTCCGCACCGGCGAGCGGCGCGACGGTGTCCCCGTACCGCAGGATCACCCACGCGAGGATCACGAGGAACACGTTGAGCACGGTCGTCAGCACGCCCGACATCGCGAGCACCAGGACGAGCAGCACGTCGTACCACTCGGGCACGCGCTCGCCCTCGCGCCGGTGGTTGAGGTTGAGCTCGGTGATGAGGTACCCCGCGTTCGGCAGCATGAGCAGCCACACGACCCCGAGGACGATCCCGGAGCCCCAGACGACGGCGGGCGGTGCGCCGCGGGAGATCAGCGGCAGCAGCACCACGACGGCCACCGCGAGCACGACGAACGGCGCGACGGACAGCGCGAGGTTGAGCAGCATCGGGCGGTACAGCCGTGTCCGGTAGACGGGGGCCCGCGCGACCACCAGCGCCGCCGCGAACAGGTTCATCAGCAGGACCCCGACGACGAGGCTGTTCAGCACGCGTTCTCCCTCCGCACCGCACGTCGCGCGGCAGGCACCGTCCGCACGCGTGCGCTCATGGAACCAGCCCGGCGGCGCGCCCGCCCGCGGTCCACCCCCGCCGGGGCCCGCCCCGCCGTGGTCGGCTCCCGCCGGGCTCGCTCCCGCCGCGGGCGGCTCCCGTCGTGATCCGCGCCCAGGTGCCTCTCCGCCCGCCCGCCTCCTGCGTCGTCCCGCCACCCGCTCCGCGACGGACAGCGGCACGGCACGGCGGACAGCGGCACGCAGGTGTCCGTCGTCCGTGCGGCTGTCCGTCGCGGGAAGGGGGCGGCGGCCGTGCGCGGGTGGCCGAGCGCGGGTGGCGTCGCCGGGTGCGCGACGGGGGGTAGCCCTTTCGGGTGAAGGGCGGGGCGTGTCGCTCGTCCGGACGGCATGCTGGTCGTTGGGTGATTCGTCCGGATCGGCCGACGGCGACGGAGCGGAGGCAGCGTGCTCGACCACCCGTGGCCGCCGCCGTCGCCCGGCCCGCAGCAGCCACGCGACGCGCACGGTGCGGCATGGCGCAACGGCACGCAACCCCGGCACGCGGCCGCGCCGCGCCGGCCCGGGGCGTCGGGGTGGCCCGACCTGGCGGGTGAGCCCGCGGCGCGACGACGTCACGACGACGCGCGCTCGGCGGACCGCGACGACCGCGAGGACCGTGGTGGTCCGTGGCGCGCGGGCCGCCCCGAGGGCGAGGCCCCGCGGGGACGCCTGCCCGCGTCCGGCACCTCGTGGGAGCCGGCCGCCGCGTGGATCCCGCAGCCCACCCCCGCGCCCGAGCAGCGGTGGACCCCCGAGCAGGACTGGCTCACCGCCTTCGCCGCTGCGCCCGCGGTGGCGCCGGTGCGCCCGCGCCGCGCCGCGCTGCGCGTCTGGGGCCCCGTGCTCGCGGTCGCCGTGCCGCTCGTCCTGGTCCTCGCGGCCGTCGCCCTCGCGCGGGGCTAGGGGTCGGGCTGCGCGTGGCCCGTCCCTCGCGCCTCGCCGGGGCTACCGTGGCCGCATGAGCGACCCGACCGTGCCCGCGACGCCCGACTCCGAGCTGCGCACCGACGGCGAGCGCCGCGTGGTCGAGGCCCTCGACGCCGCGGGCGTGCCGTACGTCCGCACGCGGCACGGGCGCGTCGGCTCGCTCGCGGAGGCCGCCGCGGCCCGGGGCATCGCGCCCGCGGACCTCGTCAAGACGATCGTCGTGCGGCGCGGCGACGACGACTACCTGCTCGTGCTGCTGCCGGGGGACCGCACGATCTCGTGGCCGCGGCTGCGGGCGCTGCTGGGCGTGAACCGGCTGTCGATGCCGGACGCGGCGGTCGCCAAGGACGTCACGGGCTTCGAGCGCGGCACGATCACGCCGTTCGGCACGACGCGCATGTGGCCGGTCGTCGTCGACGCGCGGGCCGCGGGGCGGACGGTGTCGATCGGCGGCGGCGGGCACGGCGTCGGGATCGAGCTCGCGGTCGACGACCTCGTGGCCGCGCTGGGTGCGACCGTCGCGGAGGTCAGCGAGGCCGAGTGACCGCCCGACCCCGGACCCTCGGGTCAAGCGGGGGTCAAGCGCGGGTGCGGCAGGAGTAGGGTGCGGGAACGCGCGCGGTGCGCCGCGCGTTGTGGCGAGGGATGGCAGGTCCTTGTCGTCGTTCGGCGCGCGGGTGTCGGAGGGCGCAGGTAGCGTCGATCCGCCCGTCGCACCCCGGTACGACGACGTACCGACCCGAGGCACGAGGAGCACGAACGCCACATGACGGAGCTGTCGAGCGTCGTCGAGCCCATGACGTCGACCGTGGAGCAGACGATGACCGTGGAGCACGCGATCCGCGTCGAGCACCGCGAGGACAAGGCCGTGGTCTGCCTGGTCGGGGAGATCGACGCGTCGCTGCGGGAGTCCGCGTCCGCGTCGATGGGGCTCGCGCTCATGAGCGGGCTGCCCCTGCTGGTCGACGCGACCGAGGCGACGTTCGTCGACTCGTCGGGAGTCGCGTTCGTGCTGCAGCTGCACCTCGCGGCCAGCGAGGCGCAGATCCCGCTCACGCTGCGCGACCCGCACCGCGTGCTGCGCGACGTGCTCGACATGGTCGGCCTCGGCACCGCGATCCCCGACGAGGGCGAGGCCCCCGCCTGACGCACGGCGTCGTCCCGGACGGTGTCGGTGGGCTCGGTTAGGTTCGCCGCATGCGGCTGCTGCACACGTCGGACTGGCACCTGGGCCGGACCCTGCACGGGGTCGACCTGCTGGACCACCAGTCGGCCTACCTCGACCACCTGGTCGACGTCGTGCGCAGCGAGTCCGTCGACGCGGTCGTCGTCGCGGGCGACGTGTACGACCGGGCGATCCCGCCGGTCGAGGCCGTCACGCTGCTGTCCGACACGCTCGCGCGCCTCGCGGAGCTCACGACGGTCGTCGTGACGTCGGGCAACCACGACTCGGCGACGCGCCTGGGCTTCGGCGCCGCGCTCATGCGCGAGCGCGTGCGGCTGCGCACGCGCGTCGCGTCGCTCGCCGAGCCGGTCGAGGTCGGGGACGTGCTCGTGTACGGCCTGCCCTACCTCGACCCGGACGTGTGCCGGGCCGAGCTCGCGCCGGTCGCTCCGGACGGGTCGCGTGCGCTGCTCGCGCGCTCGCACGAGGCCGTGACGACCGCGGCGATGGCGCGCGTGCGCGCCGACACGGCCACGCGTGCGGCGGGCGGCGACCGGCGGCGGGTCGTGGTCGCGGCGCACGCGTTCGTCGTCGGCGGGCTGGCCAGCGAGTCGGAGCGGGACATCCGTGTCGGCGGCGTGGACCACGTGCCGGCCGCGGTTTTCGCGGGGGCCGACTACGTCGCCCTCGGGCACCTGCACGGCCCGCAGGTCGTGGGCGGTCCCGCCGGCACGACGCTGCGCTACTCGGGCTCGCCCCTGGCGTACTCGTTCTCGGAGCGCCACCAGACCAAGTCCACCGTGCTGGTCGACCTCGCGGGCGACGCCCCGGCCACGACCCTCGTGCCCGCACCCGTGCCGCGGCGGCTGACGGACCTCACGGGCACGCTCGACGACCTGCTGGGCGCCGCGGGCGAGCCGCACGTCGACGACTGGGTGCGCGTCACCGTCACCGACGCGGCACGCCCGGCCGAGCTGTTCCGCCGGGTCCGGCAGCGGTTCGCGCACGCGCTCGTCGTGCAGCACCGCCCCGACCGGCCCGACGACGCGCGCGAGCGGCTCGCGCTCGTCACCGCCGCGGCCGACCCCGTGCAGGTCGCTGCGGACTTCGTCACGCACGTCACCGGCGGCGCGCCCACGGACGCCGAGCGCGCCGTGCTGCGCGCCGCGCACGAGCACGTGCTCGCGGCGGAGCGGAGCGCCTGATGCACCTGCGTTCGCTCACCGTCCAGGCGATCGGCCCGTTCGCGGGCCGTCACACGGTCGACGTCGACGCGCTGGCCGCGTCGGGGCTGTTCCTGCTCGAGGGGCCGACGGGCGCGGGCAAGTCCACGCTCATCGACGCCGTCGTGTTCGCGCTGTACGGCAAGGTCGCCGGTGCGGACGCGTCCGACGAGCGGCTGCGCTCGGCGTACGCGGCGGACGACGTCGAGAGCGTCGTCGACCTGGTGTTCGAGGTGCCGTCGGGCGTGTACCGCGTGCGGCGGACGCCCGCGTACCAGCGGGCGAAGCGGCGCGGCACGGGCACGACGACCGCGCAGGCGAGCGTCAAGGCGTGGCGCCTGCCGGCCGACGCCGACGTCGCGGGCGCCCCCGACGCGCTCGAGGGCGTGGGCGAGCTGCTGGGCACGCGGCTCGACGAGGTCGGCGCCGAGCTGCAGCGCGTGGTCGGCCTGGACCGCACGCAGTTCGTGCAGACCGTCGTGCTGCCGCAGGGCGAGTTCGCGCGGTTCCTGCGCGCGACGGGCGAGGAGCGGCGCGTGCTGCTCCAGAAGATCTTCGGCACGCAGGTGTACGAGCAGATGCAGCAGCGGCTGGCTGCGCTGCGCGCCGAGTCGGCCCGCACGGTCGAGGCGGCGCGCACGGCGCTCGGGCACGCGGTCGAGCACCTGCTGGGCGCGTGCGGCCTCGACGCCGACGAGCAGGCGGCGGCCCGCGCGCTGCTCGACGAGGCGGTGGTCGGCTCGCCCGTCGGGGCGCGTGTCGCGGACGCCGTCACGGCGACCACGGGCGGGCTCACGTCATCGGCCGCCGACGTGGCCGCGCGTGCCGACGCGGCCCGCGCGGCGTGGCAGAGCGCGCGGACCGCGCACGACGAGGAGCGGCGCCTGGCCGGGCTCGTCGCGCGCCGCGCCGCGCTGCACGCCGAGCGCGCGCTGCTCGCCGACGCGGCCGAGCAGCACGCCGACGACGTGCGACGCCTCGGGCTCGCGCGCGCCGCCGCGACCGTCCGGCCCCTGCTCACCGGCTGGCGCGACGCGTGCACCGCGCACGAGGGCGCGCTCAAGGCCCTCGTCGCCACGGCCGACGTCGCACCGGCCGCGCTGCTGCGGGTCGGGGACGTCGCCGACGTCACGACCCTGCTGGCCGCGACGACCGGCACGACGCCCGACGGTCCCGCCGCTGCCGGCACGGCGTCCGACGGTCCCGCCGCCGGCACGGCCGGGGCGTCGGCCGCGCCCGGGCCGGACACCGACGCCGAGCGGGTGCTCGACGCGTGGCGCACCCACCTGCGCGCCGCGCGCACCGACGCGGCCGAGGACGCCGCGGCCCTGCGACGGACGGTCGAGACCGAGGCCGGCCTCGTCGCGCGCCGGCGCACGGTGCGCGACCTCGCGGCCGTGCTGGACGACCTGCGCGCCGAGGCCGCGGCGGCCACCGAGTGGCTCGCGCAGCGCCCCTCCGCGCGCGCCGCCGTCGAGCAGCAGCGGGACGCCGCGCGCGCGGCGGCCGCGGGTGCCGAGGCCGCCGCGACGGCGCTCGCCGCGGCCCGCGCGCTCGCCGCCGACGTCACCGCGCTCGCCGCCGCGCGCCGGGAGCTCACCGAGGCCGAGGCCGCCGTGCGCGCCGCCGCCGACGACGCGCTCGCCGCGGTGCAGGCCGAGAGCGCGCTGCGGTCCGCGCGCGTCGCGGGCCTCGCCGGCGAGCTCGCCGGGACGCTCGTGCCCGGCGACGCGTGCCCCGTGTGCGGCGCCGTCGAGCACCCGGCTCCCGCGTCGGTCGGGGCCGACCACGTCACGGCCGACCGGGTGTCCGCCGCCGAGGCCGTGCGTGCGGCCGCCGAGCGCGTCGTCGCCGAGGCCGGCGCGCACCGGGCCGGCCTCGCCGAGCGCGTCGCCGGCCTCGCGGCCCGCACCGGCACGCACGACGCCGCGTCGGTCGCCGGGCTCGTGCAGGACGCCGAGCGGCGCGTGGCCGACGCGACGGCGGCGGCCGCACGCGCGACCGCGCTCGACGCCGGGCTGCGCGACCACGACGCCGCGACCCGGGACCGCGAGACGCTCCGGGACGAGGTCCTCGCGCAGGTGCGGACCGCCGAGCTGCGGCTCGAGACCGAGCGCGACACGCTCGCGCGCGCCGAGGCCGAGGTGCTCGAGGCGCGGGGCGACCACCCGACCGTCGCTGCGCGGCACGCCGCGCTCGAGGCGCTCGCGCAGCGCGCCGACGACCTGCTGGGCGCGCTGGACGCCGAGCGCGCCGCCGCGGCCGACGCGCGCCGTCGCCGCGACGAGGCCGACCGCGCCGTCGCCGAGCACGGGTTCGCCGACCACGGCGCCGCGCACGCCGCGTGGTGCCCGCCCGACGTGCTCGCCGACCTCGAGCGGCGCGTCCTCGCGCACAGCGCGGCGGCGGCACGTGTCGCGGCGGCCCTCGCCGAGCCGGACCTCGTCGCGCTGCCCGAGCGCGTCGAGCTCGACGTCGCCGCGGCCGAGCGCGCCGAGCGCACCGCCCGCGTCGCGCTCGACGAGCTGGACGGGCGGGCGCGCGTCGCGGCCGCCCGCGCGGCCGCCGCCGCGGACGCCGCGGCACGCGTCCGCACGGCCGCGGCCGCGCTCGACGCGGCCGTCGCCGCGGCCGCGCCCGTCACCCGCATGGCCAACCTCGCGGCCGGCACCGGCAGCGACAACGCGCACGCCCTCTCGCTCGCGACGTACGTGCTCGGGCGCCGGTTCGAGGACGTCGTCGCCGCCGCGAACGACCGGCTCGCCGTGATGTCCGACGGCCGCTACGAGCTCGTGCGCTCCGACGAGAAGGAGGACGTGCGCACCCGCACGACCGGCCTGTCGATGCGGGTCGTCGACCACCGCACCGAGCGCGCGCGCGACCCGCGCACGCTGTCCGGCGGCGAGACGTTCTACGTGTCGCTGTGCCTCGCTCTCGGCATGGCCGACGTCGTCACCGCCGAGGCCGGCGGCGTCGAGCTCGGCACGCTGTTCGTGGACGAGGGGTTCGGTGCGCTCGACCCGCACGTGCTCGACCAGGTGCTCGCCGAGCTCGGCCGGCTGCGCAGCGGCGGTCGCGTCGTCGGCGTCGTCTCGCACGTCGAGGCGCTCAAGCAGGCCGTCGCCGACCGCATCGAGATCCGCCCCACCCCCGAGGGACCGAGCACGCTGCGCGTCCTGGCGGGCTGACGGCGCCCGTCCGACGGCGCCGGGCCCTGCTGCACCACGTCCGGCCGCACCACGTCCTGCCGAGCCTCGTGGAGCCTCACCACGTCCGGCCTCACCACGTCCAGCCCCGCGCGGCGAGCTCGACCTCCTCACGGAACCGCTCCTGCGCGTCGCCCAGGGCCGCCGGCCGGACCTCGACGCCCGCGAGCCCGCACGCCTCCGCCAGGAGCGCGTCGTACGCGAGCCGCGACGCGATGATCCGCTCGGCGCGGGCGTACGCGTGCACGTCGACCTCGAGCCGGCGCACGTGGTCCGCGACCGCGCCGAGCCGCTGCTGCACGCGCAGCGTCCGGAACGGGTCGTACGGCTCGGGCTCCGGGTGCCGCAGCCTGGCGGCCACCGCCTCGAGCCGCGCCGCCAGCCACGTGCGCCAGCGCGGCGGCTCGTCCGGCGACGGGAACAGCGACCAGACGCCGAGCAGCACGACGCTCGGTGCCACCGAGACCACCAGAAGCAGGAACCAGGTCATCGCGCGTCCTTGGTCGAAGCCCTGCCACGAGCCTAGGCAGCCGCTGTGACGTGCGCCACAGGATCGGGCGTGGTCCCGGTGCGCGGGCCGCTCGTGCACGCGCACCACGGGACCTCCCGGGCTCGGGCGCCTACCGTGTGGGGCCGGGGCACCGGCCCGGACGGGCCGGGCACGACGAGGACGGGGAGCCGATGGGAGCCAGAGGGGTCGTCGCGGGGGTCGTCGCGCTCGGACTCGTAGGGGTCGGCGCGTACGTCGGTGACCGGTTCGCGCGGGACGCCGCGCAGGAGCGCGCCGCGCAGGTCGTCACGCAGCAGCTCCAGGTCGACGGCGAGCCCGACGTGCGGATCGACGGGTTCCCGTTCCTCACGCAGCTCCTGGCACGCTCGCTCGACGACGTCGGCGCCACCGCCGCGGGCGTGGTGTTCGAGGGCGTGCGCGCGACCGACGTCGTCCTCGACGCGACGGACGTGTCGCTCGAGTCGCCCTACCGGGTCGGGCACGCGCGGCTGCAGGCGACGCTGCCCCCCGAGTCGATCGAGCGGGCCGTCGCCGACCGCGCGAACCTCGTCGTCGACGTCACGGTCGACGGCGACGTGCTGCGCGCGTCCGGCCAGGTGCTGGGCGCCCCGCTGACGGCCGGCCTCGTGCCGCGCGTCGAGGACGGGCGCCTGCTCGTCGACCTGCGCGACGTCACGCTCGGGGTCGGTGCGCTCCAGGTGGACCGCCTGCCCGACGCGATCGCCGACCGGCTCACCGGGCTCGAGGTCCCGCTCGGCGGTCTGCCCGAGGGCGTGGTGCTCGAGAGCGTCGCGGTCGTGCGCGACGGCGTCCGGTTCGTCGCCGGCGGCACCGACGTCGTGCTGGAGCAGTCCCCGTGACGACCGCGCGGCTCGGGGCCGCCCCCGACGTCTCGGGCGTCGCCGACCTGTGGCAGCGCGTGACGACCGCGCAGCCCGCGCCCGACCGCACGACGGTGCTCGTCGTCGGCGCCGCGGTGCTGGTCGCGCTGCTCGTGCCCGGCCTGTGGCACCTGCTGCGCCACGGCCTGACGATCGTCCACGAGGCCGCGCACGCCGCGGTCGCGGTGCTGGTGGGCCGGCGGCTGTCGGGCATCCGCGTGCACTCCGACACGTCGGGGCTCACGGTGTCGCGCGGCAAGCCGCGCGGGCCGGGCATGGTGGCGACCGTGGCCGCCGGCTACCCCGGGCCCGCGCTGCTGGGCGTCGCGGCGGCGTGGCTGCTGTCCCGCGGGTACGCGCTGGGCGTGCTGTGGCTGCTGCTGGTCGTCGTGGTCCTCGTGCTGCTGCAGATCCGCAACTGGTACGGGCTGTGGGCCGTGCTCGTCAGCGGGGCGGTGCTCGTCGGCGTCACCGGGTGGGCCCCGGCGGGCGCGCAGACGGTCGTCGCCGCGGGGATCACGTGGTTCCTGCTGCTCGGCGCGCCGCGGGCCGTGCTCGAGATGCAGACCCAGCGCGCCCGCCTCGCGCGGCGCGGCGGGCGCGACACCTCGGACGCGGGTCTGCTGGCGGGGCTCACGCACCTGCCGGCGGTCGTGTGGGTCGCGATCCTGCTGCTGGTGTGCCTCACCGCGCTCGTCGCGGGGGGAGCGTGGCTGCTCGCGGCGTGGCCGGGCGCCTGACCTGCGGCGTCACCCGTCGGTGGGACATGGGTGCGCGTCGGTGTGCACGGGGCGACATCGGCCCGACGTCCCACCGGACGTGCGTCCAGGTCTGCCAGAGTGATGCGGTGAGCACAACACCGGACGATGAGGCCCGCCCGGCGCGCAACGAGTCGCTCTCGCTGCGACGTGCGCTCGCCCTGCTCGACGTGTGCGCGCAGGACTCCGACCCCGCGGGTCTCACGGCCGCCGAGATCGGCCGCCGGCTCGACGTCCACAAGTCCACGGTCCTGCGCCTCGCGGCGCCGCTGCTCGAGGCCGAGCTGCTGCGACGCGACGCGAGCACCAGCCGGTTCCGCCTCGGGCCGGGCGCGCTGCGCCTGGGCCACGCGTACCTCGCGAGTCTCGACGTCGAGACCGTCGCGGCCGGCCCGCTCGACGACCTCGCGCGCACGAGCGGCTGCACGTCGATCCTGTCCGTGCCGGACGGGCTGCAGGTCCGGGTCGCGGGTCGGCGCCCCGCGCCGGGGGCCGCCGGGCGTGCGGCGGGCCGCGTGCCCGCGAGCGTGCCCATGCACTGCTCCGCGAGCGGCAAGGCGATCCTGTCGTTCGCGGCGCCGTCGCTGGTCGACCGTGCGGTCGCGGCCGGGTTGCAGGCGGCGACGCCGCGGTCGATCACCGACCCGGGCGAGCTGCGCGCCGAGCTGATGCGCACGCGGCGGCGCGGCTTCGCGGTCGACGACCGCGAGCTCGACCCCGACCTGCGGGCGGTCGCTGCGCCCGTGCTCGACCACACGGGGGACGTGGTCGGTGCGCTCTCGGTCGTCGCACCCGCCGCGCGGATGCCGGCGGCGGTCGTGCAGGAGCACGCCCGCGCGGTCGTGCACGCGGCCCGGACCGTCACGCGGCACCTCGGCGGCGTCGCGGGGCCGGGCGTCGACGTGCACGCGCGCCGCGGCGCCTGACGGCGACGTCTCCGGACCCGTCGGCCCCGACCGCGGACCCGCTGCCCGGTCCGCGGACCGGAGCGGCGCACGGGTGCGCCCGCGGCGCCGGGGCGTCTCAGTCCGTCGAGGTCGGCAGCGTGAGGATCTCCACGCCGTCCTCCGTGACGGCGACGGTGTGCTCGGTGTGGGCCGTGAGGCACCCCGTCGCGCTGCGCAGGGTCCAGCCGTCGGCGTCGGTGACGAGCTCGTCGGTGTCGGCCATGACCCACGGCTCGAGCGCGAGCAGCAGCCCGGGTCTCAGCGTGTAGCCGCGCCCGGGCGGGCCGGTGTTGGGGACGTGCGGGTCCTGGTGCATGGTCGAGCCGATGCCGTGCCCGCCGAACTCGGTGTTGACCGGGAACCCGGCGCCGGTGAGGACGGTGCCGATCGCGTGCGACAGGTCGCCGATGCGGGCGCCGGGCCGGACCTCCGCGATCGCCGCCGCGAGCGCGGTGCGGGTCGCCTCGATGAGCACGTCGGCCTGCGGCGACGGCCGCTCGCCGACGACGAAGCTGATCGCGGCGTCGGCCGCGACGCCGTCCTTGAGGACCGCGAGGTCGAGCGTGAGCAGGTCGCCGTCGGCGAGCACGCGGTCGTGCGGGAGGCCGTGCAGCACGGCGTCGTCGACCGACGTGCACACGTAGTGGCCGAACGGCCCGCGGCCGAACGACGGCGCGTAGTCGACGTAGCAGGACTGCGCACCGGACTCGCGGATCAGCTGGGCGGTCCACGCGTCGATCTCGAGCAGGTTGGTCCCGGCCCGGGTGCGGCGCCGCAGCTCGGCGAGGATGTCGCCGACGAGGCGCCCGGTCACGCGTGCGCGTGCCAGCTCGGACGGGGACAGGATCTCGATCATGCGGGGGGTCCTTCGCGGGAGGTGCGGGGTGGGGCGGGGGCTCGGGAGGCCGGCGCGCTCGGACGACGATCTCGGATAACAATACCGGGAAGACAGTACCGGTACTATCATCGCCCCATGGTCCGCCTGCCGCTCACGCCCGCCGAGGTCGAGCGCGGGAAGCGCCTCGGCGCCCTTCTGCGCGACGCCCGCGGGACCCGCACGATCCTCGACACCGCGCTCGACGCGGGCGTGTCCCCCGAGACGCTGCGCAAGATCGAGTCCGGCCGCGTCGCGACGCCGTCGTTCCCCACGATCGCCGCGCTCGCCGCCGTGCTCGGGCTCTCGCTCGACGAGCTGTGGGCGCGGATCGCCGAGCCCGGGGTCGACGCGGCGCCGCGCGGCGCGCGGCAGCGGCTGGCGTCCTGACCCACCCGGCTCCCCGCCTGCCCCGGGCGGCCCGGTGGCGGGAGAGCGGAGCGCGCGCCCTCAGTCCGCGACCACGCACCGCCCCAGCTCGCGGTCGAGGGCGTCGCGCTCGGCGCGCGTGACCCACAGCCCGTAGGCGGCCTTCACGTCCACCTGGCGCAGCGCGTACACGCACCGGTAGCCCGAGTTCGGCGGCAGCCACGTCGCCGCGTCGCCCGCACCCTTGCGCTGGTTGGTCGGGCCGTCGACGGCCTGCAGGTTGGCGGGGTCGTTCGCGAACGCGCGGCGCTGCTCGGCCGTCCAGCCCTGCGCGCCCTTCTGCCACGCGTCCGACAGCGCCACGACGTGGTCGATCTGCACCTGCGACGACCGCTCGCCGCGCTCGAACGCGATCGTCGTGCCCGTGTACGGGTCGTCGAGCGTGCCCGTCAGCACGACGCACCCGCGCGTCGCGGGGTCGGTCGTCACGTCGACCAGGTCCCGCGCGAGGACGTCGTTGCGCGTGTCGCAGCCGTTGCGGTCGACGTCCGCCCACGCCTGCCCGAACTCCTCCCGGGCGTAGCCCGTGCGCGGTGCGCGCCCCTTGACCGCGAGCCCGTCGAGCGCGGCGTGCCCGGCCGCGAGGTCGGCCGCCGTCACCGGGTAGCGGGCCGCCGCGCGCGCGTCGAGCCAGACCGGTCCGCCCAGCCCCGCACCGAGGGCCACGAGCAGCAGCAGCGTCCAGGGCCACGCGCGCCGGCGGCGACGGCCCCCGGACCGGGGCGCGGGACGGGGCGAGGCGGCGCGGACGAGGGCGTCGAGCGAGGTCACGGGCGCACACCCTGCCGGACGGGTCCGACAGCGCGCGCGCCGACGCGCGCGGGCGGCGACGTGGCACGCACCACGACCGCCTGGGGGTGGGTCGCCTCCGCCCGGGGCGGGTCACGCCCGCGTGCCCGCGGACACGGCGGCGCCCGGTCGCCCCGCTCGCGTCGCCCGCGTGCCGGGGGCGCGGTCAGTCCTCGACGTCCTCCGGCAGCGCCTCGTGCCCCGGGCGGCCGTGCGTCCGCTCGCGCTCCTTGAGCTGCGCCTCGTACACGTGCCGCCGCCCCGCCGTGAGCTCGTCACGGACGAGCCGCTCGGCGTCGGCGAACGCGCGGTGGTAGCCGTCGTCGAACTCCTCGACCACCTGGAACGTCCACCGGCCCGGGAGCACGTCGCGGCCCACCACGTCGGCCCGCACGCGGTCCGCGAGCTCGCCGTGCCCGGCCTCCTCGAGCCGGTCCAGCGCCTCCTGCAGCTCCATGTCCGCGCGCCCGACCAGCCGGTGGAACGCGTAGAGCATGCCGCGTGCGTGCTCCACCACCTCGAACGCGGCGGTCACGCCGCCGACGGCCTCGACCGTCGCGTCGTCCACCCCCGGGGGCGGCAGGTGCCGGTCGTCGGGCCCGTCGTCGCGCGTGCGCTCAGCCATGGCACCCACCCTGCGGCCGCCGCGCGCCGACCGCACGCCCGGCGCCCTCCACCGCCCGGGCAGGTGGGCGCGACGACGCCCGACGCCGGACGCGGGTGCCGGGACGTACGTCCGGTGGACCGTGGGGCGCTCGCGCGTCATGCTCACCCGGTGACGCGCACGACACCCGAGGGGGAGCGATGACGGCAGCACAGGACGCGCCGGGGGGCCGGGGTCCCCGCGGCATCCTGCGGCGCAGGTCCGTCGAGGACGCGCTCGCGGCGGTCGACGACCCGTCGCGGCAGCTGCGCCGCACCCTCACGGCGTGGGACCTCGCCGTGCTCGGCGTCGCCGTCGCCGTCGGCGCGGGCATCTTCTCGGTCGGTGCGACGGCCGCCGCGCGGCACGCCGGGCCGTCGGTCATCGTCTCGTTCCTCATCGCGTCCGTCGTCTGCGGGCTCGCGATCATGTGCTACGCCGAGTTCGCGTCGACCATGCCGGTCGCGGGGTCGGCGTACACGTACTCGTACACGACCATGGGCGAGTTCGTCGCGTGGATCATCGGCTGGGACCTGATCCTCGAGATGCTGCTGGCCTCGGCCGTCATCGCGAAGTTCTGGGGCGTGTACCTGTCGGACGCGTTCGGGCTGTTCGGCGTCGACGTGCCGACGGTCGTCAGCCTCGGCGGCGTCGAGGTCGCGTGGGGCCCCATGCTGATCGTCGCCGTGTTCACGGCCCTGCTCGCGGTCGGCACGCGCCTGTCGACGCGCGTGAACAGCGTGTTCACGATCATCAAGGTCGGCATCACGCTGTTCGTCATCATCGCCGGGTTCTTCTACGTCAAGGCCGAGAACTGGACGCCGTTCGTGCCGCCCGCCGAGCCGGCGCCCGCCGGCACGAGCGGGCTGCACCAGCCGCTCACCGGCTTCCTGCTGGGCTTCGAGCCCACGACGTACGGCGTCATGGGCATCCTGTCCGGCGCCGCGCTGGTGTTCTTCGCGTTCATCGGGTTCGACGTCGTCGCCACCACCGCGGAGGAGACCAAGGACCCGCAGCGGGCCGTGCCCAAGGGGATCCTCGGCGGGCTCGCGCTCGTCACCGTGCTGTACGTGCTGGTGACGGTCGTCGTCACCGGGATGGTGAGCTACCGCGACCTCGCGGCGTCCGACTCGCCGTCCCTCACCACCGCGTTCGTGCTGGTCGGGGCCGACTGGGCGGGCAAGGTGATCTCGGTCGGCATCCTCGTGGGCCTGACGAGCGTGCTCATGGTGCTGCTGCTGGGGCTCACGCGCGTCGTGTTCGCGATGAGCCGCGACGGCCTGCTGCCGCGGGCCGTGTCCCGCACGTCGCCGCGGTTCGGCACGCCGATGTGGCTGCAGATCGGCGCCGGGGTCGTCGTCGCGCTCATCGCCGGGCTGTCGGAGGTCGAGCTGCTCGAGGAGATGATCAACATCGGCACGCTGTCCGCATTCGTGCTGGTCAGCTTCGGCGTCCCGCTGCTGCGGCGCTCGCGGCCCGACCTGCCGCGCGGCTTCCGCGTGCCGTGGTCGCCCGTGCTGCCGGTGCTCGCGGGCGTCGCGTGCCTGTGGCTCATGCTCAACCTCACGACGCTCACGTGGCTGCGGTTCCTCGTGTGGGTCGCGGTCGGGGCGGTCGTCTACGCGACGTTCTCGTACCGGAACTCGATGCTCGGACGCGGCCGGCCCGTCGCGCTGACGGAGTCCGAGCTCGAGGGCGGTGCGCACGGCTGAGCCGTCGGCGTGCCCCTGACCTGCGGGTGACCGCACCGCGGGTTCACCCGGACGCGCGTCCGGTTGGGCCCGGGGGCCCGGTCGGCGCGGTGGCACCTGCGGCATACTGGCGCGCAAGCCACCGAAGGGACCCCCTCACGTGACCGTCTTCCTCGTCGTCGGGGGCCTCGGCCTCGTCGTCCTGCTCGCGTCGCTCGTCTTCGGCGACGTGTTCGAGTCGATCGGCGTCGGCGAGGGCGGGTTCTCCGGCATCGCCGCCGGCGTGGGCTCGGTGGTCTTCGGCGCGAGCGGCGTCATCGTGCTCAACTCCCACCTCGCGACCGTGTGGGCGTACGTCATCGGCGTGGGCTTCGCGATCGTCGCGGGCGCGGTCGCGCAGCTCCTCATCAAGCGGCTCTCCGACACCGAGGACGCACCCCCGCCGCCGCTCGACGGCGCGTACGGCATGACGACCGCGACGACCGGCCCCGGTGGCGGCGAGGTCCGCCTCGAGGGCGTGCGCGACCTCGAGGCGCGCCTGGCGTGGTCGCACGAGGACATCCCCGCGGGCACGCGCGTCGTGGTCGTCGGCGTCTCCGGCTCGCGCGTGCAGGTCGTCCGCGCGAGCTGACGCGCCGACCCCGCCCCACCCCCGCTCCACCCCGCCGCCGCGTGCGGCGGCCGCACCACCCGAGCAGGACCGAGAGGAAGGAGCCCGGCCCGGCCGGGACCCACCATGTTCGACTTCACGCAGGGCAGCGGCTCGACCGTGCTGGCCGTCGGCGCCCTCATCGTCGCGTTCGTCGCGGTGATCGCCCTCATCACCAAGCGCATCCGCCGGGTGCCCCCGAACGAGGCCCTCATCATCGTCGGGCGCGGCGCCGGCCGGAACGCGTCGGCCGACGCGGGCCAGCGCGTGGTCGTCGGCGGGCGCGTCTTCGTGTGGCCCGTGCTGCAGCAGGGCTTCCCGATCTCGCTCGAGCAGCGGCAGATCGGCATCACCGTCGAGGGCGTCGACAAGAACCGCATCAAGCTCGCCATCAAGGCGTCCATCAACTTCAAGGTCCGGGGCGGCGAGGAGGGCGTGCGGCGCGCCGCGCAGCGCTTCCTGTCGCAGCAGGCCACGCTCACCGACGTCATCAAGGAGTCCCTCGAGGGCTCGCTGCGCTCGATCATCGGCGACATGACGATCGAGCAGATCATCAGCGACCGGAAGTCGCTGCAGGACGCGGTGGTCAACTCGACCAAGACCGACCTGGCCGAGCAGGGTCTGCAGGTCGACCTGCTCAACATCTCCGACATCTCGACGCCCGGCTCCGACTACCTCGCGAACCTCGGCCGTGCCGAGGCCGCACGCGCCCGCCAGGTCGCCGAGGTCAAGGAGGCCGAGGCGCAGCAGGTCTCCGAGTTCGCGAAGATCCAGGCCATGGAGTCGATCGCCGAGCGGCAGCGCGACCTCGCGCTCAAGCAGGCCGGCATCAAGGCCGAGACCGACAAGGCGAACGCCGAGGCCAACGCGGCGGGACAGCTCGCGCGCGCCGAGCAGGACCGCCTGGTCGCGACGCAGGAGCGCGAGGCCCTCGCCGAGAAGGCGAAGGTCACCGAGGAGCAGCTCGACATCGACGTCCGCAAGCCCGCCGAGGCGTCCGCGTACGCCGCGGTGCAGCAGGCCAACGCCGAGCGTGACGCCGCCAACGCGGCCGCCGAGGCCGAGGCGTTCCGCCGCATGAAGGTCGCCGAGGCCAACAAGATCGCGACCGTGCAGGACGCCGAGGCCGCGGCCGAGGCGACGATCCGCGCCGGCAACGCCGAGCGCGACCGTCAGCTCGCGGAGGCCAAGGCGCTCGAGGCGCTGGGTCTGGCCCGTGCCGCGGCCGCCAAGGCCGAGGGTCTCGCGCAGGCCGAGGCCACGCGCGCGCAGGCCGAGGCGCTGCGCGAGCAGGGCGAGGCGGTCCTCGCGCAGCAGGTCATCGCGCTGCTGCCCGAGATCGTCCGCGCCGCGGCCGAGCCCATCAGCGGCATCGACCAGCTCACGGTCGTCTCGACCGACGGCGCGTCGGCCGTGACGAAGACGGTCGGGCAGGTGCTGGGCGAGGGCCAGGAGGTCATCAAGTCCCTCACGGGCCTCGACCTCAGCACGCTCGTCGCGAGCATCGCCGGCAAGGCGGTCGCCGGGTCGTCGACGGGTGCGAACCACACCGCCTGACGGCCGCCGCACGGCACGAGGCCCCGGCCCGGAGCGATCCGGTGACCGGGGCCTCGTCGTGCGCGGGCTCGCCCGAGGCTCAGGCGGGCGTGAGCACGACGACCGGGATCTGCCGGTCGGTGCGCGTCGTGTAGGTGTCGTAGTCCGGCCACACGGCGGTCGCGCGCGCCCACCAGGTGTCGCGCTCGGCGCCCGTGACCTCGCGGGCCACGTAGTCGCGGCGCACGGGGCCGTCCTGCAGCTCGACCAGCGGGTGCGCGAGCAGGTTGCGGTACCAGACGGGATGCGTGGGCGCGCCGCCCATCGACGCGACGACCGCATACTCGCCGTCGTGCTCGACGCGCATGAGCGGCGTCTTGCGGATCTTGCCGCTCGTCGCCCCGAGGGTCCACAGCACGACGACGGGCCGGTCGTTCAGCGTCGTGCCGCGCGTGCCGCCCGAGCTCTCGATCAGCTCGACCTGCTCGCGGGCGAACTGCGACGTGCTGGGGGCGTACTCACCGCTCAGAGGCATGCCCGGCACAACCTCCTCCCCGCGTCGTGCATTCCCCTCCGCCCGCCACCGGGTGCACGCGGGTGGCAGCCGGACGTCCCGGGGCCGGCGTGAGGGCACTGTCGCGTGACTTCGCGCTACAGTGATCGGTATACCAAGCAGCAGAGGCTCTAAGGAGTGCTCTGTCGAGCATCAGGAGTGACGCATGAAGGTGCAGTCATCCCGGACGCGTCGAGACCTGCGCACGCTCGGGAGCCACCTCGCCGCAGCGCGCAAGGTGCACGGCCTGACGCAGCAGGAGCTCGCCGAGCGCGCCGGTGTGACCCGCGCGACCGTCGGCAACCTCGAGCGTGGAGAGGGGGGCACGCGGATCGAGGCGCTGCTCGCCGTGGCACGTGTGCTGGGCTCGAACGAGCAGCTGGTGGCGGCGCTCGACCCGCTGAGCACGGAGTTCGGTCGACTGAACGCCGCACGGACCGGGCTGCGGAGGGTACGCGCGTGACCCGCGACGTCCGGGTGCACGTCGCCCTGCCGGGCGAGGAGGTGCCTGCCGGGGAGCTGGCGTTCGAGACGAACGCCGGAGGTGCGCTGATCTCGACGACCTTCCGGTACACGGAGGCGTGGCTGCGGCACCCGGCGTGCTACGCCCTGTGTCCCGAGCTGCCGCTGGTGACCGGGTCGCGCCGCAGCACCGGACCGCGTCTTCTCCCAGGTGCGATCTCGGACACCGGTCCCGACCGGTGGGGCCGCACCCTGCTGTTCGACGCTGCGCGACGTGCGGCGAGGGCGGGCGGCGCCGCGATGCCGTCGTTCACCGACGCCGACTACGTCGTCCTCGCCGACGACCGCACGCGGCTCGGCAACCTGCGGTACGTCGACCCGGCCACCGGGGCCCACCTCGCACCGCCGGAGGACGACCTGCCGACTCTGGTGGACCTTCCGGACCTCGTCGCGGCCGCCCGTGCGGCCACGGCGCACGAGCCGGTGGACGACGCCGCGCTCCGGCTGCTCGTCGCCGGTGGGACGACCCTGGGCGGTGCGCGTCCCAAGACGAGCGTCCGGACGCCCCAGGGTGGGCTGGCGCTCGCGAAGCTGCCGGCGGCCGACGACCGGTGGGACGTCCAGGCATGGGAGGCCGTGGTGCTGCAGCTGGCACGTGACGCCGGCATCACCGTTCCCGGGTTCGCGCTGCACCGCGTGGGGCCCGAGGCGTCCGTCCTCGTCCTCGACCGCTTCGACCGAGCGGCCACCGGGCGCGTCGGCTATCTGTCGGCCCACTCGCTGCTCGAGCAGAGACCCGACGAGGTGGTCTCCTACGTCGACCTCGTCGAGGCGATGGGCGACGTCGCCCAGGACGCGCCGGCGCAACGGGCCGAGCTCGCGCGCCGGGTCGCGTTCGTGCTCGCCGTCAACGACGTGGACGACCACATGAGGAACCACGGCCTGCTGCGGGGGACGCGGGGATGGCGGCTGGCGCCGATGTTCGACGTCAACCCGTGGCCCCGGGAGTGGCCGGAGCAGTCCACGCCTGTCGCGGCGGGTGGCTCACGGACCCGGCGGGACGTCACCGAGCTGGTGGACAGCGCGGGAGCGTTCGGACTGACGTCCGACGTCGTGCGGGGCATCGTGCACGAGGTCGACGAGGTGGTGCGCGCGTGGCCCCGCGTCGCCACGAGCTACGGGATCGAGGACCCGGAGGGCGGTGTCGTCGCCACGGCGTTCCGCGTGACGGCGCCCTGACCGTGGCGCGGGTGCGTCGCGCGACGGCGCAGCACCCGGGTCGTCACGACGCCGCGGCGGGGACCGAACAGGTGGACCAGCGCGAACACGACGCCCTGCGCGAGGACGATCGTCGGGCCCGACGCGGTGTCGGCGTAGTAGCTCGCGTACAGCCCGACGACGCCGCACGCGGCCGCCATGACGGGTGCGATCACGAGCATGCGCGCGAACCGGTCGGTCAGCAGGTACGCGGTCGCACCGGGGATGACGAGCAGCGCGACGACGAGCACGACGCCGACGGCCTGCAGCGCGACCACGGCGGTGAGCGCGAGCAGCCCCAGGAGCAGGGCGCCGGTGCGCCGCGGGTGCAGGCCGATCGCGTGCGCGTGGGTCGGGTCGAACGCGTAGAGCGTGAGGTCGCGCCGCTTGAGCAGCAGCAGCGTGAGCACGACCGCGCCGAGCGCGGCGACCTGCACGAGGTCGGCGCGCGAGACGCCGAGCAGGTTGCCGAACACGATGTGGTTGAGGTCGGTCTGGCTGGGGGTCACCGAGACCAGCACGAGGCCGAGCGCGAACAGCGACGTGAAGACGATGCCGATCGCGGCGTCCTCCTTGACGCGGCTGGTGTCGCGCACGAACCCGATGAGCACGACCGCGACGACGCCGAACACCACCGCCCCGGCGGCGAACGGGGCGCCGACGACGTACGCGAGCACGACGCCCGGCAGCACCGAGTGCGACACCGCGTCGCCCATGAGCGACCACCCGACGAGCACGAGCCAGCACGACAGCACCGCGCACACCACGGACGCGACGAGCACGGTGACCAGCGCGCGGACCATGAAGTCGTACGTCAGCGGCTGCGTGAGCAGGTCGATCACGGTCACCGCGCACCTCCGAGCGGGTCGAGCCCGAACGCGCGGGCGAGGTTCTCGGGGCGCAGCACGTCCTGCGGGGTCCCGTGCACGAGGACGTGCCGGTGCAGCAGCACGGCCTCGTCGGCGAGCGCGGGCAGCGCCGCGAGGTCGTGGGTCGAGACCAGGACGGCGGCGCCGTCGGCGGCGAGCTCGCGCAGCAGGCGCGTGATCATGGCCTCGGACGCCTTGTCGACGCCCGCGAACGGCTCGTCGAGCAGCAGCACGGTCGCACCCTGGGCGATGCCGCGCGCGACGAACGCGCGCTTGCGCTGCCCGCCCGACAGCCGACCGATCTGCCGGTCGGCGAGGTCGGCGAGGCCCACGCGCGCGAGCGCGTCGTCGACGGCTGCGTGGTCCGCGCGGCGGGGGCGCCGCGTGAACCCGAGGTGCCCGTACCGGCCGGTCATGACGACGTCGCGCACCGCGAGCGGGAACGACCAGTCGACGTCCTCGCTCTGCGGCACGTACCCGACGGCGCCGCGGCGGCGGGCGTCGGCGGGGTCGCCGCCGTCGACGCGTACCGTCCCCGCGTCGGGCCGGACCACGCCCATGACGGACTTGAAGAGCGTCGACTTGCCCGACCCGTTGACGCCGACGAGGCCGCACACCCGCCCGTGCGCGAGCGCGAGGTGGACGCCGTCGAGCGCTGTGACGTCGCCGTAGCGCACGTGCAGGCCGCGGACGTCCAGGGCGGGCGTCGTCGCGTCGGCGCGTGCGGCCGCGGCGGGGCCGGTCACGACGCACGCCCCGTCAGGCCGTCGACGATCGTGCGCACGTCGTGCCGCAGCAGGTCGAGGTAGGTCGGCACGGGGCCGTCGGGCTCGGACAGCGAGTCGACGTAGAGCGTGCCGCCGAACGTCGCGTCGCTCGCGTCGACGACCTGCCGCATCGCGGTGTCCGAGACCGTGGACTCGCAGAACACGGCGGGCACGTCGCGCTCGCGGACCACGTCGATGACGGCGGCGACCTGGCGGGGCGTGGACTGCCGCTCGGCGTTGACGGCCCACAGGTAGTGCTCGTCGAGGCCGGCGTCGTGCGCGAGGTAGGTGAACGCGCCCTCGCAGGTCACGAGCACGCGCTGCCGCTCGGGAAGGGTCGCGACGGCGGCGACGAGCTCGTCGTGCACGCGCTGCAGCTCGGCGGAGTACGCGGCGGCGTTCGCGCGGTAGTCGGCGGCGTGCGCGGGGTCGAGGTCGGCGAACGCGTCGGCGATGTTCGCGACGTACACCTGCGTGCGCAGCGGGCTCATCCACGCGTGCGGGTTGGGGCGTCCCGCGTAGGCGTCCTCGGTGACGTCGAGGACGTCGACGCCGTCGGAGACGACGACGTGCGGCACGTCGACGCCGTCGAGGAACTGCGCGAACCACGCCTCGAGGCCCAGCCCGTTGTCGAGCACGAGGTCGGCGTCGCGCGCGCGGGCGACGTCGCCGGGGGTGGGGTCGTAGCCGTGGATCTCGGCGCCGACGCGCGTGATCGACTCGACGCGCAGGTGGTCGCCGGCGACGTTCCGTGCGATGTCGGCGAGCACCGTGAACGTCGTGAGGACGACGGGTCGGTCGTCGTCCGGGTCGTCGGCGGGGGTGGTGCCGGCAGCGCCCGGCGAGCACGCCGCGAGCAGCGCGACGGCGAGCGCGAGGGCGGCGAGGGCGCGGGGGTGGGACATGTCGGCGAGGCTAGTTTCGGGTGACCGAACTTGCAATCGGCGGAGCCCGAAACGATCGCCGGCGCGCCTAGGGTGGGACGCGTGAGCACGCACGAGTACGCCATGACCGGGTTCCGGGTGCGCGAGCACCGCGTCGAGGTCCCCGTCGACCACGCAGACCCGCACCGGTTCGGCGCGCTCGAGGTGTTCGCGCGCGAGGTCGTCGACCCCGCGCGGGACGCCGAGGACCTGCCGCTGCTGCTGTTCCTGCAGGGCGGCCCCGGCGGCATGGCCCCGCGCCCCACGCCCGGCGGCTGGCTCGCGGCCGCGCTGCGCACGCACCGCGTCGTGCTGCTCGACCAGCGCGGCACGGGCCGGTCGACCCGTGTCGACGCCGCCGACGTCGCGGCGTTCGACGACCCGCGCACCGCCGCCGACTACCTCGCGTGCTTCCGCGCCGACGCGATCGTCGAGGACGCCGAGCACCTGCGCCGCACGGTCTTCGGCGGTCGTCGCTGGACGACCCTCGGCCAGTCGTACGGCGGCTTCTGCACCCTCACGTACCTGTCGCGGCACCCCGGCGCGCTCGACGCGTGCTGGGTGACCGGTGGCCTGCCGCCCGTCGGCGCGACCGCGGCGGACGTCTACGCCGCGACCTACCCGCGTCAGCTCGCGCGCAACGCCGCGCTGCACCGCGCGTTCCCGGGCGACGTCGAGCTGCTGGGACGGCTCGCGGACCGGGTCGCGGCGGGCGACGTGCACCTGCCGACGGGCGACGTGCTCACGGTCGAGCGGCTGCAGACCCTCGGCATGCCGCTCGGCATGAGCACGGGCGTCGACGACCTGCACTGGCTGCTCGACACCGCGCTCGACCGCCGCGGCGAGCCCGCGCCCGGGTTCCTCGCGCAGGTCGCCGCCCGCACGGGCTTCGACACCAACCCGCTGTACCTCGTGCTGCAGGAGGTCATCTACCACTGCGGCGAGCGTGAGCCCGGGTGGGCCGCGGCCGCCGAGCACGCGCGCCACGCGGCGTTCGCCGCCGGTGCGCGGCCGCTGCAGCTCACGGGCGAGGCCGCCTTCCCGTGGATGTTCGAGCAGGTCGCGGCGCTGCGGCCGTTCCGCGCGGCGGCCGAGGAGCTCGCGGCCCGCACGTCGTGGCCCGACCTCTACGACACCGACCGGCTCGCGGCCAACGAGGTCCCCGTCGCGGCCGTCCAGTACTACGACGACCCGTACGTCGACCTCGACCTGGCCCTCGCGACCGCGTCCGGGCTCGGGAGCAGCCAGGTGTGGGTCACCAACGAGCACCTGCACGACGGCCTGCGCGTCGCGGGCGACGTGATCCTGCCGCGGCTGGCCGATCTCACGGCCGGCCGGTGGTCCGTCACGGCACGCTGAGGCCCGCGCCGCGTCCGGCCGGGTGACGCCGACGCGGCGCGATCGGGTGAGCGGACGTCTCAAGCGCGGGTCGCATCGGACAAGTCCGGCATCATGGGTGGCTCCCCACCCCTCGGAGGTCCCACGTGCGTGCTCGTCGCGCGCGGGCGGCCGGTGCGCTCACCGCCGCCCTCGTCGTCCTGCTCACCGCCTGCACCGCTGGCGGCGGGGATCCGTCGCCCGCGTCGTCGGGGACGGTCGACCCCGGGCCCGGGCCGGAGGACGTCGTCGCGTCGCCCGTCGTACCGGAGGGCGGCACCGAGGTGCGCGTCGACGTGCACCCCGTGGTGCGGGACGGCGACCTGGCGGTGCTCACGCTCGATCTCACGCCGCTCGAGGACCTCGGGGAGGACGGGTCCGTCACCCTCCACGGCTTCGGCGGCCCGATGGCGACGAACCTCAGGCTGTCCGACCCGGCCAACGTCCGCCTCGTGGACCTCGAGCGGGACGTCGTGCACCACGCCGCGGTGGACGCCGACACGGAGCCGGTCGTCGCACCGAAGGGGTGGGAGCGGCTGCGCGGGCCCGGGGGCACACGGCTGCAGATCCCGTACGCGGCCCCCGACGCCGACGTGACCGAGATGTCGTTGTTCCTGCCCGGTGCGCCCCTGGTCGCGTCGGTGCCGGTCATCGACGGCGACGTGCCGTCGAGCGTGCGCCCGGACGCCCCGCGCCCGACGGCGACGAGCACGGCCACCCCCTCGCCCGAGCCCGAGCGCATCGCGGTCGACCGGATCGTCGCGGCACCGGTGTTCCCGCTGGACTCGGCCTCGGCCGAGCTCGAGGGTGCGGTCAAGACCGTGGAGTCGACCGAGCGCGTCGACGTGCAGCTGGGCGCCGACGTCCTGTTCGAGTTCGACCAGGCGACGCTGACCCCCGCGGCCGGTGAGGCGATCGCGCTGGTCGCGGCGCGCATCGCCGAGCGTGAGCCGGGGACCGTGAGCGTCGTCGGGCACACCGACGACCAGGGCGACGACGCGTACAACCTGGACCTCTCGCGGCGGCGCGCGCAGGCCGTCGCCGACGCGCTGGGTCCGCTCGTGGGCCCCGGCTACCGCATGCAGGTCGACGGGCGCGGCGAGGCCGAGCCGTTCGTCGCGAACGACTCGGACGAGAACCGCGCGCTCAACCGTCGCGTCGCCGTGAGCCTGACGTCGACCGTCACGACCCGCACCGACGTGACCGCGACGGGCGAGCTGCCGCCGTTCGGCGACAAGGGGCTCGTCGGGCAGGGGGAGGAGCCGCTCCTCGTCGACAGCTCGAGCCGCCGGCACGAGGTGCAGGCGTCCGCGCGCACCGTGCACGGGCACGTGGTCGTCGACCTGACCGTGCGCGGCGTCGACGACTACGCGGGCACCGGCATGGTGCTCCCCTCGCTGCGGGGGTGGTCGTCCCACCGCGGGCAGGGCACCGACACCCCGCTGGACGTCGCGGGTCGCGCCGTCATCCTCGACGGCGCGACCAAGCTCTACCCGATGGACTACCGGATCGGCACCACCGAGCGCGCGCCCGACGGCGAGTGGCTGACGCTGACCGACCTGCGCGGCGCGACCCGGATCGACGGCGGGCAGAGCCGCGTCTACTCGTTCGTCTACCCGCGCATGGCGACCGACGCCGTGACGTTCCAGGTCGGCTCGGGCAGCGTGTTCGACACCGACTTCCGCATCGTGGACGTGCCGGTGCGGCACGAGGCACGCGACTGACCCGGCGGGACGCCGGTCAGCCCGGGGCGGGAGCAGGCGTGACGTGCCGGTCGAGCACGCGTCGCCACGGCGTCGACGGCAGCCGCGGGTCCAGCGCGGCGAGGCCCGTGCCGTACTTCGAGATCCGCACGGGCCGGTGGCCCGCGTGCCACAGCAGGCGGTCGGCGGCGCACGGCGTCGCGCCGGTCTTGGTCTCGACCACCACCAGGCCGTCGAGCGCGAGTGCGTCGCCGCCGCCGGCGGCCGACCACGCGAGCCCGGTGTCGAGGGTCAGGCGCGCGTCGGGGCGCCCCGGCCCGCCCGGCAGCAGCAGCGTGGAGCGGCGGTACCGGCTGACGAGCGTGGGCGCGAACCGCGGGTCGGCGGGTCCCGGGACGTCGGCCTCGCCGAGGACGTCGTCGGCGAACTCGCGCGCGTCGGCCGTGAGGCGGTCACGCGCGTCGACGTCGTACGGCAGCCGGGTCTTCACGGTCGCGCCGCGCGGACCGCGGGTCTTGACCTCGACGAAGCACGCGGCCGTGTCGAGGTAGGTGCGCGTGCGGACCTTGAACCGCCGGCGTCGACGCCGCGCCGTGCCGAGGTAGCTCGTGAGGTCCGGGGTGTCGAAGTACACCGACTCGTAGGCGAGCTGCTGCCGCCCGTCGATCCGCAGCACGCGCGTGCCGTCGTCGAGCCCGGCCAGCAGGGCGGTGACCACGCGGGTCGGGAGCACGTACTTGCGGTCGACGCGGGTCTGCAGGGCCGCGCGCGCCGTGAGCTCGTCGAGCCCGACGGTCGCGAACCGGTCGAGGGCCGCGCTCGTCGTGCCCACCGGGTGCGCGGCGCTCACCGGGCCGCCGAGCCCGTCGTCACGGGCTGCTCGGCGGCCGGGGCGGGGACGTGCTCGCCCGTGAGCGAGTACCGCACGTCGACCCACGTCGTGTCGTTGACGAGGTCGAGCCGCTGCACGTGCGCGGCGTGCACCCGCGCGCCGAGCATGCCCTCGAGGTGCGCCACCAGCGCCGGCTCCGACGTGAACGCGCGGTCCACCACGACGGTCTGCGAGCGGTACCGCCGCAGCAGCCGCGGCGAGTCGCCGATCGCGACGACCACGAGGATCAGCGCCATCAGCCCGACCGCGACGGGCACGGGCGTCGTGCCCAGCCCGCCGATGAGCCCGAGCGCGAGCGCCGAGAAGTAGTACGCGACCTCGCTCTGCGCGAGCTCGGTCGACCGCAGCCGGATGATCGACAGCACGCCGAACAGCCCCAGGCCGAGGCCGGCGCCGACCGTGCTCGACCCGAGCGCCGCGGCCACCGCCAGCACGCCCACGTTGACGCCGAGGTACGCGACGACCAGGTCGCGCCGCCGGTGCCGCGGGACGTAGAGCACGAACGTGAGGACCGCGACGGCGACGAGGTCGGCGACGAGCAGGGCGAGGTCGGGCACGGGAGGCCTCCGGGGAGAGGGGCGGGACGGGAGGGCACCATCGAGCCCGACCGCGCTGTGGCCGCCCTGTGCGGGTGCTGGGGCGCCGCACAGCGTTCGTGCAGGTGCCGGCGCGACGCGCTCAGCCCAGCAGCGGGTGGACCGCGTAGACCAGGCCGACGACGACCCCGAGCACGACGGCCGCGGCCAGCCACGTCAGCAGCCGGACGCGCCACCGCGTGCGCCGCTCGTCGTCCACGTCACCCAGCCTGCCGTCCCGCGGCGGGGACGGCACCTGCTCGACCGGCCCGCGGCGCGTGCCGGGCGTCGAGCGCGGCGTCGAGGTCGGTGAGGATCCGCTCGCACTCCTCGACGTCCCACGGGGTGCCGGCCAGCTCGAACTCGAACAGCACGGGCCGCCCGGACCGCTGCGCGATCTCGCGCGCGGCCTTCTGGTAGTACGTGCCGAAGTTCCGGTTGCCGGAGCCCATGACCCCGACGAGCAGCCGCCGGTTGCGCTCGGAGCGCAGGAACCGGCGCACGGCCTCGGGGATCGTGTCGTTGGACTCGTTGCCCGTCTTGTACGACGGCGTCAGCAGCACCCAGGGGCCGTCGACCTCGCTGCGCCGGTGCTCCCGCTCGGCGAGGTTGTGCACCGGCCGGTCGAGCCGCTCGGCGAACGCGCGGACCAGCCCGCTCGTGGACGAGTAGTAGTAGACGGGCGTGCGGCGCATGCCCCCAGCCCACCGCGCGGCACCCCGGACCGACCCCGGACGTTGGTCCCGGGCAGGCTGGTGCCGGGTCGCGCGGCCGACCCGTCGCGTCAGCCCAGCCGGGCCGACGCGATCCGCGCGCCCTCGACGAGGGACTCGAGCTTGGCCCACGCGATCTGCTCGTGGACGCGCCCGCCGAGCCCGCAGTCCGTGGACGCGACGACGTTCTCGGGGCCGACGCGCGCGGCGAACCGCTCGATGCGCTCGGCGACCAGCTCGGGGTGCTCGACGACGTTCGTCGCGTGCGACACGACACCGGGCAGGATGACGGCGCCCGCCGGCAGCGCGACGTCGTCCCACACGCGGTACTCGTGCTCGTGCCGCACGTTCGCGGCCTCGAACGAGAACTGCCCGGCGTGCACGTCGAGCATGGTCGACACGATGTCGCGCAGCGGCAGGTCGGTGGTGTGCGGGCCGTGCCACGAGCCCCAGCACAGGTGGAACCGGATGCGGTCCTTCGGCAGGTCGCGCAGCGCGTGGTTGAGCGCCTCGACGCGCAGCGCCGTGAACGCGAGGTAGTCGTCGAGCGCGGGCTCGGGCTCGATCTGGTCCCAGTTCTCGGCGATCGACGGGTCGTCGACCTGCAGGGTCAGACCCGCGTCGAGGATCGCGACGTACTCCTCGCGCAGCGCGTCGGCCCACGCGAACAGGTAGTCGCGGTCGGTCGCGTAGTAGGCGTTCGTGAGGCGCGCCGCGGAGCCGGGCGCGATCGCGGTGACGAACCCGTCGGCGGCGCCGGCCGCGGTCAGCCCCGCCCGCAGGTTCGCGACGTCCGACGCGACGGCGTCGTGGCCCGTGTACGTCAGCGGGCCGGTGCAGCGCGGGAACGTCGTGGGCGCCTCGCCCGCCATGACGCCCGACGTCGGGTCGTCGTAGGCCGCGGCGAACCGCTGGTGGTCGCGGCGGTGCACGAACCCGGTGGTCCGCAGGTCGCCCGGCGTCGACAGGTGCCGCTCGACCGCCCACGCCATCGTCTCGTCGAGCTCGAGGCCGCCCGTGCGCGCGAACGAGTAGGACCACCACGCGCCGAAGTCGACGCTGCTGCTCATCGCCTTGCCGTACTCGCCGTCGCCCGGCACGGTGATGCCCAGCTCGACCTGGCGGCGCACGAGCGCGACGACCTGCTCGCGCAGGAACTCGTCCCAGTCGGGGCGGGGCCGGCCGGCGGCGCGCTCGGCGTTGGCCGCGACGAGCTCGGGCGTGCGGGGCAGGGAACCGGCGTGCGTGGTCGCGATGGTCACGCGGGCGATGCTACGTCGCGTGCCGGTGGACGCCTCGGGACGTCCCGGCCTCACGACCCGATGCGGGGGAACGGCTCGAGCGAGAACGCGACCTCGACGGGGACGTCGAAGAACGCGGCGATGCGCAGCGCGAGGTGCAGCGACGGGCTGTACTCGCCGCGCTCGAGGTACCCGACCGTCTGGTAGTGCACGCCGAGGGCCTCGGCGAGCTCGCGGCGGCTGACGCCGCGCTCGGCGCGCAGCACGGCGATGCGGTTGTGGACCGTCTCGGCCGCGGTGGTGCGGCCCGGCGTGGGTTCGCTCGCCACGTCAGCCGCGCTGCAGGAAGGCGTGGAGGCGGTCGGCCAGCGCGCCCGCGGTCTGGCGCGCGGCCGTGCGGCGCAGCACCGCGGGTGCGGCGACGAGCCCGACGACGGCCCAGGCGAGCAGCACGAGCACGGCGATCTCGGGGTGCCACGCCCCGCCGACCTCGAGCCCCTCGGCACCCGGGGGCAGCGTGGTGGACCGCAGCCCGTGCGCGAGCCAGTACAGCGGGAACGCCTGCACGACGCCGCTCGCCCACCCCGGGACCGTCTGGGGCCCGAACACCCCGGAGACGGCCGACAGCGCGACGACGGGTGCCATGACGAGCAGCAGCACGCGGGTCGTGCGGCCGGCCAGCGCGCCGCCGACGATCCCGACGGGCAGCGTCGCGAGGGTCCCGAGCACGACCCAGCCGACCAGGGCGGCCCATCCGGCGCCGCCCTGGTGCATGGGGTCGCCGAGCAGGAGCGCCCACGGCGCGAGCAGGATGACGAACATGGGCAGCGCGCCGAGCACCTGGGCGAGCACGACGCCGACGGTGTACGTGGTGGTGCCGCGCGGTGTGGTGCGCAGCCGCAGCACGGTGCCGTCCTCGACGTCGGCGGACAGCGCGAACGCGGGCCCCATGACCATGCCGAAGACGACGACGGCCGCCACGATGCCGGGCATCGCGAGGTCGGGGAGCGTCGCGCCGCCCGCACCGGGGACCTCGACGTGCCGCTGCGTCACGAGGTAGACCAGCAGCGCGACGCCGATGACGAGGTTCCAGGCCATGTCGTCGGGTGCGCGGAGCATGTTGCGGAAGTCGGCGAGGCCGCGGCGCAGGCCGAGGCGGACGGCGTGGACGCGGGGCGCGGGCGTGCTCATCGGGTGACCTCCAGCGGCTGGCCGGCCTCGTGGCGGCGGACGATCTCCAGGTAGGCGTCCTCGAGGCTCGCGTGCGCGACCTCGAGGTCGGTGACCTCGGGCGTGGTGGCGAGCAGCTCGCGCGTGAACGCCACGGGGTCGTGCGTGCTGTGCACGTGCCGCTGCCCGCCGCTGGCCCAACGCACCTCGGACGGGCCGGCGACGTCGCGCGCGACGGCGGCGGGGCTGCCGTCGGCGACGATGCGCCCGCCCGCGAGCAGCAGGATGCGGTCGGCGACGTTCTCGGCCTCGGCGAGGTCGTGCGTCGTGAGGAGGACGACCGTGCCGTCGAGGTCGACGACCTCGTGCACTAGCTCGTGGAACTCGCGGCGGGCCGCGGGGTCGAGGCCAGCGGTGGGCTCGTCGAGGATGAGCAGGTCGGGGCGGCCGGCGAGCCCGACGGCGACGTCGAACCGGCGGCGCTGCCCGCCCGAGAGGGTCGCCATGCGCTGGTCGGCGACGTCGGTGAGACCGACGCGCGCGAGCAGCTCGTCGACCGGGCGGGGACGCGGGCGGTCGGGCGTGCCGTAGGGGCGGTACGCGTCGGCGAGCTGGCCGAGGAGCTCGCCGACGCGCCAGCGGCGGTGGTCGCGCCACGACTGCAGCACGACCCCGATGCGCGCGCGCCACGCGTCGTCGCCGCGCTCGGGGTCGACCCCGAGCACGCGGACGTCGCCCGCGTCGCGGCGCCGGAAGCCCTCGACGATCTCGACGGTCGTGGTCTTGCCGGCGCCGTTGGGGCCGAGCAGCGCGACGACCTCGCCCTGCGAGACCTCCAGGTCGATGCCGTCGAGCACGGTCCGGTCGCCGTAGGCCTTGCGCAGGCCGGCGACCGCGATGGCGGGGTCTGCTCTGTGTCCCATGTAGTACATGTACTACAAGGGATCGTAGGTCCGCTACCCCAGCGGGCTCAGAGGATCCCCGACGACACCCGCCGCAGCAGCGCGTGCACGGCCGGCCGCCACTCCTCGCCGTACGTCGCGACGAGCCAGACGCCCACCGCGACCAGCACGAGCGTCACGAGCAGCAGCCCGAGCCGGCGGCGCACGTCAGCGCACCCCCGGCCCGGGGCACCCGCGGCGGAGCGAGGTCACCAGCGGACCGTCAGCCACGGCGAGTCCTCCTGCTCCAGCAGCGAGCGGGTCGCGCTGGTGAACTTGCCGATCTCGGAGTCCAGCGGGTCGCGCATGTTCGACGCCTTCCAGAACGCCCGGCCCACGCAGAACGCGTCGCCGAAGTCCTTCCACGACGCGTACGCCGGGCGCGCGAGGTCCACGGCCTGCGCGATCGCCGCGTACGCGCGCGCCTCGTCGACGAACCCCGCGTCGACCAGCAGCCGGCTCACGTGCACGACGCGTGCGGCGTCCCACGCGACGATCGACGCCGGCAGCGGGTCGACCAGCTCGCCGTGCCCGCCGACCTTCGCCGCCGCGAGCCACCCCAGGTACCACTCGCGCGCCCTCGCGCCGTCGAGCCCGCGCGCGGCGGCCTGCGCCGCGACCTCGTCGGCCTTGGCCTCCGACTCGCGGCGGCCCAGGCGCTGCTCGAACGTCGCCTCGACCGCGGGGCCGACCACCGCGTAGTACCCGCGGTGGCCCTCGGTCAGCAGGAACGCGTACGTCGCGTCGACGTCCTGCGGGCCGTGCACGTCCCACGCGCCCGCGAGGAGCCTGGCGGCCGTGCGCTGGTCGGCCTCCATCGTGAGCGCGTTCATGGGCAGGCTGCCCTCGGCCGCGTGCACGGCGCCCAGCGCGAGGCCGCGCTGCTCGGCGTCCGAGAGCGGGCGCGCGCCCTCGAGCGTGTGGAACGACGACGAGAAGAAGCTCTTGAGGGACGACAGGAATCCCACGGGGTACCTCCGGGACGGCGGGTCAGGACGGGGTCGTCCCCATCGTGCCGGGCGCGCGTCCGGCCGCCCGAGGCGTCCGAACGAACCCGAACGTCCGATGACTAGTCTCGACGGGTGACCTCTCCCGTCGTCCCGGGCGACCCCCGTGGCTGGGACGACCTGACGAGCGCGCTGCGGGCCCTGCGCGCGCACGCGGGGTCGCCGTCGTTCGCGCAGCTCGTGCAGCGCGTCGAGCGCGTCCGCGCCGCACGCGGCGTGCCGGCGGGCGAGCGGCGCCCGGGCCGCGTCACGGTCTACGACGTGTTCCGCGACGGCCGCGCGCGGCTCGACGTCGAGCTCGTCGCCGACGTCGTCCGGGCCCTGGGCGGCGGCGAGGACGACGTGCGCGCGTGGCGCGCCGCGCACGCCGCCGTCGCGGGGCGTGCGGCCGACGCCCGGCCGGCCGCGTCGCCCGCCGCCGCGCCACGCACCACCCTGCGCCCGCTGCCCGACGAGCCCGCCGCCCTCACCGGACGCGCCGCGGAGGTCGACGCGCTCACCACGGCGTGGGACGCGGGCCGCGTCGCCGTCGTCACCGGCATGCCCGGCGTGGGCAAGTCCGCGCTCGCGCACGGCGCCGCGCGCACGTGGGCGGCGGGCACGAGCCGGCCCGTGCTCGTGGTGCCGACGCCCGGCGACGGCGTCGAGGCGCGCGACCTGCTGGCCGACCTCGTCGCGGCTCCCGGTGCGTCGTCCGCCGGTGCCTCGTCCGCCGGTGCGGTGCCCACCGGTGCCCAGCCCGCGGAGGTGCGGACGGGGGACGCCACCCCCGTGCCGCGGGGGCTGCTGCTCGTCGAGGACGTGCCCGACGCGGACGTCGTGACAGCCGTGGCCGACGCGGCCTCCGGGTGGGCGCTCGTCGTCACGTCACGCCGCGCGCTGCCCGAGGTCGCAGGCGTGCACGTGCGCGTCGAGCCGCTGCCCCCCGACGCGGCGGTCGCGCTCATCGCCGCCGTGGCGGGTCCGGAGCGCGTCGCCGCCGAGCCCGATGCGGCGCGCCGTGTCGCGACCGCCTGCGAGGGGCTGCCGCTCGCGCTCGTCGTCGCCGCCGGGCGGATCGCCGGGCAGGAGTCCTGGTCGCTGGCCGACCACGCGCGGCGCATCGAGGCGTCGGCGCACGCGCTGCCCGCGCTCGACACCGCGTACGACGCGCTCGCCCCCGACGAGGCGCGCGTGCTGCGCCGGGTCGCGCTGGTGCCGGCGCCGCTGCCGCCCGTGTGCGTCGCGCTGCTGGTCGGGGCCGACGAGCGGTCGGTGCGCGACGTGCTGTCGGGGCTCGACGACGTGCACCTGGTCCGCACGGGAGCCGACGGTGCCGTGCACCTGCACGCGCTGGTCCGGCGGTACGCCCGCGAACGGGCGGACGCGGTCGACGCGCACAGCGACGTGGTCGCCGCCGTCGGGCGGCTCGGCGCGTGGCTGGCCGAGCGCGCCGCGGCGCGGGTCGCGGTCGTCGCGCCGCACGCCGCCGACACGCCCGCGACCCGCGACGAGGCCGCGGACGACGCCGTCGTCGCGGCCGCGCACGCGTGGCTCGAGACCCACCGCGCGGTGTGCGTCGCGGCGGCGCCCCTCGCGGCGGACCTCGGGCTGACGGACGTCGCGCAGGGCCTGTCGGACGCGCTCGGCCCGTGGTTCGACATGGTCGCGCGCTGGCGCGACGCCCTCGTGGTGCACGGTGCGGCGGCCACGGGCGGCGACCCCGCCGCCGTCGCGCGCGCGTGCCGCGACCTGGGCCGCGCGCACGAGCGGCTCGGGCACTACGACGAGGCGCTCGCGCAGCTCGTGCGCGCCGCAGAGTCCGGGCACGACGCGCGCCCGGGGCAGACGTTCAACCGCGTCGGCAACGTCGAGAAGCGACTCGGGCGGCTCGACGCCGCGGCGGCCGCGTACGCGCGCGCCGAGGACGCCGCGCGGCACGGCGGCGACGCGGTCAGCGAGGGCCGGGCGATCGGCAACCGCGCCGACACGCTGCGCCTGCTGGGCCGCTACGACGAGGCGTGCGACGGCTACGCGCGCGCCCTCGCGCTGAGCGAGCGCGTCGGCGACCGCAACAACGCGGGCATCGTGCGGCTCAACCACGCGACCCTGCTCGAGACGCTGGGCGACCTGCCGCGCGCGCGGACCGTGCTGGGCGCCGCGCTCGACGACGCGCGAGCGATGGGCGACGCGAGCCTCGAGGCGGCGGTGCGGACCGCGCTCGCGAGCGTCGACCTCACGGCCGGCGACCCGCACGCCGCCGTGGCGCAGGTGCGGGCCGCGCTCGCGGGCCGCGCCGACCTCGAGGCCGCGGTCGGTGCGGAGGCGCGCGCCCTGCTGGGGCGCGCGCTCGTCGCCACAGGGGACGTCGACGCGGGCCGTCGCGAGCTGCTCGCGGCCCTCGCTGCCGGCCGCGCGGCGCGCGTGCTGCTCGTGCAGGGCACGGCCGCGCACGCGCTCGGCACGCTCGACCTCGCCGCGGGCCGCGCGGACGACGCCGAGGCGTGGTTCGCGTTCGCGCTCGACGTGGGGACGCGCATCGGCGTCGCGGCGGACGTGACCGCCGCCCGTGACGGGCTCGCGGCCGTCGCGGCGCTGCGCGGCGGCGGTGCGGGCGCCGAGCCGTCGGCCTGAGCGTCGGTCGCGCGCGGCTCAGCCCTGCGGCTGCCCCGCCACGTTGACCAGCCACGTCGTGCCGAACCGGTCCGTGACCTGCCCGAACTCGTCACCCCACGGGGCGACCGCCATCGGCATGACGTCGGTGCCGCCGTCCGCGAGCCGCGCGAACGCCGCGCGCAGCGTCTCGGCGTCCGTCGCGTCGCCGAACAGCGCGACCGCGCCGGGTCGCTCCGGTGCGGGCATCGACGCCGGGGTGTCGGACGCCATGAGCGTCCCGCCGCCGGGCAGCTCGAGCTGCGAGTGCATGACCTTGCCCGCGTCGGCAGGGTCCGACGCCATGCCGAACTCGTCGAACGTGCTCGACGTCGCGGCACCGCCGAAGACGTCGGCGTAGAAGTCCATCGCCGCGCGGGCCTGGTCGCGGAAGCCCAGGTAGGGGCTGAGGCGTGCGGTCATGGTCGGTCCTCCCGAGGGGTGCGTGCCGGTGCAGGTGTCGACCCGGCGGGCCGCGCGGACTCATCGGGCACGCCGCGCCCCGTGGCACACGGGTGCACCTTCACCCGGTCCCTCAAGGTGTATCGATCACACCCGATGCTGAGGGCAGCGAGTCGGCGACCAAGGACGGTCGTGCGCAAGACCAAGGAGGGTTTCTCATGGCCGGTGTCCCACGGGCCAGGGTGACGACGACGCCGTGGCGCTGGTTCGTCGACCGGTCGCTGGGCGTGAAGATCGGCGCGTGCCTCGCGCTGCTCGCGCTCGTGGCCGTCGCCGTCGCGGGCGTCGCGACCGTGCGCATGCAGGCGCTCGCCGGTGCGCAGACGCGGCTCGAGCAGGAGGCCATCGGCCCGTTGCGCGGTGTCTCCGACCTGCAGCGCGCGTTCACGGCCGTGCGGCTCGGCAACGTGCGGCTCATGACGGTGACGGAGGGCGAGCGCCCGGCGACGCTCGCGACGATCGCGGACGAGCGCGAGCAGGTCGGCACGGTCACGGCCGACCTCACCGCGGTCGACGAGGAGCTGGGGCAGCGGCTCGCGGACGCGATCCAGCCGTACCTCGACCTCACCGACCGGTACCACGAGATGGTCGCGATGGACGACCCGCGCGCCCCGGTGTTCCTCAACGACGACCTCGTGGTGCGCGGCACCGACGCCGACGCGGAGATCGCGGCCGTCGTCGAGGAGCTCAACGCGCTCGCGGGCGACACCACCGCCGCGACGTCGCGTCTCGTGGGCACGTCGGTCGTGGTGCTGTGGGTCGTGGTCGCGGGGGCGCTGCTGCTGGCGGCGGGCGTCGCGGTCGTCACGGTGCGCCGCATCCTGCGCTCGGTGCGCGGCGTGCAGGACGCGGTGGTCGCGATGGCCGCGGGCGACCTCACGGTCGAGGCGACGGTCCGCGAGCGGGACGAGATCGGGCGCATGACGGCGGCGCTCACCGAGGCGCAGCGGTCGCTGCGCGAGACGCTGGCGGGCGTGGTCGAGGGCGCGCAGACGGTCGCGGCGGCGACGCAGCAGCTGTCGGCGTCGTCGACGCAGGTGGCGTCCGCGTCGCGCGAGACCGAGCAGCGCGCGGGGTCGGTGGCCGCGGCCGCCGAGCAGGTGTCGCGCAACGTGCAGGCCGTCGCGGCGGGGACCGAGGAGATGGGCGCGTCGATCCGGGAGATCGCGCAGAACGCGTCGGAGGCCGCGCGCGTCGCGGGGCAGGCCACGGACGTCGCGAAGACGACGAACGAGCAGGTCAGTCGCCTGGGCGAGTCGAGCCAGGAGATCGGCAACGTCGTCAAGATGATCACGAGCATCGCCGAGCAGACCAACCTGCTCGCGCTCAACGCGACCATCGAGGCGGCCCGGGCCGGCGAGGCGGGCAAGGGGTTCGCGGTCGTCGCGGGGGAGGTCAAGGAGCTTGCGCAGGAGACCGCGAAGGCCACCGAGGACATCGCGCGGCGCGTCGAGGCCATCCAGGGCGACACCGCCGGGGCCGTCGCGGCCATCGGCGACATCTCGCGGATCATCGCGGCGATCAACGACTTCCAGCTCACCATCGCCTCGGCCGTCGAGGAGCAGACCGCGACGACGACCCAGATGTCCCGGTCCGTCACGGAGGCCGCGACCGGCTCGGGCGACATCGCCGGCACCATCACCGGCGTCGCGACCCAGGCGACGTCCACCAACGAGGCGATGGACCAGGTCACGACGTCCGTGGCCGACCTGGCCCGGATCGCGGCCGACCTGCGCGCCCGGACGGCCCGGTTCACGTACTAGGGGTTCACGTACCAGCGGTTCACGTACTCGGGTGCTCCGACGACGGTCCCGGGTCGGTAGCGTGCTCGCGTGCTGCGTGACTCGGTGACGGTGAGGACGAGGGTCGACGCGTCCCTCGACGTCGTCTGGCGACTCCTGACGGTCGGGCGGGACGCGTGGTGGCCCGAGATGCGCTTCGACGCCGTCGTCGGCTCGCCGCTCGTCGAGGCCTGGACCGAGGACGGCGTCGAGGCGACGGCCACGGGCCGCGTGACCAGGTGCGACCCACCGCGGCTGCTCGCGTTCGTGTGGGCCGAACCGACGTGGGAAGGTCCGCTCGAGGTCGTGGTCCGTCTGACCGCGGACGGGACGTCCACCGTGGTCGACCTGGCCGAGACGGGGTTCGTCCGCGCACGGACCCCGCGCTCGCTGCCCGACGAGCACGAGGAGGGGTGGCGCTACCACCTCGCGCGGTGGAAGCGCGCGAGCGAGGGCGGCGACGTCGACGGCCGGTGAGCGCGGGAGGCGGGACGCCGACGCCGGCGCACGGGAGGGGTGGCCCGTGCGCCGGCGTCGTCCCGACCGTCAGCGGACGGTCAGGGCGTTCGCCCGCGCCTGCTCGCCGAGCCACGCCAGACTCGGCTTGGGGCGGCGCTCGAACGTCTCGGGGTCCCAGCCGACCAGGCCGAACGTGGGACGGAAGCCGCTGGCCCACTCGTAGTTGTCGAGCAGGCTCCAGTGCAGGTAGCCCTCGACCGTGACGCCGTCGGCGATCGCCGCGTGCAGGTGCGCGAGCGCGGCCTCGGTGTAGTCGATGCGGCGCGCGTCGTCGGCCGTCGCGATGCCGTTCTCGGTGACGAACACCGGCACGCCGCCCGTGAGCTCCCACGCCGAGCGCACGCCCTCGGCCATCGCCGGCGGGTAGTACTCCCAGCCCGTGAGGGTCGTCTCGACGCCCTCGGGCACCTGCCGCGGGCCGTCGGGGCCGATGATCGTGCGCGTGTACGCCTGCACGCCGACCCAGTCGTCGCCCTTCGACATCTCCAGGTACCAGTCGTCGCGCGGGTAGCCGTACGCGTGCTTGACGTCCTCGCATCCCGGCTCCGCCTGGAACGCCTGCGTCGCGATCGTCCAGCCCGACCGCACGCCACCGACGCCTGACAGCACCTCCTGCGCGCGGTGGTGGCACTCGAGCAGCGTGTCGGCCACCGCGAGGTCCGGCGCGGGCAGCCCGTACGCGACCAGGTTCGCCGGGTCCTCGCCCCCCGCGATCATCGCCGCGATGTTCGGCTCGTTGATCGTGCAGACCCACTCGACGTCGTCGCCCAGCACGGGCAGCGCCGCCTCGACGTACCGTGCGAAGCGGTCCGCCGCGTCGGCGGCCCGCCACATGCCCTCCTGGTAGAACCAGCGCGGCACCGTGAAGTGCATGAGCGTGACCATGGGCGTGACGCCCAGCTCGAGCGCCGTCTCCACCATGCGCCGGTAGTGCGCGACCTCGGCGCGGGACACGAAGCCCTTCTCGGGCTCGATGCGCGCCCACTCGATGCTGAACCGGTACGTGTCCAGGCCCGCGTCCTTGAGGAGCCGCATGTCCTGCGCGTAGCGGTGGTAGGAGTCCGCGGCGTCGCCCGACGGCTCGACGATCGTCGTGCCGGGCGCGTGCTCGCGCACCCACCAGTCGCTGGTGACGTTGTTGCCCTCGATCTGGTGCGCGGCGGTCGCCGCGCCCCAGCGGAATCCGTCGGGGAACTGCAGGGTGTGTGCCACAGGGCTGTCCTTCACTCGGTTGCAGGGCAGGAGGACCAGAAGCCGACCAGCAGGTCGGCCGTGGCCTCGGGGGTCTCGAGGTTCGGCGAGTGCGCCGCGCCGGGCAGCACCGCGTAGCGCCCGCCCACCTGCTCGGCGGTGCGGCGCTGCCACGTCTGCGGCCAGGCGACGTCGTCGTGCTCGCCGTGCGCGACCAGCACCGGGAGCGCGGTGGCGGCCAGCGCGGGGGTGACGTCGGCGGGGTCGGCGAGGATGTCGATCGCCGCGACGAGCTGCGCGGTGCTCGTGGCCCGTGAGCGCTCGCGGTGGAACGCGGCCTCGGGGTCGAGCTCGACCGGTTCGCCCTGCGCGAGGCGCCAGGCGAGGTCGGGGTTGTCGAGGGTCCACAGGTCGGCGGCGCCGCCCGCGGCGAGCAGCCGCGCGCGCAGGTCCGCCTTGCGGCCCGGCCAGCCGTGCGGGCCCGAGCACAGCAGCGTGAGCGACCGGAACGCGCCCGGGTGGTGCACGGCCGCGGCGGCCGCGACGGTCCCGCCGAACGAGTGGCCGAGCAGGTGCACCGGGGTCCCGAGCAGCGCTGCGACCTCGTGCACGTCCTCGACCAGGCGGTCGAGCGCGTGGTCCGCCGTGCGGGGGAGCGCGCCGGAGTCGCCCTGCCCGCGCTGCGAGATCGCCCACGCGTCGACGCCCTGCGCCGCGAGCAGCGGCAGCAGCACGCGGTGGTCCTCCTTGGACCCCGTGAACCCGGGCACCAGCAGCGCCGTGGCGCGGACCTCGCCCGCCGGCCGCGCGCGCAGCGCGGTCAGCTCGACCTCGGACAGCCGCAGCCGCAGCGGCTCGACGCCCGCGGGCAGCGCCAGGCCGCCGAACGGCCGCCCGGGCGTGACGACGCCGGTGCCGGGCACGACGTCCGGTCGGACCTGCTCAGGGGCCGTCACGACGCCTCGAACCGTCGGGCGGGCTGCGGCACGGCGGCCAGCAGGCGGGTCGTGTAGTCCGCCTCGGGGAACCGCAGCACGCGCACCGTCTCGCCGCGCTCCACGACCGTGCCGTGGTGCAGCACCATGATCTGGTCGGCGATGACGCGCGCCGAGAGCAGGTCGTGCGTGATGTAGAGCAGCGAGACGCCCGTCTCGCGGCGCAGCTCCTGCAGCAGCGCGAGCACGCCCGCGCGCAGCGACACGTCGAGCATCGACACGGGCTCGTCGGCGACCAGCACCTGCGGGTTCGACGCGAGCGCGCGCGCGATGACGACGCGCTGGCGCTGCCCGCCGGACAGCTGGTGCGGCAGCTTGGCGGCGAACTGCTCGACCGGGGTCAGGCCCACGGTCTCCAGCAGCTCGAGCACGCGGGCCCGCGCGGCCTCGCCGCGCAGGTCGGTGAAGTTCTCGACCGGCCGGGTGAGCGTGTACTCGACCGTGCTCAGCGGGTTGAGTGCCGAGTACGGGTCCTGGAACACCATCTGGACGTCGGCGTGCAGGCGGCGCAGCTGGCGGCGGCGCATCCGGTCGACCCGCTGGTCGCCGAACCGCACGGTGCCGCTCGTGGGCCGCTCGACGCCCGTGAGCATCTTGGCGATGGTCGACTTGCCGGACCCGGACTGGCCGACGAGCGCGAGCGCGCCGCCCGGCTCGAGCGTGAACGACACGTCGTCGACGGCCGTGACGGGCTGCTCGCCGCGCCGCGGCGCCGGGTACACCTTGGACACGTGCTCGACGACGACCGCGTCGCGCGCGGCGCCGGCGTCGGGCCCCGCCGCGGTGCCGCGCACGGACGCCGCGGTGCCGCCCGCCGCGTCGACCGTGCGCGAGCTCAGGCCCGGCAGCTCGACGACCTCGGCGCGCGGGTCCGCGTAGTGCGAGAGCAGCATGCGCGTGTACTCGTGCCGCGGGTGGCGGTACAGCTCGCGCGCGGGGGTGTCCTCGACGACGCGACCGTCGTGCATGACCGCGACGCGCTCGGCGGACTCCAGCACGACTCCGAGGTCGTGCGAGATGAGCACCGCGGTGAAGCCCTCGGCCTTCTGCAGCTCGCGGATCGTGTCCATGACGGCGTGCTGCACGAGCACGTCGAGCGCGGTGGTCGGCTCGTCGAACACCATGAGGCGCGGCTCGAGCGACAGGGCCAGCGCGATGGACACGCGCTGCCGCATGCCGCCCGACAGCTCGCCGGGGTACCGGTCCAGGACGGTCGCGGGCAGCTGCACCTTGTCGAGCAGATCGACCGCGCGCGCACGCCGCCGGGGCGCCGGCACGTGGCCGTGGGCCGCGAACACGTCGGCGAAGTGGTGCCCGACGGACCGCACGGGGTTGAGCGCGTTCATGCCGGACTGCAGCACCATCGCGAACCCGCCGCGGCGCTGCGCGCGCAGCTCCTCGGCGCCCATGCCGGCGATGTCGGTGCCGTCGAACACGATCCGCCCCGACGCGATGCGCGCGGGCGCCTTGGCGAGCCGCGTGATCGCGAAGCCGAGCGTCGACTTGCCCGAGCCGGACTCGCCGACCAGGCCGACGAACTCGCCCTGCTCGAGGCTGAGGCTGACGCGGTCGACGGCGGTCGTGGGCTGCGCGCCGCGCGGCTCGTAGACGACCGTGAGGTCCTCGATCTGCAGCAGGCTCATCGGCCGGTCCCTTCCCGCAGGCGCGGGTTGGACAGGCCGTCCACGCCGAAGTTCACGAGGGTCATGGAGGTGGCGAGGAGCGCGATGCACAGGCCGGGCGCGAACAGCAGCACCCACTGGCCGGTGAGGATCGCCATGGAGTTCTGGGCCCAGAAGATCATCGAGCCCCAGCTCACGGTCGACATGTCGCCCAGGCCGAGGAACGACAGGCCGGACTCCGCGAGGATCGCGGCGGTCGCCGCGCCGAAGAACGACGCCGCGATCATCGACGTCATGTTCGGCAGGATCTCCCGGAACACGACGCGCGCCGGGCGCTCGCCCGAGAACACGGCGGCCGTGACGAAGTCGCGCGAGCGCAGCGACCGGGTCTGCGAGCGCAGCACGCGCGCACCCCACGCCCACCCGGTGAGCACGACGACCAGGATGATCATCGGCAGCCCGCCGTTCTGCAGGTACGCCGCGATGATGATCATGAGCGGCAGGCCCGGCATCACGAGGAACAGGTTGACCAGGAAGTTGACGACGTCGTCGCCCCAGCCGCGCAGGTAGCCCCACGACAGGCCGATGACGACCGCGACGAGCGTCGACAGGCCGCCGGCGACGAAGCCGACGAGCAGCGAGATCCGCGCGCCGTAGATGACCTGCGAGAGCACGTCCTCGCCGTTGCCGGTGGTGCCGAGCCAGTGCGCGGCGGACCCGGCCTCGTTGCGGCCGAACGAGTCGTCGTGCGGGCCGTACGGCGCGAGCACGGGCGCGAGGACGGCCATGAGGACGAACGCGCCCAGCATGACGAGCCCGACGCGGGCCTTGGGGTTGGCCCACACGGTCGCGAACCCGCGGCCCACGACCTGCAGGAAGCGCCCGGTGCGGGTGCGGCTCGTGCGGCGCGGCGGCCCGGGGACCACCTGCGGCTCGGTGCCCGCCGCGGTCACGGCTGTCGGTTCGGTCATGTCGCTCACCGCCTCGTCCGGGGGTCGAGGACGCCGTAGAGGATCTCGACCAGGAAGTTCGCCACGAGCACGCTGACCGTGATCATGAGGAACAGCGCCTGCATCAGGGGGAAGTCCTGGTTGGTCACGGCGTTGAACAGCAGGTACCCGACGCCCGGGTAGTTGAAGACCTGCTCGACGAGCAGGGACCCGCCGACCACGCCGCCGAGGGCCATGCCGAAGCCCGTGAGGTTCGGCAGGATCGCGTTGCGGGCGGCGTAGCGCAGCGCCACGGTGCGGCCGCGCAGGCCGTTGGCCTCGGCGAACGTCACGTAGTCCTCGCCGAGGGTCGTGATCATGGTGTTGCGCATGCCGAGGATCCAGCCGCCGAGGGACGTCAGCAGGATCGTGAGCGCGGGCAGCGCCGCGTGGTACAGCGCGTCGCCGACGAACTCGGCGGAGAACGTGGGGACGGCGGTGGCCGAGTAGGCGCCCGACGTCGGGAACCAGCCGGCGACGTAGCCGGCGAAGAACAGGATGAGCAGCGCGGTCCAGAAGTAGGGGAACGCGGACAGGAAGCTGCCGGTCATGGTCGGCACCGAGTCCATCCAGGTGCCGCGCCGCCAGGCCGCGCCGACCCCGATGAGGGTGCCGAGCACGAACGCGACGACCGTCACGAGCCCGACCATCACGAGCGTCCAGGGCAGCGCGGCCGCGACCAGCTCGGAGACCTGCTGCGGGAAGAACGTGTACGAGACCCCGAAGTCGAGGGTCAGGACGTTGTGCAGGTAGCTGACGTACTGGTCCCACAGGTTGCCGTCGGGCAGGCCGAGCTGCACCTCGATGGCGCGCTGCACGGCGGGGGAGACGGGGCCGTTCTGGGACAGCCGGGCGATGGCGGCGTCGGCGGGCGAGCCGGGCATGAGCCGCGGCAGCACGAAGTTCAGCGTCACCGCCGCCCACAGCGTCAGCAGGAGCAGACCGAGCTTGCGCAGGGCGTAGCGCACCGGAGCCTCCTCGTGTCGGGTCGGGTGGGTCGTGCGGGGGGTGCCCGGGCGCGTCGTGGCCGCGCCCGGGCACCGCCGTCAGGAGGCCGGCTCGAGGCTCGTGAGGATGAGCAGCGGCGTCTGGTCCCACGTCTTGGGGGACGCGTACGGGTCGTCGGCGCTGGGCCAGCCGGTGAACGACTTGGTGGAGAACAGGCCCCACGACCCGCCGTAGAACAGCGAGATCATCGGCAGCTGCTCGTAGGCGATGGTCTGCAGCTCCTGCGCGATCTCGGCCTGCCGCGCGTCGTCGACGGTGACCTTGAGCTCGTCGAGCAGGGCGTCGGCCTCGGGCGACTGGAACCGCCCGAAGTTGCCCGACGCGGTGGTGCCGACGTCCTGGTAGAACCGCGCGCCCATCATGCCGCTGAAGTCCTGGTACGGCTGGCCGGTGCCGCCGACGGTGCCCATGACCATGTCGAACTCGCCCGAGCGCATCTCGCGCTGGTAGGCCGCGGGCTGCGGCTGGACGACCTCGACCTCGATGCCGAGCGCGCCGAGCTGCGTCTTGACCTGCTGGACGCCCTGCAGCCAGTCGGACCAGCCGTTGGGGGTCGTGATCCGGATGGTCAGCTGCTGGCCGTTCGCGTCGACCATCTTGCCGCCGGCCTGCGTGTAGCCCGCGGCGGCGAAGTGCTCGAGCGCCGCGTCGGTGTCCTGCTCGACGATCCCCTGGTTCGGCAGGTCGGGGTCGAGGATCTTCTCCTGCGCGGGGAGCATGAGGCCGCTCTGGCTGGCCTGGTCGACGTAGCCCTGCTCGGCCTTGTCGGCGATGGCCTGCTTGTCGAGCGCGGCCGCGATCCCCTTGCGGAAGTCGAGGTTGTCGTACGGCGCCTTCGTCATGTTGGGGATGAGCGCGATGGTCGCGCCGGCCGGGTACCAGTACGTGTTGTGCTCGGGGTCGGCCTTGACCCAGGTGTCCTCGACGTCGCTCATGAACGCGTACGCCCAGTCGTAGCCCTTGTTGACGATGTCGAGCTCGGAGTTCGCGGCGGGCTGCACGAGCCGGTCGGCGGCGACCTTGTCGGCCTGCCAGTAGGTCTCGTTCTTCACGAGCGTGTACTGGTTGGGCGTGAAATCGCCGAGCGTGTAGGGCCCGGTGCCGACCGGGTCCTCGTTGGTGAACGTCACGGGGTCGTCGACGTCGGCCCACAGGTGCTCGGGCACGATCATGGTCTGCGCGATGATGACGGCGCCGGGCACGTCCTCGCTGGACAGGTGCACGATCACGTCGGACCCGTCGGCCTCGACCGAGGCGATGTGCTCGCCGACGCCGCGCAGGTCGAGCTGCGGGTGCTGCAGCAGCAGGTCGAACGTGAAGACCACGTCGTCGGCGGTGAACTCCTCGCCGTCGGACCAGGTGACGCCGTCGCGCAGGTGGAAGACCACGGTGCTCGCGTCGGGCTGCTCGTAGGACTCGGCGAGCCAGGGCGTCTCGTCGCCGGACATCTCGTTGACGATCACGAGCGGCTCGTAGATGTAGCTCGCGGTGTTGCGCTTGTTCGACGAGTACGGGTTGAAGTTCCGCTCGAAGGTCGGCGAGCCGTTGTCGGCGCCGATGAGCATCGAGGTGGAACCGTCGGCGGCGGCACCGCCGCCCGAGGTCTGGACCGGGGCCGCACAGCCCGTGGTCACCAGCACGGCCGCGGTCGCCGCGGCCATGGCGGCGTGGGTCCAGCGCGAGCGGGTCATGAGTCGTTCTCCTCCACGTCGAGGACGGCCCGGGGGCCGTGCGCCGGGGGTGCGCGCGGTCGACTGTATGCGCTTACATCGGACACGGCAACACCTCCCGCCGGCGCACCCCGGCGGCGTCAGCCGGCCGGGGGAGCGACGGCCGCGGCCGGGCCCGGGGTCGCGCGCGCGGTGGGAGCGCACCCGCACGACCTGCGCAGCAGCACCCGCACCGGCAGGTTCAGCGTCGCCGTCGGCAGGCTCGGGTCCGCCATCCGGCGCCGCAGCCGGTCGACCGCCGCGCGCCCCAGCTCGACCATCGGCTGCCGCACGGTCGTCAGCGGCGGCGACGCGGTCAGCCCCGCGTCGATGCCGTCGAACCCGGTCAGCGCGACGCGGCCCGGCACGTCCACGCCCGCGGCCGCGAGCTCGTCCAGGAACCCGAGCGCCGTCTGGTCGTTCGAGCACACGAGCGCGCGCGGCAGGTCGCCCGCGGCGAGCAGGCGCCGCGCGAGCGTGCGCGCCGTCGTCCGCGTGAAGTCGCCGCGCGCCGCGGGGGCGTCGGGCACGGGCAGGCCCGCCTCGGCGAGCGCCGCGCGGAACCCGAGGAAGCGCTCGGCGTCGTCGGGGGAGTCCGCCGAGCCGCCGACGAACGCGAGGTCGCGCAGCCCGTGGTCGGCCACGAGGTGCGTGGTCAGCGCGCGCATGCCCGCCGCGTTGTCGACGCTGATGTGGTCGTGCGGGTCGCCGTCGATGCCGGGCCCCGCCATGACCACCACCGGGATGCGGCGCGCGATGTGCGCCAGCACGTCGTCCGGCACCGTCGCGGACAGCACCGCGAGCCCGTCGACGCGCCCGGCCAGGTCCGACACCGTCGCCGCCGACGCGGGGCCGCGCGCGACCGCGATCATCACCGCGAGCCCGGTGCGCCACGCCTCGAGCTCGGCGCCGCGCATGACCTCGCCCATATACAGGTTGCCCGGGTGCACGTCGGGCGCCTGGCCCGTGTCGACGACCACCTCGACCGCCTGGCCCGCGGGCACGGGCGCCGGGACCGACGCCGGGTCGTCGATGCCGTCGACGTCGGGGAAGCACAGGCCCAGCACGCCCGTCTGGCGGGCCGCGAGGCCGCGCGCCGCGCCCGACGGCACGTACCCCAGCTCCTGGATCGCGGCGTGCACGAGCGCACGCGTCTCGGGTCGCACGTCTTCGGGGCGGCGCAGCACGCGCGACACCGTCGCGGTCGACATCCCGACGTGCCGGGCGACGTCGTACACCGTGGGGGTCTTCGGCACTGGTCCTCCCTTGCCCTGTCCCGGGCGCGTCGTCGCGCGGACGTCGCACGGCCCGTGCGGGCGGCGACGGCCCGCGCCGCGCCCGCCGGCGGGCTCCGTCGCACCGGCGGCCCGGGGGACGGGCAAGCGTCAGGGTGCCACGGCCGGGCGCGTCGTGCGGGCGGTGGTGCGCGGGCCGGTCCGGAGCCTCGGAACGCCCCACGTCCCTGACCTGCGCAGACGGTGCGCCGACCCAGTCGTGGGACGAGATTTTGATCGAACGCTCAAATCACGGCGAGGCCGCCCGATGGTGAAGGAGACCCGTCGTCGATCGAGGAGCACCCGATGCCCGACCTGCCCGCCACGAAGAAGAAGACCTCGTGGAGCTGGTTCGTCGACCGTCCGCTCGGGCTCAAGATCGGCGCGTGCCTCGCGCTCCTCGCGCTCGTCGCCGTCGCGGTCGCGGGCGTCGCCACGGCGCGGATGCAGGCGCTCGCCGCCGCGCAGACCGCGCTCGAGTCCGAGTCGATCGACCCGCTGCGCGACGTGTCGAACCTCCAGCGCGCCTTCACCGCGGTGCGGCTCGCCAACGTCCGGCTGCAGGTCAACACCGCCGACGAGCGTCCGGCGACGCGCGCGAAGATCGCCGAGGAGCGCGAGACCGTCGCGCGCGTCCAGGCCGACGTCGCCCGCGACAACCCCGACCTCGCGCAGCGGCTCACCGCCGCGACCGAGCCGTACATGGTCCTCACGGACCGCTACCTCGACATGGTCGACGCCGACGACCCGCGGGCGCGCGGCTACGCCAACCAGGACCTCGCGCAGCAGGGCGTGGCCGCGGACGCCGAGATCGCGACGGCCGTCGAGGAGCTCAACGCCGGCGCGGTCGAGAGCACCGCGCGCAACGTCGCGCTCGTGCGGACCTCGGTGCTGGTGCTCTGGGGCGTCGTCGCGGGAGCGCTGCTGCTGGTGAGCGTCGTCGCGGTCGTCACCGTGCGGCGCGTCCTGCGGTCCGTGCGCGGCGTGCAGGACGCGGTCGTCGCGATGGCGGCCGGCGACCTCACGGTCGAGGCGACCGTCTGGGACGACGACGAGCTGGGCCGCATGACGGCGGCGCTGACCGAGGCGCAGCGCGCGCTGCGGCAGACGCTCGCCGGGGTCGTCGAGGGCGCGCAGACCGTCGCCGCGGCGACCGAGCAGCTCTCGGCGTCCTCGACGCAGGTCGCGTCCGCGTCCCGCGAGACCGGTGAGCGCGCCGGGTCGGTGGCGGCCGCGGCCGAGCAGGTGTCGCGCTCGGTCCAGGCCGTCGCCGCCGGTGCGGAGGAGATGGGCGCGTCGATCCGCGAGATCTCCCAGAACGCGTCCGAGGCCGCGCGCGTCGCCGGGCAGGCCACGGACGCCGCGAAGACGACGAACGAGCAGGTCAGCCGGCTGGGCGAGTCGAGCCAGGAGATCGGCAACGTCGTCAAGATGATCACGAGCATCGCCGAGCAGACCAACCTGCTCGCGCTCAACGCGACCATCGAGGCGGCCCGCGCCGGCGAGGCCGGCAAGGGGTTCGCGGTCGTGGCCGGCGAGGTCAAGGAGCTCGCGCAGGAGACCGCGAAGGCCACCGAGGACATCGCGCGGCGCGTCGAGGCCATCCAGGGCGACACGACCGGCGCCGTCGACGCGATCGGCGACATCTCGCGCATCATCGCGGCGATCAACGACTACCAGCTCACCATCGCCTCGGCCGTCGAGGAGCAGACCGCGACCACCGCCGAGATGTCCCGCTCGGTCGCCGAGGCCGCCACCGGGTCCGGTGACATCGCCGGCACCATCACGGGCGTCGCGACGCAGGCGTCCTCGACCAACGAGGCCATGGACCAGGTCGCGACGGCCGTCGCCGAGCTGGCCCGGATCGCGGCGGACCTGCGGGCCCGCACCGCACGGTTCACCTACTGAGCCGACGACGGTGCGAGGGCGTCTGCACCCATCCCCCCCCGCGGGGCGTCCTCGCACCGTCGTCACCCCGCGCGGGTGCGCCACGCCGCCTGCGGCGCTCGTCCTGCTCGCGCCAGGGTCAGGCGGCGCGCGTCTCGAGACTGCTCATGGCCAGCGCCATCGCCGCGATCTCGGCGCGCACGCCCGCGTCGTCGCGCGTGCACAGCCACGACGACACGATCGCCGAGCCCTGCGACACCAGGGCCCGCGCGACCACCTCGACGGGCAGCGCCCACGTCGAGCCGCGCGCGGCCGACCACCGCTCCACCAGGTCCGTCGCCGAGGCCAGCAGGCGCTCGTACGTCGTCCGGACCCCCGCGGGGCCCGCGCGGCGCAACGCCGTCACCGTCAGCTCCGCGACCATGAGCTGGTACGCCTCGTCGCGCTGCACGTGCGCCAGGTACGCCAGCAGCGCCGACTCCACGCCCTCCCGGACGCCCGCCGCCTGCTCGACCGTCTCCCACACGTGGCACAGCGTGATCGACAGCTCGCGGTCGATCAGCGCACCGATCAGCGCGTCCCGGTCCTCGAAGTAGTAGTACAGCGCGCTCGGCCGCACGCCCGCGCGCGCCGTCACGGTGCGGGTCGTCACGGCGGAGAGACCGCCCTCGCGGATCACCGCGACCGTGGCGTCCAGCAGCTGCTCGCGCCGCTCGGCCATGGTGCGGTGCGGCTGGTGCTGGCCCGCCACCTCAGTACCTCCCCAGCCCCTGCGGTGTCCGGGCGTTCGAGGCCCTGAGCCTATGCTCCGCCGGGAGCGCTCCACGTGCGATCGGGGGGTGGTTCCACCCCTGCGCGGGAGCGGTCACCGCTCCTGCCGGCTCGACCCCACGGGACGGTGCGACGCGCGGCCTGCGGGCAGCCGATGAGCCATGCCGACCTCACCTCGTCCGAGGCGCGCGACCGCGACGACGGACCGGGGCGAGTTCCACGACCGTCGAGCATCGGGGTGACGTGGCCCGAACGGGTGAAACAACCGCTTGCCGTGCACGGGACGCCGCTTCTGTGCCGATACGTCGCCAAGGCTCGGACGCGCCGAGCCCAAGGGGGCGGTACCGGCATGTCGCAGCGGACATCTCTCACGCGGGCGCTGTGGTCCGCGGTGGTCGTCGCACTCGTGGCCACGATGTCCGCGACGCTGGTCGCGGCACCCGCGCACGCGGACACGCAGGCGTGGGCAGGCGAGGTGTCGTTGTCGGTGGATCGTACGGATCTGCATTCGGGGTCTCGTACGGTGCAGCTGAACGTGAAGACGTCGATTCCGTTGCAGAAGCCCTACCAGCTGAGCGTGTACGACAGCTCGGGGGTGCTGGTTTGGGCTTGCGATGCTTCTTCGTCTTCCACGTGTCGTCCGAGCGCTGGTCCGGTAGATTCCACTTTCTCGCGCACGATCGCGGACTATGACGGTCGATCGTTCACTGCGTATGTCGCGAAGGATGCTCCCTCGATGGGCGTGCCGGTCGATGACGTGCGCTCGACGGCGAGCACGCCGGTGGTGACCAATGTCGGGTGGGTCGGATCGGTGTCGTTGTCGGTGGATCGTACGGATTTGCATTCGGGGTCTCGTGTGGTGCAGCTGAACGTGAAGACGTCGATTCCGTTGCAGAGGCCCTACCGGCTGAGCGTGTACGACAGCTCGGGGGTGCTGGTCTGGGCTTGCGATGCTTCTTCGTCTTCCACGTGTCGTCCGAGCGCTGGTCCGGTAGATTCCACATTCTCGCGCACGATCGCGGACTATGACGGTCGATCGTTCACTGCGTATGTCGCGAAGGATGCTCCCTCGATGGGCGTGCCGGTCGATGACGTGCGCTCGACGGCGAGCACGCCGGTGGTGACCAATATCGGTTGGGTCGGGTCGGTGTCGCTCAAGGTTGATCGAACCGCTCTCGACTCAGCGAATCGAGAGGTGTTGCTCGAAGTTGAGACATCGATTGCGATTCCGTCGCCCTACCGTGTGACCATCTACGACGACGCGGGAAAGCTCGTGATGAACTGCGGGCAGGACTCTGATTCAACATGGTGGAGCAACGGGTGCAGGCCGAGCGCGACGACGCCGTTCAAGCGCGAAGTCAAGGTCGTCGTCCCGGACTACACTTCTCGAACTTTCACCGCGTACGTCTCAAAGGATGCCCCTGGTCTCGGTCCGTCGGTCGATGACGTGCGGGCTTCCTCCACGGCTCCAACGGTCACGAACGTGGGTTGGGTCGGTAGCGTCAGTGTCGATGCGAGGCGCATCGACGACTATTCGGACGGTTACTCGCTCCAGTTGACCGTTAAGGCCACGATGCCTGTTGTCGCGCCATACAGGGTTGTCATCTATGACAACACCGGGGCGATCGTCAAGATCTGCGGGTGGGATCGCGAGTCGGGATGGTCGTCCAATGCCTGCAATCCGAGCACCACGCGTCCGATGAACGAATCATTTGGTCTTCGGGTCAACGACAAGAATCCGCGGTCGTACGTCGCCTACCTTGCTCGTGACTATCCGTCGCCCGGTTACCCGGTGGACGACGTCCGTGCGATCTCGGGCGTGTACGCGTCCTCGGCTCTGGGTCCGACGGCACCCGGTGAGGTCTCCGGTGGCTCCAACCCGTCGCAGTCGTGCTCCGACAGGTGTCACGGCGACCCCGTGAACAGCAGGACCGGAGAGTTCTGGGAGTCGGTCACCGACCTTGCTGGCGCTGGTCCGGCGCCGGTAGGCGTGACGCGCACCTATGCCGCGAGCCGCGCTTCGACGGACGGTCCTCTTGGTCACGGGTGGACCTGGCCGGCCGACATGCGGCTCGCGGCGGATGATGCGGAAAAGGCGGGCACCATCGAGGACGCAGCCTTCGTCTCCGTCACTCAGGAGAACGGCTCGATCGTCCGGTTCGCGCGGCTTCCGGATGGGTCGTACGTGGCGCCGGGAAGAACGCTCGCGACGCTCGAGCGCGCGTCCGATGAGACGTTCCGGCTCACGAGGCGGAGCGGGCCGTCGTTCATCTTCGACGGTGCCGGGCGTCTGCGGTCGGTCACCGACAGGAACGGCAACACGGTCACCTACGAGCGGGACTCGTCCGGACGTCTCGTCTCGGCGAGCGGCACGAGCGGCGGTTCGCTGACCTTTGCCTGGTCCGAGCAGCGCGTCACCGAGGTCACGGATCACCTGGGGCGGGCCGTTGTCTACGGATACTCGGCGGCCGGCGACCTGACGAGCGTCAAGGGGCCCGACGGTTCGACGACCTCCTACGAGTACGACAGCGCGCACCGTGTCGTCGCGCTCACCAGTGCGACGGGCGGGACGACCCGGAACACGTATGACGCTTCCGGGCGGGTCGTCAAGCAGATGGATCCGTTGGGGCGCGAGCTCGCGTTCGCCTACGCCACAGGTCAGACGACCGTGACGGACCCATCGGGCATGGTCACGGTCGAGAAGTACACCGACGGACAGGTCGTCTCCGTGACGAAGGGCGCCGGGACGCCGCTCGCGGCGACGACGACCTTCACGTACGGCCCGACCAACCAGGTGGAGTCGACGACCGATCCGCTGGGCCGGGTCACCCGGTTCACCTACGACGCGCGCGGCAACCGCACATCCGTCACCGACCCGTTGGGCCGCACGTCCACCACGACGTACGACGCGTTCAACAACCCGCTCGTCGTGACGAACGCCGCCGGTGAGGCGACGACGTTCACGTACGACGAGCGTGGCAACCCGCTGTCGATGACGGACCCGACGGGCGCGGCGACGACGTTCACGGTCAACCCGGACGGCACGGTGGCCACGGCGACGGACCCGACGGGCGGGGTGACGACGTACACGTACGACGCGCACGGGTTCGTCGCGTCCTTGACTGGTCCCGACGGCGCCGTGGTGACGACGGTGCGGGACGCGCTGGGCCGCGTGGAGGCGTCGACGGACCCCCGCGGTGCCGCTCCGGGCTCCACCGTGGGCGAGTTCACGTCGACGTTCACGTACGACGCCGCCGGGCGTCGCCTGACGTCGACCGACCCGTTGGGTGCGGTGGTGGCCTCGGCGTACGACGCGGCGGGCCGCCCCACGAGCGTCACGGACGCGACGGGCGCGACGACGACCACCGAGTACGACGCGGCCGGGCAGGTCACGGCCGTGGTCGACGCGGCGGGTGCCCGCACGACGTTCACGTACGACGGCGCGGGGCGTGTCACGTCGGTGACGGACGCGGCCGGCACGGTCACCGAGACCGCCTACGACGTGCTGGGCCGTGCGACGGCCGTGACCGACCCGCTGGGCCGGGTCACGCGCACCGAGTACGACGCGGGCGACCGGGTCGTCGCGACGGTGAGCCCGTCGGGCGCCCGGACCGCGTACGCGTACGACGACGCCGACCAGCTCCTGACGGTGACCGACCCGAAGGGCAAGGTCACGACGACGACCTACGACCGCGCGGGTAGGCCCGTGACGGTCACCGACGCCGACGGCCGGAAGGTGACGACGTCGTACGACCGCGCCGGGCGCCCGGTGAAGGTGCTGCGGGCCGACGGCAGCGCGCTGCTGTGGGACTACGACCCGGCGGGCAGGGTGACGGCGACCGTGGATGCGGCGGGGGAGCGGACGACGTACACGTACGACGCGGCCGGCCGACGCGCGTCCGCGACCGACACCGCGGGGCGCACGACGACGTTCGGCTACGACCCGGCGGGGCTCCTGACGTCGCTCACGCAGCCCGACGGCGCGGTCACCACGTACGACCACGACGCCGCGGGGCGTCGCACGGCGACCGAGTACTCCGACGGCACACCCGACGAGTCCACCGTCTACGACCTCGCGGGCCGGCCCACCGCGGTCACGGACGGCAGCGGGACGACGACGTACGCCTACGACGCCGTCGGTCGTGTCACGCGCGTCGCCCAGGGATCGACCGAGGTCGGCTACGCGTGGGACGCCGTCGGGCGGCTCACCGACCTCACCTACCCGAGCGGTGAGCGGGTGCGTCGCGCCTACGACGCGGCGGGTCAGCTGACGACCGTCACCGACTGGGCGGACCGGGTGTTCACGTACGCCTATGACGCGGACGGTCTCACCACCGAGGTGGCGTACCCGAACGGCGTCACGACGGACGTCGACCGGGACGCCGTCGGGCTGGCCGTGGCGATGACGACGTCCGCGAACGGCGTCGACCTGCTCGAGCTCGCCTACGGGTACACCGATGCAGGCCTGCTGGCCGACCAGACCACCACGCGCTCGACGCAGTCGCGCGCGCCGCCCGCGGCGGCGAGCACGAGCAGCACGTTCACGTGGGACGGCCTGGCGCGGATCTCCGAGGTCGAGGGCCACGGCGCCGGGGTGTTCGCGTTCGACGCCGCCGGGTCGGTCACGACGCTGGCAGACGGTCGCACCCTCACCTACGACGCGGCGCGCCAGCTCCAGTCGCTGACCGCGCCGGCCTCCTCCCCGGGCGGGGACCCGTCGACCACGACGTACTCCTACGACGCCCGCGGCAACCGCCTGACCGCCACGACGGGCTCCGGTGACGACGCGTCGAGCGTCGAGCACGTCTACGACCAGGCCAACCGCCTCACGTCGGTCACCACGGCCGACGGCACGGCGACGTCGTACACCTACGGGCCCGGTGGTCTGCGGGCTACCGCGACCACGGGCACGGCCACCGAGCACTACACGTGGGACACCCTGGCCGGCGTCCCGCTGCTGCTCGCCGACGCGATGTTCGCGTACGTGTACGGCACCGGCAGCGTCCCCCTGGCGCAGGTCGACCTGGCCGACGGGGACGTCGACTACCTGCACACCGACACGCTCGGCTCGGTCCGCAGCACCACCGACGCGATCGGCGCGGTGACCTCCGGCGCCGACTACGACCCGTACGGCCGGCCCGAGGCACCCACCTCTGACCCGACCGCTCAGGTCACGCGCTTCGGCTATGCGGGGGAGTACACCGACCCCACGGGCTACCTGTATCTGCGGGCGCGCTACTACGACCCCGAGTCGGCGCAGTTCCTCACCCGCGACCCCCTCGAAGCCACCACCGGCAACCCGTACGGGTACACAGACGGCAACCCGCTTCAACATGTCGACCCACTCGGCTTGATCGACTGGGGGGTTGCCATTGGAATCGGTGTGGCGACTGCCCTCGTGACGGGCGCGGTACTTTGCGTCGCGAGTGTTGCATGCGCTGCAGCCGTCGGGATCGGTGGCGGACTCGCGCTCGCGGGTGGTGGAGTGGCGGCCGGTGCCACGACCTCGGTGGCGACGATCGCGACCACCTCAGTTGCGGCTGGCGTATCGATGACGTCGGCATCGATCATGCTGCAAACTGCAGGCGAATCGGGCTCGCACGCCTCGTCAAGCGCCAGCGGCCGCGACTGTTCCGGCGCCTCCCGGGATCAGAGCGGTGGCCGCGGATACCAGGCTCGCGGCGAAGCTGCAAAGTTCGATCTCGATGAGATTGCGGAGATGGTGCGTAGCCACACTCTCGACGCCTCTAATCAGAGGCCAGGCATTGACCGTATTCTGCAAGCGCTGCAGAAGGGCAGACAGACGCGCCTCGAAGGTCGGACGCAACTGGATTTGGGAAACGTCCGCGTGATTGTTAATGAGTCCCAGCCGTGGCGAAGCACTACCTTCTATCGATGAGGAGACTAGATGAGATCGGAAGCATTTGTGGATCATCGGGTAGAGTTTCCAAACGATAAGGGGTATCTCCGTCTCGGGGAGTTCGTCGACGGCTACTCGATGCATGTCGGAAAGTTTGAAGAGCGCAGTCAGCCCACGGATTGGGGCGCTGGAGATTTCGTGGCGACGCTTTATCTGCGAGATAGGCTCGAACGTGTGCTCGGTCAAGTTCCGCCAGGCGTGCGGGACGAGCTCGTAGCCGAGCTCAACGTTCTAGACCGGAGGCTCCAAGACGCGACAGAGGAGGATCGAGGCGGAAGGGTGTTGCGCAGCGCAGGGGAGGTGCGTCCGAGGTCTGCATGGTGGTGGTGGCGGCTCCCGGTGGTCGATCCAGCGCGAGAAGAGTTCTTTCGCGACGAAGTGCGGTGACACCCTATGTGACATGTGTCTCGTGCCGGTTGGTCGATCGGTCGCTCCTTTGTAAAGGCTACCTTGGCCACGGCGATAAGGTGCGAAAGTCCGATGTTTGGTGATCATCTTGTGAGCCGCGCCAGTCGATCTGCCGGGCCGTCTCAATCGTCGATGGCGCGGTCGGCGGTATGCGTGCAGTGCATCGAAAGCGGGGCTCGTGCCTCGCTGCTTGCGCGCCGCTCTCCGCGTGGATTTCACGCTGGACGAGATCTGCATCGGCATGGTGGTGTGACCCGAAGAAAGATGCCGGCGCCGTGCACCGTGGGGGACGTCAACGACCGGCCATGGATCTTCGCGCAGATGCGCAAGCACGGCCACGCGTCTCGAGAGGGTTGATGACGATGCTGTTCGAACGCCTTCAGGGTGCGCCGGTCGACGGTGCGCTCGTGTACGACGCGCCGGCCAACTCGTTCGTCTTCCAGGGGTGGCGCGCGGCCGGCACGGACGATGACCGGGCGACGGGGCTCGCCGCGTTGACGATCGGCACCCTGCAGCTCCACGTCGGCGTCGCCAGCGGGCGCGTCTACTTCGTCGACGGCTACCACGAGGTCCGGTCTCGCTGGTCGTCGGCAGTCGTCCGGCCTCCGGAGCCGCGACCGGGCGTCGTCCGCGTGCATGGCGGGGGGGAGGTGCTCTCGGGGGTGGGGTACACGTTTGCCCCTGGCGGTGCCTGGCTGACCTCCGTCGACGAGGTGAGCGGCTGGGTCCTGGTGGCCGACCCGTCGGGCCCGCCTGCTCAGGACGTCGTCCTCGTGGCGGCGGGCACGGTGCTCGGGCTCGCCGAGGGACGGCTGGTGGCGCTCTGGCTCCGCCCGTCGGCGTGGGGCGAGGCCGACGCGGACCCGTCGGATGTGCGATGGAGCAGGGTCTCCTTGTCACTGACGACCCGTCTGCGCGCGCAGGTGGCGCGCCCGCCCGGGTTGTCGGTGGCGTTCGACTGGACCAACGGGGTAGCGAGCCGAGGATTCGACTCGTCCGACCTGCTCGACCACCAGCTGGACGAGGCGGCGCGCTTCCTCGTGACGTGCCGAGACGAGATCGACAGCGTGCCCGCCGTGACGAACGCGTGCCTGCTCGTGAGCGTCACCCCGCGGGTCCCGCAGGACAGCCTGTTGTTCCCAAGGGCGCTGCTGAGAGAGCTGGCGCGGATCAGGTGCGAGCTCATCCTGGACACGCACCTGGGCTGATGCGTACCGCACGCTGTCATCGGCGACGACCGGGGCGTCGGTCGCAGGAGTTCGAGGAGCAGCGCGTGCACCCTGGTGAGAACGCCCCGCCCGTAGAAGGGTGTGGCGACGTCGCAAGAACCGGCTGCGGTGAGCTCGTGTTCACCGAGAGGTAGGTGGTGTGGCGATGACGGATCAGTTGTCGGTGGAGGCGCTTCGTGACGCGATCTCGCGGGTTCTTGACGCAGTCGTCCGATACGGCGCCGACGGCCCCGATCTCGGCTTCGACTACTTCTGGACGATCATCGACCCCAGGATCCTGGACGACCCCGCGAGGCTCCAGCCCGAGCCGACGGTGGCGCAGGTCTCCGAGCTGCTGGAGCGTCTGAGAGACCCTTCCTTCGGGGAGAGCGATCATCTTCCGTCTCTCGGGACGGAGCTGCGCTGGCTGGCAGAGCTGCTCAGTGCCCTCGCGGCCCACCTCGAGCAGGGGCGCTGGTCGGAGGTCGATCCTCGCTGACGGCGACGCCCGTCGACTCGGGCGGCGACCGCTCGCTCGCCGTCCGGTTGCGGCACCTGTCCACGTCCGTGCGCGGTCCGCGAATCCACCAGCCCCGCGTCGCACCGGGATGGTAGGACGGTAGCCATGACCACCACCCCCGGCGGGGACACCCCCACGCCCTTCCACGACCTCGACGCGTACGTCGCGCTGCCGCGCCTGTCCGGGCTGGTCCTGTCGCCCGACGGCGAGCGCCTGGTGACGGCCGTGCAGACCCTCGACCGCAAGCGCACGTCCTACGTGACCGCGCTGTGGGAGGTCGACCCGCACGGCGAGCGGCCCGCGCGCCGGCTGACGCGCTCGGCGAAGAGCGAGTCGTCGGCCGCGTTCACGCCCGCGGGCGACCTGCTGTTCACCAGCGCGCGGCCCGACCCGGACGCGGACGGCGACGAGGACCCGAAGCCCGCGCTGTGGCTGCTGCCGGCCGACGGCGCCGAGGCCCGCGTGGTCGCCGACCGCGGCGCGGGCGTCGGCGGCGTCAAGGTCGCCTCCGACGTGCCGACCGTGCTCGTCGTGTCGGACGTCCTGCCGTCCGCCAAGGACGACGCGGACGACGAGCGGCTGCGCAAGGAGCGCAAGGACAAGAAGGTCGCGGCGATCCTGCACACCGGCTACCCGGTGCGGTACTGGGACCACGACCTGGGCCCGGCCGTGCCGCACGCGTTCGTCGGCACGGTCGGTGCGGACGTCGCGGCGCCACGCGCCGGCGAGCGCGACCCGCGCGTCGAGCTCACCGACGTCACGCCCGACGCGGGCGTCGCGCTGCGCGAGACGCAGCCCGAGCTCAGCCCCGACGGCCGCACGGTCGTCACGGCGTGGAACCGCCCCGCCGCGCGCGGCGACCTGCGCTCGCTGCTCGTCGCGGTCGACGTCGCGACGGGCGAGCGGCGCACGCTCGTCGACGACGCGGACGCCGACCTGGGCCACCCGCGCGTCTCGCCCGACGGCCGCTGGGTCGCCTACGCGCGCGAGAGCCTGTCGTCCCCGCACCAGGCCCCGACGGTCGAGCTGTGGGTCGTGCCGTCCGAGGGCGGCGAGCCCCGCCGGCTCGGCGCCGACTGGGACCGCTGGCCCGCCGACTTCGTGTGGCTGCCGTCCTCCGGCGGGCTGCTCGTCGTCGCCGACGACGACGGCCGCGCGCCGGTGTTCCACGTGGAACTGACCTCGGGCGCCGTCACGCGCGTCACCAGCGACGACGCCGCGTTCTCCGACGTGCAGGTCGCCCCCGACGGCGCGACGGCCTACGCGCTGCGCACGTCGTACGCCGCGCCCGCGCACCCCGTGCGCATCGACCTCGCCGCCGCGCTCGCGGGCGGCCCCGTCGCCGCGACGCCGCTCGTGTCGCCCGCCGCCGACGTGCCGCTGCCCGGCCGGCTCGAGGAGGTCGTCACCACGGCCGCCGACGGTCAGCGCGTGCGGTCGTGGCTCGCGCTGCCCGACGGCGCCGGCCCCGACGCCAAGGCCCCGCTGCTGCTGTGGATCCACGGCGGCCCGCTCGGCTCGTGGAACGCGTGGTCGTGGCGGTGGAACCCGTGGATCCTCGTCGCGCGCGGCTACGCCGTGCTGCTGCCCGACCCGGCGCTGTCCACCGGCTACGGCCAGGACTTCATCCAGCGCGGCTGGGGCGCGTGGGGTGCGGCGCCGTACACCGACCTCATGGCCGCGACCGACGCCGCGCTCGAGCGCGACGACGTCGACCCCGAGCGCACCGCCGCGATGGGCGGCTCGTTCGGCGGGTACATGGCCAACTGGGTCGCCGGGCACACCGACCGGTTCCGCGCGATCGTCACGCACGCGAGCCTGTGGGCCCTCGACCAGTTCGGACCCACCACCGACGCGTCGTTCTACTGGCAGCGCGAGATGACCCCCGAGATGGCGCTCGAGAACTCGCCGCACCGGTTCGTCGGCGACATCGTCACGCCCATGCTCGTCATCCACGGCGACAAGGACTACCGCGTGCCGATCGGCGAGGGCCTGCGCCTCTGGTACGAGCTGCTGTCCGCGTCGGGCCTGCCCGCCGACGACGAGGGCCGCACGCCCCACCGGTTCCTGTACTACCCGGACGAGAACCACTGGGTGCTCACGCCGCAGCACGCCAAGGTCTGGTACGGCGCCGTCGAGGCGTTCCTCGCCGAGCACGTCCTGGGCCGCACGGGCGACGACGCGGTCGCGTACCCCGAGGTCCTGGGCTGAGCCCGGGCCTCACGACGCCCTGACGACGACGGCCGGCGCACCCGAGCAGGGTGCGCCGGCCGTCGTCGCCGGGACCGGCCCCGACGGGGCGCGCCTGGAGCCCGGCACGCGACAAACCCGCAGGTCACGGCGGTCGATGACGGTGCCCAGGGGGTAGACAGTCGCGCGACGGGAAACGTATGCTGGGCAGCGCCCTGGGAGTTGATCCCGGTGGAAGACGAAGACCCGAGACCCTTCCGGACGGTTGTGGCGCTCGGGTCGACGCATGTCTGGGGTCAGACGGTGACCACCGACGAGACCAAGGGTTGCGCGCGACGTCTCCACTCCCCGCCCCTGGTCCACGCCCACGCGATGGCGTCCGGGACGGCGAGCAGCGGTTCCGCGCTCGCGTGAGCGTGCTCGTAGGCGAGGATGTCGCGGCACTGAAGACGCCGCACGAGCTCGAGCAGCTGTTGCTGGTCCCGCCTCGCCTGTCCACACCCTCGGCGGTCTCCAAGCACAGGCGGGTACCCGCGCCCGTGTCGACGACATCGTGGACCAGCCGCTCGAGGCACGCGCGTCGGCGGGTGATGTTCGACTTGTGGCCGGCCCCGGCCTCGTACAAGGTCGCGCTGCACCCCAGATCAGCCATGCGCTGCAGGATCAAGCGCCTTCGAGAGTCGGACTCCTTGACCATGTGCAGTCGACGCTGGCCGGGCTCGACGAGGCTCTTGACGCCACGGCGCGTGGCTGTGACGTCGTCCGGCATCACCACCGCCGCCACCAGCAGGTAGCCGCGACGCATGGACTCGTCGACCACGACATGTCGCACACCCATCGACATCTCGTCCTCTCAGCCGTCGCGAGAGACGAGCGGCCTCCGTCCCGGTGCGGTGCCTACAGGTCCGCCGGGTCCACCAGGAAGTCCGCCTCGTCGGCGACCTCGCCGCCCACGGCGGCCTGCAGCGCCTTCGCGACCTGCGCGACGAGCGGCGCCGAGCGCGAGCGCGCGACGCGGTGCGGCAGCGACGGCTTCTCCTGCTCGATCTGCTCGATCTCGAACGGCTCCCACCGCACGCGGTACGCGACCACGCCGTCGGTCGTCCAGGGCAGGTCCTCCATGAGCGGGGGCAGCTGCTCGCACGCGGCCACCTCGACCGCGAGCATGCCGTCCACGCCCAGGTCCACCAGCACGCCGAACGACTCGGACGGCGGCGGCGCCGCGAGCATCAGCTCGTCGAACGCGTCGGCCTCGGCCATGAGGCGCTGCCGCTCGTCGTCGTCCTGCACGCCGTGCTGCTCGAGCGCCGAGCGCAGACCCGACCCGCCCGACTCCGGGGCGCCGCCCACCGCACCCTGCGACGAGCGGCCCGCGAGCAGGGTCGGGCCCTTCCACGACCCGGGGATCGCCTCCGACAGGTACGCGCGCGGCTGCACGCGCTGCACCAGCTCGAGCACCGTCGCGGGCTCCACCCAGCGGTCGGTGAGCACCGTGAGGTCTGTCGACGCGTCGGGGTCGGGCGTCAGCACCGCGCCCGTCTGCGTGCGGACCGCGCCACCCAGCCGGCGGGCCGCCGCGACGAGCCACTGCACCACGCGACCCTCCTCGCGCACCGGCAGACCGTCCGGGAAGGCACGCTTGAGGCCGTCGCGGTCGCCGCCCGGGTACGGCCGCTCGCCGCGCTCGCGCGGCGTGTGCAGCACCCACACCATGACCGTGGTCGCCGGCAGCCCGAGCGCGACGGCGCCCGCCGCGTCCGTGCGGTACGGCCCGGCCAGCGTCGACAGACGCGCGAGCCGCAGCGCCCGCACGGGCGCCGCCTGCCGCCCGACCGCGCGGATGCCGAGCGCCGCCGTCACCGCGGGCAGCACGCCCGTGCGCGTCGGCGCCTCGGACGCGGGCGCGTCCTCCCAGCGCACGCCGCGGAACCGGCTCGCCGCCAGCACCTCGACCTCCTCGGGGGAGACCCCCGCGGGCAGCGCGAGCAGGTGCCGGTCCGCGAGCGTCGGGTCCTCGACGGGGAGCGCGGGCGCCTCGGCCTCGGCCATCACAGGTCCGTCCGGTGGAAGTTCTGCCACGACCGGGACGCGGTCGGGCCGCGCTGCCCCTGGTAGCGCGAGCCGTACTCCTGCGAGCCGTACGGGTGCTCGGTCGGCGACGACAGACGGAAGAAGCACAGCTGGCCGATCTTCATGCCCGGCCACAGCAGGATCGGCAGCGTCGCGACGTTCGACAGCTCGAGCGTCACGTGCCCGCTGAAGCCCGGGTCGATGAACCCCGCGGTCGAGTGCGTCAGCAGCCCCAGACGGCCCAGCGACGACTTGCCCTCGAGGCGCGCCGCGACGTCGTCCGGCAGCGTCACCTGCTCGTACGTCGCACCCAGCACGAACTCGCCCGGGTGCAGCACGAACGGCTCGCCCGCCTCCGCCTCGACGAGCCGCGTGAGGTCGGGCTGCTCGGCCGACGGGTCGATCACCGGGTACTTGTGGTTGTCGAACAGCCGGAAGAACCGGTCGAGGCGCACGTCGATGCTCGACGGCTGGACCATCGCGGGCTCGTACGGGTCGAGCACGACCCGTCCCTGCTCGAGCTCGGCACGGATGTCGCGGTCGGAGAGCAGCACGGGTGCGAGCGTAGTGGGAACCCGTGGGAACCGGTGAGAGCCAACGGACGAACCGGGCGCGGTGCACAGCCCGACCCGCGTCGCGTTCACCCGCACGGGCACGCCGACATGGACCGGTGTCCGGGTTAGCGTGGCGTGCGTGACCACGACGATCGCCCGCACGGTGCGCGTCGTGGCACCCCTGGCGCTCGTGCAGGCCGCGCTCGCCGCGTGCTACGCCGGCGTGGTCGTGGTGCTGCTGCCGCGGCAGGTCGCGCTGCTCGACGCGGCGTCGAAGGTCGAGAACCTCGCGCTCGTCAGCACCGTGTCGTTCGCGTTCACGGTGGCCGCGCAGCCCGTGGTCGGTGCGCTGAGCGACCGCACGCGCGGCAGGTTCGGCCCGCGCGTGCCCTGGATGGTCGGCAGCGCGCTCGTCGCCTCGGTCGCGCTGCTCGCGCTCGGCCGCGCGTCGTCGTTGCTGCTGCTGGGCGCGCTGTGGGTCGTCGCGCAGGTCGCGCTCAACGGCGTCGACGTCGCCGCCGCGGCCGTCGTGCCCGACGAGGTGCCGCCCGCACGGCGCGGACGCACGTTCGCGGCGCTCGGCGCGGCCTCGGTCGTCGGCGCCGCGGTCGCGGTGACCGGCATCGGCGCGGCCCCCGACGGCACCGCGGGCGCGTACGCGGCGCTCGGCGCGGGCGTGCTCGTCGCGACGGCGGTGTTCGTCGTCGTCGCGGGCGTGGCCCGGCCCCGGCCCCGCGCCGGTGCGCCGCGCCCGTGGCGGCGCCTGCTCGTCGACCCGCGCCGCGAGCCCGCGTTCGCGCGGGTGTTCGCGTCGCGGTTCGGGTTCGTGCTGGCCTACCAGCTCGTCTACACGTACCAGCTGTACGTGCTCACCGACCACGTCGGCCTCACGGACGCGCGCGCGTCGGTCGTGCTCGGCACCCTCACCGCGGTGAGCCTCGTCGCGGTGCTCGTCGGCGCCGCGGTCACCGGCGTCGGCAGCGACCGGCTCGGCCGCCGCACGCCGTTCCTCGTCGGGGCGTGCGCGCTGCTCGCGGTCGCGGTGCTCGTGCCCCTCGCGTGGCCCACCGTGCCCGGCATGGCCGTGTTCGCGGTGCTCAAGGGCCTCGCGTCGGGCGCCCACCTGGCGGCCGCGACGACGTTCGTCACGGAGGTGCTGCCCGCGGCGGGGACGTCGCCCGCCACCGACCTCGGCGTGTTCAACGTCGCGACCAACGTGCCGCAGGCGCTCGCGCCCGCGCTCGCGGGGCTCCTGGTGCTGCGGGCCGGCGGCTACCCGACGCTGTTCGTCGCCGCCGGCGTCGTCGCGCTGGCCGCGCTCGTCGCGAGCCGGCGCGCCGGCCGGGCCCCCACCTCCCCGACGCCCGAGCGGGTGACGACGTGACCGGCCCGCACGGCGTCACGGTGCACGGCGCGCCGCGCCTGCCGTCCTGGCTCGTGCCGCGCCCGCACCTCGTCGCCCGGGTCCAGGACGGCGGGCCCGTCGTGGTGCTGCGCGCTCCCGCCGGCGGCGGCAAGACCGTGCTGGCCGCCGAGTGGGCGCGCGCGACCGCGGACCGCGGCGTGTGGGTGCCGGTGCACGACGTGCGGGGACGCGCGTTCTGGGGGCGGGTCGTGCAGGCGGTCGTCGACGCGGGCCTGCCCGCCGACCACCCGTTCGCGGGCGGCACGACGAGCCTGCGCGAGGCGCACGACGCCCACGGTCACCTGGTGCGCGGGTTCACCCGGCTCGGTCCGCTCGTCCTCGTGCTCGACGGCGCCGACACGCTGGACGAACCCACCGCCACCGACGTCGTGCGGCTCGTCGAGGCCGTGCCCACCCTGCGGGTCGTCGCCGCCACCCGCTCCGCCGGCCCCCTCGAGGCGCCCGCGGCCCGGGTCCGCGTCGACGTCGACGTGCTCACGGGCGACGACCTCGCGCTCACGGTCGACGAGGTGGGCCGCGTGCTCGACGGCGACGACGCCGACCCCGGGCGTGCCGTGCGGGTCCACGCCGCGACCGGGGGGTCCCCGCTCGCGGTCCGGCTCGTCGCGCTCGCGGAGGGCGACCCCGAGCAGGACGTGCGGCGCACGCTCGAGCACGTCGTCACCGGCACGGTCGACCAGCTCGACGCCACGACGGCCGACCTCGTGCGCGTCACCGCGACCGCCGACGTCCTGACGCCCGACCTCGTCGCCGAGCTGGTCACCGGCGCGCCCGCGCAGGCGCGCGAGCGGCTCGACCACCTCGCCGCGCTGGGCCTGGGCACGTGGACCGACCCGGACCGCGGCGGGTTCGCCTACACGCCCGTCGTCCGCGACGCGCTGCGCGCGCGGCTGCGCCGCACCGACCCGGCCCGGTTCCGGCGGCTGCGGGCCCGGGTCGCGGCGTGGTGCGACGACCACGACCTGCCCGTCGAGGCGCTGCACGCGGCCGTCGACGCCGACGACCTCGACCTCGTGACGGCCGTCGCGCGGCGGCACTGGCGGTCCTTCCTGCTCGAGAACGTCGGCACGGTCCGGCCCGCGCTGCGGCCCGTGCACCTGCTGCGGCTGCGGCGCCGCCCGCTGCTGCTGTTCCTGCTGGCGCTCGGGCACAACGCCGACCCCGCGGGCCGGCTGCGGGCCGTCGCGCTGTTCGGCCTCGCCGCGGCGAGCGCACGCGTCGAGGGCGAGCGGACCCCGCCCGCCGACCGTGTGCTGCTGCGCACCATCGAGGTCGTCGCGCTGCGGCTCACCGGCCGCGGCCGCGCCGCCGCGCGCGCCGCCGCCGACGTCGTCCGCCGGGCCGACGCGCTGACGGAGGCGGAGCGCGCACGCGTCGCCGACGTGCTGCCGCACTCCTACGTGCACGCCGGCACCGCGTTCCTCTACGACGCGCGGGGCGAGCAGGCCGTGCACGCGTTCGAGCAGAGCCTCGCCGCGGCCACCACGCCCCCGGCGCAGCTCCCGGGACTCGCGCTGCTCGCCGGCACGCTCGCGCTCGACGGTGCGATGCCGCGTGCACGGCAGCACGTCGCGCAGGTGCGGGCCGGCACGTGGCCGGCGGGGCTCGTCGAGGGGTACGCGGGGGCGCCCTACCGGGTCGCCGAGGCGTTCCTCGCGCTCGAGGACCTCGACCCCGCGCAGGCGCAGCCGCACCTGGACGCGCTCGCGCGGCACCTGCCGACCATCGAGCACTGGCCGCTGATCGCGCACGCGCAGGCGTGGACCGACCTGCTGCGCGACGGCGCCGAGACGGCCCTGGCCCGCCTCGACGAGACCGTGCGCGTGCACGCGCAGCGCCAGCCCGCGCACCGGCCCGCGGCGGCGGGGCTCGACGCGACCCGCGCGACCCTCCTGGTCGCCGCCGGCCGTCCGCTCGCGGCGCTCGAGCTGCTGCCGCGCACGCCCGACGACCCGGCGTCCGTCGTCGCGCTGGGCCGTGCGCACCTGGCCGCCGGCCGACCCGAGATCGCCCTCGACACGCTCGCGCGCACCGGGGCCGTCCGCCGCCCCGCGCTGCGGACCCAGGCCGACCAGGCGCTGCTCGAGGCGGTCGCGCTCGTCGCGCTCGACCGGGCCGGGGACGCCGCGGCGGCCCTGCGGCGCGCGCACGCGCTGCTGACCGTGCACGGCCTGCGGCTGCCGCTCGCGCTGCTGCCCGCCGACGCGCGGCCCGCGCTCGTGGCGCTCGCGCGTGAGCACGGCCCCGCGGGCGCCGTCGAGCTCATCGACGTCCCGGCCCCGTCCGTGGTCCCGGCGGTCGAGGAGCTGCCGGCGCTCACGCCGCGCGAGGCGGTCGTGCTGCGGGCGCTGGCGCGCACGGGCTCGAGCGCGCAGATCGCCGCCGACCTCGTCGTCAGCCAGCACACCGTGAAGTCCCAGCTGCGGTCGCTGTACCGCAAGCTCGACGCGTCGTCGCGCACCGAGGCGCTCGCCGAGGCCGGCCGTCTCGGGCTGCTGCCCGGCGGCGGCGCCGGCCCCGACGGCCCGGCCCCTGACGCGTCCGACCGCTGACGCGTCCCGGACTCACGCACGCGGTGGGGCGCTCCGGGGGGAGTGCGCCCCACCGCGTGGTGGGTGCCCGCGCGCGGCGGCGCGGGCCGTTCGGGGCCTACCGGGTCACCGGCGGGCCGTCGGCGTCACCGCGTCGTCGGACGACGCAGCACGAGCGCGCCGGCGCCGGCCACGAGCAGCAGGCCCGCGAGCGCCGCGACGCCCCAGCCGCCCCAGCCCGTGACGGCCAGGTCCGGCGTCGGGGCGGGGGTCGCGGTCGGGGTCGGCGTCGGTGCGGGCGTCGGCCCGGCCGGTGCGTCGACGTACGTCACGCGCACGAGCGCCTCGGTCGGGTTGCCCTCGACGTCGGAGACCCGGTACCGCACGGGCGTCGGGTCGCCGCCGAACCCGGCGGCGGGCGTGAACGTGACCGCCCCCGTCGTCGGGTCGACGGTCCAGGTGCCCTCGCCGTCCACGACGAGCGTCGTGACCGGCTCGCCGTCGGCGTCGAGCAGCCGGACGGACGTCGGGTCGAGCGTGCCGCGGTCGTTGCCGACCACGTCGACCGTCACGGCGGTGCCGCGCACGTTGCCCTCGTCCACGTCGTCCGCGGCCTGCGGCAGGAAGGTCACGACGAGCCGGGCGCCCGTCGTGCCGCCCGCGGCGTCCGACACCTCGTACCGCTGGGGCGTCGGGTTGCCGTCGTAGCCGTCCTGCGGCGTGAACGTCACCTCGCCGGTCGTGGGGTCGACCGTCCAGGTGCCCTCGCCGGGGACGCGCAGCGTCGTGACGCGGTCGCCGGTCGCGGGGTCGACGATCCGCAGCGTCGCGGGGTCGAGGTCGCCCGCGTCGTTGCCGAGCGGGTCGAGCACGACCGGGCGGCCCAGCTCGTTGCCGTGCCGCGCGTCGTCGGTCGCCTCGGGCTGGTACGTGACCGTGACCTGAGCGCCCGTGGTGTCGCCGGTGGAGTCGGTGACGACGTAGCGCACGGGCGTCGGGTTGCCGACGTAGCCGTCCTGCGGCGTGAACGTCACGGCGCCGGTGGTCGGGTCGACGGTCCAGGTGCCCTGGCCGGGGACCTCGAGCGTCGTGACCTGGCGGTCGCCGTCGACGAGCCGCACGGTCGTCGGGTCGAGGTCACCGGTGTCGTTGCCGAGGACGTCGACGGTCACGGCGGTGCCGAGCGGGTTGTCGAGGTCGGCGTCGTCGGTCGCGTCCGGCACGTAGCCGACCGTGACGGTGGCGGCGACGGTGTCGCCCGTGCTGTCCGTGACCTCGTAGGTCACCGGGGTCGGGTCGACCAGGAAGCCGTCCTCGGGCGTGAACGTCACCTCGCCGGTGGTCGGGTCGACGCTCCACGTGCCCTCGCCGGGCACGACGAGGCGCGTCACGCGCTCCTCGCCGTCGACCAGCCGCACGCTCGCCGCGTCCAGGTCGCCCGTGTCGTTCGCGAGCACGTCGACCGTCACGGTCGAGCCGATCGCGTGGCCGAGCGACGAGTCGTCCGCCGCCTCCGGCAGGTACGTCACGACGACGACGGCCGTCGCGGTCTGCCCGTGGGTGTCGCTCACGCGGTAGGCCACGGGCGTCGGGTCGACGAGGAAGCCGGCCTCGGGCGTGAAGGTCAGCGCACCCGTCGTCGTGTCGACCGTCCACGTGCCCTCGCCGGGCACGACGAGCTCGGTGCCGAGGGAGACGCCGCGGTCGGCGTCCCAGAGCACGACGCTCGCGGGGTCGAGGTCGCCGCTGGGCGCGGAGTCGTTGCCCAGGACGGGGACGGTCACGGGGTCGCCGATGCGGTTGCCGCGGTCCTCGTCGTCGGTCGCGACCGGCGGGCCGATGACCGTGACGGTGCTGGTCGCGGTGTTGTCGTCCTGGTCGCCGCGGTCCACGACGCTCGCGACGTTGGTGAGCTCGGTGCCGGGTGCGTCGGTGACCTGCTGCGTGTAGACCACCGTGAGCGTCTCGTCGACGTCCAGCCCGCGCACGCCGTCGGCGGCGCCGCCCAGCGGGGCGAACGGGCGGGCGCAGGTGAGCGCCGCGGGCATGGCCGCGCCGGGCGTCGCGTCGCACACGACCGGGCCGCGCTCGAGCTGCTCGCTGCCGCCGCCGGTCACGGTCGCGGACGCGAACGTCGCCCCGGCGCCCGGCAGGGTGTCGCGGAGCACGACGACGTCGCCGCGCGTCATCGCCTGCGGGCCCGCGTTGCGGACGGTGACCGTCCAGGTGATCGTGCTGCCCACGGGCGCGAGGTCGGGCGACGCGGCGGGCGCGCCGTCGACCACGGCGGTCTTGGTCACGGCCAGGTCGTACGCGCACTCGACCCAGTCCAGCGTGATGGACCCGTTCGCGCCGTTGCCGGTGCCGGTCTGGCGGCCGGCCGCCGTCGACGTCACGTCGCGCGCGGTGGCGGCCACGACGCTCGAGCCGCCGCCCCCGCCGCCGCCGGCCACCGTGGTCAGGCCGTTGTCCTGGTTCTTGATGGTGGTCGACGCGCCGCCACCGGCGCCGAAGACACCGGCGCCGCCACCGCCGCCCGCGTCGTAGTTGGGGTCGGGCGCGCCCGCTCCGCCGGTGCGGCCCACGCCGGGCAGCCCGGCGAGCGACGCGGTCGGGTGCGTGCCGCCGGCCCCGGGCGCGGTCGTGCCGCCGCCCTTGCCGCCGCCGACCGTCGGGCCGCCCTCGAACCCGTCGGTGCCGTCGGCGCCGGGCGCGACCTGGCCGGGAGCCGCGGGCAGACCGGCGTCGCCGCCGAAGCCGTCGGTCGTGACCGAGTGGCCGCCGCCGCTGCCGCCGCCGCCGCCCGCGAGGACCGCGATCGCGTCGTCGTCGGTCCCGCCGAGGCGCAGGAGGCTGAGCCCGCCGCCGCCCGCGCCGCCGTGCTCCTCGGCCGCCGTGCCGCCGGCGCCGCCGCCGCCCACGCCGCCGGCGCCGCCGGCCGCGCGCACGTTGGCCCGCCCGCCGCCGCCGACGCTGCCGCTGAACGCGGTGCCCGGCAGCACGTCGAACGTCGCGGTGATCGCGGCACCGGCGCCGTTGGACCCGACGCCGCCCGCGCCCGCGGCCGACCGGCCGCCGGCGCCGCCGACGACCGTGGCGACGACCGAGCAGACGCCGTCCGGCACGGTGCCCGCGACGGTGTCGCCGACGGCGAACGCGCTGGTCGCGGCCGCGGGGGCGGGGTCGGCCGACGCGGGTGCGGGCAGCACGAGGCCGAGGCCGCCGCCGAGCGCGAGGCCGAGCACGGTGAGCGTGGTGGTGGCGGTGCGGCCGTGGCGCGGGCGGGTGGCCTGCGCGTGGCGCGCCGTGCGGGCGGGGGGTTGCCTCAGGGGCACGGATCCTCCAGGGGTCGTCCGGGCGTGCGCCGACGGCGCGGTCCGGTGAGCGGGGGTGTGCGCGGCGGGGCCGGTGCGACCGACGGGGCTCTGCGCGCCTCAGATGGTCCGCGGGGGCGGGCTCCCGCGGGCGCGGGGCCCGGCCTTTTCACACCGCACTTCATCCCGGCCGCGCCGGGTTCCTCCCGATGCGTCCGACTCGTGCGTCCAGGGACCTTCGGCCCGGGCTCGCGTGCGGGGCCCTGGGCCGCGCGCGCCTGACGGTGAAAGGTGCCGGGTCGTTCCGGGTCCCGCGACTCTCGGGTTATGCTGTCCGCGCTCCGGTGTGGGAGCGCTCTCGCCGTTCTCCCGCGGGACGTTCCGACGCAGACGCCGGTGCTGCACCACCCGTCGGCCCCGCCGACGGTCGACCAGGTACCTGAGCAGGGTCGCTGACACCTGGGCGCGCCGCGTGCGACGCCCCGCCGGCCGGCCGTGCGACGAGGCACGAGAGGCATGCGATGCGGTTCGGCCACTTCGACGACGCGGCACGTGAGTACGTCGTCACGACGCCCCACACCCCCTACCCGTGGATCAACTACCTCGGGTCGGAGCAGTTCTTCTCGCTGCTGTCCCACCAGGCCGGCGGGTACTCGTTCTACCGCGACGCCAAGATGCGCCGCCTGACGCGGTACCGCTACAACAACATCCCCGCCGACGCGGGCGGCCGGTACCTGTACGTCAACGACGGCGGCGACGTGTGGACCCCGTCGTGGCTGCCGGTCAAGGCGGACCTCGACCACTTCGAGGCGCGGCACGGCCTGGGGTACTCGCGCATCACGGGCGAGCGCAACGGCCTGCGCGTCGCGACGACGTTCTTCGTGCCGCTCGGCGAGAACGCCGAGGTGCAGCGCGTCGCCGTCACCAACACGTCCGACGCCGAGAAGACCGTCACGCTCTTCTCGTTCGTCGAGTTCTGCCTCTGGAACGCGCAGGACGACCAGACCAACTACCAGCGCAACCTGTCGATCGGCGAGGTCGAGGTCGAGCAGGACGGCCCGCACGGGTCGGCGATCTACCACAAGACCGAGTACCGCGAGCGCCGCGACCACTACGCCGTGTTCGGCGTGAACACGCGCGCCGACGGCTTCGACACCGACCGCGACACGTTCGTCGGCGCGTACAACTCGCTGGGCGAGGCGGCCGTGCCGCGCGCGGGCGTCTCGGCGGACTCGGTCGCGTCGGGCTGGTACCCGATCGGCTCGCACTCGGTGCGCGTCACGCTGGCCCCGGGCGAGACCCGCGACCTCGTGTACGTCCTGGGCTACCTCGAGAACCCGCAGGACGCGAAGTGGGCCGACGACGCCCACCAGGTCGTCAACAAGGAGGGCGCCCACGCGCTCCTCGGGCGCTTCGCGACGGCCGCGCAGGCCGACGCCGCGATCGAGGCGCTGCAGACCTACTGGACCGACCTGCTGTCGACGTACTCGGTGCGCTCGGGCGACGAGAAGCTCGACCGGATGGTCAACATCTGGAACCAGTACCAGTGCATGGTCACGTTCAACATGTCGCGCTCGGCGTCGTTCTTCGAGACCGGCATCGGCCGCGGCATGGGCTTCCGCGACTCCAACCAGGACCTGCTCGGCTTCGTGCACCTGGTCCCGGACCGTGCGCGTGAGCGCATCGTCGACATCGCGTCGACGCAGTTCCCCGACGGCTCGGCGTACCACCAGTACCAGCCGCTGACGAAGCGCGGGAACAACGACATCGGCTCGGGCTTCAACGACGACCCGCTGTGGCTCATCGCTGGCGTCGCCGCGTACGTCAAGGAGACCGGCGACTGGTCGATCCTCGACGAGCCCGTGCCGTTCGACAACGAGCCCGGCTCCGAGGTGCCGCTGTTCGAGCACCTGACGCGCTCGTTCGAGTTCACGGTCCAGCACCGCGGCCCGCACGGCCTGCCGCTCATCGGCCGCGCCGACTGGAACGACTGCCTCAACCTCAACTGCTTCTCGACCGAGCCGGGCGAGTCGTTCCAGACCACCGAGAACCAGGCCGGCGGGCACGCCGAGTCCGTGTTCATCGCGGCGCAGTTCGTGCTCTACGGCGCCGAGTACGCCGCGCTCGCCGAGCGCCGGGGCCTCACCGAGGTCGCGTCGCAGGCCCGCAAGGTCGTCGACGAGGTCCGCGAGGCCGTGCTCGAGCACGGCTGGGACGGCCGCTGGTTCCTGCGCGCGTACGACTTCTTCGGCAACCCCGTCGGCACCGACGCCAAGCCCGAGGGCAAGATCTGGATCGAGCCGCAGGGCTTCGCGGTCATGGCCGGCATCGGCGTGGGCGAGGGCCCCGACGACACCGCGGCACCCGCCGTGCAGGCGCTCGACGCGGTCGACGAGATGCTCGGCACGCCGCACGGCCTGGTGCTGCAGTACCCCGCGTACACGACGTACCAGATCGAGCTCGGCGAGGTCTCCACGTACCCGCCCGGGTACAAGGAGAACGGTGGCATCTTCTGCCACAACAACCCGTGGGTGATCATCGCCGAGACCGTGGTCGGCCGCGGCGACAAGGCGTTCGACTACTACAAGCGGATCACCCCGGCGTACCGCGAGGAGATCAGCGACGTCCACAAGCTCGAGCCGTACGTCTACGCGCAGATGATCGCCGGCAAGCAGGCGCCGCGCGCGGGCGAGGCGAAGAACTCGTGGCTCACGGGCACCGCGGCGTGGAACTTCGTGGCCGTGTCGCAGTACCTGCTGGGGGTCCGCCCCGACTACGACGGCCTGGTCGTCGACCCGCAGATCGGCCCCGACGTCCCGTCCTTCACCGTCACCCGCGTCGCGCGGGGCGCGACGTACGAGATCACGGTGACGAACTCGGGTGCGCGCGGCGCACGCGGTGCGCTGGTCGTCGACGGCACGCCCGTCGAGGGCAACCACGTGCCGTACGCGCCCGCCGGGTCGACCGTCCGCGTCGAGGTCACGCTCTGACGCGGGCGCTCACGCGTCCGTCGTCGTGCGCAGGGGGCTGCCGCCGATGACCGTCACCGAACCGCTCGCACCGGTCGCCACGCCGGCGCCCGCCCCGGTCACCACGACCCGGGCGGCGCCGGCGGGCGCGGTGACCCTGCGCACCGACCGCTGGGAGCTCGACGTGCTGCCCGGCACGGGTGCGTCGCTGGGCGCGGGGCGCGTCCGCACCGCCGACGGCGTGTGGCGCGACCTGCTCCGCCCCACGCGCACGTCCGCGGCCGGCGACCCCGAGAAGTGCGCGAGCTTCCCGATGGTGCCGTGGTCCAACCGGATCCGCGGCGGCGTGCTGCCCTTCGCGGGGCGGCGCTGGCAGCTGCAGCGCAACGCGGCCGACGGCACCGCGATCCACGGCGCCGTGCGGTACGCGCACTGGGACGTCGTCGAGCGCACGGCCACGGCCGTGACGCTCGCGACGGAGACGTCGTGCCAGGTGGGCGTCAACTTCCCCTGGCGGTTCGGCGCGACGATCCGGTACGCGCTCGAGGGTGACGACCTGGTCGTAACGACCTCGGTGCGCAACACCGACGTCGAGCCGTTCCCCGCGGGGTTCGGCCACCACCCGTACCTCAGCCGTGCGCTGCTGCCCGTCGGCGCGCCCGTGCGCGAGTACCCGCCGACCGCCGGGCCCGTGCTGCACGTGCCCGCGTCGGCCGGCTACCGGCTCACCGGCGCGCTTCCCGACGGCCCCGCGGGGGCCGTGCCGCCGCGCGCCGACTTCCGGGTCCCGCGCGCGCTGGGCACCGCGTTCGTCGACGACGTGCTCACCGACCTCGAGCCCGGTGCACCCGTGACGGTCGAGTACCCCGACGAGGGCGTGCGCGTCGACCTGACCATGGACCCCGTGTACCGGCACCTCGTGCTGTACGCGCCGCGGCGGCGCTGCTACTTCGCGGTCGAGCCCGCCACGAACGTCAACGACGGGTTCACGCTGCACGAGCGGGGCGTGCCCGGCACCGGCGTGTTCGTGCTCGCCCCCGGCGAGGAGCGCACGGGCACGTTCCGGCTGGCCGTCACGGTCTGAGCCGGGCCCGTCGGCGTCTCGACGCCCGGGACGCGCCGCCCACGAGACCGGGCTCGCGTCGCTCACGCGGCTCGTGAGCGCTCCCGACCCGGTCTCGTGCGCGCCGCTGCCCACCCACCGGGACGCGAGGGTGCCTCGACGGTCGGCCGGGCGGAGGCGGCGCAGGCCGAGCCGTCAGCGGACGCCGTGCGCTCGACGGACGGCAGGCGTCGGGTCGGGCCCCGCAGCGGACGCCGTGCGCTCGACGGACGGCAGGCGTGGGGTCGGGCCCCGCAGCCCGGTGACCGGTCGCGTCAGTGCGCGTGCGCGTGGCCGTGGCCGCCGCCGCGGCCCGGCGGTGAGCCGACCGCGGCGATCGCCGCGACCACCGTCGTCAGCGGGATCGCGAGCACCAGGCCCGTCGCGCCCGCGAGCGTGCGGACGATCTCCTCGGCGAACGCGCCGCCCGTCAGCGTGACCAGCAGCGGCTGGTCGTACAGCTCGAGCAGCAGCAGGAGCGGCAGCGACGCGCCCGCGTACGCGAACGCGATCGTGTAGACCGTCGACGCGATGTGGTCGCGCCCGATGCGCATGCCGCGCGCCGTGAGCGTCCGCCACGACGCGGACGGGTCGGCCGCGCGCAGCTCCCACACCGCGGCGGCCTGCGTGATCGTCACGTCGTTGAGCACGCCGATGCCCGCGAGCACGACCCCCGAGAGGAACACGCCGCGCAGCACGTGCACGCCGTCGGCGCCCAGGGCCCGGGCCAGCGCGAACGTGTCCTCCGACGTCACGGGCTGCAGGTGCGCGACGTGCGCCCCGAGCACGCCGAGGCCCGTGACCATCGCCAGGCCCAGCAGCGTGCCGACCAGCGCCGTCGTCGTCCGCAGCGACACGCCGTGCGCGAGGTACAGCACCACCACGACGATCGCGGTCGACCCGGCGAGCGCGACCGTCAGCCCGTCCTGCCCGGCCACGAGCGCGGGCAGCATGTAGACGCCGAGCACCGCGAACGCGATCCCCAGCCCGAGCAGCGCCCGCAGCCCGCGCAGCCCCGCGACGAGCGTCGTGACCAGCGCGAACGCGAGCGCGAACGCGCCGAGCGGGAGCGTGCGGTCGACGTCGTGCCACGCCCACACCTCGGCCTCCCCGGCGGTCGCGGGGTAGTGCTCGAGCGTCACACGGGTGCCCGCGGGCAGGTCGGCCGCCTCGGTGCCGGAGGTCGCGAACACGTCGACCTCGCGGCCCGCCGACGTCCGCGCCGTGACCTGCAGGCACTGGACGCTCTGCGGCACGGTGCCGTCCGGGAGCACGTCCTCGACGGTGCCGTCGCACGACTGCATCCGCGTGTCCACGACCTGCGCGCCGACGTACCGCACCCCCGCGTCCGAGAGGGTCGTGCGGGGGCCGTCGCCCGACGGCCAGGTGAGCGCGATGCCCAGCAGCGCGGCGAGCGCGCAGACCACGACGACGGCCGTCAGCAGCACGCGCGTCACCGTGCCGCGCGGGTGCGGGGCGTCCAGGTCGGCGCCGCGGCGCGCACGCCGCCGGCCGGGGGGCGCGGGCGCAGCGTGCCCGGGGGACTCGGCGAGGTGGGGGACGATCCCCGCGGCCGCGGGTCCGGTCGCCAGGGGGCCGGCCGCCGCAGGTCCCGTCGCCGCGGGGTCGTGCGGGGCGGGTCCGGTTGCCGCGGGATGGTGCGGGGCGGGTCCGGTCGCCGCGGGGTCGTGCGCGGCGGGCGCGGGCTCGGTCGGGCGGGGCGCGGGCTCGGTCGGGCTCACGGGGCGATTCTTCCCTCCGGCGGGCGGGTCGTGCCGCGGCACGGGTCCGCGCGTCGCACCGGGCCGGTGCGGCGTCGCGTCGACCTCGGTCCCGGCCTCGCCGGTGCCGGTGCTCAGTGGTCGTGGTCGGCGTGCTCGTCGTCGTGCGCGTGCTCGTCGTGCGTCGCGTCGTCGGCGTGGTCGCGGTGCTCCGGGGGCTCGCCGGTCGCGAGCGCGACCTCGTCGGGCACGACGTCGAGCGTGACGGAGCGGTAGACCTCGCCCGTCTCGACGTCGACCGCGAGGACGCGCCGCGTGGCCGGGTCGGTCACGTACGCGGTGCCCGCGTGGACCTTCACGGCGGGGCGCGGGGTCTGCCACTCGGTGGGCTCCTCCCACGCGTCGACCACGGGCGTCGAGCGCACGAGCGCACCCGTCTCGGGGTCGATCACGTGCAGCGCGCCGTCGGTGCCCAGCACGATCGCCTCGCCGTCGTCGCCGCGCGCGAGCGAGCGGAACGTGTACGACGCGGGTAGGTCGACGAGCCGCAGGGTCGCGGTGCGGGTGTCGACCAGCGACACGCGCGTCGGGCGCTCGAGCTCGGCGTCCGGGTCGGTCTTGTAGTCGCCCAGCACGACCGGCGACTCCTCCGAGCCGGCCTGGTTGCCGATGCGGCCGTACGCGTCGGGGCTCGGGACCTTGGTGAACGCGCCGTCGGCGAACAGCACGACCCCGTCCTGGCAGCCGATCGCGACGACGTCGCCCTGCGCGACGGACTCGCCGTGCACGCCCGGGCAGGTGTCGATCGCGGCGATCTCGTCGCCGTCGGCGTCGAGCGCACGGACGCCGGTGCGGGCGTCCTCGGTGCCCTCGGAGACGACGAGCGTGCCGTCGTGCAGCTCGACCGCGACGCCGTGGTGCGCGTGCGGGGTCGTGTACGTGCGGGCGTCGTCCGACGGCCCGTCGGCGACCGCGGTGGAGTCGACGACCGTGACCTCGCCCGTGCCGTCGGCGAACAGCGCGGTGCGGCCGTCGTGGACCACCGCGTGGCCGGGGTGGTCGGCGGGGAACGTCACGTCGGTGAGCTGCGGCTCGCTCGTGTAGTAGTGCGCGTGGTCGCCGTGCGCCTGGCCCCACGTGCCGGCGTCGAGCACCTGGAAGCCCGCGGCGGTCGAGACGAGGACGTGGCGGTGGTCGCCCGCGGGGTTGACGCGCAGGTAGCCCTCGGCGGGCAGGTCGGCGAGGACCTCGAGCGACGCGCCGTCGAGCACGAGGACGCCGCCGTCGTACGTCACGGCGAGGCGCGGGAGGGCGGCCGCGCGCTCGACGGCGGGCGCCGTCGTGGTGTCGGCGGTGGGGGTGGGCGTCGCGGCGTCGGCGGCGTCGGACGTGCCGGAGCACGCGGCGAGGAGCGTCGCGGTGAGCGCGAGCGCGAGCGCCGGGGCGGCGCGGCGGGTGCGGGGGTGCGGGGCAGTGGTCATGGCGTGGTGGGGCGGCAGGGCGCGCCCGGTCCTCTCCGGTCGGTCGGTGGGGTGTCGAGAACCTAACAGAGAGTGAGAGCCGGTATCAATAAGAACGGGGCGCAGGCGTCACCGCAGGTCGAGCACCATCCGGTGCCCCCAGTCGAACGACGCGTCGCGCCGGAAGCCCAGGTGCTCGTAGAACGCCACCGCGCGCGTGTTCTGCGCCGCCACGCCCAGGTGGACGCCCGGCACGCCCCGCGCGCGCAGCGCGTCCGCCAGCGTCTCGATGAGGCGCCGGCCCCAGCCCTGCCCCTGCAGGCGGGGCAGCAGGTCGACGTGCAGGTGCGCGGGCGCGTCCGCCGGCACCTCCGACGGCTCCGGGTGGTGGATCCGCGCGAGCAGCGCGTGGTCCTCGGTGCCGTCCCGCGGGTCCGGCACCTGCGGGTGCTGCGCGCGCAGCACGGGCCACCACGCCCGCTCGCACCACGCCTCGAACGCCGCCGTGTCGGCCGTCGCGACGACGTACCCCGCGACGCCCTGCGCGTCGACCACCACGAGGCTCAGGCCTGGGTCCGCCGTCGGGTACGGGCCGCAGTACACGTGCCCCAGCAGGTCCGGCGAGCGGTACAGCGACGTCGCGTCACCGCCCGCCGCGCCCGTCAGCAGGCACACGCGGTACATGCCGGGCAGGTCGCTGGGGTGGAACGGGCGCAGCGTCGCGGTCACGCGCCCGACCCTGCCACCGCGCGTGCGGGCCGACCAGCCCTGCACCACCCCGGGCGACGGGCGGCGTCACCGGTGGGCCGGGTTGAAGAGTGGGGCCCCGCAGCGGGTAGGATCGACGCCGCAGCGCCCTCGGCGGCGCCGCGCGGGTGTAGTTCAATGGTAGAACATCAGCTTCCCAAGCTGATAGCGCGGGTTCGATTCCCGTCACCCGCTCCGCTCGAGAGGCCAGGTCAGGGCACGTGCCCGCCTGGCCTTCGTCGTCCCCGGCGCCGTCGTCGTCTCCCGCGTCGTCGCGGACGCCGGGCGTGCCCGGTGCGCCCGGCGCGTCCGGTTCGCGACGTCGGCCGCGCGCGCCCCGGATCGTTCCGGATGTCGAGTGGATCGCGTCCGCATGGCGGACGTCGTGTAAACACCTCGTTGCGCGCGCTCGGCCCGCGGGTCACCCGGGCGGCGCACCACCGGGTCGCCCCGTCGGACGCATCGACGCGCATCGTCGCAGGTCAGCGGCTGCTTCGCCGTTCTGGACGCACCCTTCCGCGGCATAGGAGCCCGGTGCTACCTTGACGCCGGCCCACGGGGGAGCCGCACCACCAGGCACCTCGCGTCTCCCGCACCGCACCACGGGTCGTGGTCACGGCGCCCTGCGCGTCGTGCCGGTGCGCGGGGCCGTGCATCGGAACCGGACCGCGTCCCGCACCGACCCCTGGAGCCTCGCGTGACCCCTCCCCCCTCGTCCCGCGCCACCGCCCCTCGCCGTCGCGTGCAGGCCGCGGCCCTCGCCGCGCTCGCGGCCCTCACGCTCGTGGCCGCGGGCTGCTCGACCCCCGCCAGCGCGGAGGGCTCCGAGGAGACGCCGCTCGCCGACTACGAGGGCGGGCAGCGCACGTTCGGGCAGGCGTACGAGTACGGCAACGGGCTCTTCGTGCAGATCAAGGCGCCGGTCGAGTTCGAGCCGACCGAGCAGACAGTGGGTCTGGGCGGCGAGGGCGTGCCGATCAAGATCCGGGTGTCGATCACCAACGGGTCGCGCACCGACTACAAGCCGCACACGTTGAGCGCCACCGCCGTCTCGGGCGGCGTCGAGGCGACGCCGCTCACCGACGCGACCGCGCAGATCGAGGTCACGGGCCCGAGCGTGGAGATCCGGCCCGCGGGTGTGGTCGCGTTCGACCTGGCGTTCCTCGTCGCGGACCCGAGCGACGTCACGCTCACGGTCATCCCCGCGATCGGCGGCTACCAGCCGGTCGTCTACTCGACGCCCTGACCGCTCACGCCGAGGTCCGGTCGCCCAGCCACGGCGCGAGCACGTCGGGGCGGCCCAGCCACGGCGCGTACCCGCGGCGCACCTCCGCGTCGCTGAGGACGAGCTCGGCGAACGCCTCGCGCAGCGCGGGCGCCTCGTCGCCCGTGCCTGTGACCACCAGGCGCGTGTCGGGCGTGCGGCGGCCCCACGGCCCGGCCGCCCCGATGCTGAGCTGACCGCCCGCGCCGTCCCACACGCACAGCGTGTCGGGGCGGCTCGGCACGTGGAACCGTCCGCGGCTGCGCACGGGCGGCGAGCCCAGGCGTCGCACGTCGTGCAGCAGACGCTCGGGGTGGAACGGGTGCGTCGACCGCAGGTCGAGGGTCCACACGCCGTGCTCCGTGGGCGCGCCGGCCACGGGTGCGACGTGCGCGGGGTCGAGCCGGCGCTCGCCGGTCGCGGGACGGTGCTCGTGCGCGACGAGGTCGGCGACGGTCACGGCGTGCCGGCCGTCGACGCGGCGCGCGTCACCCGCGCGCACGTGGTCCAGCAGGTCGGACGCGACGGGGTGGTCGTCGCGCGCGCCGGTCACGAGGACGACGTCGGCGTGCCCCACCTGCGCCGCGAGCGCCTCGCCGACCGCGCGGCGGTCGTCCTCGGTGAGCGCGAGCCCGCGTTCGTCGAGCAGGTCGTCGCCCAGCAGGTCGTGGTGGAAGCCGGCGAGGTCGACGGTCGTCACGGCGTCGCCGAGCCGCAGGCCGGCCAGCGGCTCGCCCGCGCGCATGGCCCAGCCGAGCGCGCGGACCACGGGCAGGGACTCGGCGCTCACGGGCAGCGCGAGCACGACGGCGTCCCAGCGCGGGTCGTCGGCGAGGCGGCGCAGCGTGGGCACGGCGTCCTCGCGGACGGCGCACGACAGGCACGCGTGCTCGAGCGGCACGACCTCGTCCTCGACGACGCCGTCGGCGGACGCGACGACGCGGCGGATCGCGCCGCCGTCCTCGTCGTCGTGGATGTCGTGGCGGACCGCGACGGTGCGCGGGGAGTCGATCAGCAGGCCGAGCAGCGTCGCGTCGCGCTCGACGGGGTCGACGGAGGACAGGACGACGACGGGGGTGCGGGTCACGGGCGCTCCTGGTTGATGCGAATCGTTCTCGACAGTTGACGAGAATCATAATCAATAACTACGGTCGTCCGCCATGAGCAACCACTGCCAGGTCCTGGGGAAGGTGCCGACCTTCGGGCGCACCGTGTCCCACTCGGGGCGCCGCACGTCGCGGCGGTTCGTGCCGAACGTCCAGCGCCGCCGCTACTGGGTGCCGTCGCTCGGGCGGCACGTGCGGCTGCGCGTCTCGACGGACGGCATCAAGACCATCGACCGCCGCGGCATCGACGTCGTCGTCGCCGCGATCCTCGCGCGCGGGGAGAAGGTCTGATGGCCGGCAAGCGCGCCGACCTGCGGCCCGTCATCAAGCTCCGCTCCACCGGCGGCACCGGGTTCACCTACGTGACCCGCAAGAACCGCCGCAACACCCCCGACCGCCTCGTGCTGCGCAAGTTCGACCCCGTGCTGCGCCGGCACGTCGACTTCCGCGAGGAGCGCTGACATGGCCAAGAAGTCCAAGATCGCCCGCGACGCCCAGCGCCGCGAGGTCGTCGCCCGGTACGCCGCACGCCGCACCGAGCTGCGCGCCGCGTCCGTGAACCCCCACCTCACCGAGGACGAGCGCCGCGCCGCCCGCGCCGCGCTGCACGCCCAGCCGCGCGACGCGAGCCCCGTGCGGCTGCGCAACCGCGACCTCGCCGACGGCCGCCCGCGCGGCCACCTGCGCACGTTCGGGCTGTCCCGCGTGCGGTTCCGTCAGACGGCGCTGCGCGGCGAGCTGCCCGGCGTCACCAAGTCCAGCTGGTGAGGAGCCACCCGTGAAGCAGGGCATCCACCCCGACTACCACCCCGTCGTCTTCCGTGACGCGTCCGCCGGGTACGCGTTCCTCACGCGCTCGACCGCGACGTCCACCACCACGGTCGAGTGGGAGGACGGGCGCACCTACCCCGTGATCGACGTCGAGATCTCGAGCGCGAGCCACCCGTTCTGGACCGGCAGCGCACGCGTCATGGACACCGCGGGCCGCGTCGAGAAGTTCCACCGCCGCTACGGCACGCCCGGCGGCACCACGCCGAAGGAGCAGGACCGATGAAGGTGCGCGCGTCGCTCGCGTCGCTCAAGAAGAAGGACGGGTCGATCGTCGTGCGCCGCCGCGGCAGGACCTACGTCATCAACAAGAAGAACCCGCGCTGGAAGGGGCGGCAGGGCTGATGGCCGTCCCCAAGCGCAGGACCTCGCGCTCGCGCACGCGGACCCGCCGCGCGCAGTGGGTCGCGACGCCGACGCCCCTGACCCGCGTGCGCGTCGACGGACGCGACGTCGTCGTGCCGTCGCGCCTCGTGCCCGCGCTGCGCCGCGGGCTCCTCGACCCGGGGACGCTGCCGCCGGCACCGTGAGGACCGCGCCCGGCACGCGGCGGCCCCGAGGCGGGGCGGAGAGGCCGAGCCCTCGCCGCCCCGCCTCGTCGTCGCTCCCGCCCCGGGCCAACGGCGCGACCCGGCACCGTCAGGCCACGCGTGCCGCGTCGGGCGCGACGCGGAGCGCGGGCTCGGACGCCGAGGGCGCGGACAGCCGGACGAACGTCGCCGCGAGCGCCGTCGTCACCGGGATCGCGAGCACCAGCCCGATCGAGCCGACCAACGTGCGGACGACCTCCTCGGCGATCTCGCCGCTGGTCAGCAGGCCCAGCAGGTCACGGTCGGACAGGCTCACGAGCAGCACGAGCGGCAGCGCCGCACCCACGTACGCGAACACGATCGTGTAGACGGTCGACGCGATGTGGTCGCGCCCGATCCGCATGCCCTGGCCGAACAGCGCCCGCCACGAGCGCCCCGGGCTCGCAGCGTGCAGCTCCCAGACGGCGGACGCCTGCGTGATCGTCACGTCATTCAGCACCCCCAGGCCGGCCAGCACCATGCCGCACACCAGCACGGCCCGCAGCCGCACCTCGGGCGCGACGGACATCAGGTCCAGCGCGTACTCGCCCGACAGGCCGGTCAGGTGCGCCGCGCCGCCCGCCCACGCCGCGATGCCCGCGGTCGCGACGAGCCCGACGAGCGTCCCGGCGAGCGCGGTCGACGTGCGCACCGACACCCCGTGCGCGAGGTAGAGCACCGCGAACATGATCGCGACGCTCGTCACGAGGGCCACGGGCACCGCGGGGCGGCCCTGCAGCAGCGCGGGCAGTGTGAACGCCGCGACGACGGCGAGCCCCACGGCCATGCCCGCCAGTGCCGCGAGCCCCCGCCAGCGCGCCACCAGCACGACGAGCAGCGCGAACACCGCCGCCAGCAGCGCCATGGGCGGCCCGCGCACGAAGTCGACGAACACGTGCTGCGTGATCATCGCGTCCGGGTCCGCGGTCGGGTCGAACGCGATCGCCGCGACCTGCATGCTCGCGGCCCGGACCGTGTCGCCGACCGCGAGCTCGGGCACGTACTCGGGCGGCACGTGCAGGCCGACCTCGGTGCCGTCGGACAACCGGATCGTCGCCTGGTCGTCGGTGCCGGGGCCGCCGGTGCCGTGGTCGCCGGTGGCAGAGCGTCCCGTGCCGACGTCGCCCGTGCCGCCGTCCCCTTCACCGAGGTCGCCGGCACCGAGGTCGCCGGTCGCGGCGCCGTCGACCGTGCCGTCGTGCACCGCGACGACCTCGCCGCGCACGTACGTGACGCCGGGCCCGTCGGTCGCGAACTGCGGCGGTGCCGCGTCCGGGTCGGGCCACAGCCACCACGCGCCGAGGCCGGTGACCACGACGACCGGCAGCAGGACCGCGGCGAGCAGCACGCGCGCCCGCCGCGCCGACGCTGCTGGCAGCACCGTCGCCCCGTGCCCGTGCCCGTGCCCGTGCCCGTGCCCGTGCCCGTGCCCGTTGCCAGCGTGCTCGTGCTCGTGCGCGCGCCCGTGCTCGTGCCCGGGTCCGTCGTCGCCTGCGGGCCGAGCGTCGGGCGGGTGACCGGCGTCCGGTCCCGTGCCCGTGCCGTGCCGGGCGTCCGCCTCAGCTCCGCGCTGGGCGAGCGCGTCCGTACGGCGCCCGGCGACGTCGTCCGTGTCGCGTCCGCCGGCCGGACCGTCGGAGGCGGGCACGTGGGCCGTCGCCGGTGCTCGCTCGGCGGGTGTCCTGTCCGTCACCGCACCACCCTGACCGCGCCGCGCACCCGAGCGCGGCACGCCACGCCGACGACCCCGAGCCGCGCCCTCTCACCGACCCCTCGCGGCCCCTCTCGCCGACCCCGACCGACGAGCCCCGGCCGCGGAGCTGTCGCCACCGCGCCCGGTCAGCACCGTGTCCGGCCGTGCCCCCGCGCCGCGAGCGCGGTACTCGTTCGTCGAGTGCGCCGGGAACGAGTGCCGCGTTCGGTGCGCGAGTGCCGCGCTCGCGGTGCCCCGCTGCTCGCGGATGGTCCGGCACGGCCACGGACCCGCGGCGCCGTCGATCCAGCGGGGTCGTCGGCTTCTCTCCTCGGCGAGCGCGGTAGTCGTTCGTCGAGTGCGCCGGGAACGAGTGCCGCGCTCGGTGCGCGAGTGCCGCACTCGGCGAGTGACGACCCTGCACGAGGCGCGACGATCGCCTCGGTGGACGGCGGGCGCACTCGCCGTGTGGCTGGGCCTGACCCGGCAGCCACCTGCCTCCGGTCTCGTCCTGCCTGGCGAGCGCGGTAGTTGTTCGCCGAGTGCGCCGGGAACGAGTGCCGCGCTCGGTGCGCGAGTGCCGCGTTCGCAGACGAGTGCCGTGCTCGGTGCGCGCGCACTGACGGCCGGCCGGCCGGCCAGCCCGCCCCCGCGCGCCGGCCGCCCACCCGCGCGCCGGCCGCCCACCCGCGCGCCGGCCGCCCACCCGCGCGCCGGTGCGCTCGCACCCGTGCGACGGGCACGCGGCGCACGGGCGACGTCCGCGACAGGCCGGTGGGCGCGGCACGCACCCGGCGCCCGCGTGCGCCAGACTGCCCGGGTGACCGACCTGCTCTCGTCGCCGCGCCTGCTGGGCGACGGGACGGCGATCTCGCACCGGCCGGACTGGACCTGGCTGCCGCCGGGTGCGGCCCCGACCGACGACGACCTCGCGCGCGCCGCGCGGCAGGCCGAGCAGCTGCTCGCCGAGCACGGCGTGACCTACGGCGGCGACGGGCCCGACGGCGAGCAGCCCTGGCGTCTCGACCCGCTGCCGGTGGTCGTCGACGAGCCCGAGTGGGCGCGCCTGGACGCGGCGCTCGTGCAGCGCGCCGAGGTGCTCGACGCGGTGCTGCACGACCTGTACGGGCCGCGCCGCCTGCTCGACGACCGCGTGCTGCCGCCCACGGCGGTGCTGTCGCACCCCGGCTTCCTGCGTGCGGTCGACGGGCTGCGGCTGCCGGGCGGGCGGGAGCTCGTGCTGACCGCGACGGACCTGGTGCGGGACTCGACGGGCGGCTGGTGCGCGGTCGCGGACCGCACGCAGGCGCCGTCGGGCGCCGGGTACGCCATGGAGGGGCGCCGCGTCACGTCGCAGGTGCTCGCGGGCGTGTACCGGCAGGCGCCGATCGCGCGGCTCGGGCCGTTCTTCCACGCGCTGCGGCAGGCGCTGCGGGAGGTCGCGCCCGAGACGGCGGGCGACGAGCCGCGCGCCGTGCTGCTGTCGCCGGGACCGGGCAGCGAGACCGCGTTCGACCAGGCGTTCCTCGCCTCGATGCTCGGGCTGCCGCTGGTCGAGGGGTCCGACCTGGTGGTGCGCGCCGGGCGCCTGCACCTGCAGGGCATCGACGGGCTCGAGCGCGTCGACGTCGTGCTGCGCCGCGTCGACGGCGACTGGTGCGACCCGCTCGACCTGCGGGCCGGTTCCCGACTGGGGGTGCCCGGGCTGGTGCACGCGGTCCGGCAGGGGTCGGTGAGCGTCGTCAACCCGCTGGGGGCGTCGGTGCTGGAGAGCCCCGCGCTGCTCACGTACCTGCCGCGGCTCGCGCGCGCGGTGCTCGACCAGGACCTCGTGCTCGCGTCGGCGCCCACGTGGTGGTGCGGCGAGGAGCGGTCGCTGCGGCACGTGCTGGGCCGGATCGACCGCCTCGTGCTCAAGCCGACGGTGCACGGTCCGCGCACCACGACCGTGCTGGGCTGGACGTTGAGCGCCGCCGAGCGTGACGCTCTCGCGGCGCGCATCACGGCCGAGCCGTGGCGGTGGGTCGGGCAGGAGCCCGTCGGCCCGACCGTCGAGGAGGCGGGCGTCGCGACCGACCGGCCGGGCGTCGAGGGCGTCGGGCCCGCGGACCTGGGGCCGCGGGCGGCCGTGCTGCGCGCGTACGCGGTCGCGCACGCCGGCACGTACACGGTGATGTCCGGCGGCCTCGCGCGCGTCGCCGACGACCCGGTCGTGTCGTCGTCGTCGCGCGGGGCGACCGCCAAGGACGTGTGGGTCATGTCCTCGCAGCCCACGACGTCCGCCGTCGGGCCGCGCGAGGACGCCGTGACCGCCGTCGGGCGCGTCGCCGGGTACGGCATCTCGCCGCGCACCGCCGAGAACCTGTACTGGATCGGCCGGTACGCCGAGCGCGCCGAGGGCGAGGTGCGCGTGCTGCGCGCCGTCGCCGACCGTTGGGACGACTACCACCGCACGCCCGACGCGCCGGGCGGTCAGGCGCTCGCGGTGCTGCTGCACGCGCTGACCCCCGCCGCGCTCCCGGACGGCGGTGACGCGGGCACCGGGGCGCCCGACGCTCCGCCCGTCGCGCCCCACGTGCCCGCGCTGCGGGACCTGCTTCTCGACCGCCGCACGCCGGGCTCGGTGGCCCGCGCGGTGCGCCGGCTCGGCACCGCGGCGGCCGCCGCGCGCGACCAGCTCTCGACCGACGTCTACGGTCCGCTGGCCCGCATCGAGCGGGCGCTGCGCGACGAGCGCTCGCGCGGCCGCACGCGCGGGCAGGGCGGCGACGCCGACGTCCCGGGGGCAGTCACCGCGGGGCTGCGTCCGACGCTCGACCGCGTCCTCGAGGGCCTGCTCGCGATCTCCGGCGTCGCTGCGGAAGGCCTCACGCGCGACGTCGGCTGGCACCTGCTCGACGCGGGCCGCCGCATCGAGCGTGCGCAGAACATCGTCGACATGCTCGGTGCGACGCTCGTCGTGCGGCGGCCCGCCGACGTCGAGGAGCTGCTGCTCGAGTCGGTGCTCATCGCGGGGGAGTCGGTCATCACCTACCGCCGTCGGCACCAGTCCGGCGCGAGCGTCGCCAGCGTGCTCGACCTGCTGGTGCACGACCGCACCAACCCGCGCTCGCTCGCGTTCCAGCTCGACCGGCTGCTCGCCGACCTCGAGGCCGTGCCCGCGCCGCGGTCCGCCGCGCAGCGCGACCACCTGCTGCAGGGCGTCGCCGAGCTGGTCGCCGAGCTCGACACGGTCGCGGTCGGCAACGAGGTGTCCGAGGACGGGCGCCGCGTGCGCCTGGCCGACGCGCTGGGCTCGATGCTGTGGCGGCTGCGCGAGGCGTCGGACGAGATCGAGCGCGTGCACTTCGTGCGGCCCGGACCGGGCCGCGCGCTCGTGGACCTGTGGGGCACGGGCGACGACACGAGCGGGGGTGGCGCGTGAGCGTCCGGACGTACGACCTCGTGCACCGCACGACCTACGAGTACCCGCAACCCGTCACCGACTCCTACGGCCGCACCACGATGACGCCGCGCGACCTGCCCGACCAGCGCGTGCTCAGCACGAGCCTGACGATCGACCCCGCGCCCGCCGACACGGGCGAGCACGTCGACTGGTTCGGCAGCACGACCACGTACTTCGGGGTGACGACGCCGCACACGCGGCTCGTCGTGACGTCCCGCTCGACGCTCGAGGTGAGCCGGACCGTGCCGCCGCGCGACGCGCTGCCCGACGTCGGCTGGCGTGCCGTCGCGCGCGCCGTGACCGCGGGCGACCTGGGCGCGCTGCGCACCGACGCCGCGGGGCTCGTCGCGGTGCGCGAGGCCGTGCTCCCGTCGACGCACGTGACGTTCGTCGACGAGGTCCGCGACTGGGCCGCGCCGTCGTTCGCGCAGGACCGGCCGCTCGCGGACGTCGTGGTCGACCTCGTCCACCGCATCCGCACCGAGCTGACCTACCGCTCCGGCTCGACGACCGTCCACACCACGCAGGCGCAGCTGCTCGCGCAGGGGGCCGGCGTGTGCCAGGACTTCGCGCACCTCATGATCGCGGCGCTGCGCCTGCACGGCCTGCCCGCGCGGTACGCGTCGGGGTACATCGAGACGCGCCCCCGCCCGGGACGGCCCAAGCTGCGCGGCGCCGACGCGTCGCACGCCTGGGTCTCGGTGTGGCTGCCCGGGCACGGCTGGCTCGACGCCGACCCGACCAACGACCAGCTCGTCGACGACCGGTACGTCGTCCTCGGCTGGGGCCGCGACTACCACGACGTGCCGCCGCTGCGCGGCGTGATCTTCACCGACGGCCGCGGCGCGACGCCCCGCGTCGAGGTGGACCTGGTCCCGGCGGGCTCCGCACCGTTCGTCTGACGCGGCCCGACGGTCGGCCGTGGCGTCAGCGTGCCCGCGCGCGCCGCTCGAGCTCGTCGCGCGTCACCACGAACCCGCCGACGTCGACGACCGTCCCGCCGACCGCCGCGTGCAGCGCCGCGACGGCACCCGCGACACCCGGCGCGACGCGCTGCCGCGCGATGACGTGCAGCTGCGACGGCGTCTCGCGCGTCAGCTCGTACGGGTCCGGCGGCCGCCACGTGACGCGGTACGCCCACGGCCCGTGCTCGTGCGGGTCGATCGTCGACAGGACCATCGGCACCTCGGCCGCGCGTTCGCAGCGCACGTCGACCTCGCCGTCGTACGCGTAGGCGGCGGTCAGCGTGAAACCCGCCGGCGCCGCGCCCGGCGTCGCCGGGGGCGGTGGGGCGACGCGGCTGCCGGTCAGCGCGGGGCGCACCACGGGCAGCGCGTCCTGCACGGTGAGCGGTGCGGGCGACCACAGGGTGAGGTCGACGGCCGCCCCGGGGTCGGGCACGACCGCGCGGTCCCGCGCCGCGGGCAGCACGCCGCCGCCCGTGCGCCGCGCGACGGCCGCGGCCCAGCCCGCGACGAGCTCGGGCGTCACCGTCGTTCCCGGTGCGACGGCCGCGGGGAGCCCGTAGAGCGCGGAGTCCTGCGCGGGCAGGCCGACCGCGCGGGCGCCCGCGGCGTCCAGGGGGTGCGGCCCGTCGAGCTCGACGGTGCCGGCCAGCGCCAGCGCGCCGACCTCCGGCTCGGGCGCCGTCGCGATGCCGCGGAACCGGGCGCCCGACGCGGGGCGTGCGGCGGACGCGTCGTCACCGGACCGCGGGGCGCGGGACCAGCGCGCGTCGGGGAACCAGGCGCGGGCCAGGGGCAGCAGGTCCGTGGCCGCGGGGACGGCCAGCACGTGCCGGCCGTCGAGCGCGGGAGGGACCGCACGCGGTTCGGTCATGGGCGGACGCTACACAGCGCGTGCTGCCGGCAGGTGTCGCGTGCCACGGACGGGTGAGTGCGCGCGGCGCGTCGGGCGGGACGCGCCGCGCGGGCGGGCCGGCGCGTCCGCGGAGCGGACGTCGCCGTGGCGGACGGCGTCGGGACGCCGTCGCCGGAGGGTCGGCGTCCCGAGGGCGTCGTCGGACGGGCCGCCCGGGTCAGGCGTGCACGTCGTGCAGGTGGTGGACGACGTCGTGCAGGAAGTACTGCCCGAGCGTGCGCACCGTGAACTCCGAGCCGTTGCTCCGCCGGCCGCGGCGCTCCCACTGCTCGTCGGTGACCGTGTCGAAGCGGTCGGCGGTCGCGTCGGCGGCCGCGACGAGCTCGTCGGCGACGACGGCCGGGTCCTGCTGGTCGTAGCGCTCGGCCCGCGCGGTCTCGTCCTGGTCCCAGTTCGGGAACAGCGGGTCCTCCTCCTCGACCATGAGGCGCACGCGCTCGTCGAACACGCGCATCACGTCACGCGCGTGCGCGCCGTACTCGAGCGTCGACCAGACCGTCGGCTCGGGGCGCACGCGCGCGTCCTCGCGGTGCAGCGCCGCGACCCACCGCGGCACGAGGTCCCGCACGGTGCCGGCGATGTCGGTCGGGTCGACGTCGGAGGCGGCGAAGCCGCACTCCGGGCACCGGGACCGCAGGACCCAGGTCCAGTCCTTGGCGTCCGGCTCGATCGCGGGCGGGGTCACGGTGCTCTCGGGATGGTGGGTGTCCACGAGCGCCACGCTAGCCGCCGGTGCGGCGTCGCGGGAACCGCTCGCCGCGCCGGCGGTGCCCGGGTGGTGCGATCGGGCCGGTGGTGGTCGGGCGACGCGCCCCCTCCCGCGCGCCGCCCGACCCGGCGACCGGGCGACGGGTCCCCGAGGGGAGCCGGGCGACGGTGCCACCGCGCCGCACGCTAGCCCGCGGACCGTTGCACGACCGTTGCACGGCCGGGGCGTGACCGCGCGGGTCAGCGCAGCGTGCGGTCGAGCTGCGCGAGCCGCGTGTGGGCGCGCAGGTGCGCGGCGGATCCGATGGGCGCGACCTGCGCGAGGGTCTGCCACGCCTGCCAGTCGTCGGCGCCCTCGTCGCCGGCCGTCCAGCGCGCGACGAGGCCCGGGTCGCGCGACGCGAGCGCGGCCGACCGCACCTCGGCGTGCAGCGCGTCGCGCAGGCGGGCGACGCCCGGGGAGGCCGAGCGCGGCAGCATCGGGCCGGTGTACGACGTCAGGGCCGCGCCGGGGTCGCCCAGCGCGAGGGCCTCGCGCACGCCGTCGACGTCGGTCTGCAGCGGTGCGGTCAGGCGGTAGGGGCGGGACTCGGACAGCAGGGGGCCGACGAGTCGGCGCAGACGTGAGATCTCCGCCCGGACCGTGACCTCGGACAGCTCGGACTCGGACAGCAGCACGGCGAGCTCGTCGCCGCGCAGGCCGGCGGGGTGCTCGGCCAGCAGCAGCAGGATCTCGGCGTGCCGGCACGTGAGCCGACGACGGCCGGCGGGCGTGTGCAGCGTGCCCGCGTGCGCGCCGAGCACCTCGAGACGGGCGGTCGGGGGTGCACCGGCGCTCGCGGCGATCGTCGCCTCGACGGCGGTGACCGTCGCGCGGACGAGCGCGAGCGCCATCCACGACGCCGCGTCCTCCCGCCCCGTGACGTCGAGCACCCCGAGCAGGCGGCCGTCGGCGTCGTGCAGGGGGACGGCGGCGCAGCTCCACGGGTGCACCGCGCGCGCCCAGTGCTCGCTGCCGAGCACCTGCAGGGGGCGGCGCGTCGCGAGCGCGGTGCCGAGCGCGTTGGTGCCGACCGCGTGCTCGCCCCAGGCCGCGCCCTCGACGAACCCGACGCCGTCGAGGGGTCGGCGCAGCGTCCGGTCGCCGTCGACCCACAGCAGGCGCCCCGACTCGTCGCTGAGCGCGGCGACCCAGCTCGGCCCCGGCTCCAGCAGCAGGCGCCGGACGATCGGCACGGCCCCGGACAGCGGGTGCGCGTCGCGCAGCGCGGTGAGGTCACGGCCCGCGACGTCGACGGGCGGGACCGGCTGCTCGGGGTCGACGCCGACCCGGCGGCTGCGTCGCCAGGAGTCCGCGACGACGGGCCTGACCTGCCGTCCCGGGTCGTCGCCCGCCGTCACGAACCGTTCGTGCGCGGCGCGCACGACGCCGACCGCCGCGGGGGCGGGTGCGTCGTGCGGCTCGCGCGCGTGGCGGCTCATGGGCGGGCCTCCGTGCTGTGGTCCTAGGTGCCCGCGAATTATAGGCGAATGCGACGAACCGCCGTGAGACAGATCACACGAGAGGAGAGAGGTCTCATCCGACCGGGCCGTTTTGCTGACGGCGTGTGTGAGAATGTCAGCATGCCGAAGATCATCGGGGCCTCGCTCCACGAGCACCGGGAGCAGACCCGACGTCGCCTGTTCGACGCGCTCTCGACGCTCATGGGCGAACGCGGGTTCGACGCCATCACGCTCGCGGACATCGCCGCCGCGGCCGGGGTCGGCCGGACCGCCGTCTACAACCACTTCCCCGACAAGGAGGCGCTGCTCCTCGGCTTCATCACGCACGAGACCGAGCAGTACGCCGCCGGGCTGCAGGCCTCGCTCGACGACATCGAGGACCCCGTCGAGCAGCTGCGCGCCTACGTGCGCGCGCAGGCCTCGCTCACCCGCGTCTACCACGTCGCCCCCGGGCCCGAGCTGCGCTCGGTGCTGTCGCGCGGCGCCCAGCAGCGCGTGCGTGAGCACGTCGGCGTCGTCGAGCAGATCCTGCGTCGCATCCTCGACGCCGGCATCGCGTCCGGCGCGTTCCCCGAGCAGGACCTCGCGACCACCGTGCCCCTCGTCAACGCGTGCCTCACCGGCCGCGGCCTGCCCGAGGCGGGCGCCGACCGCGAGCGCGCGATCGAGCAGACCGAGTCGTTCGTGCTCCGCGCCGTCGGCGCCGGCGTGCCGGTGCCGGCCTGAACGCGCGGCGCGGGCCCGGCCGCCCCGGCGAGGGCGACCGCTCGCAGGGCGGCGGCCGCGGGGCCGACCCCCGACGTGACGTCCGGTCCGGCCGTGCCGACGGCGCTCCGCGCGACGGTGACGGCTCCACGCGCGGTGCGAACGGCCGCGGGCGCGGCGGCCCCGGTGGTGCGTCGACGCGTGGTGCGGCGGCCCGTGGTGGCTCGGCGTCCCGCGGCCCCGGTGCCGGTGCTGCGGGCCCGGGTCTCCGCGGGTCCGCCGGTGATGACGCGCGTGGCCCCGGTGGCGGTGCACGCGGAGCGAGCGGTGGCGCACGCGGAGCGAACGCGTCGCGCCCGGGTGGTCCCGCCGCCGGTGCGCGCACGTCGGGCGTCGGTCGCCCCTCCGACGGTGCGGCGCGCGGCACGGGCCGCGGGGGCGCCCGCCCCGCCGGCACCCGCGGCACGCGGGATCGGCGAGCCGGTGCGCGGGACGAGTGGCTCGGCCGCGCCGAGCTGCCCCCTGCCGAGCGAGGCGCGCGCGCCGGGCGCACGAGCAGCACGCGAGGCCGCGTCGACGGTCCGCACGCCCGGGACGCGTCGCGCCACGACGACGCGTGGGGTGACGCGCGACGACCCCGCACGGACCGACGGGACGCACGTCCCGACGCCCCGCGCGGCACCCGCTCCGACGCCCGCGCCGGCCTGGCCGAGGGCAGCGGTCGGGGACGTCCGAGCGGTGACCGCCGACGGCGCCCCGACGCACCCGGCGTCGGTCGTCCGGAGCCGCCCCGTGGCTCGCGTCCCGACGCGTCCCGAGGCGCTCGCGCGGGCTCGACCCGCGGTGCCGTCCCGGACGCACCCCGCGTCGGACGCGCCGACGCAGCCCGGGGCGGCCGCGCCGGCACCGCGCGCGACGTGCCCCGTCCCGACCGCACCCGCGCGTCGGCCGCGCCGCCCGTGACGCGCGTCGAGCTCACGTACCTCCCGGGCCTGCGCGAGGTGCTGCTCGACGAGGTCGCGCAGGTCCTGCCGGGCGCGCGCGACGTGCACGACGTGCCCGACCGGGACGACGCGCTCGCGCTGACCCTGCCCGGTGCGCTCGCGGGCGTCACGGCGCTGCGGACCGCGGTGGCCGCGTGGGTCGTCGTGCACCTCGACGTGCCCCGGCCGCGGTCGTTCTCGAGCCCCGAGCACCTGCGCCGCGTGGTCGACGCGATGTACGCGTCGCTGCGCGTCGGCGGGTCGTCGTCGTTCCGGTTCGAGGCGGCGGGCGCCGACTCGGCGACGTTCCTGCGGCTCGCGGACCTGCTGCGGGAGGCCACAGGGCTGCTGCACGACCCGGCGGGCGGCGACCTCGTCGTCCGTGTGCGCCGCGGCCGACGCACCGGCGACGCCGACCCCGGCTGGGACGTCCTCGTGCGCGTCGGACCGCGGCCGCTGTCCGCACGGACGTGGCGCGTCGCCGACTTCCCGGGTGCGGCCAACGCGACGATCGCGGCGGCCGTCGCGCGGCTCGCGGGGCTGCGCGACGAGGACCGCGTCGTCAACCTCATGGCCGGGTCCGGCACGCTGCTGGTCGAGCGGCTGCTGGCGGGGCCCGCGGCGGCGTCCGTCGCGGTCGACCTCGACGCGGACGCGCTCGCGGCGGCGCGGTCGAACCTCGAGGCCGCGCGGCTGCTCGCGCGCCCGCCGCGCCCGGTGCTCGTGCAGGCCGACGCGACCGACCCCGACGCGCTCGCCGCGGCGGTCGCCGAGCCGCTCGGCGGTCTCGCCGACGTGGTCCTGGCCGACCCGCCGTGGGGCACGTTGCACGGCTCGCACGCCGACGCGCCGCGCGTGCACGCCGGCCTGCTGCGCGCCGCCCACGCGGTCGCCGCGCCGGGCGCGCGGCTCGTGGTGCTGACGCACGAGGTGAAGGTCATGGAGCGCGTCGTGCGCGAGACGGCCGACCTGTGGACGCCGCGGTCCGTGACGCGTGTCTTCGCGAAGGGCCACCACCCGCGCATCCACGTGCTCGACCGCGTCTGACGCCGACGATGCGACGCCACGTCGCACCGTCGGCGTCCGCACCTGGACGCGCCGACCCCGCGATCTGTCGTGCGGCGTGGTGCCGACTCCGTGATCGGTCGTGCGGCGTGGTGCCGACCCCGCGATCTGTCGTGCGGCGTCGTGCCGGTGCGCGACAGATGACGGGGCAGCGGGTCTCTCGCCCGGTGCGCGGGACCGGTCGGACCGACGGCCGCGAGCGGTGCTGAAACGGTTCGAGGGGTCGCTTCCACGGACGTCGAACCGCACCGTGGACGGGCCCACCCGGCGGCCCGTCGTCACCCGCGCACCGTCGCGACCCGTGACCGCGACCCGGTCGCCGCCCGGACCATCCCGAGGAGACACCCATGCCCACCCGTACCCGCGGCCGGCTCGGCGCGCTCGCCCGGCTCGGTCGCCTGGCGCTCGCCGTGCCGCTCGCGCTCGCCGTGACGGGCGTCGTCGCGTCGTCCGCGAGCGCGCACGGCTCCGTCACCGACCCGCCGACCCGCAACTACGGCTGCTGGGAGCGGTGGGGCGACGACCACCTCAACCCGCAGATGGCCCAGCTCGACCCGATGTGCTGGCAGGCGTTCCAGGAGAACCCGCAGACGATGTGGAACTGGAACGGGCTGTACCGCGAGGGGGTCGGCGGGCAGCACCAGGCCGTGATCCCCGACGGGCAGCTCTGCTCGGGCGGTCGCACGCAGAACGGTCTGTACGCGTCGCTCGACGAGGTCGGTCCGTGGGTCGCGAAGCAGGTGCCGACGACGTTCACGCTGACGCTCACCGACGGCGCCAAGCACGGTGCCGACTACCTGCGGATCTACGTCTCCAAGCCGGGCTTCGACCCCACCACCGAGGCGCTCGGCTGGGGTGACCTCGACCTCGTCAAGGAGACCGGCCGCTACGGCACCACCGGGCTCTACCAGACCGACGTCGACCTGACCGGCCGCTCGGGCCGCGCGGTGCTGTTCACGATCTGGCAGGCCAGCCACCTCGACCAGCCGTACTACCTGTGCTCGGACATCCAGATCGGTGGCGGTGGTTCGACGCCGACCCCCACGCCCACGCCCACGCCGACCCCGACTCCGACCCCGACGCCGACGCCCACGCCGACGCCGACGCCCACGCCGACGCCGACCGTCACCCCGACGCCCACGCCGGGTGCGGGTGCGTGCACCGCCACCGTCAAGGCGACGAGCACGTGGACGGGCGGCTGGCAGGGTGAGGTCACGGTGACCGCGGGCGGCGCGCCGATCAGCGGCTGGAAGGTCACGGTCGGTGGCGCGACGATCACGCAGGCGTGGAGCAGCACCCACAGCGGTGGCGTGCTGAGCAACGCGTCCTGGAACGGCGCCCTCGCGTCCGGCGCCAGCACTACCGCCGGGTTCCTGGCGTCCGGCGCTCCGGGCTCGCTGACGGCCACCTGCACCACGGCCTGACGACGACGCACCACCCGCACGACGCACCACCCGCAGCACCCATCCCATCCGCACGACCGTCGACGGCCGGACGCCACCCACCCTCCCCGGTGGCGTCCGGCCGTCGGCGCGCGCCGACATGCGTCGGTCCGTGCACTGGTCACTTCGGTGACCAGGTGCCGCTCGCCCGTCCCGATTTCTGACCAGTGGGCGGTTTGGAGGATGCAGATCTGACCAGTGGGCGGCGCGGGGGTCTGAGGTGCGACCGCCGGGCGGTGCGGGTGTGCGACGCCCGGCCACCGGCCGTGCGGCCGTGCGCGTGCGGCGAGTGCGCAGGGTCGTCCGTGCACTGGTCACTTCGGTGACCAGTTGCCGCTCCTCGGTTGCGATATCTGACCAGTGGGCGGTTTGGGGGGGAGCCCGATCTGACCAGTGGGCGGATCGGGGGCGACGTCGGGCGGCGCGGAGGCGCGATCTGACCAGTGGGCGGTTCTGGGGTGCGCGATCTGACCAGTGGGCGGTTCTGGGGTGCGCGATCTGACCAGTGGCGGCGGTGCCCGCGCGTGGCACACCCCGTCGTACCGGTGCGCGGATGCCCGGCGGCGTGGGGTGCGACGTCGGTGAGAATGGGCGACGTGACGTCGACCTCCGCCCCCCGTCTGCCCCGTGTGCGCGCGTCCGAGCTGGTCGGGCGCGGCTGGCTCAACACCGGTGGCAGGGACGTGACGCTCGCCGACCTGCGCGGCAAGGTCGTCGTGCTCGACTTCTGGACGTTCTGCTGCATCAACTGCCTGCACGTGCTGGACGAGCTGCGCGAGATCGAGGAGCGGCACCGCGACGTGCTCGTGATCGTGGGCGTGCACTCGCCGAAGTTCGTCCACGAGGCCGACCCGGTCGCGCTCGCGGCCGCGGTCGAGCGGTACGAGGTGCACCACCCGGTGCTCGACGACCCGGACCTGGTGACGTGGCAGGCGTTCACGGCGCGCGCGTGGCCGACCCTCGTGGTCATCGACCCCGAGGGGTACGTCGTCGCGCAGATGGCCGGCGAGGGGCACGCCCACGCGGTCGAGACGCTCGTGGCGGAGCTGGTCGCCGAGCACGAGGCGAAGGGCACGCTGCACCGCGGCGACGGCCCGTACGTCGCGCCGACGCCGCAGCCGACGACGCTGCGCTTCCCCGCGAAGGCGGTCGCGCTGCCGGGCGGCACGTTCCTCGTCGCCGACGCCGGGCACCACGCGCTCACCGAGGTCGCGGCGGACGGCGAGACGCTCGTGCGGCGCATCGGCACGGGCGAGCGCGGGCTGGTCGACGGCGACCCGGACGAGGCCAGGTTCAGCGAGCCGAACGGTCTGTGCCTCGTGCCGGACGAGCTGCGCGAGCGGCTCGGCTACGACGTCCTCGTGGCGGACACCGTCAACCACGCGCTGCGCGGCGTGCGCCTGGCCGACGGGCACGTGACGACGGTCGCCGGCACGGGTGAGCAGTACATGGTCGGCGCGGTCGACAACGTGCTGCCGTCGCAGGGTGCCGAGCACCCCACGGAGCAGGGCGTGGGCGACCGCTGGCCCGCGCACCAGGTCAAGCTGTCCTCGCCGTGGGACGTGACGTGGTCGCAGCCGCTCGCCGCGTTCGTCGTCGCGATGGCCGGCAACCACACCCTGTGGGCGTTCGACCCGACCGCGGGGACCGTGGCCCACCTCGCCGGCACCATGAACGAGGGCCTGGTCGACGGTGCGCCCGGGCAGTCGTGGTTCGCGCAGCCGTCGGGTCTGTCGGTCGCGGCCGACGGGCGCGTCTGGCTCGCGGACGCCGAGACGTCGGCGCTGCGGTGGCTCGACCCCGCGGACGCGTCGGTGACGTCCGTCGTCGGGACGGGTCTGTTCGACTTCGGCCACCGCGACGGGACCGCCGACCAGGCGCTCCTGCAGCACCCGCTGGGCGTCGCGGCGCTGCCCGACGGCTCGGTGCTGGTCGCCGACACGTACAACGGCGCGCTGCGCCGCTGGGTCTCGGGCGTCGACGGCGCCCCGGGCGAGGTGAGCACGCTCGCGACCGACCTCGCCGAGCCCAGCGGTCTCGTGCTGCCGGCGGGCGACGTCGACCACGTGGTGGTCGTCGAGTCCGCGGCGCACCGGCTGACGCGCGTGCCGCTGCCCGCCGGTGCGGGCACGCGGGTCGACGGCGGTGCGCACCGCACGCAGCGGCCCGTGACCGAGATCGGCGCCGACGTCGCGCTCGAGGTCGTGTTCCACCCCGCCGCGGGGCAGAAGCTCGACGACCGGTGGGGCCCGTCCACGTCGCTGCGGGTGTCGGCCACGCCGCCCGGCCTGCTGCTCGACGGTGCGGGCGACGACGTCGCGCTCGGTCGCGCGCTGCGCCTCGACCCGACGGTGGGCGAGGGCGTGCTCCACGTGACCGCGCGCGCCGCGAGCTGCGACGCCGACCCCGCGATCGAGCACCCCGCGTGCCACCTCGCGGCGCAGGACTGGGGCGTCCCGGTCCGCGTGGTCGACGGCGGCGACGGCGCCCTCGTGCTGCCGCTGCACGGCTGACCGCCGGGCGCCCGGCGGGCCGACCCCCGGCGGCGACGTCGCGGCCGGTGCGTCGGCGGTGACGTGCCGCGACCCGTCCAGGCCGCCGGCCCGGCGGCTCCCGTCCTGCCGTCGGCCCAGGGGCTCCCGCCCTGCTCCGGCAGGTGGCGGCGGTGGGCGCCGTGCCGGGAACCGCACCGGCCCACGCGCCGGGTGACCGTCGACCCGCTCGACGACGCCGCCCGTGACGGCGTCAGGCGTTGCGGGCGCCGTCGACCGCGATCGCGACGAGCGCGTGCAGCGCGGTCTGCACCTGCCGGCCGGTCGACGCGAGCGCGGCGACCGCGATCTCGACGACCCACGCGTCCCGCTCGACCGTGACCAGGCGGGTCTCGGCCGCGTCGGCGGGGCTGCCGCCGCGTGCGACCGTCGTGAACGTCTGCGACCCGGGCATGCGCTCGCGCACGGCCCACGAGTCACCGCCGAGGGTCTCGGTGGCCGCTGCGGCGAACGCGCACAGCCGCGGGACGATCGCGGGCGCGGCCGCGCCGATCGCGACCGACCCGCTGGCGGTGAGCCGCTCGACGGCCTGCACGGGGTCGGAGATCGGCGGCGTGGTGCGTGCGCGGGCGCGAGCCCGGCGGCGCTTGGCCTGGTACTGCGCCTGGTCGGCGCGCCGGAACAGGTGCCGTGCCTCGACCGAGCCCATGACGGCGGTCGACGCGATGCCGTAGGAGATCGCGGCGCCGTGCGGCAGCGGGAACTTCGCGACCGTCGTCGCCATGGCCGTCGCGACGGCCTCGCGCGGCTGGTCGACGGTCACGAGGCAGAACTCGTCGCCGCCGATGCGCGCGGCGGTCGCGCCGGGGATCGCGTCGGCCGCGCGGCGCAGCACGTCCGCGACGGCGCGCAGCAGGTCGTCGCCCGCGTCGTGGCCGAGCTCGTCGTTGACGCGCTTGAGCCCGTCGACGTCGCACATGACGACGCACGTCTCGCGGCCCGACGCGAGCGCCGCCTCGGCGGCCTGGTCGGCGGTGCGCCGGTTCGCGAGGCCCGTGAGCGGGTCGTCGGCGATCATGTGGCGCATCTGCTTCTCGAGGTCGACGCGCGCGATCGCACCGGCCGCGAGCGCCGCCAGCACCTCGGCGGTCGCGACGTCGTCGGCGTGGAACAGCGGCGCCTCGAAGTCCCGCAGCAGCGTGATCTGCCCCCACACGGCGTCGTTGACGACGACCGGCGCGGTGAGGGCCGAGGCCGCGCCGATCTCGCGCAGGAGCTCGACCTCGACGCGGTCGCCGGCCGTGGGGTCGCCGGGGCGCACCGAGCGGCCGTGCGCGTCGAACGCGTGCGCGACCCAGCTCTCGCGGTTGCGCAGCAGCGACCGCAGCGCCGGGCGGTCCTCGGCGCGGTACGTGGTGCGCAGGAACTGGTCGCGGCGCGGGTCGTCGGCGGGCTGCTCGACGTGCAGGACGCGCGACGTCTCCTGCGTGATGCGGCTCACCGCGCACGCGTCGGCGCCGAGCACGTCGACCGCCGCGCGGGCGGCCGCCTCGACGACCTCCTCGACCCGGCGGCACGCGTCGAACCGGTGCGCGGCCACCGCGAGTCCGCGCACGCCACCGAGGTCCGCAGCCGAGAGACCCCCTCGGTGCGCACCCTGGGAGGCCGTGCCTCTGCGCGTCACGTGCCCATCATCGGGCCTCGGAGGCCGTCTCGCCGCGCAGCGTTCCGTGAGAGGTGCGTGAGATCACCTCCTGGTGCGCCCGTTCACCCCGTCGCGCGCGGACGCGTCGGCCGTGCTGGAAACGTTTCGCGGCCTTGTCGGCCCCCGGGGCGCTCCGCAGGCTGGGCCGACGTCCCGGGTGACCCGGGACCTGCCCGACACCCTGCGGCGACGACGCCGCTCGCGCGAGAGGGAGCCAACCATGACCCGAGACAGACCGACCCGTCGCACCCGCCGGTCCCTGGGGGGAGGCCTCGCCGCGACCGCGGTGGTGGCGGCCGCGCTGGTCGCCGTGCCGACCGCGGCGCAGGCGCACGGCGGCCTGACCGAGCCGGCCACCCGCACCTACCAGTGCTACGTCGACGGCCTGGCGGGGGGCGAGGCCGCCGGTGAGAGCGGGAACATGAAGCCGCGCCTCGAGCCGTGCGTCGACGCGTTCGCCGAGGGCAACTACTCGTTCTACAACTGGTTCGGGAACCTGCTCGGCACGATCGCGGGGCGGCACGAGACGATCCCCGACGGCAAGCTGTGCGGCCCGGACTCGCGCTTCGACGCGTACAACGCGCCGTCCGACGCGTGGCCGACGACGGCGGTGACGCCCGGCCAGACGATGACGTTCCGGTACGCGGCGGTCGCGCCGCACCCGGGCTGGTTCACGACGTGGATCACGAAGGACGGCTGGGACCCGTCGCAGCCGATCGGCTGGGACGACCTGGAGCCCGCGCCGTTCGACCGCGTGCTCGACCCGCCGATCCGCCCGGGCGGCCCCGCGGGCCCGGAGTACTGGTGGGACGTGCAGCTGCCGTCGGGCAAGACCGGCAAGCACGTGCTGTTCAACATCTGGGAGCGGACGGACAGCCCGGAGTCGTTCTACAACTGCGTGGACGTCGACTTCGGCGGGGGTGGCACGACGCCGACCCCGACGCCGACGCCCACCGCGACGCCGACTCCGACCCCGACTCCGACCCCGACGCCCACCCCGACGCCGACTCCGACCCCGACTCCGACTCCGACTCCGACCCCGACGGTGCCGACGGACGCGGTCTGCGAGATCGAGGTCGACGTCACCAGCCGCTGGCAGGGCGGGTTCCAGGGGAACGTGACCGTGTTCAACGCGACCATGGAGCCGGTGAACGGCTGGGAGGTCGCGTGGGACTTCACGAACGGTGAGCAGATCACGCAGGCGTGGAGCTCGGTCGCGTCGCAGTCCGGCTCGACCGTGACCGTGACGAACGCGGCGTGGAACTCGACGATCGCGCACCACAACGCGGTGTCGTTCGGGTTCATCGCCTCCGGGACGCCGCAGGACGTGACGTCCGCGACGCTCAACGGCAACAGCTGCATCGTGCGCTGACGCGTGCGTGACGTGCCGGTGCGCTGACGCGCGCGTGACGTGCCGGTGCGCCGACGGTGCGCCTGACGCGCCCGCACCCCGCGCAGGGGTGCGGGCGCGTCGCCGTGCGTGGCCCGCAGCCGCGCGTCCCGCGTGGTCGGTGATGCGCGGTCCTGCGCGGTGATGCGCGGTGCGCGCTCAGCGCTGCGCGGTCACGGGCCCCGTGGTGCGCACGTGCACCGCGACGCCGTGCACGTGCGTCGGCACGTCGAGGCGGCGGGCCGTGACGGCGTCGCCGCGCACGCGCACGAGCAGGCCGTACCCGTCGTCGTCGGGCGCGATGCCGATGCCGGACACGCCCGCGCGCCCGGCGAGGGCGGCCTTGAGCTCCTCCTTGGCCCGGCGGGCCTGGTCGAGGTCGGCCACTGCACACCTCCCGCACCCCTCGGCGGCGCGCGGGGCTGCCCGCGTCAGGCGAGCAGCGTCGCGTCGAGCGCCCCGAGGACGGCGTCGATCGGGTTGACGTACGTCAGCCCTCGACCATTCTCGCCCCCGGTCTCCGACCCGGCAAAGAGCAGCCCCAGGGCGACCCCGTCCTCGCGGTACACGAGCGAGCCCGAGTCGCCGCCGCGCGAGAACGGCGACCGCCCGGTGCCCTCGACCTCGATCTGGTCGTCGAACCGCAGGTCGCCCAGCTCCTCGCCGTAGCCGACGACGACGTCGTCGAGCTCGATGGCCGTCACGCGTCCGGCGGTGACGGCCGTGGTGCGGCCGATCTTGCCGACGGTCTCGCCGCCGAGCGCGCGCGCCGTGGTCGTCACGGCGCCCACCGGGTACGTCGCGTCGACGTCGGGGTCGTCGAGCAGCGCGACCGCCGCGTCGACCGTGGCCGTGGTGCCCGCCGCGAGCGGGACCACCGCGGCGAGCGTGCCGACCCGGTCGGCGGGCGCCCGGCCGCCGTCGGCGGGTCCGGGCTGCAGCACGAGGTCGCCGGGCCGCGCCGCGGGGGAGCCCGCGAGCACGTGGTAGTTCGACAGCGCGTGCACCACGCCGCCCACCAGCACGAACGCACCGAGCGTGCCGGCCGTGACGTCGACGTGCGCGATCGAGACGCCCGGCCGCAGCGGCCGCACGCGGCCGGTCTCGCCGGCGGCCTGCGCCGTGATCACGGGGGGTCGCGGGCCCGGCACCGGGCCGTGCGCGAGCGGGCGGATCCGCCCCGTGCGGCGCACGTCGACGGTCGTCCCGACCTCGCCGACCTCGGCCGCGACCTTGCGCGCGAGGCTCCGCACCTGCGGGAGCCCGAGCCGGTACCGCAGCGCGACCGCGTACCCGCCGTCGTCGCGCGGCGCCAGGCCGACCGCCAGCGGTGCGACCGCCGGCGCGTCGGCGCTCGACGCGCGCACCACCCGCTCCGTCAGCGTCCGCGCCACCTGCGCGGCGTGCGCCTTGGCCTCGCGTGCCTCGTCCCGCTCCATGCGCCCCCCTCGTGGACCGTCCGCCGGTGCGTGCCCAGTGTGTCGGGAAGGTCCGACACGCGCCGGTCGTTCGGGTGGCCGCGTGGCACCGGTCCGGCGTGCCGTCGCGGGCACGCCGCACCGGGCATCTCGAGGCATGGGACGAGCCGCCCGCGAGACCGGGCTGGCGTCGCGATCCCGGCCCGGGGGCGCTCCCAGCCCGGTCTCGTACGTCCCGCGTCCCACCAGGTGAGTGGCGAGGCCCGTCGTCGGCCGGCCGGTGCGGCGGCCGCCACCGGGCCCTCGGACGCCCGTCGGCCGCCACCGGCCCTCGGACGCCCGTCGGCCGCAACCGGGCCCACGGACCCCCGCCCCGGTCGGGGCCGGGTCCACGGCGCCCCGCCGGTCGCGAGCGGGCACGCCGACGCCCCGTCGGTCAGGACCGGCGGGGCGTCGGGCAGGGGCGTCCCGTGCGGGACGGCGGGACCGTCGTCCGGGGCGTCAGGCCACCGGTGGAGCGGGCGGCTCCTCGCGGTGCTCGACCACCTGGCGGTGCGTCGTGTTGGTGCGCTGCGCGTTGAGCGCGATCGCGAGGATGAGCGCGAGCACGCCCGCACCCATGCAGATGTAGCCGATGACCGTGAGGTCGACGCCCTCGACCCGGTCGGACACGCCGAACGAGAGGATCGCCCCGATCACCAGGAGTGCGATGCCGCCACCGATGCCCATGTCGCTCCTTCGTCGTACCGCGTCGCGTGGGCCACGGCGGACCACGCGGTGGTCCAGGAGTCTGCTGCCGATCGGGGCGCTCCGCACCCGGAGCGCCGCGGTCCCCGCCCGGGCGGCCGCCTGGGGGTGCCGTCGCCGCGCACCACGGGTAGACACGACGCATGGGTGTCCTCCTCCGCTCCGCCGCGCTGGGCCTCGCCACCGGCGGCCGCTCGTCCGTCGCGTTCGCCGTCCCGGTCGCCGCCGCCGCGCGCCGCGGTCATGACGTCCCCGCGCTGCGCGCGCTCGCGGCCCTCGCGGTCGTGGGCGAGGCTGTGACCGACAAGCTGCCGGGCGTGCCGAGCCGGCTGGTGGCCCCGCAGCTCGCGGGCCGGGTCGTGGCAGGCGCCGCGGGTGCGGGTGCGCTCGCGGTCGTCGACGGGCGTCGCGTCCCCGCGGTGCTGGTCGCGGCCGTCGTCGGCGCGGCCGGGGCGTTCGCGGGGTCGGTGGTCGGCGCGTCGTGGCGGCAGTGGGCCGACGACGACGGCCGGCTGGGCTCGGACACGCGGGCCGCGCTCGTCGAGGACGCGGTGGTGCTCGCGACGGCGGGGGCGCTGAGCCGCTGACGGGTCCGGCGCCGCCTGCCGGCTGACGCCGGCGCACCGACCGTCCCGCGCGACGCCGAGCGTCGGCGCACCGACCGTCCCCCACGTCGTCGAGCGCCGGCGCACGACGGTCCGACGGGGCGCGCCGTGGTCGGGTGGGCACCGCGCACCGGCACCCCGGCGGGGACACGGCCAGGTCTAGGTTCGACGCATGACCTGGCGGACCCTGTCCTCGCGCGTCGCGTACCGGAACCCGTGGATCACGGTCCGCGAGGACCAGGTGCTCGCGCCGGACGGGTCGCCGGCGGTGTACGGCGTGGTCGAGCTGCGGGACTCGGTGTTCGTCGTCGCGCTGACCGACGACGACGAGGTCGTGCTCGTCACGACCGACCGCTACACGACCGGCCCCGGATCGGTCGAGGTCCCCGCGGGCGGCGGCGAGGGTCAGGACCCCCTCGACGCCGCACGCCGCGAGCTCGCCGAGGAGGCCGGGCTGACGGCGCGCGAGTGGACCCACCTCGGGACGACCGAGGCGCTCAACGGCGTCGCGCGTGCGGTCGAGCACGTGTACCTCGCGCGAGGCCTCACGCCCGTCGCCGACGGGGACGCGACCGCGCACGAGCAGGCCGCCGAGGGCATCAGCGCCGTGCGGACCGTGCCGTTCGCCGACGCGCTCGCGATGGTCCGCACGGGCGAGGTCCGCGACGGCGAGACGATCACCGCGCTCGCGCTCGCGGCCCTGCACCTGGGCCGGCTGCGCTGACGACGACGGGCCCGCCCCGGGTGAGGGCGGGCCCGTCGCGGCTCGTCGTCGCTGAGGGTCAGTCGAGCGGCTCGTACGTCGCGTGCACGACGTCGGCGACGGCCGTGGTCGCGTGGCCGTCGCTGGTCGCGTAGACGCCCAGGTGGACGCCCGTGAACCCGCCAGCGGTCTGCGTGCTGAGCGCGCGCCCGTCGACCGTGCCGACCGTGGTCCACGCGCCGTCGGGCTCGCGCGCCTCCGCGGTGTACGTCAGCCGGTCTGCGGTCACGCGCAGGTCGACCGGGCCGTCGCCGGGCAACGGCAGCGTGCCGACGGTGGTCCGCTCGTCGCCCTGCGTGAGCACCAGCTCGACGACGCGCGCGTCGCCGCCGTCGCGCAGCGCGAGGACCGCGTGGTGCGTGTCCTTCTGACGGACGGCGAGGCCCGCGCGCTCGTGCGCCGCCAGGCCGGGCGCCTCGACCGTGGTCGTGAACCGCGCGCGGTGGTGCTGCTGGCGCAGCCCGAGGAACGCGGGCGTCGTCGGCTCGTCGAGCGTCGCCGGGCGCAGCGCGAGGCGCAGCGCACCCGGGCGGGACGTCGTGTCGGCCGGGTCGTCGCCCGTGCGCAGCCGGTTCCAGCGCGGTGACAGCCCACCGGTCGTCGGGTCGGCGAACGTCTCGGTGAACGGCTCGTCCGCGGCGGGGCGCACGACCTCGCCGTCGGGCACGGCGGGGTGCTCGACCAGCGGGGTCACCTGCCCGACGCCCGGCGCGAGCACGGGCCAGCCGTCCTCCCAGCGCGCGGGCACGACGAACGTCTCGCGGCCCAGCAGGTGGTGCCCGTCGACCGGTCGGGTGCCGAGCGCGAACGCCCACCACGCGCCGTCCGGACCCTCGACGAGCTCGGCGTGCCCGACGCTCGACACCGGGTGGTCGCGGCCCAGGTGCCGGTGCGTGAGCACCGGGTTCGCGCGGTTGCCCGCGTACGGGCCGGTGACGTGGTCGGCGCGCGCGACGGTCACGGCGTGGTGCACGTCGGTGCCGCCCTCGGCGATGACGAGCAGGTACCGCCCGTCGACCTTGTACAGGTGCGGGCCCTCGGCCCACACCGCGGCGTGCAGCGCGCCGTGCCACAGCACGTGCTCGGGGCCGACCAGCTGCCGCGTGCGCACGTCGAACCGGCGCAGCCAGATGTCCGTGGTCTGCGGGTCCTCGGGGTGCGGGTCGTGCGTGGGCCGCGCGCCGAGGTACCAGGCGGACCCGTCGTCGTCGAAGAACAGCGACGGGTCGATGCCCTCGGCGTCCTCGAGCCACGTGACGTCGCTCCACGGGCCCGCGGGGTGCTCGGCGCTCATGACGAAGTTGCCCGCGCCCCGGTGCCCGTCGACGAGCGTGCACGTCATCCAGAACGTCCCGTCGTGGTGCCGCAGCGTCGGCGCGTACAGGCCGCCCGACGGCCGGACGCCTTCCATGTCGAGCTGCGAGCGCCGGTCGATCGCGTGGCCGACGTGCTCCCAGCGCGCGAGGTCCGTGCTGTGGTGCACCGGCAGGCCCGGGAAGTACTCGAACGTCGAGGTCACGAGCCAGTAGTCGTCGCCGACGCGGCACACGGTCGGGTCCGGGTGGAAGCCCGGCAGGACGGGGTTGCTGACGGCGCCGCTCATGCCAGGGCCGCCACGGTCGTCGTGGGGCGCAGCGCACGGTCGCGGCCGGGGTGGCGGCGCGGGCCCGTGAGCTCGACGCCCCCGGTCAGGACGTCGCCCTCGCTCGAGCCGCCGACCTGCACGCCGATCGCGCCGGGGTCGACGACGCGTCGCAGGTCGACGCCCGTGTAGGACGTCAGGTCGGCGGGGACGGTGAAGGTCACGCGGCGGGACTCCCTCGGTGCGAGCGGGACACGGACGTACCCCGCGAGCTGCTTGACCGGGCGCGCGACGTCGGCGACCGGGTCGGACAGGTAGAGCTGGACGACCTCGGTGCCGGGGCGCTCGCCCGTGCACGTGAGCGTCACGGACACGTCGAACGCGCCGTCGGTGGGCGCGGTGGGCGTGACCTCGAGGTCGGAGTACGTGAACGTCGTGTACGACAGGCCGTGCCCGAACGGGAACGCGGGCGTCGGGTCGAGGTTGCTGATGCGGTCCAGGCGGCGCGTCAGCGCGGGGCCGAGGTAGGTCTGCGGGCCGCTGCCCGGGTCGCGCGGCACCTGCACGGGCAGCTTGCCGCTGGGCGTCACGCGGCCTGACAGCACGCCCGCGACCGCCCCGGCGCCCTCCTCGCCCGGCATGAACGCCTGCACGACCGCCGCCGCGCGGTCGGCGTACGCGCCGAGCGCGTAGGGGCGCCCCGAGACGACGACGAGCACGACGGGCGTGCCCGTGGCGAGCACGGCCTCGACGAGCTCGTGCTGCACGCCCGGCAGCCGCAGGTCGGGCGCGTCGCAGCCCTCGCCCGACGTGCCGCGCCCGAACATGCCGGCCCGGTCGCCGACGGTCAGCACGCACACGTCCGCGTCGGCCGCGGCGCGCACGGCCGCGTCGAACCCCGACCGGTCGTCGCCGACCACGGCGCAGCCGGGCTCGTGCACGACGTCGTCGCCCGCGAGCTCGGTGCGCAGCGCGTCGAGCAGCGACGGCACCTCGACGCCCAGGCCCAGCTCGGGGTGCCGCGGCAGCACGTGGATGGGGTACGAGTAGCAGCCGAGCAGCACGCCCGGGTCGGCGGCCGACGGGCCGACGACGGCGACGCGCCGCGGCGCACGGTCGGCGGTGGTGCGCAGCGGCAGGACGCCGTCGGGGTTGGCCAGCAGCACGACCGACTCCTCGGCCAGGCGCCGGGCCAGGTCGCGGTTGGCGGGGCTGTCGAGGTCGATCGGCGCGTCGTCGGGGGCGCCGCCGGGCGGCGTGCCGTCGGGCGCGGGTGCGTCGAGCAGGCCCAGCTCGGCCTTCTGCCGCAGCACGCGCCGCACCGCGCGGTCCACGAGGTGCTCGTCGAGCCGGCCGTCGCGCACGAGCGGTGCGAGCTCGCCGAAGCACATCGTGTTGGGCAGCTCGACGTCGAGGCCCGCGCGCAGCGAGCGCGCGCCCGCGTCGGCGGCGTCGGCCGCGACCCCGTGCGCGGTGACGAGGAACGCGACCGCCCAGTAGTCCGAGACGACCGTGCCCTCGAACCCCCACGCACCGCGCAGCAGGTCGGTGAGCAGCGAGCGCGACGCCGCGACGGGTTCGCCGTCGAGGTCGGTGTACGAGTTCATGACCGACCGCGCGCCGCCCTCGCGCACCGCCATCTCGAACGGCGGCAGCAGCACGTCGGCGAGCTCGCGCGGGCCGATCGACACGGGCGCGTGGTTGCGTCCGGCGCGCGACGCCGAGTACCCGACGAAGTGCTTGAGCGTCGCGACGACGCCCTGCTCCTCGAGCCCGCGGACGTACGCGGTCGCGATGGTGCCGACGGTGTACGGGTCCTCGCCGACGGTCTCCTCGACGCGACCCCAGCGGTGGTCGCGCACGACGTCGAGCACCGGGCCGAGGCCCTGGTGCACGCCCAGGCGTCGCAGGTCCCGGCCGATGGCCGTGCCGACCTCGTGCACGAGGTCCGGGTCGAACGACGCGCCCCACGCGAGCGGCGCCGGGTACACGGTCGCGCCGTACGACGTGACGCCCGTGAGGCACTCCTCGTGCGCGATCGCCGGCAGCCCCAGACGGTGGTGCCCGGCGAGCTCGCGCTGCGTCCGCGCGAGCTTGTCCCGCCCCTCGTCGGCGGGGACGGGCTCGGTGCCCAGCACACGCGTGAGGTGCCCCAGCCCGTGCCGCGCGGCGGTCGGGAAGTCGGGCCGGCGCGCACCGAACGTGTCCTGCATCGGCGCGACGACCTCACCCGCGCCGCGCCGGTCGAACCAGTACGAGCCGAGCTGCGCGAGGCGCTCCTCGAGGCTCATCGACGCCAGCAGCAGCTCGACGCGGTCGGCGACCGGCAGGCGCGGGTCCTGCCAGGGGCGCTCCGTGCGGGGGGACGTGGTGGCGGTGGTGCTCACCGGGCTCCTTCCGGTCCGGCCGACGGCTGCGGCGGCGGTGCGGTCGAGTCGCGGACCACGAGCGACGTGGCCAGCTCGATGTGGTGCGAGTCGGGCAGGCGGCCCTCGTCCATGCCGAGGACCGTGCGCAGCGCGACGCGCCCGATGTCCTGCAGCGGCTGGTGCACGCAGGTCAGCGGCGGGTTGGTCCACGCCGCGACGTACGTGTCGTCGTACCCGACGACCGACAGGTCGCGCGGCACGACGAGCCCGAGACGGCGCGCGGCCTCGAGCACCCCGAGCGCCTGCGCGTCGCTGCACGCGAGGACCGCGGTGGGCGGGTCGGGCAGGCGCAGGATCGCGTCGGCGGCGTCGCGCGCGGCGTCGTGGTCGAACGCGACGTGCCGCACGAGCGCGGGGTCGGGCGTGACGCCCGCGCGCTGGCACGCCGAGCGGAACCCGTCGACGCGGGCGACCGCGCCGATCGACGCCTCGGGGCCGCCGATCACGGCGATGCGTCGGTGGCCGAGCGCGAGCAGGTGCTCGGTCGCGGTGCGGCCGCCGGTCCAGTTGGTCGACCCGACGGAGACGAGCTCGGGCGTCGTGAGGTGCAGCGGGTCGATGACGACGACGGGCAGCCGGGCGCGCGCGATCGCGTCGTACGTGGTGTCGGTGACCTGCGCGGTCACGACGATCGCCCCCGTGCGGCGGGCCGCGACGAGGCGGCGGGTCCAGCTCGACGGCGGCTCGTCGCCGCCGCGACGCACGCGCGAGACGGTGACGTCGACGTCGGCCTCCTCGGCCGCGAGCGTGACGCCGCGCAGCACCTCCATGGCGTACGGGCTGCCCAGCTTGTCGACGAGGAACTCGACCGTGCGGCGGCCGTCGCCGCGGCGCGCGCCGGGGGCGCGGTACCCGAGCTCGGCGGCGGCGGCCTCGACGCGCTCGCGGGTCGCGGCGGCGACGTCGGTGTGCCGGTTGATGACCTTGGAGGCCGTCGCGATGGACACGCCGGCGCGCTCGGCGACCGACGTGAGCGTGGGCCGTCCTGCGGGTCGTGGCATCGGTGCCTCCTGGGTCGTCGGGCCGACGCTAGCGGGATCGCGTCGAAAACATCAAGTAGTTCAGAAGGGCTTTCAGGAGGTGGTCGGCCGTTCGCCACCAGCCGTTGACAGCGTCGACGCCGAAAACTAGCGTCCCCATTGCAGCATTGTGCACGAAAAGTTTTCGATGACGAGAACCGGAGGCTCGACGATGAGTTCGACCGCACGCCCTCGGGGCGCGGACGGCACCACCCGCCCCACGAGCGAGCGGTGGCCGATCGCCGCCGCGATGCTCAACTTCCCCGGGTCGCAGGACGCGCCCGCGGACACGTGGGTCGACCACCTCGCCGAGGTCGCCTACGAGGGCTTCACCGAGGTCGACCTCACCGACTCCTGGGTGCAGCCGGGCGACCTGACGCCCGCCCGGATCGAGGAGCTGCGCGGCGCGCTCGCGGCCACCGGCCTCGACCCCGTCGCGCTGTCCGCGATCCGCCGGTCCGTCATCGACCCCGTCACGGGCGACGACAACCTCGCCTACTCGCACCGCACGATCGACGCCGCCGCGGCCCTCGGTGTCAAGGTCGTGAGCGTCGGCCTGCACCGCCCGCTGCTGCCGCAGCAGCGCCAGGCGTTCTGGTTCTGGACCGAGGAGGGCCCGCACGACGACACCGACGCCGACACGTGGGCGCGCGCCGTGCAGCGCCTGCGCGAGCTCGGGACGCACGCGCGCGAGGTCGGCCTCGAGCTGTCGCTCGAGATGTACGAGGACACGCTGCTCGGCACCGCCGAGTCCGCCGTGCGGCTCGTGCACGACATCGACCACGAGGCCGTCGGCCTCAACCCCGACCTCGGCAACCTCATCCGCCTGCACCGGCCCATCGAGGACTTCCAGGCCGCCGTCGCCGCGTGCCTGCCCGTGTCGAACTACTGGCACGTCAAGAGCTACTTCCGCGACGAGGACCGCCACACCGGCACGGTCGTCGCGCTGCCCGCGCCCATGGAGATGGGCTCGGTGAGCTACCGCACCGCGATGCGCACCGCGATCGACGCCGGGTTCACCGGTCCGCTGTGCGTCGAGCACTACGGCGGCGACGGCCTGTCCGTCGCGGCGCGCAACATGCGCTACCTGCGGCGCATGCTCGCGGTCGCCACGGGCGAGGCCCGCGAGCAGGTCCTGCGCACGGCGGGGGCGGGCCGATGAGCGCGCGCGTCGCCGTCCTCGGGCTCGGCGCCATGGGGCTGCCCATGGCCACGACGCTCGCGCGGACCTTCACCACCGTCGGGTACGACGTGGCCCCGGAGCGCGTGACGCTCGCCGTCGAGGCCGGCGCTACCGCCGCCGCGAGCGTCGCCGAGGCCTGCGCGGGCACCGACGTCGTCGTCGTCGGCGTGCGCGACGGCGCGCAGCTCGACGCGCTCGTCCTGGGTGAGGGCGGGGTCGCCGACTCGCTGGCCGCCGGGGCCGTGGTCGTCATCACGTCGACCGTGGGCGAGGCCGCCGTGCGGTCCGTCGCCGACGCGCTCGCGGCCCGTGGCATCCACACCGTCGACGCACCCGTCTCGGGCGGCCCCGTGCGGGCGGGTCAGGGCGACCTGCTCATCATGGTCGGCGCCGACGACGCCGCGCTCGCCGCGGCGCAGGGCGTGCTCGACGCGCTCGCGTCGTCGCTCACGGTCGTCGGCGGCATCGGCGCCGGACAGCAGCTCAAGACCGTCAACCAGCTGCTGTGCGGCATCCACACCGCCGCCGCGTCCGAGGCGCTCGCGCTCGCGCACCGCCTGGGCCTCGACCTCGACGCGTGCATCGAGGTGCTGTCGCAGGGCGCCGCCGCGTCGTTCATGCTCGCCGACCGCGGGCCCCGCATCGCGGCCCAGCTGCGCGGCGAGGAGCCGCCGCTGCGCTCGCGGCTCGACGTCATCGGCAAGGACATGGGCATCGTCGGCGACCTGACGCGCAGCCTCAAGGTCGCGACGCCCGTCGCCGCGGCCGCCGAGCAGCTGTACCGCACGGTCGCCGCCGCGGGCCTCGAGGCCGCCGACGACTCGGTCGTCGCGACGCTCCTCGCCCGCCGGGAGGGGACGTGGTGAGCCCGCTCGCCGACGACCCGGCCCGGTTCGTCGAGGACGCCCTCGAGGGGTTCGTCGACCTGTACCGCGACCAGGTGCGGCTCGTGCCCGGCGGCGTCGTGCGCGCCGTGCCGGCGCCGCGCTCGCAGGTCGCGGTCGTGGTCGGCGGCGGGTCCGGGCACTACCCGGCGTTCTGCGGGGTCGTCGGGCCGGGGCTCGCGCACGGCGCCGTGGTCGGCAACGTGTTCACGTCGCCGTCGACGGCCGACGCGGTGTCGGTCGGGGCCGCGGCCGCGGGCGACGCGGGCGTGCTCATGATCACCGGCAACTACGCGGGCGACGTCATGAACTTCACGCTCGCGCGCGACGAGCTGCGGCGCCGCGGCGTCGACGCGCACTTCCTCGTCGTCACCGACGACGTCGCGAGCGCCCCGGCCGACGAGGTCGACAGGCGCCGCGGCATCGCGGGCGACCTCGTGGTCTTCAAGGCCGCCGGTGCGGCCGCCGCCGAGGGCGCGAACCTCGACGCGGTCGTCGCGGCCGCCGAGCACGCCAACGCGCGGACCCGCACGCTCGGCGTCGCGTTCGACGGGTGCACGCTGCCCGGAGCGGACGCGCCGCTGTTCACCGTGCCCGACGGCGTGTTCGGGCTCGGCGTCGGCATCCACGGCGAGCCGGGCATCGGCGAGGTGCCCGCGTGCACCGCGTCCGAGCTGGCCGCACTGCTCGTCGACCGCCTGCTCGAGGAGCGCCCCGACGGCGCCGGGCCGCGGGTCGCGGTGATGCTCAACGGCCTGGGGCGCACCAAGTACGAGGAGCTGTTCGTACTGTGGCGCGCCGTGCGGGCCCGGCTCGACGCCGCCGGGCTGGAGGTCGTGCAGCCCGACGTCGGCGAGCTCGTGACCAGCCTCGACATGGCCGGCTGCTCGCTCACGCTCGTGTGGCTCGACGAGGACCTCGAGCGGTGGTGGACCGCACCCGCGCAGACGCCCGCGTACCGCAAGGGTGCGCCGCCGGCCGCGGGTGGCGTGGCCGGCGGGTCTGACGCGGGCTCGGGCGCGGCCGGTGCCGGCGCGACCGCCGGGTCCGACGTGGGCGCCGGGGCCGGTGCGACCGGTGCGTGGGGCGCGGACGGCGGACCCGGCACGCCCCGTGCGGGGGAGAACCGGCGGGACGCGGCGGTCGACGACGCGTGGCCGACGGCGCCCGTCGCCGTCGTCGAGGCCGGGCCGCGGGTCGTCGACGACGCGGACGCCGCCGAGGCCGCCGCCGTCGTCGACGCGCTGCGCCGCGTCGCGGACGTGCTCGCCGACCTGGAGACGCGCCTCGGCCGGCTCGACGCGGTCGCCGGGGACGGCGACCACGGGCGCGGCATGCTGCGCGGCTCACGCGCCGCCGCCGACGCCGCGGCCGCCGCGGCGCAGGACGGTCACGGCGCCGTCGCGTGCCTGCAGGACGCCGGGCACGCGTGGGCCGACCGCGCGGGCGGCACGTCGGGCGTGCTGTGGGGCGCTGGCCTCGCGGCCGCGGCCGACGCGCTCGCCACCCGGCCCGTGGGCGACCCGACGGCGCGCGTCGCCGCGGCCGTGCGGGCGGGCGTCGACGCGGTCGCGAGCCTCGGCAAGGCGCGCCCGGGCGACAAGACGATGCTCGACTCGGGCGAGCCGCTCGCGGCCGCGTTCGAGGCCGCGGCGGCGGCGGGCGACGCGCTCGACGCCGCGTGGACCGGTGCGCTCGCCGCCGGACGGACCGCCGCGGCGGCGACCGCCGACCTGCGCCCGCAGGTCGGGCGCGCGCGGCCGCTGGCCGAGCGCAGCGTCGGCACGCCCGACCCGGGCGCCGTGTCGCTCGTCGCGGTGCTCGCCGCTGCCGCGGGGCGCGACCCGCAGGAGGGGGTCGTGGCCGACGTGCTGCCGGCGACCCCGGTGCTCGACGACGGGGCCGGAGGTACCGGTACGGACGAGGGGGAGCAGCGATGAGCGTCGCGAGGATCGTGGTCGGTGCCGACGAGGCGGGCCTGGCGTACAAGGACGTCCTGGCGGACCTGCTGCGCGCGGACCCGCGCGTCGAGGTCGTCGAGGACGTCGGCGTGCACGCGGACGACGACGGCACGGCCTACCCGCACGTGGCCGTGGCCGCCGCGCGGCGCGTCGCCGAGGGTGCCGCGGACCGCGCGCTGCTGGTGTGCGGCACGGGCCTGGGCATGGCGATCGCGGCCAACAAGGTCGCGGGCGTGCGGGCGGTGACGGCGCACGACGCCTTCTCCGTCGAGCGGTCCGTGCTGTCGAACGACGCGCAGGTGCTGTGCCTCGGGCAGCGCGTCATCGGCGTCGAGCTCGCCAAGATGCTGGTGCGGCAGTGGCTCGACCTCGAGTTCGACCCGACGAGCCGGTCGGCCGCCAAGGTCGACGCGATCCGCGGGTACGAGACCGGCGGGACCGACGGCGGGGAGGCCGCCGGCTCCTGCTGACCCGCCCGGGTCCCGGTGGTCCGCCGCCGCCGGGCCCGGGCGCGGGGGCGCCCGCACGTGCGGGGCGTCGCTCGCGACCACCGAGCCCGGCACTCGCCCACCGAGCGCGGTGTTCGCCCACCGAGCGCGGTGTTCGCCCACCGAGCGCGGGCCTCACCTGCCGAGTGCGGTACTCGTGAGGCGAGTGCGGTACGTACGAGTGCCGCGCTCGGCGGCGTTCTACCGCGCTCGGCGTTGCGGCTCGGGGGCACCTTCCGACGGTCGGGTGCGACTCTCGACCACCAGCCGCACCCCGGCGCGGTCCTTGATCGCCGAGTGCGGTACTCGTGAGGCGAGTGCGGTACGTACGAGTGCCGCGCTCGGCCGAGTTCTACCGCGCTGGGCGGCGGGGACCCGGTGGTGAGGTGGCCCACCACGGCGGCACACCCGTGCCGGTGCGTGCGAGCATGGCGACGGGCCTGCCACGGGTGGCGGGCCCCCGGACGAGCGGCGCCGTACCCGGAGAGCGACAAGACGGCAGCCACGGGAGCACCCATGTCCGCCACGTCCCTCGCCTGGCTCGTCCTCGTCGTGTCCGGCGTCCTGGAGGCCGTCTGGGCCTCGGCGCTCGGCCGCGCGGAGGGGTTCACGCGCCTCGGCCCGTCGGTGCTGTTCTTCGTCGCGCTGGCCGCGTCGATGGCCGGTCTGGCGTTCGCGATGCGCACGCTGCCGACCGGCACGTCCTACGCGGTCTGGGTCGGCATCGGCGCGACCCTCACCGTCACGTGGGCGATGCTCACGGGCGCCGAGCCGGCGAGCCTGGTCAAGGTGCTGCTGATCCTCGGGATCGTCGGCTGCGTGATCGGCCTCAAGCTCACCCACTGACACCCATCGGCGTCACCGGCGACCACGTGATCGGTGGTGTCGGCGAGGTAGGGAGTGCGACTGATGACGGGGTCGCCCGGTGCCGGTCCCTGAGACGGTCATCCGTCGCGCTGGCGCGGCCGGGCCCGCGACCGATCACGGTCTCGTCGGGCTCGATCCCTGAGCACGTCATTCGTCGTGGTGGGGCCGTCCGGCCGCGACCGACCTCGGTGGGGTCGAGCGTCGACCGTGAGCCGACCCCGTGAGCCGATCCCGTCGTCGGTCGCTCCCGCGGCGGGCGACCCCGTCGTCGATCGCTCCCGCGGCGGGTGCCCCCGTCATCGGTCGCTCCCGCGGCGGGCGACCCCGTCGTCGATCGCTCCCGCGGCGGGCGACCCCGTCATCGGTCGCTCCCGCAGCAGTCGCCCCCGTCATCGGTCGCTCGGTGGGCGCTCGGGCCGCGACGGATGACGGGGTCGGCGACCGGGCGGGCAGCGGCCACGAGCGGCCACGAGCAGCACCGGGCACGTGAGCGCGCGCGGGCACGCGCCGGGCACGTGCCCGCGTCGCGCGTCAGGCGGCGGTGGTCGCCGCGGGTGCGAACTGGGTGCGGTACAGGTCGGCGTAGAGGCCGTCGCGGGCGAGCAGCTCGGTGTGCGTGCCGTGCTCGACGACGCGTCCGGCGTCGAGGACGACGATGAGGTCGGCCTGCCGGACGGTCGACAGGCGGTGCGCGATGACGAGCGACGTCCGCCCGACGAGCGCCTGGTCGAGCGCGGCCTGCACGGCGGCCTCGGACTCGGAGTCGAGGTGCGCGGTGGCCTCGTCGAGCACGACGACGTCGGGGGCCTTGAGCAGGAGCCGCGCGATCGCGAGCCGCTGCCGCTCGCCGCCGGACAGCCGGTAGCCGCGGTCGCCGACGACCGTCTCGAGGCCGTCGGGCAGGGACGCGACGAGGTCCCACACGTGGGCGCCGCGCAGCGCGTTCTCGAGGTCGTCGTCGGTGGCGTCGGGGCGTGCGAAGCGCAGGTTGCCCGCGATGGTGTCGTGGAAGAGGTGCGCCTCCTGGCTGACGACGCCCACGGTGTCGCGCAGCGACGCGGCGGTGACGTCGCGCAGGTCCTGCCCGGCGATGCGCACGGCGCCGCGCGTGGGGTCGTACATGCGCGTGACGAGCTGCGAGACGGTCGTCTTGCCGGCGCCGGACGGGCCGACGAGCGCGACCATCGACCCGGCGGGCACGTGGAACGTGACGTCGTGCAGCGTGTCGCCCGTGAGGTCGGGGCGCAGGGCGGCGACGGACTCGAGGGAGGCCAGCGAGACCTCGTCGGCCGACGGGTAGCGGAAGCCCACGTGGTCGAGCTCGAGGTCGGCGCCGCGGGCCGCGACGGCCGCGCGGAGGTCGGAGGCGTCGGGCTTCTCGGCGACCGTCGGCTCGAGGTCGAGGACCTCGAGGACGCGCTCGAACGACACGAGCGCGGTCATGACGTCGACCTGGACGTTCGACATCGCGGTGAGCGGCCCGTAGAGCCGCCCGAGGTAGGCGGCGAGCGCGACGACGGTGCCGACGGTGAGCTGCCCGCGGATCGCGAGGACGCCGCCGAGCCCGTAGACGACGGCGGTCGCGACGGCCGCGACGGTGGTGAGCCCGACGCGGAACCACGTCGAGTACAGGGCGCGCCTGACGCCGATGTCGCGCACGCGCGCGGTCTGCTCGGCGTACGCGGCGGACTCGCGCGCGGGGTCGCCGAAGACCTTGACGAGGTGCGCGCCGGCGACGTTGAAGCGTTCGGTCATGGTCTGCGACGCGTCGGCGTTGAGCTCGTAGGACTCGCGCGTGATCGCGGCGATGCGGCGCCCGAACCAGCGGGCGGGCAGCACGAACACGGGCAGCAGGACGAGCGAGAGCAGCGTGAGCTGCCACGACATCGACAGCATCGCGGCGAGCACGAAGACGACGGTGAGCGAGTTGCTGACGACGTTGGACAGCGTGGACGTGAACGCCTGCTGGGCGCCGAGCACGTCGCCGTTGAGGCGCTGCACGAGCGCGCCGGTGCGGGCGCGGCTGAAGAATGCGAGCGGCATGCGCTGCACGTGGTCGAACACGGCGGTGCGCAGGTCGTGGATGAGGCCCTCGCCGATGCGTGCGGACACCCACCGCTCGCCGACGCCGAGCGCGGCGGACACCACGGCCAGCAGCGCGACGGCGGCGGCGATCCCGACGACGACGCGGGTGTCGCCCGCGGTGATGCCGTCGTCGATGAGGCGCTGGAACAGCCAGGGGGTGAGGGCGCCGGCGGCGGCGCCGAGCGCGATGAGGACGAGGAACGCCGCGAGCTGGGCGCGGTAGGGGCGGCCGAAAGCGAGGATGCGGCGCAGCGTGCCGGGGGCGAGGCGCTGCCGGGCGACGCCGCGGTCGCGGCTGAAGCCGCGCAGTCCGGGCGGGCCGGGGACGGGTCCGGGGTGGGTCACGGGACCTCCTGGGGGTGGAGGGGGCGGGGGCGAGCCCGCAAGATGCTGAGGTTACCTCACCATCAAGCGCGGAGGCCTCCCGACTATTCCGACGGCCCGCCGACGTCACCCGCGAAACCGCCGCGGCCGCGGCCCGTGGCGCGCTACGTTCACGCGCGTGATCCTCAGCCCCCGCGGTGACGCGGCCACCATGCCCACGCCCGCGCTCCACCTGCCGGGGAGCGGCCCGCGCGCCGGTGCCGCGCTCAACCTCGTCGTCGCGGTGCTCGCGCTGGTCGGCGGTGTCGTGGGGCTCGTCGTCGAGGCGTTCTCCGGGTTCACGGGCGTCGGCGAACGCCGCGGGACGACGTTCCCGATGTGGGTCGTCTACGCGGCCATGGTCGCCCTCGGTGCCGCCGCTCTGGTGGTCCGCGCGCGACGTGCCCCCTGGTACCGGGGCTGGTCGATGCTCGAGGTGCTCGACGGGCCCGACGGGATCGTCCTGTTCGCGGGCCGGCTCGGCGCGCGGCACGAGGGCCTGGCCGTCCGGCGCGGCGAGACCGTCGAGATCGCCGCGGAGCACCAGCTCCGCACGAGCTACCGCTACACGGTCACGGCGCCGTCGGGCTCGATGACGTTCACGGCCGACGGCTTCGTGCACAAGCTCACGATGCAGCCGCTCGAGGAGCTCGCCGGGCGCCACGGCATCACGGTCCGCACGACCGGCGAGGCCGCGCGCATCGTGCGGACCGTCCCGGCCTGACCGGCCCCGGGCCGGTCGGCACCGCCCAGGCGGACGCCGTCCGGGGCCGCCCTCCCTCGCGAGGTGCCCGGGGCGCCCCGGTAGCCTCGCCCCGTGCGACCCCACGAGCACCCGGACGCGGGCGGGCGCACCGACCGCGGCCGTCCCGCCTGCGACGGCGACCGCGACCCCGCGCGCCCGGTGCAGCCGTCCGAGGAGCTGCTCGACCTGCTGCACGACGTGCTGCGCAACGCGCGCCGCGACGCGTCCGAGCGCCTGGGTGACGCGATCACGCCCGGCCAGCTGCGCCTGCTGCGCACGCTCGACCGCCTGGGGCGCCCGCGCCGCCTGGGCGAGCTCGCCGAGGCCCTCGACGTCGCACCCCGGTCGGTGACGTCGAAGGTGGACCAGGCGGCGGCCGACGGCTGGGTGCGCCGCGTGCCCGACCCCGACGACCGGCGCGCGACGCTCGTCGAGCTGACCGACGCGGGGCGCGAGCGTCTCGACGCGGTCGCGAGCAGCCGCGAGGCCGGGGTCCGTGCGCGCCTGGACGCGCTCGACGACGACGAGCAGCAGACCCTGCTGCGCCTGCTGCGTCGGGTCGCCGGGCGGGGCTGACGCGACGACCGCGGCGCGCAGCCACCACGGCCGTGGTTCGGCGTAGGTTGGCGAGGACCCTGTCCCACCCGACCGGAGGCCCGCGATGGCGCTGCTCACCTGTCACTTCTTCTCCGAGGCCCTGCAGGAGAGCACGGCGATGACCGTGCTGCTGCCCGAGTCGGCGCACGGCCAGATCGGCATGGCCGGCTCGGACCGCAGCGGTCCGCCGCCCGTGCTGTACCTGCTGCACGGGCTGTCGGACGACGAGACGATCTGGACCCGGCGCACGTCGATCGAGCGGTACGTCGCCGAGCGCGGCATCGCCGTGGTCATGCCGCGCGCGGGCCGCTCGTTCTACGCCGACGAGGTGCACGGGCAGGCGTTCTGGACGTTCCTGTCGCGTGAGCTGCCCGCGGCCGTGCAGCACTTCTTCCGGGTGTCGGACCGGCGGGAGGACACGTTCGTCGCGGGCCTGTCGATGGGCGGGTACGGCGCGCTGAAGTGGGCGCTGCGCGAGCCGCACCGGTTCGCCGCGGCCGCGAGCCTGTCGGGTGCGCTGTCGGTCACCGACGCGACGCAGCGCGGCATGCTCCTGGCGATGGTCCCGCAGGTGTGGGGCGACCAGGACCCCGAGGGCACCGACGACGACCTGCTGACGCTGCTCGACCGCGCCGACCCCGCGACGCTGCCCGCGCTGTACACGGTGTGCGGTGCGCAGGACCCGCTGGTCGCCGGCCAGGAGGCGTTCGTCGCGCGGGCCCGCGAGCGCGGCGTCCCGGTCGACGCGCACGTGCACCCGGGCGAGCACGAGTGGGGGTTCTGGGACCGGCACGTGCAGGACGTGCTGGAGTGGCTGCCGATCAGGGGCTGACGAGGCGGGTCCCGCGCTGCGCTGGCTGCGCGTGCGTGCGACGCTCGGCCGCATGGCCGACGACGCCCGGACCCCGCCCGTGCTCCGCGCCACGTCCGTGACGATCGGCGTGCCGGACGTGCGCGCGGCCGCCGCGTTCTGGTCGCGGCTGCTGGGTCACCGTGTGACGGCCGACGAGCCGCCGGCCCCGCACGACCCGCCGGGTGCCGGGTGGGCCCAGGTGGCACCGCCGCCGGGTGCGTCGGGGCTCACGATCAACCTCGAGCACGAGGTGCGGTACCGCGTGCCGGTGTGGCCCGCGCGGGACGGTGAGCAGGTCGCGACGCAGCACCTGGACCTGCACGTCCCCGACGGCGACCTCGACGCGGCGGTCGCGTGGGCGCTCGCGTGCGGCGCCCGCCTGGCCGACCACCAGCCGCAGGCCGACGTGCGGGTGCTGCTCGCGCCGGACGGACACCCGTTCTGCCTGTTCGTCTGAACCCGCGCGGGTCAGCCCGTGACCGGTTGCTGCAGCACGACGGCGCCGACGGCGGCCGTCGTGCCGAGGGCGGTGGTCGCGGCCTCGACGACGCGTGCGAGCACGGCGTCGGCGTCGTACCCGAGCGACGTCAGCGTGCCGGCTGCGAGCGCGACGACCACGCCGTAGGTCGCGTACGCGGTGAGCGGCACCGCGACGAGGCGCTCGCGCCGCGACCCGGTGGTGCCCAGCAGGGGGACCGCGAAGTTGCCGCCGCGGGTCCACACGTCGCGCAGCCCGGGCGTGCGCGTCCACCACCGCGGCGGGCGTGGCTCCCACGGCCAGAGCAGCGGCACGCCACCACCGGTGAGCATGTCGCCCAGCACGTGCACGGCGGCGCCGGTCCCGACGGCGACGGGCAGCCAGTCCCACCCCGTCGGCGCGACGACCGTGACGAACCCCGCGAGGGCGACGGCCAGGGCCCACGCCTGCAGCCGCCCGCGGCCCAGGCCGAGCGCGCGCGCCGCGAACGCGACGAGCAGCAGCGACGTCGCCCCGGCGCCCACGGCGAGGTCGCCCAGCGCGGAGGTCGTCGCCGTGACCTTCCCGGCCGCCCACGCGATGCCGACGAGCGCGGCGACCCCCAGCACCGAGTGCGTGCCGTTGCGGTGCCCGCCCGAGACGGCGCCCACCGCGTCGCAGACCCACTGCGACACGGGCGGCAGCGAGTGGGCGATGGTCGCGTCGTGGTGGTCGGCGTCGGGGGCGAGCGCGGCGCCGGCGCACACCAGCGCGCCGGCGACGACCCCGAGCGGGCCGACGGGGTACCAGCCGAGCGTCAGGGGTGCGGTCGACGCGACGGCGACCCACGCGGCCGCCCCGCACAACGCGTGGTGCGCGCCCTTCACCGGACGCCGCCCGGGACGTCCCGGCCCTCGACGAGCGCTGCGACCTGCGGGGACGGGGTGGTGCGGGGCAACGGGACCTCCGGACGGGTGACGCGGGCGGCGCCCACCTCACCCGTCCGGGCGACGTGCGTCAAATGACCGGTGCGTCCCGCACGGCGCGTCGTCGGCGGGGCACCCGGCGGTGCGCCGAGCGACCGGGTGGCCGTGGGCTCAGTCGAGCCAGCCGCGGTACACCGCGTCGCCGCCGGGCAGAGCCCGCAGCGCGTCCCAGCGCGCGCGCCACGCGCGGCGCGCGGCGGCGGGCGGCCAGGGCTCGGGGCGCAGGCCGGGCGGCAGCAGCGGGTCGTCGCGCATCGCGCGTTCGAGCGCGTCGGCCAGCCGGAGCTGACGGATGGCCACCGGCACGGGTCCGGCGGCGTCCCCTTCGGTCGTCGTGCCCGTGCGGGCGGCGCCGCGCCCTCCGGCACCGCCACACGGGCCACCGCCCGCCGCGCCGCCGCCCGCACCGTCGCCCGCCGCGCCGTCGGCCGCGAGCGCGGATGTCACCGCGTCGTACGCCGCGACCACCGGTCCGGCGGGCCACAGGGTCTCGGCCAGCACGAGCGGGTCGTCGACGCCGCGGACGTCGAGCGTCGTGGCGACGGCGGTGGCCGTGGTGGAGCGGGCCTGCGCCGGCAGCACGTCGGTCAGGTCGTGCGGGCTGACGTAGAGGCTGGTCGCGACGGCGGCGGCGCCGGACGCGAGCAGCTCGCGGCGCAGCGCGTCGCGCACGGCCCGCTCGCGCTCGGGCACCGTCAGGGCGACGAGGTGCCAGCGGCCGTCCCACGGGGCGTCGCCCGCGTCCTGCGCGAACGCCAGCGAGAGCGCGATCCGGTCGCGTGCCAGGCGACGCCGCCCGGCGTCTGTGAGCGCGACGGTCCCGGCGCGTCCGCGGCCCGCCTGCACGACGTCCCCCGCGGCGACCGCGCGGCGGATCGCGAGCCGCACGGGTTGGTCGTCGAGGCCGGCGAGGTTCGCGGTGTCGTAGACGAGTGCGAGCGGCACCGCCCCGTCGGGGGGCAGCAGCGCCTCGAGCGCGGTGCGGGGTGCGACGGCCGGGGTCATGGCGTGGTCCTCCGCTCCAGGGTCGTGACGCGGTCGACACCGTAGACGGGGCCGAGCGGGCCGAGCGAGTCGTGCCCCACCGGGCGGAAGCCGACCCGGTCGTACAGGGCGCGGGCGCGCGTGTTGGCGTCGACGACCGTGAGCCGCACCGCATCGAGCCCGTGCGCCCGGGCGTGGGAGCCGGCCGCGTCGAGCAAGGCGGTGCCGATCCCGTGCCCGCGCAGCCCGGCGTCGACGCAGATGCCGTCGAGCACGAGCGCCCCGGGTCGCTCGTCGCGGCGCAGCGGCAGCAGCACGAGGACGGCGCGCAGCGCGGCGAGCGGGCCGACGTGCCGGCGCAGGCCCGCCCACGTGACGTCGGCCATGCCGTGCCCGCCCCGGTGGTAGCCGCACACGCCGCTGACGCGGCCGTCGGTGCGGGCGACAAGCGCGCGGTCGGGGCGCAGGGTCGTGGCGACGACGGCGCGCCCGGTCGCGTCGTCGCGGAAGGCGGGGCGGAGCTTGCGTCGGAACGCGTGCCAGTAGAGGTCGGCGACGAGGTCGCGCTCGTCGTCGGTGAAGCCGGGGGACACGGTGGTCGTCATGACCTCAACGTATCGCTTACGATACGACCGTGCGAAAGACGATAGTTCGAGTCCTCGTGGTCCTGACCGTGCTGGCGGTCGGCCTCGGCGTCGTGACCGTCGCAGGCAACGACTTCCGCTTCACGCGACGTGAGGTCACCTTCGGCGGGCCGCAGGGATCCCTCGTGGGCGTCCTGACCGAACCCCGCGGCGGCGACGCACGCGGCCTGGTCGTCATGGTCCACGGCGACGGCCCCGTCGAGGCGACCCAGGGCGGTCTGTACTCCCCGTGGTTCGAGGCCGCGGCCGACGCCGGGTTCGCGACCCTCTCGTGGAGCAAGCCCGGGGTCGGCCGCTCCGCGGGCGACTGGCTCGACCAGTCGATGGCCGACCGCGCGGCCGAGGTCGACGCCGCGCTCGACTGGGCGCACGCGCAGGACGACGTCCCGACCGGCACGGTCGTGCTGTGGGCCGCGAGCCAGGGCGGCTGGGTGTTCCCGCGCGTGGTCGCCGACCGCGACGACGTCGCCGGCGTGGTCGCCGTCGGGACGGCCGTGGACTGGCTGCGGCAGGGCCGGTTCCACCTGCTCGCCGGGCTCGACGACCAGGGCGCCGACGACGACGAGCGGGCGCGGGCCGTCGCCGAGAGCGACCGCGTCCGGGACCTGCTGGAGCGTGGTGCGTCGTACGACGAGTACGCCACCACCACCCCCGAGGCCGACCGCATGACCCGCGACCGCTGGGGCTTCGTGCTGCGCAACGTGCACGCCGACGCGACCGAGGGCCTGCGCGCGATGGCCCCGCGCGGCGTCCCCGTGCACCTCATGGCCGGCGAGCACGACCGCAACGTCGACATCGCCGAGACCGAGCGCGTCTACCGCGACCTGCTGGGCGACCACGTGACGGTGTCGACCTTCGACGCCGTGCACTCCCTCGCGCGCCCGGTGGTCGAGGACGTCGACGTGGTCGGTGCCGTCACCGCCGTGGTGCGGCCGCGTGCGCTGCTCGCGCCCGGCGTTCTCGACGACTACCGCAGCGCGCTCGCGTCGATGGGTCGACGCGGGTGGTGATGGTCGGGCGTGGACGTGGGCTTGGTCGGTTCGCCCGGATCGCGTACGTTAGGTGCGCCTAAGTGAGGTAAGCCTAACTTCTGGACGTCCGTCCGGCGTCCACCGCAGGGGGAGACCACGTGACCGAGCTGCTCCACGCCGCCACCGCCGACGACTACGTCGCGACCATGAGGGCCACCGTCGACGCGGTCGCGCACCGCTTCCGCACCACCACCCGACCGTTCTCCGGCGCGAGCCTCGAGCACCTCCAGGAGCTCGTCGACGCGGTCGACCTCGACGGCCCCGGCCAGGGCACCGCCGCGGCCGTGCGCGAGGTCGACGAGCTCGTCGTCCGGCACGCCGTCTGGTACCACGACCCCGCGTACCTCGCGCACCTCAACTGCCCGGTCGCGCTGCCCGCGGTCGCGGCCGAGGCCGTGCTGGCCGCGGTCAACACGAGCGTCGACACCTACGACCAGTCGGGGATCGGCACGCTCGTCGAGCGCAGGCTCGTCGCGTGGACCGCGGGACGGCTCGGGTTCCCCGCCGGCGGCGGGGTGTTCACCTCGGGCGGCACGCAGTCCAACCTGCAGGGCGTGCTGCTCGCCCGGGAGCACGCGCGCGCGGACGTCCCGGGCCTGCGGGCCGAGGACCTCGTCGTCCTCGCGACGGCGTCGAGCCACTTCTCGGTCCAGACCGCTGCGCGCCTCGTCGGCCTCGCGCCCGACGCCGTACGCCTGGTCCCCACCGACGAGGACGGGCGCATGCGCGCCGACGCCCTGGCCATCGCGCTGCGGCACGTCGAGCGCGACGGACGTCACGCGATGGCGGTCGTCGCGACGGCCGGGACCACCGACCGCGGGTGCGTCGACCCCCTCGCGGCGATCGCCGACGTGTGCGACGCGCACGACGTCTGGCTGCACGTCGACGCGGCCTACGGGTGCGGCCTGCTCGTCAGCCCGACGCGCCGCCACCTGCTCGACGGCGTCGAGCGCGCGCGCTCGGTGACCGTCGACTTCCACAAGGCGTTCTTCCAGCCGGTGTCGTCGTCGGCGTTCGTCGTGCGGCACGCGGCCGACCTGCGGCTGCTCGCGCACCACCACGACTACCTCAACCCCGAGGACGCCGACGAGCCGAACCAGGTCGACGTGTCGCTGCAGACCACGCGCCGCTTCGACGCGCTCAAGCTCTGGACGACCCTGCGCGCGCTCGGCCCCGACCGGCTCGGCGAGCTGTGGGACGCGACGATCGACCTCGCCGTCGGCGTGCACGCGCTGCTCGCGGACGACCCCGACCTGCGGCTGCTCGCGCGCACCGACCTGTCGACCGTCCTGTTCCGGTACCAGCCCGACGGTCTCGACGACGCGCGCGCCGACGCGATGGTCGCGCCCGTGCGCCGGGCCCTGCTCGCGTCGGGACGCGCGGTCGTCGCCCGCACCGTGCTCGACGGCCGCCCGTGCCTCAAGCTCACGCTGCTCGACCCGACGACCGCGCTCGCGGACGTCCGGCACGTGCTCGAGCTCGTGCGGCGGACCGCCGCCGACACGCTCGCCGACGCCCAGCCGCTGGCGGAGGTGACGCCGTGACGCCGCGCGTGCACGACGTCGTCGGCGTCGGGATCGGCCCGTTCAACCTGGGCCTGGCGGCGCTCGCGGCCCCGCTGGACCTCGACACCGTCTTCCTCGACCGGGCGCCGGAGTTCCGCTGGCACCCCGGGATGATGCTCGAGGGCGCGACCATCCAGGTCCCGTTCCTCGCGGACCTCGTGACGATGGCCGACCCCACCAGCCCGTACTCGTTCCTCGCGTGGCTCAAGGCGACCGGTCGCCTCTACGCGTTCTACATCCGCGAGAGCTTCTACCCGCTGCGCAGCGAGTACGACGCGTACTGCCGGTGGGTCGCGCAGCAGCTCCCGTCGCTGCGCTGGGGTCGCACGGTCACGGCGGTCGAGGTCGACCCGCTCGACGACGACCTGTACGTCGTGCACGCGCGCACGGCCGACGGCGTCGAGTCGTACCGCACGCGGCACGTCGTGCTCGGCGTCGGCACGCGGCCCGTCGTGCCGCCCGCGCTGCGGGGGCTGGCCGGCCCGGTCGTCCACAGCGCCGACTACCTGCCGCACCGCGACGCCCTGCGCCGCGCGCCGTCCGTCACGGTGGTCGGCTCGGGGCAGTCGGCCGCGGAGATCTACCGCGACCTGCTCGAGGGTCTCGACGTCGACCGCGGCCGGCTGGACTGGGTGACGCGCTCGCCGCGGTTCTTCCCGATGGAGTACACCAAGCTCACGCTCGAGATGACGTCGCCCGAGTACACCGACCACTTCCACGCGCTGCCCATGGAGCTGCGGGACCGGCTCGCGCGCGAGCAGCGCCACCTCTACAAGGGCATCAGCGCGGACCTCGTCGACGACGTCTACGACACCCTGTACCGCCGCAGCGCGACCGGTCCGGTGCCGACGACGCTGCTGACCGACACCGAGGTGACGGGCGCCGTCTGGGACGCCGCCGCGCAGGAGTACACGCTGCGGCTGCGCCACGCGCAGACGGGCGCCGAGCACGAGCGCACCACCGCCGCGCTCGTCCTGGCCACGGGGTACGCGGCACCGGCGCCCGACGTGCTGCTCGGCATCGACGACCGTCTCGACCGGGACGCCCGCGGACGTCTGGCCGTCGCGCGCGACTACTCGGTCGACGGCGGGCGCGGGCGCGTGTTCGTGCAGAACGGCGAGGAGCACACGCACGGCCTCACCGCCCCCGACCTGGGGTTCGGTGCGTGGCGGTCCTCGACGATCCTCGCCGCGGTCTGCGGGCGGGAGGTCTACCCGCGCGAACGGCGCATCGCGTTCCAGGACTTCGGGGTGCCGGACGGTGCGCACCCGTCGCCCGCGGGCACGGTCGACGCGGGGGTGCCCGCGTGACCGGTGGACGTGGCACGGCGCCCGCGACGCCAGGGGACGTCGAGCCGTGGCGGTCGCTGGGTCCCGTGCGGCTCGCGCGCGTCGTGCCCGAGCGCGACGCGCCCCTGCTGCACGCGTGGCTCACGCACCCCGCGTCGTGGGCCTGGCAGATGGGCCACCTGGGCGTCGGCGAGGTGCTGGCGTACGAGCGCGGGATCGAGCGGTCGCCGCACGAGCAGGCGTGGCTCGGCCGCGTCGCCGGCAGCGCCACGTTCGTCGTCGAGACGTACGACCCCGCGCACGTGCTGCTCACCGACGTGCACGACGCGCGCCCTGGCGACGTCGGCATGCACCTGCTCGTCGCACCGCCGACCGGCCCGCGCGTCAGCGGCCTGACCGACGCCGTCATGGCCGCGACGCTGCGTTTCTGCTTCGGGGCGCTGCGTGCCGCGCGGGTCGTCGTCGAGCCCGACGTCCGCAACACCGCGATCGCCGTCAAGAACGCCGCCGCGGGCTTCCGCGTGCTGCGCGAGGTCGACCTGCCCGGCAAGCGCGCCGCGCTGTCGGTCTGCACGCGCGCCGACTTCGCCGCGAGCCGCCTGGGGGCGGACCCGCTGCCGGTCACCCGGCGCGGACCGAGGACCACCGCACCCGCCGTCACCACGACGCCCGCCGTCACCACCGCACCCGCCGTCACCACCGCGACCGAGGACCACCGATGACCGCTGCCGCCCCCGCCCCCGTCGTCCGCCGGCCACTGCCCGGCGCCGGCCCGTGCCCCGCGCCGCGCGACGTGCCGCCCGGCCCGCACCCCGCCGACCACCTGACGCCGGAGCACCTCGCCGCCGCGCAGCGCCACCTGGTCACCAAGGCGCTCGCGGAGTTCGCCCACGAGCGGCTGCTGGCGCCGTCGCGGGACCGCGCCGCCGGTCCGGACCGGTACGTCGTCGCGCTCGACGCACCCACGGGCCCGGTCGCCTACCGGTTCCGGGCGCGCCGCCTCGCGCTCGAGCACTGGGCCGTCGACGCGGCGAGCGTGGTGCGCGAGCGCGACGGGGTGCCCGCGGACCTCGACGTCCTCGAGCTCGTGCTCGAGCTCCAGCCGCTGCTGCGCATCCCCGACGCGATGCTCGCGCTCTACCTCGAGGAGCTGTCGGCGACGCTCGCGGCGGCCGCCTACAGGCGGCACCGGCCGGGGCCGCCGGTCGCCGCGCTGCTGCACGCCGACCTCGCGACCGTCGAGGCCGCGATGACCGAGGGGCACCCGGGGTTCGTGGCCAACAGCGGTCGCATCGGGTACGGCGTGGGCGAGCACGACGCGTACGCGCCCGAGGCCGCGCGCGACGTGCGCGTCGTCTGGTTGGCCGCGCGCCGCGACCGCACGCACCTCGCGCTCGGCGCCGGCCTGGACGAGGACGCGCTGTACGCGCGCGAGCTGGGCGCCGACGCGCTCGCGGGGTTCGCGGCGCACCTGCGCGGGCTCGGCCTGGACCCGGCGCGCTACCGCTACCTGCCCGTGCACCCGTGGCAGTGGGAGCACAAGGTCGCGGTGACCTTCGCGCCGGACGTCGCGCGACGCGACCTCGTGCTGCTCGGCGAGTCCGCCGACCTGTACCGGCCGCAGCAGTCCATCCGGACGTTCCTCAACGTGTCGCGCCCCGAGCGGGACTACGTGAAGACCGCCGTCGCGATCCAGAACATGGGGTTCCTGCGCGGGCTCAGCCCCGCGTACATGCGCGTCACGCCCGCGATCAACGACTGGGTCGCCGACCTCGTGCACGGCGACCCCGAGCTCGTCGCGTGCGGCGTGCGGGTGCTGCGCGAGCACGCGTCGATCGGCTACACGGGCGACGTCTACCACCGCACGCCGCAGCCCAGCGCGCACCGCAAGATGCTCGCGGCGCTGTGGCGGGAGTCGCCCGTGCCGCTGCTGCGCGACGGGCAGCGCGCCGCGACGATGGCCGCGCTGCTGCACCGCGACGCCCACGGCGACGCGTACGCGACCGCCGCCGTCCGGGCGTCGGGACTCGACCCCGTCGACTGGCTCGCCGCCTACCTGCGGGTGTACCTGCGTCCGCTCGTGCACTGCGTCCGCGCGCACGCGCTGGCGTTCATGCCGCACGGCGAGAACGTCATCCTCGTGCTCGAGGGGCACGTGCCCGTGGGGGCGTTCCTCAAGGACATCGGGGAGGAGGTCGCGGTCATGGACGAGCGCCCGCTGCCGCCCGACGTGGAGCGCGCGCGTGCCCTGGTCGACCCGTCCGAGCGCGCCGACGCGATCCTCGTCGACGTGCTCGACGGCGTGCTGCGGCACCTCGCGGCCGTGCTCGTCACCGACGGCGTGCTGACCGAGGAGGACTTCTGGGGAGCCGTCGCGCGCTGCCTCGACGCGCACGCGGCCGACCACCCCGACCTGCCGGCCGACGTCGACGTGCGGGTCGCGCGGTTCCGGCACTCGTGCCTCAACCGCCTCCAGCTGCGCGACCCGCTGCAGATGGTCGACCTGGCGGACCAGGCCTCGTCGTTCGTCTACGCGGGCACGCTCGCGAACCCCGTGGCGCGCGACGGCGCGCTCGTGGCGGCCGGCTGACGCGGTGGGCGAGGGCCGGGCGACGCGCGGGCCGTGCCCCGACGAGCGCGGCGGCCGCCGCTCAGCCGCGGTCGAGCCGGTCGAGCAGCAGCACCGCGATGTCCGCGACCTCGGGCACGCCCACCTGCGGGCGCGCGGCGGCGGGGGCGTCGGGCCCGGCGGGCGCGCGCGTCCCCGTGCTCGCGGCGCCGTCCGCCGCGGCGGGGGCCGACGCGTCGCCGGCCGCGCGCGCGTGCGCCGCGACGCCGTCGCCCAGCATGACCGTGCAGAACGGGCACGCGGTCGCGATGGTCGACGCACCGGTCGCGACGGCCTCGGCGGCGCGGACCGTGCCGATGCGCTCGCCGATCGTCTCCTCCATCCACATGCGCGCGCCGCCCGCGCCGCAGCAGAACGACATCTCGCGGTTGCGCGGCATCTCGGCGACCTCGACGCCCGCGGCGGCGAGCAGCTCGCGCGGCGGCGCGTACACCTGGTTGTGCCGGCCCAGGTAGCAGGGGTCGTGGTAGGTCACGGTCGCGCCGTCGGCGTCCTCGCCGACCCCGGGCGCGAACCGCAGGCGGCCCTCGCCGACCAGGCGGTCGAGCAGCTGCGTGTGGTGCACGACCTCGAACCGGCCGCCCATCGCGGGGTACTCGCGCGACAGCGTGTTGAAGCAGTGCGCGCACGTCACGACGACGCGCGTCGCACCCGCCTCGGTGAGCGTCTCGACGTTCTGCGCCGCGAGCATCTGGTAGAGCGCCTCGTTGCCCGCGCGCCGGGCCGGGTCGCCCGTGCACGTCTCGCCGTCGCCCAGCACCGCGAACGTCGTGCCCGCGGCGTGCAGCAGCTCCGCGACCGCGCGCGTGGTGCGCTTGGCGCGGTCCTCGAACGCGCCCGCGCAGCCCACCCAGAACAACCAGTCGACCTCGGCGGCGGACTCGACGTCCACGCCGACGACCGGCACGTCGAACTCGAGGCCCTTGGCCCAGTCGAGGCGCTGCCGCGCGGGCAGCCCCCACGGGTTGCCGCGGCGCTCCAGCTTGGTGAACGTGCCGCCCAGCTCGGCGGGGAACGCCGACTCCATGAGGGTCTGGTAGCGGCGGATGTCCACGATCGTGTCGACGTGCTCGATGTCGACCGGGCACTGCTGCACGCACGCGCCGCACGTGGTGCACGCCCACAGCGCGTCGGCGTCGACCACGCCCGAGCCGACCAGGTCGACCCCCAGGTGCGGGTCGGCCTGCGCCTCGTCCGACGCGCCCGCCGCGCGCGCGGCCCGCACGTACGGCGCGGTCGCGGCGGCGTGGTCGCGCAGCGCGAGCGTCAGCAGCTTGGGGCTCAGCGGCTTGCCGGTCGCCCACGCGGGGCACTGGTCCTGGCAGCGGCCGCACTCGGTGCACGTCGCGACGTCGAGCAGGCCCTTCCACGGCAGGTCCTCGACCGCGCCGACGCCCAGGCGGGCGTCCTCGGGCAGGTCCTCGACGGCCGTGAGGTCGAGCGGCTCGCCCGCGGCGTCGCGCAGCGGCACGAGCGGGCCGAGCGCGGGCGCGCCGTCGGGCTCGCGCCGCGCGTACACGTTGACCACGGCGAGGAACCGGTGCCACGCGACGCCCATCGTGGGCAGCAGGCCGACGACCACGAACCACGCCATCGACACGAGGATCTTCACGAGCGCGACGACGACGACCGCCGTCTCGAGCGTCGCGGGGGCCGCGCCGGTCCAGGCGCCGCCGAGCCACGCGGTGAGCGGGAAGTGCGCCGCGGTCGCCCACGCCGCGCCGTCCTGCACGCCGAGCGCGTACTCGAGCGAGCGCAGCACCAGCACCGCGACGACGACCAGCAGCACGGTCGCCTCGACGACGTACGCCCACACCTGGTTGGACCCGAAGAACCGCGACCGGCGCTGCTCGCCCTCGCTCTGGGACGCGCGCGGCCGCGTGCGCTGCCGCACCACGACGAGCGCGCCGATGCCGAGCAGCCCAAGCCACGCGAACGCCTCGACCGCCCACTCCAGCGGGTACCAGTGCCCGACCAGCGGCAGCCCGTAGCGCGGGTCGACGAGCTGCCCGTACCCCGTGAGCAGCGTGATCACGAGCACGGGGAACGACACCATGACGACCCAGTGCGCGACGCGCACGACCGGGCGGTGCTGGAACCGGCCGTGGCCCAGCACCTCGCGCGCGAGCGTCGCGAGCCGCGGCCCGACGGGCGCCCACCGCCCCGGCAGCGGCCGCCCGGTCCGCACCGTGCGGACGATCACGACCGCCCCGCGCACGAACGCCGCGACGCCGACGACCGTCGCCACCGCCGCCAGCACCACCGCGACCACCCGCACCCCGCTCACGGGCGTCAACCTATCCGGCCGGGTCGCCGCGGTCCCGGGCCGTCCGCCCCGCGCCGCGCGTCGCCGCGCGACCGCGTCGTCCGCCCGTCCGAACCGCGCTGCGGCCACGGGGGCGCCGGACGGTGCCACGGCGGCGTCCCGGATGCCGGACGGTCGCGGCGGGCGTCCTGCGCATCTCGGGCGGTGCGCGGGCCGATCGACGTGACACCCCTCACGTCGCGGGGCCTCACCCCGGGCCCCGAACTCATCCGTTGGTAGGATTTCCCCGTCCCCCGCACCCGACGTGACGGCCTCTGACCTGCACCGACCACCGGTCCGCGTGCAGGGACGATCTCCGCCGCGGCGGTCGCACCTTCCCACTTCCGGGTCACCCGGTCGTCGTCCGCGGCGTCGGACGGCCCCCGTGCGCCATCGTCGACGTGCGGTCAGACACCGACCACCGACCGACCACCCGCCCCCGACAGGACGGAGCCGGACGTGCTGCTGCTGCTGACGGTCCACCTCGCAGCGGCCCTCGTCGCGCCCGTGCTCTTCCACTGGTGGGGCCGGCGCGCGTTCTGGGCCCTCGCCCTCGCGCCCGCGTCCGCCGCGGTCTGGGCGCTCACCTGGACCAGCGAGGTGCAGGCCGGCAAAGGACCCGTCGAGGTCGTCGAGTGGATCCCGGCCCTCGGGCTGGACCTGAGCTTCCGCCTCGACACGCTGTCGTGGCTCATGACCCTCGTGGTCGGGGGCGTCGGCGCGCTCGTGCTCGTGTACTGCGCCGCGTACTTCTCGCCGACCGCGTCGGGGCTCGGGCGGTTCGGGGCCGTGTTCACGGCGTTCGCGGGGTCCATGCTCGGCCTCGTCACGGCCGACGACATGCTCCTGATGTTCGTGTTCTGGGAGCTCACGACCGTCACGTCGTACCTGCTCATCGGCCACTACGCCGACCGCAAGGCCAGCCGCCGCGCCGCCATGCAGGCGATCATCGTCACGACCGCGGGCGGCCTCGCGATGCTCGTCGGCGTCGTGATCCTCGGGCACGCCGCCGGCACGTACTCGCTGTCCGCGCTCATGGCCGACCCGCCGCCGGCCTCCGGCGCCGTCGTCGCCGCCGTGGTGTGCCTGCTCGCGGGCGCCGCGACCAAGTCCGCGCTCATCCCGTTCCACTTCTGGCTGCCCGCCGCGATGGCCGCGCCGACCCCCGTCAGCGCCTACCTGCACGCGGCGGCGATGGTCAAAGCAGGCGTCTACCTGGTCGCCCGGTTCGCGCCCGCCTACTCCGAGCTGCCCGCGTGGCGGTGGACCGTCGTCGTGCTCGGCGCCGGGACGCTGCTGCTCGGCGGGTACCGCGCGCTGCGTCAGCACGACCTCAAGCTCGTGCTCGCGTTCGGCACCGTCAGCCAGCTCGGCCTGATCATCCTGCTGGTCGGGCTCGGCACGCAGGCCACCGCGCTCGCGGGCCTCGCGATGCTCGGCGCGCACGCGATGTTCAAGGCCGCGCTGTTCACGGTCGTCGGCACGGTCGACGTCGCGTGCGGCACGCGTGACCTGCGGCGCCTGTCGGGCGTCGGGAAGGCGCTGCCGTGGACCGCGCTCGCGGGCGGTCTCGCGACCGCGTCGATGATCGGCCTGCCCCCGTTCGCCGGGTACGTCGCCAAGGAGGCCGGGCTCGAGGCGCTCGCGCACCTCGAGGACGGTGCGCTCGGCTGGGTCGTGCTCGCGTCGGTCGTCGTCGGCTCGGCCCTCACCGTCGCGTACGGCCTGCGCTTCTGGTGGGGCGCGTTCGCGACCAAGCCCGCGCTGGTGCCGCAGAGCGCGACGCAGGACGCGCAGGGCGTCGCGACCACGACGTCGCTCGCCGCCGGCGGCGAGGAGTCGGTCGAGCCGGCGCCCGTCACGCGCCCGTCGTTCCTGCTCACCGCGCCCGCGCTCGTGCTGTCGTTCCTGGGGCTCGCGGTCGCGCTGCTGCCGCAGCTCGGCGAGCACCTGCTCGAGCCGTACGCGTCGACGTACCCGCTCGGCGAGCCCGGGCACCTCGTGCTGTGGGGCGGGTTCGGGCTCGTGCTGTGGCTCACGGTCGGCGTCCTGGCCGTCGGCGGGCTGCTGTTCCTCGCGCGCGACAAGGTCGAGCGCTGGCAGGCGCGCGTGCCGCACGTCCTCGAGGCCGACCTCACGTACCGGCGCTCGATGCGCAAGCTCGATGACCTCGCGGCCGACGTCACGGCCGTCACGCAGCGCGGCTCGCTGCCGCTGTACCTCGGCGTCATCCTCACCACGTGGGTGCTCGCGGTCGGCACCGCGCTCGTGCGCGGGACCTCGTTCCCCGCCGCGGTGCGGCCCTGGGACTACGCCGCGCAGACCGTGTTCGCCGCCGGCACGATCGTCGCCGCGATCCTCGTCGCGCGCGCCCGCCGCCGCCTCAAGGCCGTGATCCTCGCGGGCATCAGCGGCTACGCGACCGCGGGCATGTTCCTGCTGTACGGCGCACCCGACCTCGCGGTCACGCAGGTGCTCGTCGAGACCATCACGCTCGTCGTCTTCGTGCTCGTGCTGCGCCGCCTGCCCCCGTACTTCTCCGACCGGCCGCTCGCGGCGTCGCGCTGGGTGCGCCTCGCCGTGGGCCTCGCGGTCGGCCTCGTCGTCGCGGGCGTCGCTCTCGTCGCGCCGTCGGCCCGCGTCCACGCACCCGTCTCGGCGGACTTCGCGACCGAGGCGTACGAGTTCGGCGGCGGCAAGAACATCGTCAACGTCACGCTCGTCGACATCCGCGCGTGGGACACCATGGGCGAGATCTCGGTGCTGCTCGTGGCCGCCACGGGCGTCGCGTCGCTCGTGTTCCTCTCGGCGCGCGGCGGTCGCATCTTCCGCGAGCGCGAGGCGCCCGCCGACCGCGCGGTGTGGGGCGGCACGGCCGACCCCATGGCCGCGCTGCGCCGCCCCGGCGACTCGGTGACGATCACGCCGCAGGGCAGCAGCGTCGGCACCAACGCCGCCGGTGCCGCGCGCGTCGGGTCGCGCGCCCGCGAGTGGCTGCGCGCCGGACGCACCCTCGCGCCGCAGCGCCGCTCGGTCATCTTCGAGGTCGTCGTGCGGCTGCTGTTCCACACGATGATCGTCTACTCGGCGTTCCTGCTGTTCAGCGGTCACAACCAGCCCGGCGGCGGGTTCGCCGCGGGCCTGGTCACGGGCATCGCGCTGGCCGTGCGGTACCTCGCGGGCGGGCGCTACGAGCTCGGCGAGGCGGCACCCGTGCAGCCCGGCGTGCTGCTCGGCACGGGCCTGTTCCTGTCCGCCGGTGCGGGCCTCGCGGCGTTCCTCGTCGGCGGGTCCGTGCTGGAGTCCTGGATCCTGCACTTCCACCTGCCGGTCTGGGGCGACGTCAAGTTCGTCACGAGCCTGTTCTTCGACGTCGGGGTGTACCTCGTGGTCGTCGGCCTCGTGCTCGACATCCTGCGCAGCCTCGGCGCGGAGATCGACCGGCGTGCCGAGTCCGGCGAGGACGACGTCGCGGACGACGCCGTCGGGGGCGACGACCAGCTCGCGCTCGCACGCGGCCGCACCGCCGCCGTCCAGGCGTCCGCCGTGCCGCGAGACCTGGGCGGCGACGCCGAGGGGGTGGTCCCGTGACCGACGTCGTCATGAGCCCGAACATCGTCTTCGTCGTGACCATCGCGGCGCTGTTCACCGTGGGCACGTACCTCGTGCTCGAGCGCAGCCTCACGCGCATCCTGCTCGGCATCGTCCTGCTGGGGAACGGCACGAACCTGCTGATCCTCGTGGCCGGCGGCGCCGCGGGCGCACCCCCGCTCATCGGCGTGCAGTCCGACCGGCCCATGAGCGACCCGCTGCCGCAGGCGCTGATCCTCACGGCCATCGTCATCACGCTCGGCCTGACCGCGTTCCTGCTGGCCATGGCCTACCGCTCGTGGCAGCTGCACCGCCACGACGAGGTGCAGGACGACGTCGAGGACCGCCGCATCGTGCGCCTCGCCGCGATCGACGAGCGCGCGTTCGAGGACGACGACACCGAGTCGGGCGGCGAGACGCTCGACGAGGAGGCCGCGACCACGCGCGACGAGATGGACGAGGGCCTCGCCTTCGAGGACGTGCACGCCGAACCGGCGCCCGACCACCCGGGCCGCGCCGCGCGCCCGAGCACGACCACGACCGACGGGGAGGAGGGCCGATGACCGACTGGAGCTGGCTCGTCCCGCTGCCCGTCGTGCTGCCGCTGTCGGGCGCGGGACTGACCCTCGCGCTCTACCGTCGACCGCGCGTGCAGCGCGTCGTGTCGCTCGTGACCCTGACGCTCGTCGCCGTGGTCGCGGCCGCGCTGCTCGTGCTCGCCGACGCCGGGCCCGTGGTCGTCGAGATCGGCGACTGGGCGGCGCCCGTCGGCATCAACCTCGTCGCCGACCGGCTGTCGGCGCTCATGCTGACCGTGTCGTCGGTCGTGATCCTGTGCGTCCTGATCTACTCGCTGGCCCAGGGCCGCGAGGACGGCGAGCGCTTCGCGCCGATCTCGATCTTCCACCCCACGTACCTCGTGCTGTCGGCGGGCGTCGCCAACGCGTTCCTCTCGGGCGACCTGTTCAACATCTACGTCGGGTTCGAGATCCTGCTCGCGGCGTCGTACGTGCTCATCACGCTGTCCGGCACGACCGAGCGCATCCGCGCGGGCACGATCTACGTGGTCGTCGCGATCCTGTCCTCGATCCTGTTCCTCGTCGCGATCGCCGGCGTCTACGCCGCGACCGGCACCGTGAACCTCGCGCAGCTCGCGCTGCGCCTGCCCGAGATCGACCCCGGCGTGCGGCTCGTGCTGCAGTCCATGCTGCTGCTCGCGTTCGGCATCAAGGCGGCCGTGTTCCCGCTGTCGGCGTGGCTGCCGGACTCGTACCCGACCGCGCCCGCACCCGTCACCGCGGTGTTCGCGGGCCTGCTCACCAAGGTCGGCGTGTACGCGATCATCCGCACGCAGACCCTGCTGTTCCCCGGCGGGCAGCTCGACGACGTGCTCATGTGGGTGGCCCTGGCGACCATGCTCGTCGGCATCCTCGGCGCGGTCGCGCAGGACGACGTCAAACGACTCCTGTCGTTCACGCTCGTCAGCCACATCGGGTACATGGTGTTCGGCGTCGCGCTGGGCTCCCAGCACGGCTGGACCGCCGCGATCTACTACGTCGCGCACCACATCACCGTGCAGACCGCGCTGTTCCTCGTCGTCGGCCTCGTCGAACGCTTCGGCGGGACGACGTCGCTCGACCGGCTCGGCGGGCTGGCCAAGATGGCCCCGGTGCTCGCGATCCTGTTCTTCGTGCCCGCGATGAACCTCGGCGGCATCCCGCCGTTCTCCGGGTTCCTCGGCAAGGTCGGGCTGCTCGAGGCCGGCGTCGAGCTCGGCACGCCGCTCGCGTACGCGCTCGTCGTCGGGTCCGTCGTGACGTCGCTGCTCACGCTGTACGCGCTCATCAAGGCGTGGAACAAGGCGTTCTGGCAGACCCCGCCCGAGCCGCTGCCCGCGCACCGCGTGCCGCTGCTCATGGTCGTGCCCACCGCCGCGCTCGTCGTCGTGAGCCTCGGGCTCACCGTCTTCGCCGGCCCGCTGTACGGCTACACCGAGCGCGCCGCGCAGACCCTGTCCGACCGCACGTACGTCCAGGCCGTGCTGCCGGACGGGCAGCGCGGCGAGGGCGAGTCGCAGCGCGCCGCCGACGAGGACGTGGAGGCCGGCACGGCCCCGCAGGACGGGGGTGAGGGATGAGCCTGCACCCGCGCCGCACCGGCTGGCGCTTCCAGTGGGTGACGATCCTGTGGCTCACCGCCGTGTGGGTCCTGCTGTGGGGCGACGTCTCGTGGGGCAACGTCGTCAACGGGGCGCTGCTCGGCGTGCTCGTCACCACCGGGCTGCGCATGACGCCCGTCGACTTCCACGGCCGCGTGCACCCCGCCGCGCTCGCCGTGCTCCTCGGGCGGTTCGCGCTCGACCTGGTGCGCGCGTCGTTCGAGGTCAGCCTCGTCGCGCTGCGCCCCCGGTACACGCCCCGCGGCGCCGTGATCTGCGTGCAGCTGCGCAGCCACTCCGACCTGTACCTCACGCTCACGGCCGAGCTCGTGTCCCTCGTGCCCGGCTCGATCATCGTCGAGGCGCACCGGCTCACCGGCCGGCTGTACGTCCACGTGCTCGACGTCGAGACCAGCGGCGGCATCGAGAAGGCCCGCCAGAACGTCCTCGACCAGGAGGCCCGCGTGCTGCGTGCGCTCGGATCCGACGCCGAGCTCGCCGAGGCGGGCCTGAGCCGCAGCCGACGCGCGCGGGAGGTGGCGACCCGATGACCGTGTTCGACGTCGTCGTCCTCGTGTGCGCCGCGCTGCTCACCGTCGGCGCGACCCTCGCCGTGATCCGCGCCGAGCGCGGCCCGTCGATGCTCGACCGCACCATCGCGCTCGACATCGTCGTCACCACCGTGATCGCGGGCGTCGCGCTCTACGCCGCGGTGTTCCGCCGCGCGGACGTCGTGCCGCTGCTCGTCGTGCTGTCGCTCGTCGGGTTCGTCGGGTCGGTGACCGTCGCGCGGTTCGCGGCCGTCGAGCCCGAGGGCGAGGGACGCGTGCGCACGCGCGAGGAGGTCGCCGCCGAGGAGGCCGAGAAGCGCCGCCTCGAGCAGGAGGAGCTGGCCGAGCGCCGCGCGCGCCGCCGCGCCGCGCTCGAGGCCGCGCGGGACGGCGTGCCGGCCGCGGCGACGGGGCCGGACCGCGACGCGTCGGAGCCGGCGACCGAGCCCGTGCCCGAGAGCGCGCGCGACACCGTCGAGGACGAGCCCGACCCCGAGCACCACGGCGGGCCGGCGGACGAGGAGACGCGATGACCCAGGACCAGTGGACCACCGTCGCCGACGTCGTCTCGGCGGTGTGCCTGCTCGGCGGCGCGTTCTTCGCGCTCGCTGCCGGCGTCGGCGCGCTGCGGTTCCCCGACCTGCTGTCCCGCATGCACGCGGCGACCAAGCCGCAGGTGCTCGGGCTCGTGCTCGTGCTCGTCGGCCTCGCGCTGCGGCTGCGCGAGGGCGGCGCGGTGTGGGCGCTCGTGCTCGTCGCGGTGTTCCAGATGCTCACGGCGCCCGTCGCGGCGCACATGGTCGGCCGTGCCGGGTTCCGCACGGGCAAGGTCCGGCAGGACCTGCTCGTCATCGACGAGCTGTCCCGCGACCTGGCGGCGACGCGTCAGACGGACGAGGGCGGCCGCCCGGACTGACCGGCGACGCCCGCCCGCGCGACGTCAGCGGGAGATGCGCCCCGCGAACTTCGCCGTGCCGCGCGTCGCGAGCACGCGCGACAGCGCGACCGCGGCACCCGTGATGACGGCCGCGAGGGCGACCTCGCTGAACTTCACGTCCTCCGCGGTCGAGTCGGCCTGCGGCGGCTTGTGGCCCTTGGCCTTCTGCCACGCCGAGTCGATGATCTTCTGCACCAGCCACGCGGCACCCAGGGCCACGCCCGCGCCGACGATCTTCGCGACCATCGACTGCTTCTGCTCGTCGTCCGACATGTGCGCCTCCTGTGCTCGTCCGCGTGCCCGGGCGCCACGCGGTGCGCGTGCCCTCGCCTGCACGGACGCTACCCGGCCCGGACCCCGGGCACAGTTCGGGGCGCCCACGTGGCGGGGCTAGGATCGTGCGCGAACGACAGGGGAGCGTCCGTCCCGCGTGCGGGGCGAGGACGCTGAGAGTGCGGACCACCGCAGACCCTCGAACCTGATCCGGTTGATACCGGCGTAGGGAGTCGGGCTTTCTCTCCTCCCGCGGTCGGCGTGCCCGCGCGGCACGACGGGCGCTGGACCCCTCCGACGACGACGGAGGAGCACCACCACATGACGACCCACCGCGGCCCTCGTGCCGCACTGGCCGCCGCGACCACCCTCGTGGCCCTCACCGCCTGCTCGGCCCTGGGGACGGGCGACGCGGCCACGCCGGACGCGACCGGCGGCACGTCCGGCGGCACCGTGACCCTCGTGACGCACGAGTCGTTCGGGCTGTCCGACGGGCTGCTGGAGAAGTTCGAGCAGGACAGCGGGCTGACCGTCCAGGTCGTGCAGCAGGCCGACGCGGGCGCGCTCGTCAACCAGCTCGTGCTCACCAAGGACGCGCCGCTGGGCGACCTCGTGTACGGCATCGACAACGCGTTCGCGTCGCGCGCGCTCGACGAGGGCGTCGTCGTCCCCGCCGACGTCACGGCACCCGCGGCGGCCGACGCGCAGACGTACGCCGTGCCGGGCGACGACGACGGCGCGCTCACCGCGATCGACCTGTCCGACGTGTGCCTCAACGTCGACTCGACGTGGTTCGCCGACAAGGGCGTGACGCCGCCGACGACGCTCGAGTCGCTGCTCGACCCGGCCTACCGCGACCTCGTCGTCGTGCCGGACCCCGTGACGTCGTCGCCCGGGCTGGCGTTCCTGCTGGCGACCGTCGGGGCGTTCGGCGAGGACGGCTGGGCCGGCTACTGGGCGGGCCTGCGCGACAACGGCCTCAAGGTCGCCGACGGCTGGTCCGACGCGTACTACACGGACTTCTCCGGGGCCGGTGGCGACGGGCCGCGGCCGGTCGTGCTGTCGTACGCGTCGTCGCCGCCCGTGACGGTCCCCGAGGGCGGGGACACGCCGCGCACCGCCGCGCTGCTCGACACGTGCTTCCGCCAGGTCGAGTACGCGGGTGTGCTCGCGGGCGCGAAGAACCCCGAGGGTGCTGCGCAGCTGCTCGACTTCCTGCTGTCCGACGACGTCCAGGCCGACATCCCCGGCTCGATGTACATGTACCCCGTGAGCTCGTCGGTCGACCTGCCCGACGACTGGGCGCGGTGGGCGCCGCTGGCCGAGACGCCGTTCGAGGTCGCGCCCGCCGACATCGCGGAGCACCGCGAGGAGTGGCTCAGCACGTGGTCCGACACGGTCATCGGCTGACCGGGCGGCCCACGACGTGACGACGACGCTCGCGCGCGGACCCGCCCCGACGGCCCCGGCCGCGGGGCGGGCCGCGCGCGTGCGCCCCGCCCTCGCGTGGGGCGCGGCCGTCGCCGTGCCCCTGCTCTTCCTCGGGGTGTTCTTCGTGCAGCCCGTCGCGGAGATCGTGGGCCGCGGGTTCGTCACCGACGGTCGGCTCGACCTCTCGGGGTTCGCCGAGGTGTTCGCGCGGCCCCGCACGTGGCGCGTCGTCGGGCAGACCCTCGCGCAGGCCGCGCTCGGCACGGCGGGCGCCGTGCTGCTGGGCGTGCCCGGCGCGTACGTGCTCTACCGGTGCCGGTTCCCCGGCCGCGGCGCGCTGCGCGCGTTCGTCACCGTGCCGTTCGTGCTGCCGACCGTCGTGGTCGGCGTGGCCTTCCGGTCGCTGCTCGTCGACGGCGGCCTGCTGGGCGGGCTCGGCCTCGACGGCACGGTCACCGCGATCGTGCTCGCGCTCGTGTTCTTCAACTACGCGGTCGTCGTGCGGACCGTCGGCGGCATGTGGGAGCGCCTCGACGAGCGCACCGAGCAGGCCGCACGCGCGCTCGGCGCGTCGCCGTGGCGCGTCCTGACCACCGTCACGCTGCCCGCGCTCGGCCCCGCGATCGCGTCCGCCGCGTCCCTCGTGTTCCTGTTCTGCGCGACCGCGTTCGGCACCGTGCTGGTGCTCGGCGGGCGCCGGTACGGCACGGTCGAGACCGAGATCTGGATCCAGACCACGCAGTTCCTCGACCTGCGTGCCGCGGCCGTGCTGTCGGTCGTGCAGCTCGTCGTCGTCGCCGCGGCCCTGACGGTGGCCGGGCGGGCGCGGGCCCGCACCGAGCGCGCGCTGAGCGTCGGCGGGCCCGCCGCGGCCCGTCCCGTGCGGCTGCGGGAGCCGCTCGACGCCGCGGCCGTCGCGGTCACCGCCGTGGCGGTGCTGGGGCTGCTGGCGCTGCCGCTGGTCAACCTCGTGGTCCGCTCGCTGCGCACGCCGCGCGGCTGGGGCCTCGACAACTACGCCGCGCTCGCCGTGCCGCAGGACACGCTCGCGGTCAGCGCCTGGCACGCGGCCGGCACGTCGCTGCGCACGGCCACCGACGCGACCGTCATCGCCCTCGTGGTCGGGGGGCTCGTCGCGCTCGTGGTGTCGCGGCGCCCGCGCGGCACGGCCGCGCGGCGCGCCGTCGGCGGGCTCGACGCGCTGTTCATGCTGCCGCTGGGCGTGTCCGCCGTGACCGTCGGGTTCGGGTTCCTCGTCGCGATGGACGCACCGCTCGGCCTGCCCGTCGACCTGCGCACGTCGCCCGCGCTCGTCGCGGTCGCGCAGGCCGTCGTCGCCGTGCCGCTCGTGGTGCGGACCGTGCTGCCCGTGCTGCGCGCGATCGACCCGCGGCAGCGCGAGGTCGCCGCGACGCTGGGCGCCCCGCCCGGGCGCGTGCTGCGGACCGTCGACCTCGCGGTCGCCGCGCGGGCCGTGGGCCTCGCCCTCGGGTTCGCGTTCGCGGCGTCCCTCGGGGAGTTCGGTGCCACGTCGTTCCTCGCGCGCCCGCAGGAGCCGACGCTGCCCGTCGTGATCTTCCGGCTGCTGGGACGCCCCGGCGCCGAGAACTACGGTGCGGCGCTCGCCGCGTCGGTGCTGCTGGCCGCGCTGACGGCGGGCATCGTGGCGGTGTGCGAGCGGCTGCGCCGCCCGGGGATCGGAGGTGCGTGGTGAGCGACGGGCTGCAGGTCGCCGACGTCGTCGTGCGGTACCCGGGCGCGGAGCGCGCCGCGGTCGACGGCGTCGACCTGGCCGTGCCCACCGGTGAGGTCGTCGCGCTGCTCGGCCCGTCCGGCTGCGGCAAGTCCTCGCTGCTGCGGGCCGTCGCGGGCCTCGAGCCGCTGGCCGGCGGCGACGTCGCGTGGGACGGCGTGCCGGTCACCGGCGTGCCCGTGCACCGCCGCGGGTTCGGGCTGCTGTTCCAGGACGGCCAGCTGTTCGCGCACCGCGACGTCGCGGGCAACGTCGCGTACGGGCTGCCCGCGGGCGTGCGCCGCGACCGGGCGGCGCGCACGGCGCGCGTCGCCGAGCTGCTCGACCTCGTGGGCCTGCCCGGCACGCAGCGGCGCGACGTCGCGACCCTGTCGGGCGGCGAGCGGCAGCGCGTCGCGCTCGCCCGCGCGCTCGCGCCGCGCCCCCGGCTGCTGCTGCTCGACGAGCCGCTGTCCGCGCTCGACCGCGGCCTGCGCGAGCGGCTCGCGCTCGACCTGCGCGACGTGCTGGTGACGACCGCGACCACGGCGCTGTTCGTCACGCACGACCAGGACGAGGCGTTCGCCGTCGCCGACCGCGTCGCCGTCATGGACGCCGGGCGCCTGCTGCAGGTCGCGTCGCCCGCCGACCTGTGGGCGCGCCCCGCGTCCCGACGGGTCGCCGAGTTCCTCGGGTACGAGGCGTTCGTGCCCGTGCCCGTGCCCGCGGCGGGGGACGCCGTGCCGCCCGCCGTCGCCGCGCTCGTCGGTGCCGCGCGCAGCGCCGGGGTCGCCCTGCTGCCCGCCGGGGGCGTGCTCGCGCTCGCGGCGGGTGCGTTCGTCGTCGTCCCGGGCGGCGAGGGCGCCGAGCGCGGGGGAGCCGACCACGCGGCCGGTGCCGCGGTCGACGGCCCGGGGTCCGTCGGCACGGTGCCCGGCGCAGCGTCCGGGTCCGCCGTCGGGGGGCCCGCCAGCGACGACCGACACCATGCCGGTGCCGCGGTCGACGGGCGGGTCGAGGTCGTGCGGTCGCGGCGGGGGCGCACCGAGGTCGTCGTCGAGGTCGCCGGCGTGGGCCGTGTGAGCGCGCTCGCACCCGCGGGCTGGACGTGCGCGGCGGGTGAACGCGTCGCCCTGCGGGTCGACGCCGCTGCGGTCGCTGGCCTCCCGGGCTAACGTCGCAGGTACGGGTCGCCGACGCCCCGCCGGACCCGCAGGCCCGCCGTGGAACCGAGGGAGCAGCCATGTTGCTCGATCGTCGTGAGGTCGTCTCCGTGGACGTCGACGCACCCGCCGCCATCGTCTGGGCGCACCTGCGCGACCCGGACCTCGTCGCACGGTGGTTCGGGTGGGACTCCGACACGCTCGACGCCGAGATCCGGCAGATCTTCCGCGGGGCCGTGCACGAGCACGAGGAGCACGCCGACGGCGTCGCGACCCGGACGCTCGAGCTCGGGCACCACGACCGGATCGTCGTCACGACGCGCGACGACACGCCCCGCCGCTCGCACGTCGCGCTCACGCGCCGCAGCCACGCCGGGCTCGCCCCGTTCGACGGCGTGTTCGACGAGATCGACGAGGGCTGGACGCAGTTCGTCCAGCAGCTCGCGTTCGCGCTCGACGTGCACCTCGGGCAGGACCGCGTGACGCTCTCGGCGCACGGCCTGGACGCGGGCGACCGCAGCGACCCGCTGCTGTTCCGTGCCGGGCTGCACGGCGTGCGCGGCCTGCCCGTCGGTGCCCACGTCGAGGTCGTGCGGCCCGACGGATCCCGGCTCGGCGGGACGCTGCGGTACCGCACCGAGCACCAGGTGGGGATCCACGTGCACGGCATCGCCGAGTCGCTGCTCGTGCTCGTGATGCGGCCCGCCGCCGCGCACCCGCCGCACGGCACGATCGACGCGACCCTGTCGACCTACGGGCTCGACGACGAGGTGCTCGCCGAGGCCCGCCGCCGGTGGGCCGGCTGGTGGGGCGCCCCGCAGCGCGCCGCCGTGCTCTGACCGGCTCGTCCGCAGCACGTGGCGCCCACTGGTCACTTCGGTGCACCCGGTGGTGACCACTGGTCACTTCGGGAGCGGATGTCCTGCCTGGAGTGCCCCGAAGTGACCAGTGGCGGCTCGCCTCAGAGGGTGAGCTGCCAGACGCCCGTGCCGCCCGCCGGGCGGAAGCCCAGCGCGACGTTGATCGCGAGCATCCAGCGGTTCTCCTCGGCGTTCCACGTGCTGATGCGGCAGACCTGCGGGCGGCGCGCGACGAGCGCCTGCAGCTGGACGGTCTTGGCGAGCATGCCGAGGCGGTGGCCGCGGTGCTCGCGCAGCACGAGCGTGTCCTCCTGCCACACGAAGTCCTGCGTGTGCGGCGGCATCATGAAGCCCGAGTACGCGACCAGCCGCCCCGACGGCACGTGCTCGACCGCCGTGGTCAGCCGGTGCTCGTCGCGCTCCGCGTACTCCGCGTCGAGCGCGCGCACGCGTGCGGCGTCCCAGTGCTCCTCCTCGACCGCGAGCCCGCCCGTGGGTTCGTCGGTGCTCATGCGGGTGCGGAGCTCGGCCATCGCGTCGGCCCACGCGTCGGGCGTCGCGTCCTCCCACGTCACCGCCCGGTAGTCGGGCCCCGCGGCGGCGACGGCTGCGCCCCGGTGCGCCTCGAGCGCCGCGGCGTCGACCGGCAGCGTGAGCCGCGAGTGCCGGGCCACCTGCTCGAGCCGCCAGCCGCGCGCGAGCGCGAACCGCACGCCCGCGGCGTCGGCGGCGACACGTCCCTCGCCCGTCGGCGCGGCGAGCGTGCCCGGCCCGGGAGCGGGCTCGACGGCCTGGTCGGTCTCGGCCATCAGGTGCGTGCGGCCGGCGGCGCGCGCCACGTCGAGCGCGGCCTCGTGCAGCGCGCCCCCGACGCCCGCCCCGCGGTGCTGCTCGCGCACGCCGATCTCGAGCCAGCCGGTGTGCGTGTTGTCCCGCTGCGGCAGGTCCAGGCACGCGAACCCGAGCACGGACGCGGGGTCCGCCGGGTCGGCGGCGGGATCGACCGCGAGCAGCCGGACGCGACGCTGGTACTCCTGGTGCTGCAGCCGGGACAGCGACCGGCGCGCGGTCGTCGTGAAGTCGTCGGTGCCCCACTCCGCCCGCACGACCGCGTTCTGGGCGTCGACGAGCCCGTGCAACAGGGCCGCGTCGGGGGCGTCGAGCGACGACGGCACGGGCACGTCCTGCAGGGTCCACACGGTCATGCGTCCCACGATCCATCGTGAGGCGTCTCACGTCGACGTGTTTGCCGCCCGCGCCGGACCCCGGACCCTAGCCTGCTCGGATGCCGTGGTGGGAGATCGTCGGGTGGGCGGGTTCGGTCCTCGTCGTGCTGTCGCTCATGCAGGCGCGCGTGTGGCGGTTCCGCGTCATGAACCTCGTGGGTGCCGTGCTCGCGACCGCGTACAACGCGGTCTTCGGCATCTGGGCGTTCGCGGCGATGAACGGCGCGATCGCGGTCATCGACGTGTACTGGCTGTGGCGGCTGCGCCGCGAGCGGTCCGACGCCGCGGTGTACGCCGTCGTCGAGGTCGCGCGCGACGACGCGTACCTGCGGCACGTGCTCGCGGTGCACGCCGACGACGTCGCACGGCACCGCACCGTGCCCGCGGCCGGAGCGCCCGCACCTGGCGCGTCTGCACCTGGCGCGTCTGCCCCCGGCGCGTCCGCACCCGGGGCGCCCGCGCCCGACGCCCACGCGCCCGACGCCTCGGCGCCGGGCACCCCCGGCGACGAGCTCGCGTTCCTCGTCGTGCGCGGCGACGAGACCGTGGGCGTCGTGCTCGTGCGCGACGACGGCGACGGCACGGGCGTCGTCGCTCTGGACTGGGTGACCCCGCGGTTCCGGGACTTCACGCCCGGCGAGTTCGTGTACCGGCACTCCGACGTGTTCGCGGCGCACGGGCTGCGCCGGCTCGTCGTGCCGACCGCCCCGCCGGGTGCGATCGCGTACCTCGAGCGCGTCGGCTTCCGCGCGCAGGCCGACGGCGCGTGGGTGCGCGAGGTCGCCGCGGCCTGACCGCGTGGGTCGTGCGGGCCGGGGTGCGCGCCGTCGCCCGGCGCGGCGTCGTGCGCGGCGACCGGTGCCGCCGGACGTGCGCGGTGCGTCAGCCCGCGACCTGCGCGGTGCTTCTGCCCGTGACGTGCGCGGTGCGTCAGCCCGCGACCTGCGCGGGCGTCGTGCCGGTGAGTCGCGCGACGAGCCCGACCGCCGCGTCCCACGAGCGTGCGTAGTGCTGCGGGTCGGCGTTGCGCTGCACGGCGTGCGCGACGAGCGTCGGCGCCATCGTGTCCCGCCCGTCGACGCGCTGCAGCGCGCGGAAGAAGCTCTGCGCCGACGCGGTCGGGTCCATGCGCTCGGCGTACGTGCCCCACGCGCCGTTGTCGCGCTGCTGGAACAGGCCGCGGCTGTCCGGCCCGGCGGCGTCGCCGCGGTCGACGACGCGGAGCGACGACTCGCCGATCGCCGTCATGACGCCGATCGCCTGGTCCCGCAGCGACAGGCCCATGCCACGGCCCGCCGCGACGACGGCGGACGCGTTGCCGACCTGCTCGGGCGTGAAGCCGTCCACCGCGGGCAGGGCGCCCGTCGCGGTGGCGCCGGTGGTGCGGACCCCGGCGGTGCGGGTCTCGGCGGTGCGGACCTCCGCGGCCAGAGCCGCCGCGAACGCGGTGCCGGTCGCCGACGGCGTCGAGGTCGCGCCGGTGGCGGTGGGCGTCCGGGCAGCGCTGACCGTCGCGATGGCCGACTCGATCGCGGCCATGCGCGCGGTGATCGCCTGCACGCCCTGCACGCCCTGCACGTCCACCTCCCGTCCCCCTGCCCATCGGTGGCGGCCCGGCGGGCCTGAGCGGTCGGGGGCGGGCGGGTCGGGCGTGGACGGTCGGGCGCGCGGCGGTCGGCCGCCGTGCGGTCGGCGTCACGGCGTCGACGCCAGGCTGTCGACGCCAGCCCGTCGGCGTCAGGCGCGGTGGACGTCCGTGACCAGCAGGTCGACGCGCACGGCGTCGTCGGGCAGGTCGGGGTCGCCGAGCACGTCGCGCAGGTGCGCGGCCACGGTGCGCCGCACGTCGTCGGCCAGCGGCTCGAGCGGCTGCAGGTACGCGGCCGACACCTCGACGACGGCCTCCTCCAGCACGTCGTCGGGGCCGGTGCGCAGCGCGAGCCGCCGCAGCCGGACGCGCGGGTCGGGGTCGAGCAGCGCGCGGACCGACGTGCGCAGGACGTCGGCCGCGACCACGTAGTCGCCTTCCACGTGGCGCCCCCGCACGGGCTGCGACGGCCGGACCGCCCGCAGCGCGGACGCCAGCACGCGCGGCGCGACCGTCACCCAGCCGTCGTCGGTGTGGGTGCGCAGCTGGGCCGTCGCGAGGTCGAGCAGGTCGTCGCCGGGCGTGCGGCGCGTGCCGTCGCCGTCGTCTACCGCCATGTCTCGAACCTCCTCCCGAGCGTCCTGCGGGCCCGTTCCAGCAGTCCCCGGACCGCCGCGTGCGTCGTGCCCAGCACGTGCGCCGCGTCCGCGTACGGCATGCCCTCGACCTCGACCAGGAGCCACGCCGCGCGCTGCGGGCCGGGCAGGTCCGCGAGCGCGAGGTCGAGCGCGGCGCGCAGGTCGGTCGCGAGCAAGTGTTCCACCGGGTCGTCGCCGGCGGGAGCCGGGTCGGTGCGGTCGTCGTCGGCGTCGGGCGTCACGGGGACGGGCGTGCGGGTGCGCGTGCGGGCCGCGCGACGCACGCAGTTGGCCTGGATCCCGAAGAGCCAGGTGCGCACGCTCGACGCGCCGCGGAACCCCTCGGCGCCGAGCCACGCGGCGGTCAGCGCGTCCTGCACGGCGTCCTCGGCGTCGGCCGCGGAGCCGAGCATCCGGCGCGCGTAGCGGTAGAGCGCGGCGCCGTGGCGCGCGACGAGCTCGGCGAACGCGGCGTGGTCGCCGAGGCCCGCGCGCGCGACGAGCTCGGCGTCGGGGACGGGCGCGTCCGGGGGTGCCGGGACGGCCGGTGTCATCGCGCGCTCCGGTGGCGGATCGCACCAGGAGAGGTGTGATGGAGATCACAGCAGGTCGACCGTGACGTCGACGCGGCAACGGGCACTCACCCAGTGTCGGCGCACCACGCCCCCGCGGCGCGGCGAGCGCACGGCACCCGACCGGCACCACCGGGCCGCGGCCAGCGGCACGCCCAGCACAGGAGGAACGATGACCGAGCAGACCAGCACGCCGACGTCGACCACCACGAGCACCCCGAGCCCCGCGAACCGCGGCCCGCGCGGCGGCAACACCGCGCTCGGCGGCGGCGTCGCGAGCTCGACCCCGCTGCAGACCGAGCACGGCACCACGACGATCGCCGACGGCGTCGTCGCCAAGATCGCCGGCATCGCCGCGGGCGACGTCGCGGGTGTGTACGCCCTGGGCGGCGGCGCGGCCCGTGCGTTCGGCGCGCTGCGCGAGCGCATCCCCGGCGGCACGACCAACCACGCGCAGGGCATCAGCGTCGAGGTCGGCGAGCAGGAGGCCGCGATCGACGTCGACCTCGTCGCCGAGTACGGCGTGTCCGTCGTCGACCTCGCCGAGGGCGTGCGCCGCAACATCATCACGTCCGTCGAGCGCATGACCGGGCTGCGTGTCATCGAGGTCAACATCACGGTCAACGACGTGCACCTGCCGCAGGACGACCCGCAGCCCGAGCCCGAGCCGCAGCCCCGCGTGGCATGAGCACCGACCGACCGGACGCCCCGGCGCCCCGGGTCGTCCCCCCGGGCGGGGCGGACGTCGGCCCTCGGTCGGCGCCCGCCACCGCCGGGAGGCCCGTGCCCGGCGGGTCGCCCGATCCGGCCGGGGCACGCGTGCCCGGCGCGTCGCCCCTTCCGGTCGCGCCGCGCGATCCGGCCGGGGCACCCGTCCCCGTCGCGCCGCCCGTCCCCGTCGACCCGCCCGACCCGGCCGAGCTCGCCGCCGCGACCGCGCTCGCGGTGCCCGGCGTCACCGGCCTGCACCCCGGGCCGTTCGGCGAGATCGGCACCTACCTGCCCGGCCGTCGCGTCGCCGGCGTCCGCGTCCGCACCACCCCCGACGGCACGTCCACCGAGGTCCACGTGGTGCTGCGGCTCGGCACCGACCTGCGGGCCACCGCGGGCGCCGTGCACGCGGCCGTCCGCGCCGCCGTCGGCGGCGACGTCCACGTCGTCGTCGACGACCTCGCCCCCTGACGCGCAGCGCGACCCCGCCCCGCGCGCCCCACCCCGCACCCGAGGAGAACCCCATGTCCCTGTCCCTCGCCGGTCTGCTGACCGGTCTGCTGCTCGCGCTCGCCGCCGTCGCCGGCGGGTTCACGGGCTTCCTGCTCGCGCTCGTGCTCGGCGCCCTGGGCTGGGTCGTGGGTGCCGCGCTCGAGGGCCGGGTGGACCTGACGACATTCACGAACGGCCGGCGCCGTGGCTGACGTCGCCCTCGCGCCCACGCCTGCCGAGGCACCGCCCGACCCCGGCACGCGCGGCACCCTCACGGTCGCCGACCGCGCCGTGCAGCGCGTCGCCGCCGTCGCCGCCGCGCGGGTCCCCGGCGTCGCGCGCACCACGGCCGGCGGGCTGCTGGGCCGCGACCTGCCGCACGCGTCCGCGCACGTCGTGGGCACGCGCGCGCAGGTCGAGGTGGACGTCGCGCTCGTCTGGCCCGCACCCGCGGCCGTCACCGCGCGCGCCGTCCGCGAGGCCGTCGCCGCGGCCGTCGAGCGGTTCGCGGGGGTGCCCACCGACCGCGTCGACGTCCGCGTCGTCGCCGTCACCGACCCGTCCGACGCACCCCGGGAGCGTGTGCGATGACCACCGGCACCCCCGTGCCCCGCACCGGTGCGCACGTCGCCCCGGCGGAGGCGCCCGCACCGTCCGTCGCCGCGGCGCCCGCCGGCCGGCCCGACGACGCCACGGCCCACCGGCCCGTGCCGTACGCACCGCCCCGTCCCGCCGGGACGCTCGCGTGGCTCGGCCCGCTGCTCGCGGTCGTCGTGCTCGCGGTCGCCGTCCTGCTCGTCCACGACGGTCTCGTGGCGCTCGGCGCGCTGCCCGGCACGCCGTGGGTCGCGGACGCCGGCACCGGGCTCGGCCCGCTGCGGCCGACGTGGCCCGTCGCGCTCGTCGGGGTCGTGCTCGCGCTCGCGGGCCTGCGGCTCGTCGTCGCCGCGCTCACGCCGCGCCGTCGCCCCGGCCTGCCCCTCGCCGCGGGCGCCGGGCAGCACGTGCGGGGTCAGGACGTCGCGCGGCTCGCGTCCGCGGCGGCCGCCCGGGTCGACGGCGTGCTCGACGTGAGCAGCACGTGGGGGCGGCGCGCCGTGACCGTCACCGCGACGACCGACGGCGACCCGACGATCGAGGCGCGCGTCGCCGTCGCGGTCACGCAGCGGCTCACCGCGCTGACCGACCCGCCGCGCGTCGTCGTCCGCACGCGCCGCGCCCGGACCGAGGACACCGAGACCCGTGGAGGTGCGCGATGACCCGCCGTGTGCGCGGCCTGGACCGCGCGGTCGCCCTGCTGCTGGGCGTCGTGCTGCTCGTGGTCGGCGTGGCCGCGGTGCTGTGGTGGACGGGCACGCTGGCCCGCCTGTGGCCCGGCGCGCCGGCCGCGCTCGAGCCGGCCCGCGCCGCCGACGTCACCGAGGCCTCCTGGTTCGGGGCAGCGGCCACCGCGAGTGGCGTCGTGCTCGGCGCCCTCGCGCTGTGGTGGCTGCTCGCGCACCTCGGCACGCCGCGCGTGCGGGAGCTGCCGCTCGCCGGGTCCGACGCGTCCGGCCGGCTCGTGCTCGACGTCGCGCCGCTCGCCGCGCAGGTCGCCGAGCAGGCGCGCCGCGTGCCCGGCGTGCTCGGCGCCCGCGCGGTCGTGGACCACGAGGGCGGGCGGCACGTGCTGGTCAGCACGCTGCGGGTCGACCCCGAGGCCGACCTCGACGCGCTGTCCCGGGACGTCGCCGGCCTCGTGGCGCGCACGCGCGACGTCACGGGCCTCGACGACCTCGCGGCCCGCACCCGGCTCGCGGTGCAGCGCCGCACGCGCGGCCCCCGCGTCCGCTGACGCGCCGGACCGCCGCCCCGCGGGCTGCTCACGGGCCGGGGCTGCGGGCCTCGGCCAGGCGGCGCTCCAGGTGGTCGCGCTCGGCGGCGTCGGGGACGAGGCCGAGCGCGCGCTCGAGCTCGGCGACGGCCTCGGGGTGACGGCCTGCGCGCAGCAGGAGCTCGCCGCGCACCGCCGGGAGCCGGTGGTGGCGGGGGAGCGCGGCGTCCAGGCCCTCGAGCACGGCGAGGCCCGCGTCCGGCCCGGCGGCCTCGGCGACCGCGACCGCGCGCGCCAGGCGCACCACCGGCGACCCGGTGCGTGCCTCGAGCAGCGCGTAGAGGCCGGCGACGACGTACCACCGGGTGTCCGCCGCGGTCCGCGCGGTCGCGTGCTCGGCGGCCACGAGCGCCTGCAGCCGGTGGTCCTCGGCCAGGCCGTCGAGCGGCGGCAGCGCGCGCAGCAGCGCGACGCCCTCCGCGATCTCGGCCGCGTGCCAGCGCGCGCGGTCCTGGTCGGGCAGCAGCACCAGGCGGCCCGCGTCGTCGACGCGCGCGTCGCGGCGCGAGTGCTGCAGCAGCACCAGCGCGAGCAGCGCGCGCACGCGCAGCGACCCGCCCAGCAGCCCGTCGAGCTCGCGCACGAGCCGCACGGCCTCGTCGGCGAGGTCGACGCGCAGCCCCCCGGGCACGTCGGCGGGCTGGTACCCGGCCGTGAACAGCAGGTACAGCACGGTCGTCACGGCGTCGAGACGCTCGTCGAGCCGGTCGCGCGGCGGCACGACGAACGGCACGCCGGTCTCCGCGAGACGACGCTTGGCGCGCGTGAGCCGTGCCGACATCGCGGTGTGCTGCACGAGCTGCAGCCGCGCGATGTCCGCGGTCGAGAGCCCGACGACGAACCGCAGCGTCATCGCGACCCGGTCGGCCGGTGCGAGCGCCGGGTGGCAGCACGTCAGCACGAGCCGCAGCTGCTCGTCCGCGACGTGCGCGCCGGGGTCGTGCGCGGCCGCCGCGAGCGCGCGCATCTCGTCGTCGACCACGAGCAGCGGCTCCTTGCGGCGGTGCAGCGCGCGGGCGCGCAGCCGGTCGACGACGCGGCGGCGGGCCGCGGTCAGCAGCCACGCGCCGGGGTTGGCCGGCACGCCGTCGCGCGGCCACGTGCGCGCCGCGGCCTCGAACGCGTCGCCGGCCGCGTCCTCGGCGAGGTCGGGGCTCGCGTACTGCGCGACGAGCAGCGCGACGACGTGCGACCAGTGCGCGCGCCACGCGTCGGCGACGGCGGACCCGACCGGGTCCGCCGCGTCCTCGTGCGCGGTCACCGCGGGTTCACCGGGCAGCGCACGTCGCGGGTGCGCCCGCGCGTCGCGGGTGCGCCGGCCGCGTGCCCGCGCGGGGCACGGGCCGGCGCTCCGACCGGGTGACGGGCGGTCATGCCTCGGCGACCTCGCGCACCTCGACCGTGTACTCCGGCAGGTGCCGCAGCGTCGCCAGCAGCGTGTCCGCGTCGGGCGCGTCGACCAGGTAGAACCCGCCGAGCTGCTCGGCCGTCTCGGCGAACGGCCCGTCGGTGACGGTGACGTCGTCGCCGACGCGGCGGTGCGTGCGCGCCGCGGCGACGCCCACGAGCGCCTCGCCGGCCACGACGGTCACGCCCGCGGTGCGCAGCGCGCCGTCGAACGCCGCGTGCTGCGCGTGGTACCGCGCGCGCTCGGCGTCGTCGGCGCGCCGCCACACGTCCTCGTCCTGGTACAGCAGGACGACGAACCTCATACGACGGCGCCGGCCTGCGCGGCGGTCGCCTCGTCGCCCGCGCCGTGCGTGACGACGGCCCGCAGCTCGAGCGTCCCGCCGCCGACCTCGTCCATGACCAGCGGGGCCGCGAGCCGCAGCAGGCCCTCGGGGTCGGACGTGCGGACCAGGTAGAACCCGCCGAGCTGCTCGGTGAGCTCGGCGAACGGTCCGTCGGTGACCTCGGACCCGCCCGGGCCGACGCGCAGCACGCGCGCGGTCGTGGGGCTCGTGAGCTCCTCGCCGCCGAGGATCTCGTGGCCCCGCGCGGCGCACTCCTGCGCGAACCGCTCGTGCGCGGCGTACGCGGCCGCGAGGTCGTCGCACGCGTCGGGGTCGCCCCAGAGCAGGAGCGTGTAGGTCGTGGGGGTCGTCATGTCGTCCTCCGTGGTCCGGGGCACCCACTGTGCCCGCTCGCCCCCATGACGCGCGAGGGTCCCGGATTTCGACAGCCCCGACCTTCGCGCTCCCGGCGTGCGGGGGTGCGGGCCCCCTGCCTACCGTGGCGGCGGCCCGGGCGACCCCCGGGTCACCCGAACCGAGGGAGGCACACCATGTCCGACGCGGACCTCACCGGCCGCCGCGTGCTGGCCGTCGTCACCAACTACGGGGTCGAGCAGGACGAGCTCGTCGTGCCCGTCGAGCACCTGCGGGGCGCGGGCGCCACGGTCGACGTCGCGGCGGTCGACGACGCGCCAGTCGAGACGCTCGTCGGCGACAAGGACCCCGGTCGCACCGTCCAGCCGACCACCACGCTCGGCCAGGTCGACGCGTCCGGCTACGACCTGCTGCTCGTGCCCGGCGGCACGCTCAACGCCGACAGCCTGCGCCTGCAGGACGACGCGGTGCGGCTGGTCGGCGCGTTCGCGCAGGCGGGGCGGCCGGTCGCGGCGATCTGCCACGGCCCGTGGCTGCTGGTCGAGGCGGGTCTCGTGCAGGGCAAGCGGCTCACGTCGTACCCGTCGCTCACCACGGACGTGCGCAACGCGGGCGGCACGTGGGTCGACGAGGAGGTCGTGGCCGACGACGCGCAGGGCTTCCGGCTCGTCACGTCCCGCACGCCCGACGACCTCGACGCGTTCCTGCGCGAGGTGGACGCGGCGCTCACGGCCTGACGCTCACGGCCTGACGTCGTCCGGCCCGTCGGCCTCGTCGGCCGGCGGGCCGTCGTCGTGCCGCCCGTCGTCGGTCGGACCGTCGTCGGTCGGGCCGTCGTCCGTCGGCTCGTCGTCCGGGCCTCGCACGCCGTCCTCCTGCGCGGCCCGTTCGGCGGCGACCAGCGCGCCCTCGCCGACCCGCGGCAGCAGCACGACGAGCCCGCCGGCCACGACCCCGCCGACGACGAACACCCAGCGCAGGCCCCACGTCTCGCCGATGAGCCCGCCGAGCGCGGCGCCGAGCGGCATGGTGCCCCACGCGAGCAGCCGGTAGGCGCTGTTGACGCGGCCCAGCAGGTGGTCGGGGGTGAGGCGCTGGCGCAGCGACACCGTCACGACGTTCCACAGCGCGATGCCGAACCCGGCGACGGTGTTGGCGGCGCCGACGAGCAGCGGGTCGGTCGTCACGGCCGGTGCGGCCAGGCACAGCGCGGACCCGACGACGCTGACGCCGAGCGTCGCGGTGCGTCCGAGGCGCGCGGTGACGGGCCCGGCGACGAGCGAGCCGCCCACTGCGCCGACCGCGAGCCACATCAGCAGCACGCCGTACTGCGCCTCGGTGAGCCCCATCGCGGACCCCGCCCCCACGGCCCACAGCACGAACACCGCCGACACGGCCGACATCGCGAGGTTGGTCACCCCGACCATGACCGCGAGCGTGCGCAGCACGGGGCGCCGCCACAGGAACCGCAGGCCCTCGCCGATGTCGCGCCGCAGCGTGGTGCGCGGTGCGTCGACCGCGCGGGGCGCGCGGAACGAGCCACGCACCTGCAGCAGCGCGAGCACGGCCAGCGCCCACAGCCCCGCGGGGGCCCCGAGCGCGACCGCCGCGCCGACGCCCACGAGCACCCCGCCCAGCGGCGGCCCGGCGAACGCGTTGGTGGTCAGCTCGGCGGCGTGCAGGCGTCCGTTCGCGGCGGGCAGCGCGTCGCGCCCGACGACCTGCGGCAGCACCGACTGCGCCGTGGTGTCCCGGAACACCTCGGCCACGCCGACGAGCACGGCCGCGGCGTACAGCGCAGCCATCGACCCGCCGCCCGTGAGCGTCACGACCGTGAGCAGCGCGACGACGACCGCGCGCGCGACGTCCGCCACGACGAGCGTCGCCCGCCGGTCCCACCGGTCCACGAGCGCACCGGCGGGCAGCGCGACGACGAGCCACGGCAGCGACAGCGCGAGCGACAGCCCCGCGACCGCCGCGGGCGACGTCGTGAACCCGAGCGCGACCAGCGGCAGCGCGGTCTTCAGCACGCCGTCGGCGAGGTTCGACGCCGCCGACGACGTCCACAGCCACCAGAAGGCGCGGGGGAGTCGCGCGGGTGCGGTCACGTGCCGCACGCTAGCAACGGCGCCCGGCGACGGTCCGGGCCGGGCGGGACGACGGGACGGGTGGTGGCCGGGTGCCGGTGACGAGCGCGGGGCTGCTGCTGCACCACGGGCGGGGTGCGGACGTGCACGTGCTCGTCGCGCACATGGGCGGCCCGTTCTGGGCCCGCAAGGACGACCACGCGTGGTCGCTGCCGAAGGGGCTGGTCGAGCCGGGCGAGGACGTCGAGGCGGCGGCGCGGCGCGAGTTCGCCGAGGAGCTGGGCGTGCCGGCGCCGGACCTGCCGGCCGTCGACCTCGGTGCGTTCCGCTACTCCTCGGGCAAGGTCGTGCACGTGCTGGCGGTCGAGGTCCCCGCGTCGCTCGTCGGCTCGCCCGACGACCCGGCGAGCGCCGACCTGACGACGCGGCCCGGCATCAGCACCGCACGCGTCGAGTGGCCGCCGCGCTCGGGGCGTCACCTCGACGTACCCGAGGTGGACCGCGCCGTGTGGGCGCCCCTCGACGACGCGCGCCGCCTGCTCGTCAAGGGTCAGCAGCCCGCGCTCGACGCGCTGCTGCGGGTCACCGCGTAGCCGCCGACGGGACGGTCAGACCCTGCTGCGCATCTGCTGCATGCTCGCGAGCAGGGTCGGGTCGCGCTGCTCGGGCCACCCGAACCCCGCCTCGTCGTCCCACGGCACGGGGTCGTCGTCGACGCTCACCTGCCACGACGTGCCCGGCAGCGCGCGACGCACGTCCGTGAGCGCGCGGCACCAGTGCGCGAGCCCGAGGAACGTCGCGAACGGGTCCTGCTGCGGGAGGGTCGTGCTGCCCTGCAGCGACGCGTCACCGGGGTCGGCGAGGTCGAGCGCGTCGGCGTCGAACGGGAAGTCCGCGTTGTGCGCGGCCACCAGCCCGCGGGCGACGGCCACCTCGTCGGGGGTCAGGGGTGCGGGACGGGTCGCGCGGTAGTGCAGCCGGACAGCCATGATCCGGGAGGATACGGGACGGAACGGACGTCCGGTGCGAGTTCCGGACGCCCGTCCGGGTCGCGCGTCACAGACCGTCGGGACGGCGCTTCTGCGGGTACGGCGTGCGGCCGTGCGCGAGGTCGTCGACGAACGTCGCGATGCGGCGCGCGCGGGTCTCGGGCCGCTTGGCCTGCCCGACGCGCAGCAGCACCGCGAACCGGTTGCCCGAGGTCAACGCGTCGAACCAGGCGCGCGCGGCGGGCACCGCGTCGAGCGCGGCCGCCAGGTCGTCGGGGACCTCGATGGTCGCGGGGCCCCGGTAGGCGGCCTCCCACCGGCCGTCGGCCTGCGCCGCGGCGACCTGCGCGCGGCCGGCGTCGTGCATGCGGCCCTCGCGCTCGAGGCGCGCGACCCGCTCGACGTTGACCGCGGACCACGCGCTGCGCGGCCGGCGCGGCGTCATGCGCTGGAACGTGCTGGCCTCGTCGCGTCGCCGCGCCTGGCCGTCGATCCACCCGAAGCACAGCGCCTCGTCGACCGCGTCGGTGTACGTCAGCGCCGTCACGTCGCCGCCCTTGCGGTGCAGCACGAGCCACACGCCCGTCCGCTGCGCGTGGTGCTCGGCCAGCCACGCGCGCCACGCCGCGGCGTCGGGGAGCAGCAGCTCGGGCAGGTCGTCGGCCACGGCGTCAGCCGTCCCGCCGGCCCACGCGGGCGTCACTCACCGGTGCTCCCGTCCACGGCCTCGCGCAGCAGGTCCGCGTGCCCGTTGTGCCGCGCGTACTCCTCGACCATGTGCACGAGCACCCACCGCAGCGACACGGGCTCGCCCGTCGCGGAGTGCCGTCGCGCCGACACCTGGTCGAGCCCGCCCGCGGCGAGCGCGTCGTCGACCGTGCGCTGCGAGCGCGCCACCGCCTCGTCCCACAGCGCGCGCAGCTGCTCCGGGGAGTCGTCGGCCGCGCTCGTGAAGTCCCAGTCGCGGTCCGCGTCCCAGTCGGCCGACGCCCACGGCTCGACGTGCGGGCGGTCGTGCCACACGACGCCGAACCAGCTGTCCTCGACCATCGCCAGGTGCTTCATCAGGCCGCCGAGCGTCAGGGTCGACGGCGGGAGGGCCTGCCGCAGGTGCGCGGCGTCCAGGCCCTCGGTCTTGAGGAGCAGCGTGCGGCGGTGGAAGTCGAGGAACGTGAGCAGCGTCGTGGCCTCGTCCGCGCGGTGCGGCGGGTCGCCCCGCTCGGACGTGAGGCGCGCGGGTGCGTGCCGCCCGTCGGTGGGCGTGCCGGGGGCGGGCGCGTCGGTCATGAGGACAGCGTGCCAGCCGGGTCCGACACGCCTCACGCGGGCCCGTGGGCGGCGGCGTCCGGCGCGGGCTGCGCGTCGGTGTGCGCGACGTGCCGCAGCTGCCGCCAGATCAGCACGACGAACACGGCCGACCCGCCGAACGCGCCCCAGAACGGCGCGGTGACGCCCCACCGCTGCGCCGCCCAGCCGCCCACCAGCCCGCCCAGCACGAGGCCGCCGAACGTGCCGATGACGTTGACGCCGTTGACGCGGCCCTGCAACGCGCTCGGCACGGCGCGCTGCCGGATCGTCATCGACGTCGTGCCCCAGACGAACGCGTGCGCGCCGAACACGAAGAACACCGGCATCGCGACCCACGCGCTCGTCGTCACCGCCAGCACCAGGTGCGTGAGCGTCTCCACGACCAGCCCGACCCGCATGAGCCCCGCGAGCGACACGCGCGCCGTCAGCCACCCGTAGGCCGTGACGCCCAGCAGGCCGCCGAGCGCCTGCACGGTGGTGACCAGCCCGAACCCGACGTCACCGAGGCCCAGGCGCTGCTGCGCGTAGAGCACGAGCACCGACCACGCGGCCCCGAACGTCACGTTGAACACGAGGATCGTCAGCACGAGCGTGCGCACCGCGGGGTGGTGCCAGGTCCAGCGGACGCCCTCGACGACGTCGGCCCGCACGGTCGTCGTGCCGCGGGCGCGCCCGTGCGGCGGCAGCTCGACGCGCGCGACGAGCGCGACGGCGGCCGCCATGAGCACGGCCGTCGCGGCGAACGGCGACCACTGCCCGGCCGTGAACAGGGCGGCGCCGAGCGGCGGGCCGGCGAGCTGGTTGAGGCCGATGAAACCGGCCTGCGTGCGCGCGTTCGCGGTCGCGAGGTCGTCGCGCCGCACGACCATCGGTGCGAGCGTGCCGGCCACGTTGTCCGCGAACGTCTCCGCGGCTCCCAGCGCGACGAGCGCCACCAGCACGACCCACACGGGCGCGACGTCGCCCGCGACGGCGGCGGCCAGCAGCGCGAGCACGGCGACCCGCACCGCGTTGCACACCATGACGAGACGCCGGCGGTCCACGCGGTCGGTGACGACGCCCGCCCACAGCGCCAGCAGCAGGCGCGGGAGCCACGCGGCCGTCGCGGCGAGCGCCACGACGAACGGGTCCTGCGTGCGGGTCGCGACCAGCAGCGGCCCCGCCGCCAGCACGAGCCCGTCGCCCAGGTTCGACGTCCACGAGGACGCGACCAGCCACCGGAAGGGTGCGCCGAGCCGCGCCGGGAGGACCGCCTCGAGCGCACGTCGCAGCACGCGTGCACGGTAGCCGGGCCGGGGCGGTGGACCCACGGCGGGTCCGCGCCCCGGCCCGGCCCGCGGCGTGGGTGCTCGGTGCCACACTGCCCGCATGACCCGTGACGACGCGTTCCTCCTCGCCGCCGACGCCGTGCTCGACCTGGTCGACCTGCCCGAGGTCGCGGTGCGGTGGTCGCAGCCGTCGGCGCTGCCGCGCCTGACCGTCGGCGGGCTCGCGGTGCACCTGGGCAACCAGGTGGTGCGCGCGGCGGAGCTCCTGACGCGCGAGCCCGGCGGCCTGCCCGTGCTCGCCGACGCCGACGAGCACTACGCGCGCTCGGCGTGGCCGACGGCCGCGCCCGAGGACCCGGTGAACGACCGCGGCGGTGACGAGACGCTCGCGCTCGAGGGCCCCGCGGCGCTGCACGACCGCGTCGTCGCGCACCGCGACCGCGTGCGCGACGCGCTCGTGTCCGGCGCCGCGCAGGACGTCGTGCCCGTGCCGTGGGCCGGGTGGGCGCTGCGGCGCGAGGACTTCCTGCTGACGCGCATGCTCGAGGTCGTCGTGCACTCCGACGACCTCGCGGTGAGCGTCGGCGTCGACACCCCGACGTTCCCCGTCGCGGTGTTCGACCCGGTGCGTGACCTGCTGGTGCGCCTCGCGGTCGCGCGGCACGGTCAGGCGCGCGTCGTCGCGGCCCTCACGCGTCGCGAGCGCGCGCTGCCGGTCCACGCGTTCTGAGCCGCGTGGCCGCGGGCGGGGCCGTCAGCGCCGGAAGCCGCCCTCGGTCGAGAGCACCTGCCCCACGACCCACCTCCCGGCGTCGGACACGAGCCACGCGATGAGCCGCGCCGGGTCGTCGGGCTCGCCGAACCGCCCGCCGGGGAAGTGCGCGAGCACGGCCTCGACCACCTCGGCGGGGGCCGCGTCGGCGTCGAGGTAGCCGGTGTTGACCGGCCCGGGGTTGACGGTGTTGAGCAGGATGCCGCGGTCGACCAGGTCGTCCGCGACCGACGGCGTCAGCCCCGCGAGCACCGCCTTCGACGCGGCGTACGCGATCTCGTCCGGCATGGGCCCGGCGAGCTGGCCCGACGTCATCCACACCACGCGGCCGCCGGGCCGGCCGTCGTGCTGCGCCGCGAACGCCTTGGTCGCGAGCAGCGTGGCGCGGGCGTTCACGGCCCAGTGCGCGTCGAGCGTGGCCGCCGTCTGGGCCGCCAGCCGACCGTCGCCGCCGCTGCGCGCGTGGTTGCAGACCAGCACGTCGAGGTGCCCCAGCGCGGCGCCCGCGCGTTCGACGAGCTCCTCGCCCGCGGTCGGCGCCGCGAGGTCGAGGCTCGTGGCCGCGAGGCGCGCGCCCGGCGCGAGGTGCGCCTCGAGCTCGCCCAGCAGCGCGTCGACGTCGTCGGCGCCCCACGGCTGCTCGGCGTCGTGCGGGGCCCAGTGCTGGACGACGAGGCTCGCGCCGGCGCGTGCGAGCCGCGACGCGACCGCGAACCCGATGCCGCGCCGGCGGCTCACGCCCGTGACGACGGCGACCCTGCCGTGCAGGCTCTCGCCCCGGTCGGGTGCTGCGGTGCTGTGCCGGTCGTGTCCCATGGGCGGCGACCCTAGGGGCGGGTCGGTGCGGGGGCGAACGATTTGCGGGCGGTGCGGCGTACCCTGGCCGCGGCGATGGATCCCGCCGGGGCGTGCCGCCCGAACCGCCGCACGGCTGATGGTTCCTGCTCCGGTGGTACGGGCGCAGGCTGCTGCCCGCGGGAGGTGACCATGGCCGACGTCGCACGTTCCTCGCCGCCCTCGAACGCACGCTCGGCGGTGCCGTCGCCCGTGTCGTCAGCGGCGCTGGTCGCCGCGGGCGGGACGCTCGGCGTGACGGTGCGCGCGCTGCTCGAGGGCGCGTTCCCGGCGGCGCCCGGCGGCTGGCCGTGGACGACGACGGCGATCAACGTCACGGGTTCGCTGCTGCTGGGCCTGCTGCTCACGGCGCTCGCGCGCCGCGGGCCCGACGCCGGGCGGCGGCGTGCCGTGCGGCTGGGCGTCGGCACGGGCGTGATCGGCGGGTACACGACGTACAGCACGTTCGTGCTCGAGGTGGAGCGGCTGGTCACGGGCGGGGCGGTCGTGACGGGGGTCGCGTACGCGCTGGTGAGCGTCGTGCTCGGGGTCGCGGCCGCGGTGCTCGGCGTCGTGCTCGCGGGCGGGCGCGCGGGTGCGCGGGGGCAGGCCGCGCACGACCCGGACGCCCTGGTCGAGGAGCGTGCGCGGCCCGGCGACGGCCCGCGCGCGGGGGAGGTGCGGCCGTGATCGTCGTGCTCGCGCTCGCGGGCGGCCTGGGGGCGGCCGCGCGGTTCGGTGTCGACACCGCCGTCGCGCGTCGGGCCCGCGGGTCGGTGCCGCTCGGGACCGTCGTCGTCAACGTCACCGCGTGCCTGCTGCTGGGCCTGCTGACGGGCTGGGCGCTGCGGCACGCGGGGCACGACGGCGTGCAGGCCGTGCTCGGCGTGGGGTTCCTGGGCGGGTACTCGACGTTCAGCACCGCGAGCGTCGAGGCCGCCCGGCTGCTGCTCGCGGGCCGGGGTGTGGCGGCGGTGCTGCACGCGGCCGGCATGCTCGTGGCCGGGCTCGCCGCGGCCGTGCTGGGGCTCGCGCTCACGTCCTGACGGACCGACCGGTCGAGCGGTCGGCCGCCCGCGCGCCGGAAGGCGCTTGCCGAAACGGTTCACGGTCTGGAGCGCGGCAGCGGGGCGGCCCTACCGTCGCCGCACGGACGGTGCGGCCCGACGACGCCCCGACCGCCCGGGACGACGACGTCCAGCCCCGGCGAGAGGTGATCCCATGACGCACCCACCCGCGCGGCCGACCCGCCGCGCCACGCTCACGGCCCTGCTCGCCGCGGCCCTCGCGGCGGCGAGCGTCGTCCTGGCGCCACCCGTGCAGGCCGCCCCCGGCACGAGCTGCACGGGCTCCACCGTCCACGGGTCGGCCGTGCAGGACGGTGGCACGTGGCGCGCCTACCGCGGCAGCACGCAGCTGTGGGCCGGCCCCGACATGCTCACCGCGATCAACCGGGCCGTCGAAGGGCTCGACGCCGGGCGCACCAGCAAGCAGCGCGTCGTCGTGAACGGCTCGGGGACCATGAGCGCGAACGCGCGCATCACGCTGCCCAGCTACACGACCCTCGAGTCCTGCGGCACCGTCCACGTCACCGGCACCGGCTCGGGCAACGTCGCCGGCGTGTACATGCGCGGCGCCACCGACATCGAGGTCGCCCGCCTGCACCTCACGGGCACCCCCGTGTACGGGATCTTCGCGCGCGACGTCGACAACCTGCGGCTGCGGGAGATCGACATGCGGCTCAGCGGCGGCGGCATCGGCGTGCGGATCGACAACCACGGCGACCGCAGCCGCTTCGTGCGCAACATCACCGTCAACTCGCTGTACGTGTCCGGCGCGGGGTCGCACGCGCTCGAGACCTACGGGGTCGACGGGCTCACGGTCGGCACGGTCACCGCGCGCGGCGTCGGCGAGTCCGGCGTGCTGCTCAACGAGACGATCAACGCGACGGTGAGCCTGGTCGACGCGCAGGACGCCGGCACCGGCACCGGCTACGCGGCGTTCCGGATCGCCAACCGCGCCGGACGCATCGGCGCGTCCTACCCGACCAACATTCGCGTCGGCACCGTCAAGGCCGTCGGCGGCGGGCGCGGCGTGTTCTGCGTCTCCGAGAGCGGCGGCCTGCGCATCGACCGCGTCGAGCTGCGGGCCACGGGCAACAACCCCGTGCTCGTCGAGAACTGCACCAACGTCGACCTCGCCCCGGCGGGCGGCACGATCTCGGGCGGCGAGGTGCGGCTCGCGGCGCGCAGCGACATGCCGCAGACCCGTGACGTCACGCTGCAGAACCTCACGCTGTCGAACGGTGCTCGCGTCGTCGAGCGGCCGTGCGTCGCGAACCTCGTGATCCGGAACGTCACGGGCGGGTCCGTCACGCGCTGCTGACCCGCCGCGCGTCGGCCGGGCGCCGCCACACCAGCGCGTACCGCCACAGCGGCAGCCGGCGCCACCGCACGCCGGGCAGCGCGTCGCGCGCGGCGTCGCGGACCTGCGCGAACGTGTGCGGCGGCGGCCACACCGTGGGCGCCGTGTGCTCCCAGAACGTGCGGGTGCGGCTCAGCACCTGGTGCTGCACGACGCCGATCGTGTCCCACGCGGCGTCAACCGGCCCCGACGACGCCGCGCACCCGACGACCACGAGCACCCCGCCCGGCGCGGTGAGGCGAGCCAGGGCCCGCAGCGCGTCCGCGGGGTCCGGCAGGTGGTGCAGCGTCGCGATCGACGTGACGACGTCGAACGACGCCGCCGCGAACGGTGCGCGCAGCGCGTCGCCGCGCACCCACGCGCCCTGCGGGGCCGCCGCGCGGGCGCGGGCGAGCACCGCGGCGTCCAGGTCGAGGCCCACGACGTGCGGCACGCACCGGCGCAGGTCGGCCGCGAGCAGCCCGTCGCCCGTGCCCACGTCGAGCGCCGTCCGGGCGTGCGGTGGAACCTCCCGCAGCACGAGCCGGTGGTAGTGGACGTTGTGGTTCCACGGGCGGGGCGGAGCGGCGTCGCTCACGAGGCCTCCGGGGCGTGGGACAGCGGGTCGGTCGACCGTAGCGGGCCGGCGGGTGCCCGCGCGCCCGTCGGCGTGCCACGCGCCCCGGCGCGCCGACGGGCGGGACCGGTGCGGTCCCGCCCGTCGGGTGGTGCGTCAGACGCCGTGCGGTGGGCCCGGCGCGCCGGGCCACCCGGTCAGGCGCAGGTGAGGGTCGGCGACCCCGGCGTGCCCGTGCCGATGAACCCGAACGTCGTCGAGCCGCCCGCGGGCAGCGCGCCGTTCCACGCGGCGTTGCGGACCGTCACGTTCGACCCGCTGCTCGACACGTCGCCGCTCCACAGCTGCGAGACCGTGAACGACGAGCTCGACCAGCCGACCGTCCAGCCGCTCAGCGCGGACGAGCCGGCCGTGACGGTGACCTCGGCCTGGAACCCGCCCGGCCACGTGCCGGTGGTGCGCAGCGTCGCCGAGCACCGTCCGGTCGGTGTGGTCGGCGTCGGGGTCGGGGTGGCCGTCGGCGTCGGGGTGGCGGTGGGCGTGGGGGTCGGGGTGGGCGTGGGGGTCGGCGTCGGCGTCGTGGTCGTCGACCTCAGCGCCGAGAAGAACTGCCAGATCTCGCCCGGGACGTGCGACTGCTGCGCGCCGCGGTCGCGCGCGTCCCACTGGTGGTCGCTGTCGTTGGCGATCCACACCACGGGGAAGCCGTCGCGGCACGTGTACGTCGTCTTGGTGTGCTGCCCGCTGCCCGCCGCGGGCTCGGGCGCGTTCTGCGCCTGGCAGCCGTTGTTGCGCAGCGCGCGGTCGCGCAGCGCGCGGCCCTGCGAGATGTTGAGCACGCTGTCGGCCACGCCGTGCGAGCCGAGGTACGCGATGGGCTGCGTGCCGCCCGCGCAGCCCGAGAGCTGGGCGCCGTTGAGCACCGCGACGGCCCGGAACACGTCGGCCCGCGCGCACGCCAGCGCGTTGCTCATGCCGCCGCCGTAGCTGAAGCCGGTCGCGAACCGCTGCGTCGTGTCGATGCACAGGGACGCGTCGAGCGTGCGCAGCAGGTCGTCGATGAACGTGACGTCGCGGCCGTTGCTGTTGGGCCACGCGTTGTCGATTCCCTGCGGCGCCACGAAGATCGTGCTGTTGTTCGCGAGCGGCTTGAGGCCGTAGAAGTTCTGGTTGACGACGTCCTGCGACGTGCCGTGCCACCAGTGCAGCCCGACGACCAGGCGGTACGGCTTGTTCGGGTCGTACCCGGCGGGGACGTCGAGGCGGTAGCTGCGCTGCTGGCCGCTGCTGGTGAGCGTGTGGTTGCCGGTGCCGAGGCCGGCGGGCTTGCCGCAGCCGCCGGTCGTGGCGGCCGCGACGGGGCCGCCCGGCAGCGCGGTCGCGGGCCCGGCGGCGGCAGTCAGGCCGCCGACGGCGAGCGCGACGGCTGCCACGAGGGCGCCGAGGCGTCGGCGGGTCGGGGATCGGTGCACGGTGGCTCCTCACGGTCGTCGCGCCGGCGTCGGCGTCGGCGCGGGGGTGACGTGGCGGTGGCAGGGCTGTGCCCCGGCGCACGTTCGTGCCCGCGACGCTAGTGACGGCGAGTGGGTGACCACACCGTGAGTAATCGTTTCACCACACGTCCGGGGCGACGCGTCAGCGCACCCCCACGCCCAGCAGGTGGCCCGACAGGTCGACCGCCTCGGTGTCGCCGTCCGCCGCACGGGCCAGCACCAGCGCGGCGGCGACCACGTCGTCGTCGGGACGCAGGAACTCGAGCGCGAGCGAGCCTGGCCCCTCGACGCCCACGACGCGCGCGTCGCGGAACCCGGCGGTGGTCAGCTCGTCGGCGAGCTCCGCCGCGGTGTGGAAGTGCGCACCGGGGAACCCGCCCTCGTCCCGGTCCAGCGCCTCCGCCGGCTCGCCCGTCTCGAGCAGCCTCGTCAGCTCCGGACCCGGCAGGGCCGTGAACCGGCGGCTCAGCACGACGTCCATCGTCGCGATCGACCGCGTGATGCCGGCCGCGAGCACGACACCGCCGGGGCGCAGCACCCGGAGCGCCTCGCGCAGCGCCCGCAGCCGGTCGTCGCGCGTCGCCAGGTGGTACAGCGGGCCGGCCAGCAGCACCGCGTCGAACGTCGCGTCGGCCGCCCGCAGCGCGCGGGCGTCGCCGACCTCGGCCGCGAACGTCCCGACCGCGCGCGCCGTCTCGACCTGCGACGCGACCGGGTCGACGAGCGTCACGTCGTGCCCCTGCGCCGCGAGCCACGTCGCGTGCACGCCCGTGCCGCCGCCCACGTCGAGCACGCGCGACCCGGGGCCCAGGTGCGCGCCGACGACCTCGCGCGTGCGGACCAGCTCGACCGCCCCGGCCGCGGTGCGCCCGAGCCGCGCGCCCTCGTCGACGTGCGTGCCGTAGTAGCGCTGCAGACGTGCGTCGAACGTGGCCTGGTCCATGGCGGGACGCTAGCGGCGCCGGTCGCGCCGGTGCGCGGGGATTGCGCTCAGCGCGCCGCCGACGCGCCCCGCTGCCGGACGCCCGTGCGGTGCATCGCGTCGGCCACGGCCGGCGCGTCCGCGTGCCGCTCGCCTGCCAGGCCCGCGACGACGCCCGCGTGGTCCTGCGGCGACCGGTTCTGGCTGAGCTTGGCCTTGGCCTCGACGCGCTCGACGCGCAGCTCGACGCCCACGACGGCGCGGAGCTGACGCCGCACGAAGTCCGCGGGCGCGTCGGTGACGGCCCACGGCTGCGCGCGGTCGCGCTCGTGCTGCTCGGTCAGCGTCGTCACGAGCCGGTGCAGCTCCTCGACGTCCTCGTGGACGCGCAGCCGGCCCGTCAGGTGCACGGCCGAGTAGTTCCACGTCGGCACGACCCGCCCGTGCTCGGCCTTGCTCGCGTACCAGGACGGCGACACGTACGCCTGCGGTCCGCTGACGACAGCGAGTGCCGGGGCGTCGTCGGGCAGGTCGCGCCACTGCGGGTTCGCGCGCGCCATGTGCCCCAGCAGCCGGTCGCCGTCCCACACGACGGGCAGCAGCGTCGCGACGGGGTACCCGTCGGCGCCGACGGTGACGACCTGCGCGGTGCCGACGGCCGCGACCAGCGCGCGGACCTCGTCGGCGTCGTCGAGCGCGTTGAACACCGGGACGTACATCCCGTGACGCTAGCCGCGGCGAGCGCCACGGCGCGAGAGGTGTCTCAGCACGGTGGCGGGGTGCGCGCGCGACGGCCGACCGGACAGCCCTCTCACGGGCGGGGGTGGATCGCCGCGTGGTGGCGAGAGTGCGATCCGGTCGTGTCGTGGACAGTGCTGGATCGCCTTGTGGTGGTGCTTGTGGTGGTGAGAGTGCGATCCGGTCGTGTCCCGGACGGTGCTGGATCGCCCTCTCGCGGCGAGAGGGCGATCCAGCTGCCGCGGTGAGAGGGCGATCCAGCACCGGTGGGACGTCAGGAGCAGATGCCCCAGGGGATGTAGCTGATGTTCTGGGAGCCCTTGTAGTAGGTGACGCCGAAGCTGTTGGAGCCCGACGGGGTGAAGGTGTTGCCGCTGCGGTTGGCGCCCCAGGCGCTCTGGATGGACTGGCCGGTGTTGGGGTACACCGTCACCGACCAGTTGGACCGGCCGGTCACGGTGTAGGTGACGTTGAAGCGGTCGCCCCAGCTCTCGCCGCGGGTCCAGCTGACGGTGCAGCCGTTGGTGGTGTTGCTGCCCGAGTCCGTGCCGTTGCCGGTGCCCGGGTTCCCGCCGTTGTCGCCGCCGCCGGGCGTGCCGTTGAGCGGCGCGACGGCCCGGCCCGTGGTCGGGGAGATCTGCCCCGCGCACAGGTTGCGGGCCTGCAGGTCCTGCAGGATCCCCGGGAGGGCCTGCACGGTCGCGCCCGGCCAGTCGTGCATGAGGATCACCTGCCCGGGCTGCAGCCGCTGCGCGGCCTGCCGGATCGCGGACGCCGACGCGTTGTTCCAGTCCGCCGAGTCGACGTCCCACGTCACGACCGTGAGCCCGAGCGACGACGCGACCGAGCGGACCGTCTGGTTGACCTCGCCGTACGGCGGGCGGAACACCTGGGGCGTGACGCCCGCGGTCTGCTGCACGACCTGCTGCGTGCGGGACAGCTGCGACCGCACGTCCGACTCGCTCATGTTCACCAGGTGCGGGTGGTCCCAGCTGTGGTTGCCGATCTGCAGCCCGGCGTTCTTGTACGTCTGCATGAGCGACGCGTTGTTCTGCGCGTTCTGGCCCGTGGGGAAGACGGTCGCCGACGCGCCGTACTGGCGCAGCGTCGAGACGATCTGCGACGTCGTCGCGGCGGTGGGCCCGTCGTCGAACGTCAGCGCGACGTAGCCGGCCGAGCAGGACGCGGCGCTCGCGGTCGGGGCCAGCGCGAGGCCCCCCGCCAGGACGACGCCGACCGTCGCGAGTCCGGACAGCGCACGCAGCGCGCGACGCGGGGAGAGGGTTCGGGACACGGGGGAAGACCTCTTCTCGGGGAGGGGCGCGACGGGTCGCGCACGGGCCAGTACGACGGTGCTGAATCGCCCTCACATGGTGAGAGTGCGATCCGGTCTGGTTGCGGATGGTGCTGGATTGCGCTCTCGCGGGTGGGGCGGGTGCTGGATCGCCCTCTCGCGGCGAGAGGGCGATCCAGCGCCCGGCGTCAGGAGCAGATGCCCCAGGGGATGTAGCTGATGTTCTGGGAGCCCTTGTAGTAGGTGACGCCGAAGCTGTTGGAGCCCGACGGGGTGAAGGTGTTGCCGCTGCGGTTGGCGCCCCAGGCGCTCTGGATGGACTGGCCGGTGTTGGGGTACACCGTCACCGACCAGTTGGACCGGCCGGTCACGGTGTAGGTGACGTTGAAGCGGTCGCCCCAGCTCTCGCCGCGGGTCCAGCTGACGGTGCAGCCGTTGGTGGTGTTGCTGCCCGAGTC